>NZ_JBNNUI010000005.1:121658-390103 GCF_050279585.1 Bacillus sp. NPDC094064
TTACGAGGCGCTTTTTGCCTCGAATGAAGGAGTGAAACAACCGACTGTTCTAGCCGCTGGAGCTAGATATCACTAAAAGCGGAAGCGGCTCGTTCAGAACAGGAGGTTGTTGGAACTCCTGATTACGAGGCGCTTTTTGCCTCGAATGAAGGAGTGAAACAACCGACTGTTCTAGCCGCTGGAGCTAGATATCACTAAAAGCGGAAGCGGCTCGTTCAGAGTCGCTTTTTTCTATTGGGTGTTCCCATGTAACGGTACATGAAATTATATTAACGATTTTTCAAATATATCGATCATAACTCGCAATATATCAACGATTTTTTCATTATATCGATCACAACTCACAATATATCAACGATTCGACAAAGAATATCGATTTACCGACAAATCACGACAATATTAGCACTCTCCTCCCCTATTTTTATCAATATATTACAATCTCATTTATGTTAAAATATAGGAAACACCCTTTAGTAACTAGATCCAAAAAGCTTTTCCAAGTTCATCATTTACTACTTAAATGACGGGAGTGGTTCAGTTGAAAGACTACTTAATTAGAGCATTTTTTGCGTTAATAACAGTTGGGATTGTCTTACTTATAGCTAATATTTTCAATATAAATGTCGCGGTGAAAGACTATGCTTTCCTCGTTGTTGTAGCGATTGGTGGCGGCTGGGGTGGCTGGTACCTGTATAAAAAACAAAGTAATCAAAATGATAAAGGCATTCCAAAGTAATATGGAATGCCTTCCTTGTTATTTCCGTCTATAGTAAATAATGAAATTTAGACCACTGATCACACCAATCGCAATAAACATATTAAAAGACTGCACATCGCCACCTAGATTATACTCATCAACAATAAACCCAGACATAAAGAGTGTGATTGCCGAAACACCGATACACAATATCGAAATAAACCAAAGAGAAAATTCATTAATTAGCTCTTTCTTCTGTGTTGAAACAATTAGCATAACAAGAACAGATGCTGCTAATATACTTTTAAAAACAGGACGTAAATATACAAACTCCCCCATCTATTTCTCCTTTTCCAAAAACATTATATCTCAACATTAACATATTTAACCAAATTAAAAACACATGCCTTTTCAAGGTAAAATGACATGTGTTTCAAAAAATCTCTATAAAATTGTATTATGATAGCTGTTTCCACTTCGTCCCTAAAACAGGGCGCTCATAATTTTGGATTTCATGAATGAGTTTATCTGCCGTCTCTGCTGAAACGATCAACTCTTTATTTGATGGATTCATAAAGCCTTCTTCTGCTGCACGTTCAACCATTTGCAGAATTGGTCCGTAAAAGTCTTTAATGTTTAATAAACCAACCGGCTTATTATGTATACCGATTTGTGACCAACATACAACTTCAAATAGTTCTTCAAACGTTCCATATCCGCCTGGTAGTGCAATGAAAGCATCCGCAAGCTCTGCCATTTTTGCTTTACGCTCATGCATCGTTTCTACTTCAATTAGTTCTGTTAATCCTGTATGTACAATTTCTCCTCGGAATAAACCGCGCGGCATAACACCTGTTACGCGTCCACCTAAACGAAGGACTTCGTTTGCTACTTCTCCCATTAATCCAACGCATGAACCGCCGTATACGAGCTCATAGTCGTTCTCAACAAACATTTTTCCTAATTCAATTGCTTGCTCTTTAAACTCTGGTCTCTCCCCTAAATTTGAACCTGCAAACACACAAATCTTTCTCATTCCTACACCCCGAAACTATATATTGTTATGATACAATTGACATTGTACAACATATTGAGGAGATGAGGAAGAAATGGATATCGTCGCATTTCAAAGATGGGTTGAGGAATTTTACGAAAAACGAAGCTGGTCACAGTATAATGCCTTTATTCGCTTAAATTTCTTAACTGAAGAAGTTGGGGAAGTTTCACGCGTTGTTCGCGCTATTGAAATCGGCCGTGATCGCCCAGATGAAGATGCGAAAACAGAAGAAGAGCTAAAACAAGAACTAAAAGAAGAACTTGGTGATGTACTATCTAATCTTGTTATTCTTTCACAAAAATATGATTTAGACCTGCAAGACATTATGGACACACACGTCACAAAGCTTTCGAAAAGGTTCGAAGCATCCAAATGAGAATATTATCAATTATGATATAATATTCTTGTCACAATAATAAGGGGGATTTTATGTTATCTAAAAAATTGCACGACGCACTAAACGATCAAATGAACTTTGAATTTTATTCCGCTCATGCTTATATGGCAATGGCAGCTTACTGTACAGCTGAGAGCTACGATGGATTCGCTAACTTTTTCCTTGTACAAGCTGAAGAAGAGCGTTTCCACGCAATGAAACTTTACAACTATATTAATGACCGGGGCGAGCGCGCTATTATTACTGGTTTTAATAATCCAAATAACGAATACGAATCTGTATTACACGCTTTTGAAGTCGCACTTGAACACGAGCGTGAAGTAACGAAACGTATTTACAACTTATCTGATATCGCTTGGGATGAGCGTGAACACGCAACAATTACATTCTTAAAATGGTTCGTTGATGAGCAAGTTGAAGAAGAAGCTTCATTTGATAGCATCATCCAAAAATTAAAACGTATTACAAGTGATTCAAACGCACTATTTATGCTAGATGCTGAATTAGAGAAACGTACATTTACGCCTCCAGCTGAGTAGTATTTCAATCACCTTAATGAATGTATTAAGGTGATTTTTTATTTCAATGACTCCTTATAATCAACTGGAAATTATATCAAAAAAATGTATGAATTTGTTTTTGTATTATTTATAATAACACTATAAATACTATAGGGGGTTCGGTATGGGAAATGTATGGCTTACAAGAAATTTAAGAATCGGATTTTTTTCAGCGTTCTTTATTATTCACATGCTAGTATTACTAGTTTCTTTATTATCGGGGGCAATTCAATTCGCATTTATTTGTCTATTATTCTCTATTCCATTTGCATATCTCGGATTTGGTATTGATATGCAACGAAAGAAAAAAGCAACTCAAGTTTTAGAAGAAAAGATGAGATCCATAAATCAAGTAGAATCTATTCAATGTATTGCCGACGGATATCATGAACAAAAAGGCAGAGGCCACTTAGCTTTAACAGATCATTTTCTCTTTTTTATAACAAGAAAAAAAGAAATTTACTCCATAGACCTACATACAGTCGAACGCTATGGAACACGTGCTGATGGAACTGGTGTTTATGGAACAACCATCCACCACTCTGGTCCCATTAGTATCGCAAGTACTCAAGAAGCAAAGATACCTATGTTTTATGTTGAAGGTATTCATGCAGGTGAACATTTCCATTATGCCTTTAGTACCTTCAAAAACACTAAATTCTTTAAAATTTTAGATCGTAATTTAAGCTCTGGAAAAATCGCAAAAGAATCTGCCGCCAAAAACCAGGAACAGCAAAAGCAACAACAAGTGTTTGAAAATGAAAATGCTGTTCTTATCCAAAATATGAATCGCATTATGGATACAGAAATCAATGATTTAGATACACCTCTTTATTTACAAAATGGAAAAGCATATTTAGAAATTTATTTTGATATTTTTAAAGAACAATTTCCAAATTTAAACGCTTTGCAAGAGGGTGAAAAGCATACATTTTTCAGTTATCTACAAGCTTGTATGCTACGTGGTTCACGTATGTATAGTACGATCGTAGAAATGAATCATGGGAAAGTTTTATCCCTACAAGAAACCCCTACTCTACCAATAGATTTATTAGAGGAAAATTTCCCTAAAACATTCATGCCTAACTATCCTGCTGTCAAACAAATTGTATACAGTCAATTTAGAGGTTTTAGATATCAAAACCAAACCATGATAACAGAAGAACAAGCTCTATCCCTTACAGAAGAATATATAAAAATTGGATTTAGAAATGCCATGAGTAATTTCTTAGCATATAACGAACTACAAAATAGAGTGACTGTATAAACATAAAAGAGATGGGCAATTGATTGCCCATCTCTTTTTCATACACTTTTTAAATTTTATTAAAGCATAACCCCAACGATAATCGCTGATAATATACTTACTAATGTTGCACCGTATACAAGTTTTAATCCGAATGATGATACAACGTTTGCTTGTTTGCCATCAATACTCTTCGTTGCACCTGCGATAATTCCGATAGATGAGAAGTTCGCAAATGATACAAGGAAGATTGATAAAATACCTACTGTACGAGTTGATAACTCACCAGCTACTTTACCTAAATCAAGCATTGCAACGAATTCGTTCGTTACTAATTTTGTTGCCATAATTTGTCCTGCTTGTAGCATCTCTGATGTTGGAATACCCATTATGAATGCTAATGGTGAGAAAACGTAACCTAAAATGCTTTGGAATGTGATTCCGAAAATAGAATCGAATACACCGTTAATTGCTGTAATTAATGCTACGAAACCGATTAACATCGCCGCTACTGTTACAGCGATAGAGAAACCAAGCATAATATATTCGCCTAACATTTCAAAGAATGTTTGTTTCTTATCTTCTTGTAATTCTAAAATATCGTCTTCTTCTTTTACGTCATATGGATTAATAATATGAACGATAATGAATCCACTGAATAAGTTTAATACAAGTGCTGTTACTACATATTTTGGATCAATCATTTTCATATAAGAACCGACGATTGACATCGATACTGTTGACATTGATGATGCACAAAGTGTGTATAAACGATTTTTCGGTAATTTGCTTAGTTGATCTTTTACTGTAATAAATACTTCCCCTTGACCAACAATTGCAGCTGCTACTGCATTATATGATTCTAGTTTTCCTAAACCGTTAACTTTACTTAATAGGAAACCGACTGCACGAATGATAATCGGTAAAATTTTAATGTGTTGCAGGATCCCGATTAATACCGCTAAGAAAATAATCGGTAATAATACTGTTAAGAAGAATGGTGCTTGTCCATCGTTTGCTAGACCACCAAATACGAAATTAACCCCAGCTTCCGCAAATTTTAAAATAGCGCCAAATCCATCTGCAATTCCTTTAACTAATACAAATCCGATTTTTGTATTTAGTAAGAAATACGCAAGTACCAATTGAATGACAAGCATAAGTGCAATTGGTTTATATTTAATTTTCTTACGATCTGAACTTATAAGGAAACCTAGTACAAATACTACAAGTAAACCGACTAGAAACATTACTATTTTCATATGTGAATCCTCCACTTCTCCCACGAGTTATTAGTCATCTAACGAATGACGTCTGACCATTGTTGTTAAAAAAATTTAAAACCCCTAAATACTATTCAACTGTTATCTAAAATCAGTAAGCGTTTACATAAATTGCAATTTATAAAAGGTAGCCTCGTCTCTCCTACCATATTTGAAAGTCTGAAATTGATACCACCTACAAATCAAATTGTAAGCGTTATCTAATCGAAATGCAATATAAATTTTAAAAGATTTTCATATGTTAATATATTCCTAACTAATTGGTTTTTTCATGTAAATTTACCATAAAAAAATAGCCCTAGCTTTGAGCTAGGACCATCCCTTTTTATAACATAACACCAACGATAATCGCTGATAATATACTTACTAATGTAGCTCCGTATACAAGGCGTAGACCGAATGATGATACAACATTTGATTGATTTTCATCGATACCTTTCGTTGCACCTGCGATAATTCCGATAGATGAGAAGTTCGCAAATGATACAAGGAATACAGAAAGAATACCGACTGTACGAGCTGATAAATCACCAGCTACTTTTCCTAGATCAAGCATCGCAACGAACTCGTTTGATACTAATTTCGTTGCCATAATTTGTCCCGCTGTTACCATCTCTGATTGCGGGATACCCATTACGAATGCTAATGGTGAGAAAATGTATCCTAAAATAGCTTGGAATGTAATACCGAACATTGAATCAAACAAGCTATTGATTGCTGTAATTAATGCTACGAAACCAAGTAACATTGCTGCTACCGTAATTGCAATCGTGAAACCAAGCATAATATATTCGCTCAGCATTTCAAAGAATGATTGCTTCTTCTTATTTTCTAACTGCAGTGTATCTTCTTCTTCTGTAATATCGTACGGGTTAATAATATGAATGATAATGAAACCACTAAATAAATTTAATACAAGTGCTGTTACTACATATTTCGGTTCGATCATTTTCATATAAGAACCGACGATTGACATCGATACTGTCGACATGGAAGATGCACATAATGTATATAAACGGTGTTTTGGGATTTTACTTAATTGATCTTTTACTGTAATAAATACTTCTGCTTGTCCAACAATTGCAGCTGCTACTGCGTTATATGATTCTAGTTTTCCTAGACCATTTACTTTGCTTAACAAAGTACCAATAGCACGAATAAATATCGGTAAGATTTTAAAGTGTTGCAGAATTCCAATTAGAGCAGCAAAGAATACGATTGGTAATAAAGCTGTTAAGAAGAATGAAACTTCTCCTTTATTGACAAGACCACCAAATACGAAAACGATTCCAGATTCCGCATATCCAAGAAGCGCTCCAAATCCATCTGAAATTCCTTTTACTAAAATATAACCAATTGGCGTATTTAATAAGAAATACGTTAACGCTAGCTGAATAACAAGCATAATTGCGATTGGTTTATACTTAATCTTCTTTCGATCAGAACTTATAAGAAAACCGAGTCCGAACACAACGAGTAATCCTACAAGAAACATAACAAACTTCATGAATAAAATCCTCCATTTAACTCTTCATTAACGTTGAACGTCTGACCATTCAAAACAAGAAATAATCCGAACTTTCCATTTCCCCTCTAAAACCTTCAATTGGATATAAAAATTCATATAACCTCTTGTCCCAAAGGCATTTTCCATTCTAACATAAATCCCAATTCATATCCTCCCTTTTCTAAAAAAATTACATTTTATTATAAAACGCTCATGAATGTTCGTCTTTTTTATTATGTAATAAAAAAAATGAGCATCAAGTTTCACTTGATGCTCACCTCATTATACAGCTTTTTCTTTATCAGCTACTGGCTTATCCCAGCACTCTGTATTGTTCAATCCTGGAATAGACTCCGCATAAAAGACTGGATCTTTTCCTTGTTTCTTTTGCTTTACGTAATCTGATAATGCCGCGAAAGCATACTTAGAAAGGAATACAATTGCTACTAAATTAATAACAGCCATAATACCCATGAATAGATCTGCTAAGTCCCAAACAATTTGAATTGTTGCGACAGACCCTAACATAACCATACCAAGTACAGCAATTCGATAAGCATTTAATAAAACTTTACTTCCATTTAAGAATTCAATATTTGTCTCACCATAGTAGTAGTTACCTACTAATGAACTGAATGCAAACAAGAAGATTGCAACTGCTACGAATATAGATGCCCACGATCCAATGTGTTGACTTAACGCTTGTTGCGTTAATTGAATTCCATTTAAATCAGCTGCACCAGGTACATCAGATAATAAAATGATGAATGCTGTACAACTACAAATTAATAATGTATCTGTAAATACCCCTAAAGTTTGAATGAAACCTTGTTTAACTGGATGTGTTACGTTTGCAGTCGCTGCTGCGTTTGGCGCACTACCCATACCAGCTTCATTTGAGAATAATCCACGTTTTACTCCTAGTAAAATCGCAGCTCCTAATCCCCCACCAACTACTTCTTTAATTCCGAAAGCATGTAAGAAAATTTCTTTAAATACATACGGAATTGCCGTAATGTTTGTTACAACAACAAATAATGCAACTGCTACATAAATAATTGCCATTACCGGAACGATCATTTCCACTGCACGAGCAATTCGCTTCACTCCGCCGAAAATAATGATTGCAAGTAAACCAGCCATAACAACACCAACAAGTCTACCATCTGTTTTAAATGCCTCATCAAAGGCTGCTGCTACCGTATTTGATTGCACAGCATTAAAAATTAATCCGAAACTAACCGTTATTAAAATAGAGAACACAACACCTAACCAGCGTTTCTTTAAACCCTTCTCCATATAATACGCTGGTCCCCCACGGAATGTATTCCCATCTTTTACTTTATAAATTTGCGCTAACGTGCTCTCTACAAATGCAGAAGCACCCCCAATTACCGCGATTAACCACATCCAAAATACAGCTCCAGGTCCTCCCATAGAAATTGCAATAGCAACCCCTGCTAAGTTACCAGTACCTACACGAGAAGCTGTACTCATACAAAATGCTTGGAACGATGATACACCGCTCTTCTCCTTTTGCGCTTTTCTTGTCTTCGAACTCGCCCCATCCCCAAGTAAGCGAATCATTTCACCGAAGTAACGAATTTGGACAAATTTCACACGAAATGAAAAGTAAAGTCCTAACCCAATTAACATTGCAATAATGATATATGACCAAAGAACATTATTTACATCCCCAATTATATTAGTTAAAAAATCCATAATTGTATTGCCCCCTCTTCCTAACAATAAGAAAATTATATTCTAAAAACTTGTGGCAATCAAGAATTTTCGACAAAAATGTAAGGTTTTTTAACACAACTATGTAAGGATTTCTGACACGAGCGCTTTTTACATCTTTTATTACAACAAAAAACGAGCATCGAATTCATCTCGATGCTCGCCTTTTTATTACACTGCTTTTTCTTTATCCGCTACCACTGGCTTATCCCAACACTCTGTGTTCGTTAAACCAGGAATAGAGTCTGCACTGAAAACTGGATCTTTCCCTTGTTTCTTTTGTTTCACATAGTCTGCCAATGCAGCATACGCAAATCGACCAAGAAGTGTAATCGCAATTAAGTTTGTCATTACCATTAGACCCATAAATAAATCTGCCATATTCCATACCATTTGAAGCGTCGCAACAGAACCGAATAATACCATTGCCACTACCGCAATACGGTAAATTGTTAACCAAGTTTTACTTTGTTTAATGAATTCAATATTCGTCTCACCATAATAGTAGTTTCCTAGAAGTGAACTGAAAGCAAATAAGAAAATAATAATCGCTAAGAAGCTACTTGCCCACGGGCCAATTTGTGAACTTAACGCATTTTGTGTTAATTCAATACCTTCTAAATTCGTTGCTTTATATGCACCAGAACATAATACGATAAACGCTGTTGACGTACATACTAAAAATGTATCTACTAAAACACCGATTGTTTGAATAAATCCTTGTTTTGCTGGATGCGTTACGTCAGCTGTTGCCGCCGCATTTGGCGCACTACCCATACCTGCTTCGTTCGCAAATAATCCGCGCTGAATACCATATTTCATCGCAGCACCAATACCTCCACCTACAGCTGAATCTAAACCGAATGCACCTTTAAAGATTTCTGTAAATACATCTGGTAGTAAATAGAAATTTTTAATAACAACGAAAATAGCTACCGCAATATAAAGAAGTGCCATTGGTGGAACAATCATTTCTGACATACGTGCAATACTTTTCACGCCACCAAAAATAATAACCGCAACCAGTGCCGCTAATACGATTCCGACAACATAACGCTCAATACCAAATGCATTTTTAAATGCTAATGTAACTGTATTCGCTTGTACTGAGTTAAAAATTAAACCGTAACTAATTGTGATTAGAATAGAGAACCAAATCCCCATCCAACGTTTATTTAAACCTTTTTCCATATAATAAGCAGGACCACCACGGAAGCCACTGCCATCTTTTATTTTATAAATTTGCGCAAGCGTACTTTCCACGAAACTTGAAGATGCTCCAATAATTGCAATAACCCACATCCAAAATACAGCTCCAGGTCCTCCCATAGAAATAGCTAGCGCTACACCAGCTAAGTTACCGATTCCAATACGAGCTGCTGAACTCATACAGAACGCTTGGAAAGAAGATACACTACCCTTTTTACGCGTCTTACCAGTTAATCCATCACTCATTAATCGAACCATTTCCCCTAAATGAGTAATTTGTACGAATTTTAATTTAATAGAAAAATAAAGCCCTAACCCAATTAACATTGCAATAAGAATATATGACCAAAGAATTGTATTCGTTGATGAAACGAATTGATCTAAAATATTCATACAATTAACCCCCTCCTTTTATTCATAAAACGAATTATATTTAAAATACACTTAAAAATCAACATATTTCGACAACTTTCGACTTCCAAATATTAGAGATTCTACGACTCCCCCTTTCAACAAATACACATACTAAAACAAAAAATATTTTCATAAACAACGCCATTGACAAAAATACACATCTGTAACTATAATAGTTACATCAAGTTGTAACAAAACTAATTACAATACATTCATTCTTTTTCAGATATACATTTTAATAAAACACTTTGGAGGGATTCATTATGAAAATCGGAATTATCGGAGCAAGTGGTAAAGCAGGAAGTCGTATTTTAAAAGAAGCATTAGATCGCGGACATGAAGTAACCGCAATCGTAAGAGATGCCGCAAAAATTACAGAAGAAAATGTAAAAGTTTTAGAGAAAGATGTATTCTCCCTTACATCTAACGACCTAGGGGCATTTGATGTAGTTGTAAATGCATTCGGCGCTCCAGCAGGACAAGAACATCTTCATGTAGATGCAGGGAACGTACTTATTGAAGCTGTAAAAGGTGCACCAAATACAAAATTACTTGTAGTCGGCGGCGCTGGTAGCTTATTCGTAGATGAAGAAAAAACAACACGTGTATTTGATACACCTGGGTTCCCTAACGAATACCTTGCAACTGCTCAAAACCAAGGTAAAAACTTAGAAATCTTACAACAAACAAATGACATCACTTGGACATTCATCAGCCCTTCTGCACTATTCGCATTAGGAAAACGTACTGGCTCTTATACAGCTGGTAAAGACAACCTTCTTGTTAACTCAAAAGGGGATAGCTACGTAAGTTACGAAGACTTCGCGGTAGCAGCTCTTGATGAAATCGAAAATCCAAAACATGTAAATGAACGCTTCACAGTTGTTTCTGAAGCTGAGTAATAAAAAAAGCTCGTAAAACATATTGTTTTACGAGCTTTTCTATTTTTTTAAACCTTACCTCTTGTATACCTTCTGTTTTTTCAAAACCTTGTTCTGTAATTTTAAAGAAAAAGCATCGGCACATGCCAATGCTTTTTCTTTATCTCTTTTGATTCGGTTTGTGTGGTTCATTTGGAGTATGTGGTTTATTATTATCATGACCATTTGCTGTTTTCCAACTTACCGATAACTCTGGACTTGTTTTTTCTTCACTACGCTCTAATAATACAACTGCATTTTGAATCGTCGGTGTCCCTTTATGCGCAATTCCTTGTAGTTTCGTTAAATTGCCTGATACTTTAAAGCTAAATCCACCTGCTGGTGTTTGTTTCGGAATTAAAATGCGGAATTTCTCTCCCACATTAAATTCTGTTTTTGCTTCGCCTTTTTCATTTACAAACTTCGCGCCCTGCGGTGCACCTGTTGCCTGTACTTTATATGTTCCACTTTTCGCGTTAGTTTGTACTGTGTATAAACCTGTTTCAAAAAACTCATCTTTTAATACCGCTTGTTGTTCTTCTGTAGGCGTTACACTCATCGTAATTTCTTGTAATTCTTCACTAGCGTTTGCTTTTGCAACGATATCTTTCGTTACTTTTTCTACATTTTTATTACGGAAATCTAAATCGTTAATATCGATTTGTTTCAACGCATTCCACACCGCGAGCTGCGTTGCGTAATGTGCATCTCTCCAATCAGAAACACCTAATTCTTGCGGGCTCTTTTGTGGATATCCATTTAATAATACACGGTATACGTTAATATCCACTTTCCCCATTTCCGGTAAATCTTGACCGCTTGGAGATTTCAAATCTACATTTAAACAAAATGCAATTTTCCCATCTGCCGTTTTAATAAGCTCTGTTCGGATTGGTTTCTTCTTAGACTTACTATAACTCCAATCCATTTGATACTTTGTATGATCCATAACTTCTGCGAATGCCTTTTGAAGTGGGAATAACACAAATAAAACACTTAAAAACACAGCTAAAAGTTTGAACGATTGCTTTATATTCATATTTACAGCCCCTTAATAACAAACTTAATACTAAGTAGTATTTATTTAGAAACTATTTTTATGCACAAAAAAAGAGTGCTTTTACGCACTCTTTTTTCTTACCTTAATCTTAGAAATCGAAGTTATCAGGATCTGGACCAACGCGGTGATTTTCATTTAACGCATCGATTTTTTCCATATCTTCTTTCGTTAATTCAAAGTTAAACACATCAGCGTTTGCAACAATACGGTGTTCTTTCGTTGATTTTGGAATTGTGATTACTCCATTTTGAAGATCCCAACGTAAAATGACTTGCGCTGTTGTTTTATCATATTTAGTAGCAATTTCTTGTAATGTTTCATTATCTAATAGTTGACCTTGCATAAGTGGTGACCATGCTTCCATTTGAATACCTTGTTCTTTACAGAAAGCTTGTAATTCTTTTTGTGTTAAACGCGGGTGATATTCCACTTGGTTAATCATCGGTTTAATTTCCGCATCTTTCATTACATCTTGTAAGTGATGAATTTGGAAGTTACTTACACCAATTGCACGTACGCGTTTTTCTTTATAAAGTGTTTCTAACGCTCTCCATGTATCTTTATATTTTCCTTCTACAGGCCAATGAACAAGATATAAATCTAAATAATCTAGCTCTAATTTTTTTAAGCTCTCTTCATATGCAGCAAGTGTCGTTTCATATCCTTGATCCGCATTCCACACTTTTGAAGTAATAAATAAATCTTCGCGAGAAATTCCAGCTTCTTTTATACCTGCGCGAATTCCTTCACCTACCGCTTTTTCATTTCCGTAAATTGCAGCTGTATCGATGCTGCGGTATCCTGCTTTAATAGCCGATTTTACAGCCTCTACAAGTTCCGGTCCATCTTCTACTTTAAATACACCTAAACCGAACCAAGGCATTTCTACACCGTTATGCAATGTTGTTGTACTTTGTAAGTTTTTCATTTTATTTTCTCTCCTTTTATTTCACTTGATCTCTTTTTTCTAATGCCATGCTCCACGCCGTTAAAATAACAGCACCTGCTACCATAATGCCACCTACCCAAGCTGTATGAAGTAACCCTAACGAGTTCGTTACAATACCGCCTAAATAAGCACCGAGAGCGATTCCAGCGTTAAATGCTGCAATATTCATTGCTGATGCTACATCGACAGCACTCGGCACGAATCGTTCAGCTAATATAACGACATATACTTGTAATCCAGGAACATTCATAAATGCGAATAGTCCCATAAAAATAATCGTAATGAGCCCCACTACTTTAAATGGTGCTGTAAATGTTAGCACGAATAATACAATCGCTTGAATGAAAAACATATAAAATAATGCTCGAATTGGATTACGATTTGATAACTTACCACCGATCATATTCCCAATCGCAATTGCAATCCCGTACACTAACAAAATGATTGTAACGGTACTTGCTTTAAATCCGGTTACTTCTTGTAATAGCGGTGATAAATACGTAAACGTTACAAATGTTCCCCCGTATCCTAATGCAGTAATGATGAAAACAAGTAATAACCTTCCGTTCGTAATCAATTTGAACTGATCACGAAATGATACGGACGTACCTTTTTTCAAATTAGACGGGACTAATATACTATTTGCAATTAAAGCAACAATTCCAATTACAACAATTACCATAAAGGAAGCTCTCCAGCCAAATTGCTGACCAATAAACGTTCCAATTGGTACACCTGTGATCGTCGCAACCGTTAAACCAGTAAACATAAACGCAATTGCACTAGCTCGTTTATTCTCTGGTACAAGTGCGGCTGCAATCGTGGATCCGATCGACATAAAAACGCCGTGTGCGAAAGCAGATACAACTCTCGCGATAAGTAAAACAGTGAAACTTGTCGCCACAGCTGCAATTCCATTACCAATAATGAAAATAATCATAATCCACATTAATAACGTCTTTCGCGACATACTAGCTGTTAACGACGTTAACACTGGGGCGCCAAACGCTACCCCTAACGCATATAAAGAAACAGTTAAACCAGCTGTTGTGACAGAAACATGTAAATCTTCCGAAATGGATGGTAATAAACCCACACTTATAAATTCGGTCGTTCCTATTCCAAACGCACTAATAGCTAATGCTAACAAAGCAAACATACTTCTTCGATTCGTCTGAACCTCCGAAGATGATATTGTATATGAACTCAATTGAATTCCTCCTTATTACAAGAAATCCAATCATAATAGTGTGATAAA
Source organism: Bacillus sp. NPDC094064 (assembly GCF_050279585.1). NCBI lineage: Bacteria > Bacillati > Bacillota > Bacilli > Caryophanales > Bacillaceae > Bacillus > Bacillus sp. NPDC094064. The sequence continues at coordinate 135,956 of NZ_JBNNUI010000005.1, forward strand.
AAGGCCCTTTTATCTTCTAAAAAATATATTTACTCTCTACAAATGCTATTATGAATGGTTTCATTCCTTTTTGAAAGAACGCACTTTTAAGTACGATAGGCACCAAAAAGTAACATAGGCACTTTTTAGTACCGTACTACTCATTTGCCTCTTACGTATGCTATTATGAAACATATTCAACATAATAAAAAGTACGTACTTTAAAGTGCTATAGGCACTAAAAAGTAACATTTACATTATTTAGCTTCTTTCGTTGAAAAGTATAAATCCATATTCATCAAAGGAGATTTTTTATATGAAGAAATACAATATTCCTGTAGAAGCGACTTTAGAGGTTATCGGCGGAAAATGGAAAGTCGTAATCCTTTGCCACTTACAGAAAGGCACAAAAAGAACGAGTGAACTCAAACGTTTAATGCCTGGTATTACGCAGAAAATGTTAACTCAGCAATTACGTGAATTAGAAGAAGACGGAGTTATTCAAAGAAAGGTATACAACCAAGTACCCCCAAAAGTAGAATATTCTCTTACTGACTACGGCTGGTCTTTAGAAGCCATTCTTGATTCTCTTTGCACTTGGGGCGAATGCCATCTTGAAAAAGGCGGTAACACATCGATGCTTATGACAGAAGCTGAACAATAAGAAAAAGGAAAAAAAGAACAGTAATTTGTTCATTTTTTCCTTTTTTTCTTCATATATATGTACATTTCTCATTCAAACAAAATATTTTATGCGCTTTCATGCCTTGTCAGTACTAGGTTATGCACTTAATATCAAATAATTAGGAATCATTTTTATGTTAACATAGGTGTATATAGTATATAATATAAGATATATATTATATACACTTTCCGATAAAGGACCTTTCCATTATGCGGACAAGCCATGTATCGGACAGTTCATAAATAATAGGTAAGACGTTATGGTTTTAGATTTATGATTTCAGCTTATTTGTTATCATAAATTTAAAGGCATTTTATTGTGTTTTGTGAAACTTTGTATAAAGTTTCGTAAACGGTTACTATCTTACTTATCAAAAATAAGAGTATTGCTATCGTAAAGGAGAATTGGAGATGCCAGAAACTATGACTCAAACAAAGCCAGAACAAGAAACTGTACAAATTTCTGCTAGCCAAGGACAACTTGATGTACTTGATCAGTTGTTAAAACCTGAGGTACAAGAATCATTAACAACACTAGTAGAACAGCTTCCAAAATTAACTGAGCTTGTTAACATTTTAACTAAATCTTATGACTTCGCTCAAACTGTTGCTACTGATGAAGTATTAAAAAGCGACACTGTTGGTGCAATCACAGAGCTTGTAGAACCTGTAAAAGATACAGTGAAAAGCATGGCTGCGACTGCAATCGAAGCGAAAGATCGTGCTGACGAAAGTAATGAAGTTATCGGCCTATTCGGTCTATTGAAATTACTAAAAGATCCACAAGCACAAAAAATGTTCCGCTTTGTGAACGCATATCTTCAAATTAGTGCAGAACGCAACAATAAATAATTGAATTTATAACAACAATTAGTAAAGACGGGGGATATCATACTATGTCAAAACAAATTGTCATCTTAGGCGCTGGTTATGGCGGTCTTCTTGCCGCTTTAAACGTACGTAAATATTACAGCAAATCAGAAGCACAAGTTACAGTGATTAACCAATACCCAACACACCAAATCATCACTGAACTACACCGCCTTGCAGCTGGTAACGTTGCTGAGCAAGCAATTGCAATGCCACTTACAAAGCTTTTCAAAGGTAAAGACATCGATCTTAAAATCGCAACAGTTGAGTCATTCTCTGTTGATAGCAAAGAAATCAAACTAGCTGGCGGCACTACTTTATCTTACGATGCACTTGTAGTTGCTTTAGGAAGTAAAACTGCTTACTTCGGTATTCCAGGACTAGAAGAAAACAGCATGGTATTAAAATCTGCTGCTGATGCAAACAAAATCTACAAACACGTTGAAGACCGTATTCGTGAATACGCGAAAACGAAAAACGAAGCTGATGCTACAATCGTAATCGGTGGTGGCGGATTAACTGGCGTTGAGCTAGTTGGTGAGCTTGCTGACATTATGCCTAAACTTGCAAAAAGCCACGGCGTAAATCCAAAAGAAGTGAAACTTCTTCTTGTTGAAGCAGGTCCAAAAATCCTTCCAGTATTACCGGACCACTTAATCGAACGTGCAACTACTAGCTTAGAAGCACGCGGCGTTACATTCTTAACTGGTCTTCCTGTAACAAACGTTGCTGGCAATGAAATCGACTTAAAAGACGGTCAAAAACTTGTTGCTAACACATTCGTTTGGACAGGCGGCGTACAAGGTAACCCATTAATCGGTGAATCAGGTCTTGAAGTTAACCGTGGTCGTGCAACAGTTGATGCATACCTACAATCTACTTCTCACAAAGACGTATTCGTTGCTGGAGACAGCGCTGTTGTCTTCGCTCCAGACGGACGTCCATACCCACCAACTGCACAAATCGCTTGGCAAATGGGTGAGTTAATTGGATACAACTTATACGCAGCACTAGAAGGCAAAGCATTCGAAGAGTTCGCACCTGTAAACTCTGGAACACTTGCTAGTCTAGGACGTAAAGATGCTGTTGCTACAATCGGAGCAAGCAATACTCCACTTAAAGGCTTACCAGCATCATTAATGAAAGAAGCAAGTAACGTTCGTTACTTATCACACATTAAAGGTCTATTCAGCTTAGCTTACTAATCTGAATATAAGCCCGAATCATGCCCAGCATGGTTCGGGCTATTTTTATCCGTAATTTTCTCTAACTTATTTATTCGGCAGAAGAATACTATAATCCTCTATAATTATCAAAATATACTGACTCTTTTTAGTAGAAGCTGTCCCGTTTGGAACAGCTTCTATTGTCATTTTTTGTCGGTAAATCGATATATCGGGAACATCGCTGATATATTTTGACTTGCGGTCGATATATTTTAAAAATCGCCGATATAATTCGAGTTACGGTCGATATATTCGAAAAATCGCCGATATAATTTTTCGATTGTATTCGTTATCCTAGCTTCACTAAACTGTAGTTCTTCTTCCCTTTACGGATAATAATAAATCTTCCATCAAATGAATTTTCTACAGTTACATCCGTACCAACATCTGTTACTTTTTCACCATTCATAGAAATCGCGCCATTATTAATGTCTTCACGTGCTTGTCGTCTAGATGGTTCAATTCCTAAATCAACTAGCCACTCTACGATGTTTTTCTTCTCTTTTGAAGACTCGAATGTTGGCATCTCTTTAAAACCTTGTTCAATTTCATCAGCTGTTAACGTTTTAATATCTCCGCTAAATAACGCTGCTGTAATTTTCACAGCCTGCAGGAACGCTTCTTCACCATGAACGAACTTCGTCATTTCTTCTGCTAATACCTTTTGCGCTTCACGTTTATGAGGCTCTGCTTCTACCTTTGCTGCTAATTCATCAATGCGCTCTTTCGTTAAGAACGTAAAGTATTTCAAGTATTTCACCACATCACGATCATCTGTATTTACCCAGAACTGGTAAAATTCAAACGGTGTTGTTTTTTCAGGATCAAGCCAAACCGCACCGCCTGCTGATTTACCAAACTTCGTACCATCTGATTTTAATAATAACGGAATTGTTAGTCCAAATACTTTCGCCTCATGACCTTCTAACTTACGAATTAAATCTAAACCGCTCGTAATATTTCCCCATTGGTCACTACCACCAATTTGTAGTTGAACATCTTCTTTCGTGTATAAATGATGGAAATCCATCGCCTGCAAGATTTGGTACGTGAATTCAGTGAAAGAAATTCCCGTATCTAAACGACTTGCGACAATATCCTTCGCTAACATGCTATTAACGCTAAAGTTTTTCCCGTAATCACGTAAAAACTCGATAATGTTGATTTCATGTGTCCAGTCGTAGTTATTTACCATCTTCACTTCGCTATTCCCACCGAAATCAAATAGCTTTTTCATTTGCGCTGTTAACGCATCCACATTATGCTGAACGACTTCTAACGTTTGAAGCTGGCGCTCTGATTGACGTCCACTTGGATCACCAATTGTTCCAGTTGCTCCGCCAATTAAAATAACAGGATGATGGCCAGCTAACTGGAATCTCTTCATCATCATAAACGGAATCAAATGCCCAATATGCATACTATCACCAGTCGGATCAACTCCGCAGTATAGTGAAATCTTTTTCTCTTCTACTAGCTTACGTAAACCTTCTTCATCTGTCTGCTGATTCACAGCACCGCGCCATTCTAATTCATCAATAATATTCATGTTTTGTCATCCCCTTTATTTTTTCAAACAAAAAAGTCCCTATGTCTACGATAGACATAGGGACGATTATTCACCGTGTTACCACCCAGTTTGCATAAATAGCATAGCTACTCATACCACTCTTAGCAATAATATCGATTGCCAATCCGCTTAGCATTACCTAAGATACTCCAGAGTGTAATTCACAAGTTTGTTTGTGCTAGGTTCCAGCAACCCCTAGCTCTCTCGTTAACAGTGACAAACTGCTACTGGGCTCTTTCAACGTATGTTATTTGTTAAATTATTAGCCATTATATTGAATTAAAAACAAATTGTCAATAATCACCAAATATTATTTTAAAATAATTCGCATCTTCATACGTATTCCTTTATTACTTATCTTCTCCAATAATCCTTACTTCTCGCTCTAACTTCACGCCAAATTTCTCTTCAACTGTTTTTTGTACGAAGTGAATTAAATCGATGTAATCTTGTGCCGTTCCGTTATCAACATTCACCATAAATCCAGCATGTTTTAAAGAAACTTCCACTCCACCAATTCGCTTACCTTGTAGTCCTGATTCTTGAATCAATTTACCAGCAAAGTTGTTTGGTGGGCGCTTAAATACGCTACCACATGAAGGATATTCTAGAGGCTGTTTTGATTCACGCTTAAACGTTAAATCATCCATTTTCTCTTTAATTTCTTCACGTACACCTTCTTCAAGTTCAAACTTCGCTTCAAGAATAATGTAATGATTGTTCGCAAATACACTCTTACGATATCCAAATGCAAATTCATCTTTCGTTAAAGTACATAAGTCTCCATCACCCGTCATTACGACAGCTTCTGTTAACACAAACGATACTTCACCGCCGTAAGCACCAGCATTCATATATAATGCTCCGCCAACTGAACCTGGAATACCACAAGCAAACTCAAGACCTGTTAAATTGTGATCTAATGCAATGCGTGATACATCAATAATTGCTGCACCGCACTGTGCTACAATCGTCGTTCCTGTTACAGTAACACCTGTAATATGAATTAAACTTACTGTAATCCCTCGAATACCACCGTCTTTAATAATGACATTCGAACCGTTTCCTAAAAACGTAACTGGAATATTATATTGGTTAGCATATTTAATAACTTCTTGAATTTCATCATAATTCGTAGGCGCAACAAACACATCTGCTTTTCCGCCAACTTTAATATGCGTATGATTCTTTAACATTTCATCTTGTTTCACATGACCTTCAGGCAATACCGTACTTAAATATTCATAAACCTCTTGCATATTCATTTTACGATTCCTCTATTTCTATATTCTTTTTATCCCGTTATACGGGCCCATAATATCCCCACATACATGAACGAACCTAAAGTGGTGGATACAGTGTACCCAAAATCAATTCGAGACACCTATAAACCTCTTAATTTATAAGAGGTGCCACTCATATTAAAATATATATTGCATAATAAAGCAACCCAAATGGGCTACTAAACTTGACATGTCATCAGAAAGACAACAATTTGTAAAATATATTACTTTTTCAAAACACTATCCCTCAGTATCTTACTATACCATATGAAAAGAAAGTGGTATTTTTTTGTAATCTCTACTTTATCTTCTTCAACAAAAAAAAGAGGACATCCCACGGTGGAATGCACTCTTTTTTCGTTGCTTTACTTATCGTTCTCTTCTTTTTCCTTGTCAAACCATAATAGTTCGTCATCATCAACTTCACCGTTATAGTTGATTAAAATTTCTTCTCCAGCTTTTATATCCTTATAAGCGAAAAAGTTAAACGTATGATTCTCGAAGACAATTTCATACGTTGCATTCGGATTATATGCATGATTAAATAACATGCCGTATCCTAACAGAAATGCCGTATGATTTACCCCATACTCAAATGCGTAGTCAGCAAGTAACGTTTTCTCAATGTGTTCATGTTGTTCATTCGGATAAGAGATAACTGGTGCTGAGTGAATCAACTCACCCTTTTTAATATCACGAGTTGCAAATACACCTCTATTAAATTCTCCATCACTAAGTTCAGAAGTCTTAACTTCGATCATATAAGTCACCTATATAATTCTTTCTTTGAAGTATTTTTCTCCTTAAGCTTGGCAGAAAACGATGAGAAAAGCAATTAAATTCCTACCAAATGTAAAAGGAGCACATTATTTGTGCTCCTTTACAGTCATATTATTTTTCTAAAATCTCTTCTAGCAACTTGATTCACTTCATTACTTCAACTTAAATACCGCACTCACTGGGTTATGATCACTATTTTCAAACTTCAAATCTTTCCCTTGTACATTTACAATCTCAACATTCGGTGAAACGACGAAGCCATCAATAATCGTGACAAAATTTTCACCTTCTACATATTTCTTCACATCATCTCTCACAGTCATAACAGACGGATCTACAGCCCACTGGAATCCTCCGTCAGTAAAATCTTTCGGCAACTCTACTAACCATTCCGGGCGCTCCTTCACAAACCTCGGATCGCTTAATTGAACATCAGAAAGTAATTGATTCCAATCTCCACCCATTATTACGTAATCGCCATTTTGATAATGCTTGTTCATATATTCCTTTAAATATTCTACTTGCTGCTTTCTAATTTTTCCGCCTTCATCATAAGCAGACAAATGTAAGTTTACGAGTCTAACAAATTTCCCGTTATTAACCGGGATTTTATACTCAACAATCGCTCGGTCCAAATCAAATAAACGTTTTGGCCAAGGCTCCATACCTGGTAATTGGAACTGTGTCGCCTTTTGAACTGTATATTTAGAAAACGTACTTAGTCCAGCCTCAGCATATCCCATTGGACTTGTTACTGGCACCGGAACCCATTTTGTATCGTAATTCTTTCCAAATGACGAAGAATACTCAGATAGTCCATTTTTCAACAATTCATGTTCATTTACATCGAATGATCGAAGTGATTTTATATCAACTTCTTGTAATAACGTAAAATCACTATTCTCATTTTGCAAGAAAGAAAGCATCTTCTTTAAGTTCACTTCAGTCTGTTCTTTACTACTTGAACCAGAACCTTTTCCGCCATCCATAAAGAAGTCTTGCCCCTTATCTAATCCAGCATAGCCAATATTGAATGTCGTAACTTTAAACTCATTTCCTTGCTCTAATACGCGTTCCTTATTATTTTCCACCTTCAAACTTATAACATCAGCCGGCTGTTCTTTTGTAAGTGTCATATATCCTAAAAACCCACCTAAAATGCCCACTCCTATTAAAATAAATATAAGTATTACCTTTAAAAATTTCTTCAAATAAACGACTCCTTTTCTAAAAACACAACTCGTTTTTCTTTATTTTCAGTTAATTAAAATAAAATAGCAGACGTAAGAAATATTTTATCATAATTAAAATTGCACATCACCACATTTTGGTTATTAATAATAAACCTACTTCAAAATTCCCATTGAAATTTAACATCAATATTTAGTACACTATATGTAATAATCATAGGCGATGGAGTTCGCCATAACCGCTACTGAGCTAATGACTCCTACCAGTATACTTGCTGGTAGGAGTCTATTTTTTTGAACAAACTATGAAAGAGGTGAGGAAATTGATTTATATTATCGTTGGCATAGCCGGTATATTAGGAGCTCTTTCCCGTTATTATGTAGGGCTTACTATTCATACATTTTGGCATCATTCATTTCCGTTAGCTACATTACTTATTAACTTAGCTGGCTGCTTCTTATTAGCCTGGCTAACTACTTATATCGCTCGGCTGAACATCTTACCCTCTGAGGTGATTACAGGCATCGGGACTGGATTCATCGGTTCCTTTACGACGTTTTCAACGTTCAGTGTAGAAACCGTACAATTAATCAATCATTCTGAATGGAGCACAGCTTTCCTATATGTATCATGTAGCATGCTGGGTGGCCTCATTATGTCTGGTCTTGGCTATACACTAGGTGATTTCTTAATTAAGAAACGCCTTACGGAAGGTGATTTCTCATGATGGAGGCTTTATTAGTAGCAACTGGAGGTTTCTTCGGCGCCATTACACGATTTGCCATTAGCAATTGGTTTAAAAAAAGAAATACAACTTCCTTTCCAATCGCCACGTTTCTTGTGAATATAACGGGAGCCTTTTTACTCGGATATATAATTGGAGCGGGAATAACCACAGATTGGCAACTTCTACTAGGTACTGGTTTTATGGGTGCTTTTACTACATTTTCAACGTTTAAATTAGAGACATTCCAGCTTCTCAATCGTAAAAAATTTGGCATACTATTGATATATTTAAGCGCTACTTATATGATTGGCATCATCTTCGCATTCCTCGGGATGAAGTTAGGTGGAATATAAAAAAGCGACTCTTTTACAGGTCGCTTTCTTTCATAAGAAGTATCTCTCGCCATACAAAATTAAAAATAAACGGGCTGGATATACGTTGCTGTAGTGAACCACTTTCGTAACTTCACTACAACTCATCCTTTTCATATTCTAAAATATCGCCAGGCTGACACTCTAACACTTCACATATCTTCTCTAAAGTCGAAAACTTAATCGCTTTCGCTTTTCCGTTTTTCAAAATAGAGACATTTGCCATCGTAATTCCTAACTTGCCAGATAGCTCTGTCACACTCATTTTCCGCTTCGCTAACATTACATCAAGATTTACTATAATCGCCATAACAGAGCACCTCAAATCGTTAAGTCGTTATCTTCTTGTATATCACTCGCTTTCCTAACTAAATGAGAAAGTAAAGAAGTGAAAATGGATATAACAACTGAGAAAAATAAAATAAGTAATAGAATCACTACAATACTCGTATGATAATTCCCTACTATAGAAATATACAATAATGCTCCAATATATAAAATACCTTCCATCATCGATAAAATGCTAATTGCCTTTAATCTCTTCGCATTTTGTAAAGTAAATGCTTCATCTACAGCAATATCTGAACATATTTTCCACCCTAAAAATAAGGAAATAAAATATGGAATTCCTGTAATACAAATAAACGTACAAAAAAACGGCAAATGTGATCACTCGCCGCTTATATATATTTACTTATTCCCTTTTAAGTTTAATCGAATAAATGTAAATGAACCTGTCACTATAGCCATAAAGAATAGCAAATAACTTACTGGTACTAAGAAAAAGTAAGGCTCCATTAGCATACCATTCTCCGCTACTGTACTATTCGAACCATGTATCGATAAGCAAATAACTCCAAGCACGATTAACATAATAGATAATATATATTTTTTCATAAGACATTCTCCTCTATACGTAAAATTCCTCTTCACTAACTACCATCATAATAACGATATATATATTATAAGTCAATTATTTTTTATTGTTTTACGATAAAAAAATATCATTTCAAATAAAAAAAAAAAAAAAAACGTTTATAAAGTTAATACTTTATAAACGCTTTTTTTCTAAATATTGCTTCTGAAACATGCACATTCTTATTGCATTATGATACGTGCCATCTACGAAGAATTCATCTTGTAGCTCGCCTTCTACTATAAATCCAACCTTTCTATAAACATGCACAGCTTTTTCATTCTCTTTATCGACAACTAAATATATTTTATGCATATTTAATACCGAAAAAGCGTAATCCATCGCTAAACGCGTTGCATCAGCTGCATATCCGTGACCTTGATAACTCGGATCAATAATAATTTGGAATTCCGTTCTTCGGTGAATATAATCGATTTCTACTAACTCGACCAATCCAACCATTTCATTATCTTTCTCAACGATAAATCGGCGTTCACTTTGATCGTGTATATGTTTATCGTACAAGTCCTGCAATTCTACAAAGGCCTCATACGGCTCTTCAAACCAATACGACATAATATGTGCATTATTATTAAGTTCATGTACAAACTTTAAATCTTCCCGTTCTAAAGGACGTAACTTCAATTCCTGACTCATTTCTATAACCTCCAAGTAAAAGAAACCTCTTCACTTAATTTCTCAATTTTTTTCAATTTCAAACGCCCTACTTACATTGTAAACTTTCAAGCAACTTGAAGGTCAAGACATAAAAAAGTAGCACAAACAAAAGTCCGCACTACTACTCTTTTCTCAAATCTCTCAAATTTGATATGTATAAAGCAATAACTAAAACAAGAATGGAACCTGCATATAACAACGTCTCAAACGGTTCATCATGCGACACAATAATTAATCGAATTAAAGCCGTAATCCCGATATAAATAAAATAGCGTAACGGAAAATGGTAATTCGATTTAAAATACTTAATAATTAATGCGATGAACTCAAAGTACAAGAAGTAAACAATGATACTTTCCACTAACTTATAAGATGTATACTTCTTCGCTGAAAATATGTATTGAATAAATGTGATTGTCTCATTAATTAAAAAGATAGATAAGACAATGGATAGTATGATTAGTGCTATATTTAATATCCATTGTAAAACGCTAGCGATAAAATGATCAATATTGAATGATTTCATTTTCTCATTAAACTCCCTTCGTATAAGTGCGTATTTATTATAGCAAAATTATACTTACAGAAGTGTTAAATCATATATGATCGTCCTCTTTCACTATCACTTCGCCTTTCAAGCTCTTTCAATTGCTCGGTAAGCATCTTTTGTGTAATACCAGTTACCAACTTTTTTAACTCACCCGTTCTTGTCGGTCCACTTGTTAAATGATGTAAAATGTGGGATTTCCACTTTCCTCCGATCACATCCAAAACGACTTCAATTCTATTGTTATACTCTTTTTTCATACTGAACTCCTTCTGTATTTTGACAGGCACTTTCTCGTGCCTATGTCACGGAAAATTGCGTACTTTTCATAGTACCTGTACTATACCATAATGATGCATGTAAGCAACTTAGTGGAGGTATTTTAAAATGAAAAAAGAAAGGATAAATAGCTTATTCTTTCTTTTTTTCCATTCCCCGACATTTTTTCTCAAAAGTTTTGCACTACAATCGATTAGCTCTATTAGCAATTACATTATTGTTAGCGGCTTTCCTTTTTTCTTTACAATGCATTTTTTGATTACTCGTAGGCGCTACAGCAAGCTAGCGATTTTTTTATAAATATGAACATTTTTTAGGAATTAGTTTATCTTTTTTTAATGTTTTATTTAGAGGCAGTTTATAGTCGGGTATTAACATAAGAAACGTAGTAATTACATTCAGGAAGACGAACTATTTAAAATCACAAAATAAGGAGACGATAAAAATGAACAAAAAAACAAAAGTACTATCATCCATACTGCTCGGATTCACATTAGCATTAACAGGGTGTGCTGGTACTAAAGCTGAAGAAAATCATAGTAAACAAGAACAAGTTGCTAAAGAAACAAAAAAGGAAAATAAATTAACTAAAGGGCAAAAAATGGCTAATATTCTTAGCGAGACAAATTGGCAAGGTACACGAGTGTATGACAAAGATAAGAATGACTTAACAAAAGAGAATACAAACTTCATTGGTCTTGCAAAATATGATGCGAAGTCAGGCAGATATGAATTTTTTGATGCTAAAACAGGTGCAAGTCGTGGTGATAAAGGAACTTTCTTTGTCACAAATGATGGGAAGAAAAGAATATTAATTTCAGAATCAATGAAGTATCAAGCTGTTGTTGACATGACAAAATTAAATAAAAATATATTTACTTATAAACGAATGGGGAAAGACGCTAACGGTAAAGATGTAGAAGTTTTTGTTGAACATGTTCCATATAAAGAAAAAGAACTTTCTTTCACTGATCCGGACAAGCAGCTGAACACGACTACAGGCGATATTGTTAAAAACGTTGATGGAGATAAAATTTTAGGCAGCACCCTTTGGCACGGAACAAAGGTATTAGATGAAGCTGGTAACGATGTAACACAGTTTAATTCAAATTTTATAAGTCTAGCAAAATTTGATGACAAATCTAATAAATATGAGTTCTTCAATAGCGAAACAGGTCAAAGCCGCGGTGATTATGGCTACTTCGATGTTGTACACGAAAATAAAATAAGAGCCCATGTTTCAATTGGAAATAATAAATATGGTGCTGCTCTTGAACTTACTGAATTAAATAAGAATAAATTTACGTATAAAAGAACTGGTAAAGACCAAGCTGGTAAGGATATAACTATATTCGTTGAACATGAACCTTATAAAGGGGATATGAAACCACAATTTAGCTTTTAAAAACGTTTGATTAAAGATCCTGTACTGAGTTGCAGGATCTTTCTTATTAAGCAAGAGAACGAAAAGACGAAAAACATGTAGCTTTTCGTCTTCACAATATTCATACATGTCATTACAATTGTAGCAATCCAGCTTTGGAAAGAATAAAATTTGTGACTAAGTAAAAAAGCGCCCTACTTATAGGGCGCTTTTTTATACTTAATGACTAATACTAGCTGTTGGGTATAATGTTGTTCCTCCAATTGAAACTTTTATTTCATTTGTTAATGGAACGTTTTGTTCATTAATAATTGTTCTCCACCATTCCCATGCAAGACCTGTACATTCTCTTGCTACAATTTTTATATTTTTTGAATTTGGTGGAAGAGGGATAACTGTAGAGTAATGAGCCGTTTTGTCTTTTCCGCTACCATCCCATGTTTTATGTGTTAATACTTCGTTACCCTTTTGGTCAAATGTGAACTCATCCCAAGATACATCAAATTGAGCAACGTAAGCACCGTAATGATCAAGTGTCATTTTAGCACTTGAATATTCTGTAGTTGTCGTCTCAATATAATCTGTATTGTTATGAACAGCAGCAGTTGCATTATCTTTTAAGAAAGTACTTGTATATGAAATTGGGTATGCTGGATTTTTAAGACTTAATTCAGCATTATCTTTAATGATATTTCGGATTTCATTGAAATCTTTAGTAACAACCTTGTTATGCTCTTTCGCATCTCCACCTAATACTACAGCAGTAAAGGTACTTTCCTCAAAAATATCTTTATACTGTCCACTTGTTTCAACGCTGTTATCCTTAAGTAAGGCTTTAAAAGCAGCTTGTACATCTTTGCTCTTAGATGTTGTTTCTAATTTTACATAAATCGTTCTACCATAAGCTACATTTGAAACCATAACAGGTGGAGCCGAATTACTTACGCCTTTTCGAGTTAACTCACCAAAAGTAACACTATTATCAAAAAGGTCGGATGGATTGTTAGGTAGTTCAGCACTTACCGTATAAAATATTTGCTTATATGCGGCAACCATCACTTTTTTCTCTCCATTTGCAACCGCATTAAAATCAATGTTTAGACTGTTATCAAGATATTTAGCGTTAACATTAAGAGCACTTGCGATTTGTGATTTACTATAAACCATAGATTCCGTATACTGCATTCTTGCAGGTAACGTATGTGTTGTAGAATACTTTTCATTCCAAGTAGATACTAAATCATCTACTGCTCCAGCTACATTACCATATGTCGGATTTTGGACAGTGATTGTATTTTCTTTTCTCATGCCCGGTAAGTCTATACTAATATTCAAAGGCTTTCTCTTAGCCACTAATAAACTTGGTTGATTGTCTGCAAAAGCTTTATTTGCAAGTTGTACAGCTCCTGGATACGTGCGATTCACTACAGAATCAATAATTGAAATATCGACTGGTGACGTTGTAAGTGATTTTTTCTCGCGTTCCACTACTACAAATTTACCATTTGAATTGATACTTTCTTTCGGAACAAAACTCTCTACTTTATCACCATTTACAGCTAAAACCTCTTGATTATTATATTTAAGATTTGCTATACCAGTATCAATGCCACTAGCATTTTTGGTTACATCAGTTGTATTACTTGCTTGTGTTTCTGCGAAGGAAATAGATGAATAATTAATAGTGCATAGACTAACTAATAAACATGCAAGGAACTTTCTTCTTTTAGTGTTTTTCTTAATATTCAGAAAAATCACCCCGTTCTTTTTTTTAGTAAAATATGATAATGATTGATAAATGATAGCTAACTAATAAACTTACATAAATGCTTTTAATAGTTCTTGAATTAACGGGATTACGCCACCTACAAATTTTAAAACTGCCATTGCGATTTCCATATTATTTCCTCCTTTTTATTGCTACGAAAATGTGATTTATCTTTATGCCCTCATTATAGTGACCCCTTACACTTTTATCAATACACTCTGATATGCAATATTACATATAAAAAACAAGCTGAATTCTTTTAAAAAGTTATACAGAGATATTTTTTCCGCTTGGTAGATACTTAAAAAGGTGAAACATTCTTTTGCACTTTATGAGTAATCACATAAAAAAAGCTGCTGCCTATAAAATACAGACAGCAGCTACAGTATACATGTTGTAACTAATAAACAGCGATTGGACCATAAGGACCATCGATAATTTCTATTTTTGTTTCAAAAATATCTGTCAAAAGTGTTGGGTCCATAACTTCTTCTACTGTTCCAAAAGCAGCAATTTGTCCGTCTTTCATAGCACAAATTTTATCAGAGTATTTGGCTGCAAAATTTATGTCATGCATAACAGTCAAAATTGTTCTTCCAAATTCATTAGCAGCACGTCTCAAATGCTCCATCATTTGAACAGAACGAGCAACATCAAGGTTGTTTAGAGGCTCGTCCAAAAGTACATATTCCGTCTCTTGGCACAATACCATCGCTACATATGCCCTTTGTCTTTGACCACCAGAAAGCTCATCTAAATATCTATTCTCTAAACTAGTTAAATCTAGAAAATCGATATACTTAGAAATAATAACCTCATCCTCTTTAGTCAATCTTCCCTTTGAATAAGGAAAGCGCCCAAATCCAACTAGTTGTCTAATAGTAAGCCTAGTTACAAAATGATTTTCTTGTCGCAATATCGTCAAAACTTTTGCTAAGTCTTTTGATTTGGATTCAGAAACATCCATATTTGCTACCTGAATTTGACCTTCATCCATATCTAAAAGTCTTCCAATCATCAAAAGTGTCGTAGACTTTCCAGCGCCATTTGGTCCAATTAAAGAAGTAAAGCCCGCTTTTGGTATTTCAATATCCAAAGGTCCTATTTTTACCTTATCAGTATAGAACTTTTTAACATTATCAATTTTTATCATAAAGCCCTCTTCCTTAAAACTATAATTAAAAATGTGATTCCACCAAATAATTCAATAATAACTGAAACTACACCTTGAGCATGGAATACATGATACATTAAAAAGTATGCACTCGTCAGTATCAAAAATCCTATTGCAAAAGCCATTGGAAAAATATATCTATGATCATACGTTGACGCCGCCTGATAGCTCAAAGTTGCTACTAAAAAGCCGTAGAAAGTAAGTGGTCCAATTAGAGCTGTTGAAATGGACATTAAAATAGCTACTAATACAAGCGTATAAATTACACTAGGTTGATATTTAACTCCAAAAGAAGTAGCAACATCCTTTCCTAGTGATAAAACATTCAAATTCTTAGAATGAGCAAAAATTAATACCGCTACAATTATGATCATAGGAATTACAATAGGAAAATATGCAGGATCTGCATGATTAACAGAGCCAAATAATCTTGCTTGTAAAATATCAAATTCTGAAGGCGCAAGTAGTTTTCTCATGAAAGTTGACACAGAATTTAGCCCGGTACCAATAATAATTCCAACTAAAAGCATAAGTTGCAAATTCCCGTATTTACCGGAAAGTAACCATCCATAAAGTATCAAACTCATGAAGACCATAACCACAACTTGGAATAAAAATGATCCGATTCCATTAAAATTTAGTAATGCACTAGCACCAAAGAAGAATATTGTACTCGTTTGAATCGCTGAATAAAGTGATTCGAAACCTAAAAGCGAAGGCGTAATAATTTTATTATTCGTAATAGATTGGAAAGCTACAGTCGACAAGCTATGACAAACAGCTGCAATAATCATTGCAACAAGAGCTACTATCCTTCTCTTAACAACTGGGATAAAAGAAGGCGAATCTATCGGAACTGGATTGTTATAAACTAAAAGTCCATATGAAGAAAGGAGGCCTAAACCAATCAATGTGATCAGTAAAATCCAATAACGTCTTGCTTCCTTCTTAGAACGAAAAGCACTAGCTGATCTACTTTCATTATGAAGGCTAGAATCGATTTCGACATTTTCTTTATTTCTATATTCTAATGTGATCATCGTAGCCTCCTTGGTTTTCTTTGTCTCAATAAAATAGTAATAAACACGACTGCTCCCACTGTTGCGAGTATTAAAGAAACAGGTACTTCAAAAGGTTTTATAATTGTTCGAGAAATGATGTCACAGGCAGTTATTGTCCCCATTCCGATTACACACACCCAAGGTAAATTACTCCTAAGATCATCACCTCTAAACATGGAAACAATATTTGGCACAATTAATCCCAAGAAAGGTAAGTGTCCAATAACAGCTGCAACAATTCCAACTGCAACAGAGATAAGAGCAGTTCCAAAAAGAACAATTCTATTGTAATTAACTCCAAGGCTTGTTGCGACATCTTCTCCTAGTCCAGCTAAAGTCAATCTATTGGCATACATAAAAATAAGCAAAGTAATGATGACAATCAGCCATAAATATTCATATCTTCCCACCTGAATGTTAGCAAATGAACCTACAAACCAAGTTTCAATACTTTGCGTCATTTGAAAAAGAAGTCCCATAAAAGTAGACACTGCAGAAATAACTGCTCCAAGCATCAATCCAATAATCGGGACAATTAAAGACGAACGAAGCTTAACTCTTCTTAAAAATAGAAAGAAAATCATAGTTCCTATAAAAGAAAAAATGATTGCACCAGTCATTCTTTGAACTAAAGTCGGGGCAGGAAATAATAAATACACAAAAAGCAGGCCTAAGCCTGACCATTCAATAGTACCCGTTGTAGTAGGTTCAACAAAGCGATTCTGTGTAATTAGTTGCATGACGAGTCCTGCCATCGCCATCGCAGCTCCAGTAAGCATTAATGCAGCTGTTCTCGGAACACGAGTTATGAAAAACATCTCTATTCCGTCCTCTTGTCCGCGTATATCATAAACTCCAGTAAACAGTGATATAATCCCTAAAATTATTACAACTATAATCGCTATTATAAAAGGTTTTGTCCATAATTTATTGTGATTATAAAACTGGGGTTGAGAAATATTCTCAACCCTAGAAATTATATTTTTTGACACTGTTTCGTACTCCTTTACACTACTTAGCTAAAGTTTTTGCAATATTTCCAAATAACTCTATATAAGTTTGAATTGATTCATTTGTGTAAGTATCTTCTGGTGCATAAATAACCTGATTTTTAGAAACAGCAGTTGTGTTTTGAAGAGCAGGTGATTTAGAAATAACATCCTTAGCAGGTGTTGAAGTAGCTGCATCAGATGTTGCAGCATCACGATCTAATACGAAAATCCAATCAGGATTTGTTTGTGCAATAGCTTCAACAGAAACGTCGTCACCTTTATGACCTGCAGTAGAATTTGAAACTTCTAATGCTGGAACCCAACCGAAAATTTCATACATTGGTCCCCAAACACGACCAGAATGTGGAGCAGCAAAACCAATATTACCACCAGTAACGATAACACTCATAACTTTATCTTTTCCGTTATAAGCAGATTTTGCATTTTCAATAGATTTATCAAAATCAGCTACTAATTGTTTAGCTTCTTTATCTTTATCAAAGATTTTTCCTAAAGTCATTGTAGAATCTTTAAGTCCTTTTACTAAGTTTTCTCCAGGCTTAGTAGCTTTCTCAGAAACATCAACATTAAGATCAATAACAGCTGCATTTGGTACTAATTTTTTGATTTCTTCGTAATGATCAGCAAATCTTTGACCAACGATTACAAGGTCAGGGTTTGCTGCTGCAATAATTTCAAGATTTGGCTCGCGATGATTTCCAATATTTTGAACTGAATCGTCCTTTTTATATGCTGAATCTGCAGGCATTATATCCTTCGGAGCAGCCGCTAATTTAATTCCCCAATCAGCTAAAGTTTCAAACGTTCTATTATCCAAAGCAACTACACTCTTTGGATTTACAGGAACTTTAACCTTTCCATGTGCATCAGTGATTTCAATCGTTTTTGGCTTATCACTACTATTACCTTTAGTAGCCTTCGAAGTTTCTTTACCTGAATCTGAGCAAGCTACTAACATTAAAGTGAAAATTGCTAGAATACTCAACAATTTTAAAAGCATAGATTTTTTCATACATATACTCCTTATAATGTGATTTATTTCGAAAATGATGCCGTCCCTAGATTGAATTAAATAGTAACTACTATTCACCCAAATCAATATTGATAATCATTTTCATTTGAATATCCTGTTAATTAGTATAATCATTAATTCTGTGAAAATCTTGTGAATGGTGTGAGTTAATAGAATTAAGCATAATTTGTATTCAAAAAGGAATATATGCCGTCTGGCTTGTTAATTAACCTTTAGAAAATACATGAGAGAAGTATTTTTTTATGTTTTCCATCTCTTTCATATTTCTCATAAACTATTTGACTAGCAAATTTAATAGAAAAAACGAGTAAAACTAAAACAGTTTTACTCGTTTTTTCTATTATTCTAGGTATTGATTATTATGATAAACTGTACTTTACCTATTATCATTCAATCATTGAATAGCCCCTGCCATGTATCGTTTGAATATATCTGTCTTTCTTCTCGCACTTTAATTTTTTTCTTACATACCCAATATATAAATCCACTACATTTGGATTTACTACTACGTTATGTCCCCAAACCTGGTTCAAAAGCATTTCACGGCTCAATATTGTATTTTTATTCTTGATTAAAAATACAAGTAAATCATACTCACGCTTAGTAAGCGCGAGATTTTCACCATCTTTTTTTACGATATTGCTAGATGCATCAACAAAGAGATCTTTAAACCGCAAAAAGTTTGTCTCATTTTGCTGGATACAGTCGCTTCTCCTTAAAATCGCTTGAACCCTTGCTACTAATTCTTCTTTCACAAATGGTTTTCTTATATAATCATCCGCTCCCGCTTGTAACCCCGCTATGCAATCTTTGCTAGAAATATTGTCGGTCACAATAATTATCGGTGTCGTTTTAACGAGTCGTATTTGTTTACAAATTTCTGGTCCAGATATACTTAACGAATCCCAATCCAATATGATAATATCCCAATTTTGTTCATATATTATATTTAAACCTTGGTTTTCATTGTGAAGTTTTAAAATGAAATAGCCTTCTTGCGTTAGACCGCTTACGATTTTCTTTGCTGAAGACCGTTCATTTTTAATCACCAACACCTGCTTCACCGATGATTCACCTCTACTTCAATATAACTTATTTAGATAAAAAATTATCCCGAAAAAATAATTTGAAATTTATAAATATTAAACTCCTAAAAAAACCATTATAACAGCTTATTAGGAGAACTCTATATAATCTTACAATAGATATGGGTGAAAATACAAAATATATGAAAATTTAAATAAAGTGAAATTTTCATAACCACTCACCAATCGGGCGTTTACGAACAGCCGAGCTTCCACCTAACTTCTTTGCTTCAGCCGAATTTTGAGGTGGGGGGGGGTTCTGCCCGGCAAATAGCGTGATAAATATTATTTAATCATTAAGGGGTAGCTATAGTATCTACCTACTTATCGTCAATAACTATTTCTTCATTTTCTATTTCAGGGGTACCACCCATCCCCATCAACTTAAGCATTTTATAAAATCTCCAAAACAAAAAACGGTATCCTTCTTATTTTAAGACTAAATTTAATAGAGTTTAAGGCCGATCTTCTATAATGTAAGTTAACTGATAGTGAAAAAACTAGGTGTAAAATAAAGTGAAACTTTAATCAGTGGGGATTTTCTTCATCCCCCACTGATTATTAGCCTTCACCAATCGGACTTTTATGGGCAGCCCGACCCCCACCTAAATTCTTTGCTTTCGCTGAATTTTGAGGTGGGGGTCTTACTGCCCATTAAAGCAGGATAAATTTTTAAAAGGATCATCACTTTATTGATGATCCTTTTCCATTGCTTACTGATACATTGTTAAATCATACTTCCTCCCTTTATTCTCACCGACATACGGGATTTCAAGTAATTGAAGTATGCGTTTCATAATTGAACTTGATTGGATATTTAGAAATTCTTTCAACTTACTATTGGTAGCCACGGTTTCAATAAGAAGTGCATAATCTTGTAAAGCACACTTATGTGCATCCTTAGATAAAGTATTACATTTCGAGCAATGCCACCCTTTTTTCACTTTAACCATTGGTATAGAGGTACATTCCTCACACAGTACCCCCTTTAACAATTCTTCTTTTTTCATTTGATATTTCTCAAGGACATTTTGTTGCAATGGTGAATGCTCCATCATCATTCGCTGAATAAGTTCATTTATATTATATATAGGTTTTTTCTTATATTTACTTTCTAGCCACTTTATTTTATGAGGTAAATTAGCACTATGAATGATTTTATTAGAGAGGTTATCATCTGAAGATTTAATAACGGTACGCGGCGTACTAATAACAACGAAGGATTCAATTGGGAATTTAGAAAATCCGTATAACCTTAACCATTTCTGAAGCTGTAATTCCTGTCTTTTCACTTGCAAAATTGGATCTGGAAACCCTTCTGACTTTTCTTCGGATATTCGAATGAGCTGATTAAATGTTGAGTCAAAAAGTAGTGTACCTACTATATTCTTTATTTCTAGAAATAGAAGAAAGCACGAGGAAATGATGATGGTATCAATTTGAAAGTAATGATTTTGATCAAATAAACGAATGTCATGTAAAATGCTATAACCTCGCTCAGGGAGAAAACTTAATGGATAATCAACAGCTCGTTCCCCTTTATAACCTGCCTTATATTTCGCTATATTTTCAGCGATTATATTCCGTTTTGGATGATGAACAGGCAATCTTCTGAGTAGCGCTTCTAGTTGGCGTAAATAAATCGGCATTCTCCGTTCTTTCACAATCATTTTATCACTCCTCTAGAAATATATCGGCGATTTTTCAAATATATCGACCACAACTTCAATTATATCGGCGATTTTTTCATTATATCGACCGCAACTTCAATTATATCGGCGATTTTTTCATTATATCGACCGCAACTTCAATTATATCGGCGATTCGACATAGAATATCGACCGCTCGACAAAACACGACATCACTCCACCTCCCAAAACAGCATACCACCCGAAACCCACTACCAGCAAAACATGAAAATCCTATTTTCCTGCAAACAAAAAGAACCATAACCTCGCCAATCTGGCAAAGTTATGGTTCATATCATACAAAATAAAAAACCACCAAATATGTATTGGTGGAGACGGTGGGAGTCGAACCCACGTCCAAAAATATCGGCACTTAAGCTTCTACGAGTGTAGTCGATATATTAGCATTTCGCGAACTCTTCGGCCTATCGACAGGCTTCCAAGTTGCTAGTCTGGTTGTTCTCTTCCTTTGTCCTCAGACGGCGAACTCCGGCGTAGTCCACTTAGTTTGAGTCCCTTACCCTACCACATGGACGATGGAGGGAGGAACCTTTAGTGCAATTAAGCAGCTAAAGAAAGATTGTTTTGTTTGCCAATTATAGGCTTTGACGTTTTAACGAGGCCGATCCCCTCGACTCGCAACCTAAGCTCGAACTATCCCTGTCGAATCCGTAACGTCCCCATGATAGAAATGGAGCATACGAAGAAATATCGTGATAGCTACTAAGAGCTGTTTTTCAATGTGCAACAACCTTACATAAGTTATTATATCATACGCGCGCCGTTTTACAAATGTAAATATTTGTATTACATCTTTTGACGATCACGGAACGCGCGTGCAATTTCACGTTTAGCTTCTTTCTCTTTTAAATCGTGACGTTTATCGTATTGCTTCTTACCTTTTGCTAAACCAAGTGCCATCTTTGCAAATCCATTTTTCAAATAGATTCTAAGTGGAACTAATGCGTAACCTGTTTCTTTTGCAGCCCCCGCTAGCTTATCAATTTCTTTTTTATGAAGAAGTAATTTTCTCGTACGAAGCGGATCATGATTGAAACGATTCCCTTGCTCGTATGTATTAATATGCATATTATGAACCCATACTTCACCATTATGTACACGTGCAAACGCATCTTTCAAGTTTACGCGTCCAGCGCGAATCGACTTAATTTCCGTTCCTTGAAGGACAAGCCCTGCTTCATATGTTTCTTCGATGAAATAATCATGAAATGCTTTTTTATTTTGTGCAATAACCTTACCTGTACCTTTTGGCATACAACGTCCCTCCTCTATTTTTACTATTGTAACAAATGTTATTAAAAAGCGAAAGTGGCTCGCTCAGAATCTTTGGACATTGGAACTCCCGACAGAGAAGCGCTTTTTGCTTCGTCCGAGGGAGTGAAATGGCCAATAGATTCTAGCCACTGTAGCTGGATTCCATCAAAAAGCGAAAGTGGCTCGCTCTCAAGCCACCAAAAAAAGAAAACGACCTCGCTTTTCATCAAAGCGAAGCCACCCTCTTCTTACTTACGCTTTTTCTTTTTCTTCTTAAATCCTGGTACGTTTTCGAAGAATGCTTTTTTCTTCTTGCCATTACCATCTTTCTTTCCTGGCTGACTTGCGGATGCGGATGCAGAAGCTGATCCTCTTCCTTTTCCTTTACCGCCACGGTCAAACTTTCTTCCTGTACCGCGTTCTCCGCCGCGCTCATTGCTGCGCTCGCTACGTCCACCGCGTTTCTTTCTGCCTGTTCTTGGCTGCTCGATTACGACTGGACGATCTTTGAACTTACGACGAGGTGTACCTTTCATGCCAACGATTTCAAAGTCGATTGCTCGCTCGTCTTTGTTTACGTTAATAACACGAATTGTAATTTCGTCACCGATGCGGAATACGTTACCTGTACGTTCTCCGATCATTGCGAAATGTTGCTCGTCATAACGGTAGTAATCATCCGTTAAGTAGCTAACGTGTACAAGACCTTCAATTGTATTTGGCAGCTCTACGAATAAACCGAAGTTTGTTACAGAGCTAATCATACCATCATACTCTTCGCCGATCTTATCAACCATGTACTCTGCTTTTTTCATTTCGTCTGTTTCACGCTCTGCTTCAACAGCACGACGTTCCATATTAGAAGAGTGCTCTGCAATCTCAGGTAATTTTTCACGCCATTTCGCTTGTGTTTCGTTGTCGACTTTACCGTTAATGATGTATTCACGAATTAATCGATGAACAATCGTATCTGGGTAACGACGAATTGGTGATGTGAAATGTGTGTAGAACTCCGTTGATAAACCGAAATGTCCTAAGCTATCTGCATCATAACGTGCTTGCTTCATAGAACGAAGCATAACTGTTGAGATTACTACTTCTTCTGGTTGCCCTTGCACCATTTCAAGAATTTGTTGCAGCGCGCGAGGATGTACTTCATTCGCACGTCCTTTTACTGCATATCCGAAGTTTGTTACAAACTCGAAGAAACGCTCAAGCTTATCTTCTTTCGGATCTTCATGGACACGGTACATAAACGGTACGTTCATCCAGTGGAAGTGCTCTGCTACTGTTTCGTTCGCAACAAGCATAAATTCTTCAATTAACTTCTCTGATACAGAACGATCACGCATAACAACATCAGTCGGTTTTCCTTCTTCATCTACTAATACTTTTGCTTCTTTAAAGTCAAAGTCAATTGCACCGCGGCGCATACGTTTTTCACGTAAAATTTGAGCTAGTTGCCCCATCTCTTTAAACATCGGTACTAACGGCTCATAACGCTTAATTAACTCTTCGTCCTCATCTTCTAAAATGCTTCTTACGTCAGCATACGTCATACGCTCTGTCGTTTTAATTACACTTTGGAAAATCTCGTGTTTTACAACGTCACCTAAGTTATTGATTTCCATTTCACAAGATAGTGTCAGACGGTCTACTTTCGGATTTAATGAACAAATACCGTTAGATAAACGATGCGGAATCATCGGGATTACACGGTCAACAAGATATACACTCGTCGCTCTTTCCGCTGCTTCCACATCAATCGGAGAACCTTCTTGAACGTAATGACTTACATCCGCAATATGAACACCAAGCTTGTAATTACCGTTCTCAAGCTTCGTCACTGTAACAGCGTCATCTAAATCTTTCGCGTCTGCACCGTCAATTGTAACAATCATTTGGTCACGTAAATCACGGCGATCTTTTAAATCTTCTTCTGAAATCGTTTCTGGTACACTGTTTGCATGTTCCATCACTTCTTCTGGGAATGCTAAAGGTAAATGATGTTTATGGATGACAGATAAAATATCTACTCCTGGATCATTTTTATGACCTAGAATTTGAATAACTTCACCTTCTGCGCTTAAACGATTCTCCGGATAGCTCGTAATTTTCACAACTACTTTATGACCTTCTACAGCGCCCATAGATGCACTTTTCAAGATGAAAATGTCACTTGTCCAACGCTTATTGTCAGGTATAACAAATCCGAAGTTTTTTGATTCTGTATATGTACCAACTAGTTCTTTCGTTCCACGTTCTAAAATACGTACAATTGCACCTTCTTGACGTGAACCACTCGATTGGGAACTAACGCGTGCTAATACTGTATCGCCATGAAGTGCACCGTTTAATTCTGTAGGCGGGATGAAAAGATCATCATCTCCTGTTTTCTTCTCTTCTGGCACGACGAACGCAAAGCCACGTGCATGTCCAATTAACTTACCGCGTACTAAATTCATCTTTTCGGGAAGACCGTATCGGTTGCTACGTGTACGAATAACAAGCCCCTTCTCTTCCATCGTTACCAGTGCCTTTACAAAATCTTTAAAGCCTTCAGAACCTTCAATTCCAAATGCCGCTTCTAATTCTTGTATCGTTAACGGTTTATACGCTTCTTCTCTCATGAATAATAATAATTTATCAATATGTTTTTGTATGATTTCTTCCAAGCAGAAATACCTCCTTTAAACCCTTATATTATTTAGTGTATCCGAAAGATGGGGGATGTATAAAGCGAAAATTTAATACTCCCCTAATGATTTTTACAGTTTTCATAAAGTGAAACTTTAATCAGTGGGGATTTTTGTATCCTCACTGATTATTAGCCTTCACCAATCGGGCTTTTACGGGCAGTTAATCTCCTCCCCACTTTCTTGGCTTCAATTACTGCCAGTGAAAGCCGGATTAAAAAAACCTTATGAAAAAAAGAGGCAACTAGACCTTACCAATCTAGTTGCTCCAAGAAGTTATATACATCCTCATGTAGCACATCACGTTCTTTATCAAGTGTAATGACATGCGTAGAGTCTTCATACCATTTAATGTCTTTTAACGTAGATTCTACACCGTTATAAATAATGTTAGCACTATCTGTATTAATCATCTCATCGTGGCGTGCTTGTACAACGAATGTTGGAGCATAAATCATATCAACATTATTGCGTACGTCACGAATCAACTCTTGTAATGCTTTTAATGTATTCATCGGTGTCTGTTTAAATTCGAACATTTCCTGCTCAATTCGCTCTGGTGATTTTTGTTCACGCTTTTTATATTCGCGGGCATATGCCAATATACCTTGGTACATAATTTCTTCACTTTTAATGTACATAGGTGCACACATTGGTACAACACCTAAAATCGGTAATGTATAAGCAAGTTTTAATGAAAATACTCCACCTAATGATAATCCAACTGCAGCTATTTTCTCGTAACCTTGATCTTTTAAATGCTGGTAGGCATTCATTACATCTTTCCACCAGTCTTCAGGACCTGTATGAACAAGCTGCTCTGGTGGTACACCGTGTCCTTTATAAATTGGCGCATGACAAGTATAGCCTTTCTTCTCTAAAAAACGTCCAAGCATGCGTACGTCAGCTGAGTTCCCTGTGAATCCATGTAATAATAAAACAGCGCGGTCTCCACCTTCAAATGTAAATGGTTTTGGAGATGCTAATTTCATCATGTACTTCTCCTCTTTCTCTTCTGTAATCTAGTCGTATTCTTTCTATTCTTAGTGTACCATATTTATAATTCTATAATCTAATTAGAAACTTTTTTCGAATAACGAAATAAAAAAAGAAGAACCATCAGCACAAATCAGCTAACGCTTCTTCTCTCAATTCTATAAGTTTAAGTACGTAACAGCAATTGTTAGTGTGAAGAATAACACAGCTAAAACAACTGTAATACGGTTTAATACCGCTTCAATCCCGCGTGCTTTTTGCTTACCAAATAATTGCTCTGCACCACCTGAAATTGCACCCGAAAGGCCTGAGCTATTACTAGACTGCATAAGTACCATAACAATTATTAAAATCGATACAATAATAAGTAAAACTGATAATAACGTATGCACTTGGCGTACCTCCTACAAAGATTCAGTTAGTTTAACTGTAGCATAAAACCTATAGAAAAGCGAGAGCAATAAGGTTGCTCTCGCTTTTCTTCTATTACATAAACATCATCGCAAATAACGGACCAAGCACACATGTTAAAATAGCTGTTAATGTCATTGTTACCGATCCAATAACACCTTCATGCTCATTATTTTTCATCGCTCTCATAACGCCCATAATGTGAGATGCACATCCAAATCCAATGCCTTTACCAACCGAGTTTGTAACACGGCTCCATTTTAATAAAAGTGGGCCGGTAATCGTTCCAGTAATACCTGCAATAACAACGAAAGCTGCTGTTAAGGAAGGAACTCCGCCAACTTCCTCAGAAACGCTCATCGCAACTGGCATTGTCACTGATTTTGGTAAAGAAGATAAAATTAAGCTTTTATCTGTCCCCATAAGTGTAGCAATAGCCAAATCACTTGCAATAGCAACTGTTGTACCTACTAATACCCCGCCGGCAATGGGTACAACATATTTTTGCAGAACATGACGCTGTTTATAAAGCGGGATTGCGAATGCTACAACACCTGGTCCGAGTAATTCCGCAATCCAACCACCACCGCTTTCCATATAATTTTGATAAGGTATATCAAGCACTATAAATATAACAGCCATTAACCCTGTCGCCACAAGCATTGGAATAGTAAATGGTGTTGGAAATAATTTATAGATTTTTTTAGATAATTGATATAATAGCACCGTAAAAAGAACCCAACCAATTCCGATTAATATTTGGCTCATCGTGACTCTCTTTCCCCTCTCTTCGCAAGGTATTGTCCTGTATGTCCTGCGACAATAATAATTAAAAATGTACTCGCTACAATTGTAATGAAAAGGGAAATTCCTTTACTCATAAAAAAAGCACCGTAATTCATTAAGCCAAGTGTTGGCGGAATTAATAAAAACGGCATAACAGCGACGAGTGTTTCTGCTCCTACATCAAACCATTTCACTGGTAGAACTTTCAAGCTCAGTAAAACAAGTAAAAGAAACATCCCAATTAGACTTCCTGGAATCGGAATATTCAACATTTCCTGAACCCAATTTCCAACCATATAAAATACATACAAAGCAGCAATTTGGACAAGAATCTTTGTAAATTTCATGTTCATCATCCCTCATGTTTATACGATCTTCTCTTAATATCTTTATCATAGTATAAATTGTAAAAAGCTGCAATTTATCAACTTGACAGTAAAAATAGCCGATGTTACACGCTTACACCCTTGATATGACTGCATTTCCGAACAAAAATTAAGTCAAAAACGTTGACCTAATATAAAAAGTTTTTATTTTCTGAATTTACCTAGTTACTATTGTAAGAAAATAATCTTTTTATTCTTATTATCCAAAAACTTACATACATATAAATAAGATAGGTGGTGACCTTATGCCAAAAAAAGTTCTCATTTTTTGTGATCCTGGGATTGATGATACGATGGCGCTCCTCTTAGCATTCTTTATCGATGAAATCGAAATTATCGGCATTGTTGCAGATTACGGCAACGTTCCGAAAGAAATGGCCGTACAAAATGCTCATTTTCTTACGAACGAAGCAATGGAGAGAAATATTAAGATATTTGGTGGATCTGAACGTCCGCTTACCGGTTCTTCTCCTGCTTTCTTTATGAATGTACATGGAAAACAGGGGCTCGGGCCAATTATCCCTAAGAAGAATGTGACTAACGGAGAAATGGAGAACTTTTTCGAAGTTATTCCTCTAATTGAGCAGTATAAAGATGAACTAGTCATTGTAAGTTTAGGAAGACTTACCTCTCTAGCAATTTTATTCATCGTATATAAAGAGTTAATGAAGCAAATTAAATCTTATTACGTAATGGGTGGTTCCTTTTTGCATCCAGGTAATGTAACTCCACTATCAGAAGCAAATTTTTATGGTGACCCAATCGCAGCTAACATTGTATTACAATCCGCATCTAACATGTATATATATCCATTAAACGTTACTCAATATTCAATCGTTACACCCGACATGGCTGAATACATTGAAGCAAAAGGAAAAGCCCCTCTCGTCAAACCTCTTTTCGATCACTATTACTATGGATATTATAAAAATGCTTTACCCCATTTAAAGGGCAGCCCCTTCCATGACACAATGCCCATACTCGCTTTATTTGATAACACTATGTTCACGTATCACAAGTCACCAATCGTTGTCATGAAAGAGTCTTACGCACAAGGAGCAAGCATTGGAGAATTTCGCTCTTTAGGAGAATCTAAACCATTTATTGATTGGCCAAGTCATCAAATCGCAATTGATTTTGATTATAACCGCTTCTTTAAACATTTCATGTCACTTATGACTGGTGAGCAATTTTAGCATAAAAAAACAGACCGTGATTTCTCACGGTCTGTCGTTATTTTCTACAATTATCGTTTGATGTTGTAGAAAGATTTTAAACCATCGTAAACAGCGATTTCGCCTAGTTCGTCTTCGATGCGTAATAATTGGTTGTACTTAGCAATACGGTCAGTACGGCTCATAGAACCAGTTTTGATTTGGCCAGCGTTAGTTGCAACTGCGATGTCAGCGATTGTAGCATCTTCAGTTTCACCAGAGCGGTGAGATACAACTGCTGTGTAACCAGCACGTTTAGCCATTTCGATAGCTTCGAAAGTCTCAGTTAAAGTACCGATTTGGTTAACTTTAATTAAGATTGAGTTAGAGATACCTTTTTCGATACCTTCAGCAAGTTTTTGAGTGTTAGTTACGAATAAATCATCACCAACTAATTGTACTTTATCACCGATACGCTCAGTTAATAATTTGTGACCATCCCAGTCGTTTTCGTCTAAACCATCTTCGATAGAGATGATTGGGAAGTCTTTGCAAAGCTCTTCGTAGAAATCAACCATTTCTGCAGAAGTTAAGCCAGTACGGCCTTCGCCTGCAAGGTCATATTTACCAGTTTCTTTGTTGTAGAACTCAGAAGAAGCAACGTCCATTCCTAGGAATACGTTCTCACCAGCTTTGTAACCAGCTTTTTCGATAGCTTCGATGATTACTTCTAATGCTTCACGGTTAGAACCAAGGTTTGGAGCGAATCCACCTTCGTCACCTACTGCAGTGTTAAGACCTTTGTCATGTAATACAGCTTTAAGTGCATGGAATACTTCAGCACCCATACGGATTGATTCTTTGAATGTTGGAGCACCAACTGGTAAGATCATGAACTCTTGGAAGTCAACGTTGTTATCAGCGTGAGAACCACCGTTGATGATGTTCATCATTGGAGTTGGTAATTGTTTTGCATTGAATCCACCAAGGTAACGGTATAATGGAAGACCTACGAAATCAGCTGCTGCGTGAGCTACTGCCATAGATACACCAAGGATAGCGTTAGCGCCTAGTTTACCTTTGTTTGGAGTGCCATCTAATTCGATCATAGCACGGTCGATACCAGCTTGGTCAGTTACGTCGAAACCAACGATTTCTGGAGCGATTGCTTCGTTAACGTTGTTTACTGCGTTCATAACACCTTTACCAAGGTAACGAGATTTGTCACCGTCACGTAATTCTACTGCTTCGTGTTCACCAGTAGATGCACCACTTGGTACGATAGCGCGTCCGAAAGCGCCGCTTTCTGTGTAAACTTCTACTTCTACAGTTGGATTACCACGAGAGTCAAGGACTTCGCGAGCATAAACATCAATAATTGTTGACATAATAAATTCTCTCCTTTTTATATAAGCAAATTATTTAATGATTGTTTTACCTGTCATTTCTTTCGGTTGTTCCACATTTAAAAGCGTAAGCATTGTTGGGGCGATATCTCCTAAAATACCACCTTCACGAAGCTCTACATCATTTTTTGTAACGATGAAAGGAACCGGGTTAGTTGTATGTGCTGTCATTGGTTCACCATCAGCAGTTAACTCCTGATCAGCATTACCATGGTCAGCAGTAATAAGTGCTACACCATCTTTTGCAAGAATCGCTTCTACAACTTTTCCTAAACATTCGTCAGTTGCTTCTACTGCTTTAATTGTTGGTTCCATCATCCCAGAATGGCCAACCATATCACAGTTTGCAAAGTTAAGAATGATAACATCATGTTTATCATTTTCGATTTCATTTACTAAAGCGTCCGTTACTTCGTAAATGCTCATTTCAGGTTTCAAGTCATACGTTGCAACCTTTGGTGAGTTAATTAAGATACGCTCTTCTCCTGGGAATTCAGCCTCACGACCACCGCTAAAGAAGAATGTAACGTGCGGATACTTTTCAGTTTCCGCGATGCGAAGTTGCTTTAATCCCGCTTGCGCAACAACTTCACCTAATGTGTTATCAAGGTTCATCGGCTTGAATGCCACGTAACCATCTACAGTTTCACTAAAGTGTGTCATACATACGAATTCTGGAATGTGAGGTACTTTTTCACCACGATCGAACTCACGGAAGTCTTCGTTTGTAAATACACGAGCAATTTGAATTGCACGGTCTGGACGGAAGTTATAGAAGATAACTGCATCATCATCATTGATTGTTGCAACTGGCGTGTCATCTTCGTTAACAATTACAGACGGCAATACGAATTCATCGTAGATACCATTTGCATAAGAGTCTTCTACACACTCTTCTGCTGATTTATAAGTAGGGCCTTCACCATTCACCATAGCACGGTAACATTTTTCTACGCGATCCCAACGCTTGTCACGGTCCATGGAGTAATAACGACCAGAGATAGTCGCGAATTGTCCTACTCCTGTTTCTTTAATGACTTCATTTGTTGCATCGATATAACCTTGTGCTGTTTTTGGTCCAACATCGCGGCCATCTAAGAATGCATGGATATATACTTTCTCTACGCCTTCTTTTGCTGCTAAGCGAAGAAGAGCAAACATGTGGTTCATGTGACTGTGCACACCACCGTCAGAAAGTAAACCGAATAAATGAAGTGCAGTACCTTTTTCTTTTACGCTTTTAATTGCATTTTGGAACGTTTCGTTCTGATCGAACTCACCTTCACGAATTGCAACGTTTACGCGTGTTAAGCTTTGATATACTACGCGGCCAGCACCAATATTTAAGTGTCCAACCTCCGAGTTACCCATTTGACCTTCTGGAAGACCTACTGCCTCACCACAAGCTGTAAGCGTTGTGTGAGGGAATTTGTTCCAGTAACCATCAAAATTAGGTTTCTTAGCTTGTGCTACAGCATTCCCGTAAGTTTCTTCACGAAGTCCGAAACCGTCAAGAATGATTAAAGCTGTTGGCTTTCTCATTTTACCGCCCCCAGAAGACCTAAGAACGAAGCAGGCTCTAAGCTAGCACCGCCAACTAAAGCGCCGTCGATGTCAGATTGTGCCATATACTCTTTAATGTTTTCTGGTTTTACGCTACCGCCGTATTGAATACGAACAGCTTCTGCAGCTGCTGGAGAAACAGCTTCTGCAACAACTTTACGGATGTGCGCACATACTTCGTTTGCATCTGCAGAAGAAGAAGATTTACCTGTACCGATAGCCCAGATTGGCTCGTAAGCGATAACAGTTGCTTTAACTTGCTCTTCTGTTAAGCCTGCAAGTGCTTTTGTCACTTGACCTGCTACTAGATCAAATGTTTTTCCGCTTTCGCGCTCTTCTAAAGTCTCACCACAACATACGATTGGTGTTAAACCATGTTCAAATGCTGCGATAGTCTTTTTGTTTACTGACTCATCTGTTTCAGCAAACATTTCACGACGTTCAGAGTGGCCAAGTACTACGTAGCCTACTTTTAAGTCGCTAAGTGCTACTGGGCTAATTTCGCCAGTGAATGCACCATTTTTTTCGAAGTGCATGTTTTGTGCACCTACTTGTAAGTCAGTTCCTTCAGCCGTAGCTACTAAACGCTCTAAGAATAGAGCTGGAGAGCAAACTACTGCATCAACAGCTGAAGCTGCTGGGATTTGACCTTTAACTTCCTCTACGAAGCTAACTGCTTCAGATAGAGTTTTATTCATTTTCCAGTTACCTGCGATAATTGGTTTACGCATGCTTTGCACCGTCCTTTTTCTTTGGCTGCTACTTATTTGTCGTTAAGACAAACTACACCTGGAAGCTCTTTACCTTCCATAAATTCTAATGACGCACCGCCGCCAGTAGAAATGTGGCTCATTTTATCAGCCATACCGAATTTTTCAACAGCTGCTGCAGAGTCACCACCGCCGATAACAGAGTATGTACCTTCTGCATCTGCTAATGCTTGTCCTACTGCTTTTGTACCTTCTGCGAATGGAGTCATTTCGAATACACCCATTGGTCCATTCCATACAACAAGCTTAGAGTTTTTAATTACATCTGCATAAATTTCACTTGTTTTAGGACCGATGTCCACGCCTTCCCATGTAGAAAGAATAGAGTCGATACCAACGATTTGAGTTGTTGCAGTTTCAGAGAATTCCTCAGTGATTACAACATCAACTGGCATGTAGAAGTTTACGCCCTTTTCTTTTGCAAGTTGCATAAATTCTTTAGCTAGTTCAATCTTGTCATCTTCACATAAAGATTGACCAATTTCATGACCTAAAGCTTTAACGAATGTGTAAGCAAGTCCGCCACCGATAATTAAGTTATCTACTTTGTCTAATAGATGACGAATTACACCAATTTTATCTTTTACTTTCGCACCACCGATGATAGCTGTGAATGGACGATCTGGGTTAGAAAGTGCTTTTCCAAGAACATCTAACTCTTTTTCCATTAGTAAACCAGATACTGCTGGTAGGTAGTCCGCGATACCTGCAGTAGAAGCGTGAGCACGGTGAGCTGCACCGAATGCATCGTTTACGAAGATATCAGCAAGTGCTGCAAATTCTTTCGCAAGTTCTGCATCGTTCTTTTCTTCGCCCGCATAGAAACGTACGTTTTCAAGAACTAATACGTCGCCTTCGTTCATTGCTGCAACCATTTCTTGTACAGCTGGTCCAAATGCTTCGTCTGCTTTTTTAACGTCTTTACCAAGAAGCTCGCCTAAACGTGCTGCTACTGGAGTTAAACGCATTTCTTCTACTACTTGACCTTTTGGACGGCCTAAGTGACTTGCTAAAATAACTTTCGCACCTTGCTCTACTAAATATTGAATTGTAGGAAGAGCTGCACGGATACGAGTTTCATCTGTAATTTTGCCTTCTTTCATAGGTACGTTGAAATCAACGCGGCAAAATACACGCTTACCTTTTAAATCTACGTCACGAATTGATTTTTTGTTCATTGGATTTCCCTCCGACTACTAGTTAGGATTGACAAAACCCACTCAAAAGCTTACCACATTTGCTTTTAAAACGAAAGAAAAGAGAGAGGGAACAAACCCTCTCCCTCGTTTTGTCATTGATAACTTATATAATTAAGAATTAAAGACCTTTAGAAGTCATGTATGCTGCTAAGTCTACTACGCGGTTAGAGTAACCAGTTTCGTTATCGTACCAAGAAAGTACTTTAACCATGTTACCTTCCATTACCATTGTAGATAATGCATCGATTGTAGAAGAAGCTGTGCATCCGTTATAGTCGATAGATACTAATGGCTCTTCGCTGTATCCAAGGATACCTTTTAATTCGCCTTCAGCTGCTGCTTTGAATGCTGCGTTTACTTCTTCAACTGTTACTTCTTTGTCAAGTTCAACAACTAAGTCAACAAGAGAAACGTTAGCAGTTGGAACACGTACAGCGCCACCGTTTAATTTACCTTTAAGTTCTGGTAATACTAATGCTACAGCTTTAGCTGCACCAGTAGATGTTGGGATCATGTTTTCAGCTGCTGCACGAGCACGACGTAAATCTTTGTGTGGTAAGTCTAAGATTTGTTGGTCGTTAGTGTAAGAGTGAATTGTTGTCATCATTCCGCGTTTCACGCCGAATTTTTCGTTTAATACTTTAGCGAATGGAGCTAGACAGTTTGTAGTACAAGAAGCGTTAGATACTACGTTGTGGTTAGCTGCATCGTATTGTTCGTGGTTAACACCCATAACTACAGTGATATCTTCGTCAGAAGCTGGAGCTGAGATGATAACTTTCTTAACTGATCCACCTAAGTGTTTTTCAGCGTCTGATTTTTTAGTGAAACGGCCAGTAGATTCTACTACTACTTCTACTCCGTAGTCGCTCCATGGTAATTGAGCTGGGTCACGCTCAGCGATAACTTTAATTTCTTTACCGTTAACAATGATGCTGTTTTCGTTAGCAGATACTTCTGCATTTAAAGTTCCGTGAACTGTGTCATATTTTAAAAGGTGAGCTAATGTTTTAGCATCTGTTAAGTCGTTGATTGCTACTACTTCTACCTCAGAGTTGTTAAGAGCTGCGCGGAATACGTTACGTCCGATACGTCCAAATCCATTAATACCAATTTTAGTCATTTGAATTTCCTCCTTGGGGGATTATATTAAAGGGTAATACCCTTTGCTAACTGTTTCGCTGCACCTTCATCTGTAATTAGAATTGAAGTGTGCCCTTGTTTAATTACAGCCTGTATTGCCTTTGCCTTTGAAGAACCTCCAGCGACTGCAACAACGTGAGATACATTTTGTAAATCCTCTAGTTGCATACCAACTGTTCTTACTTTATGAACAACATTTCCTTGTTCATTAAAGTAGTAACCGAAAGCTTCGCCAACTGCTTCGTTTGCCTCAATCTTTAACCAATCTGCTTCTGAAGTATTTCTGCGACGTGCCATTGTTAACGCATCACCTATTCCATGAATGACGATATTGGAAGATCGAATCAACTCAAGAACTTCTTTCACGGAAGGCTCTGTCACAATAGACGCATATGCTTCGCTACTAACATGGTCCGGAACATACAATAAGCGATAATTACTCATCGTATTTTGCGCCATTTTGGCACAAATGGTATTGGCTTCTAATTCAACACCTTCTCCAATTCCACCACGAGCTGGGACAAATAGCATATGTAAATCTTTGCAATCAAGCTGCATCATGTCCGCAGCAGCAGCTAGCGTAGTTCCTCCAGCCACAGCAACGATATTATTCGCTGTCAGACGGTCTTTTATACAACTCACACAAGCACGGCCCATCTCCAGTTTGACCCAAGGTGATTCATCACTATCACCAGGGACAACGAAAACTTCATCCAAGTCTAATGTTTCCTTAAGTTGTTTCTCTAAAACCTTTAACCCGGAAATTTCTTTCATAAAGTCTTCCAAAGCAAGAACTAAAGCTGTTCCTTCTTCTGTCAATGTCATTCCAGAAGAAGCGATGTGAACTAAGTTCTGTTCTTTCAAAACTTGAACTTCACTTCGCAATACTCGTTCTGTCATACCGAGACTTGCTGATAAATTCCTTCTTCCAATCGGCTGCATAAGCCTAATGTACTGAAGAATTTGCATTCTCGTTTGCATAACAGGTAGCAGATCAGGTAATAATTTTTTTGTGTTCTGAATCCATGAGCGCATATCTTTTCTCCTCACTACATTGGTTCATTTTTTCTCGTGGTCACTTTATGTCCCGTAGTGACATTTTGTGTCCCACATAGATTAAAAAAATAATCCCTGCTACGTGTATTATTGTAACAGGAGATAGAAACTTATTCAACTCTTAACTGCATTCTTTATATAGTTTATTATGACACCTTTGTGAATGTTACCATATTCTACTTGTTTTCCGCCTATTTCTACAACCGGAATCATTAAGTGATATTTTTCTAAAAGGTCATTATCTTCATATATATCTATTTCCTTAATTTGAAAAGAATATTCACATTGTACTTCCTGTAAAACTTGTTTCGCCTGCACGCAAAGGCCACAATCTGTTTTTGTATACAGTACAACTTCCATCTTTTTCACCTATCCGATCGTTTTTCGTAATGACGAAGCTGGAATGTGCATTTGTTCTCTATACTTCGCCACTGTTCTTCGAGAAATAACAATTTCATGCTCTTCTTCTAACAATTTTGAAATCTTTTGATCTGAAAGTGGCTTTTTCTTATTCTCTGCCTCAACGAGCGTTTGAATAAATCGTTTCACACGCTTTGTAGAAACTGCTTCATCTTCAGTAGTCGAAACGGCATTGCTAAAGAACGATTTCATCTCAAATAAACCGTGTGGTGTTTGCACATATTTATTTCGCGTTGCCCGACTAATTGTAGACTCATGCACACTTAACTCTTCCGCTACCTCTTTTAACGCGAGCGGTTTTAAATACTCTGGGCCTTTCCAGAAGAAATCCCGTTGTTTTTCCATAATAATGGTCATCACTTGCAGAAGCGTCTGCTTTCTCTGTTTCAAACTACGCAGAATCCACTGCACATGCTGATACTTTTCTGATACGTAAGATGCTACTTCACTTTCACTATTATTAAGAAGCGCACTATACTCCGAATGAATTTCAATTCTCGGCATATTTCTCTCGTTCATCTGTAAAACGAGACGATCGCCATCTTTTTTCACCGCCATATCAGGCACAATATAAAGTGGTTTATCAGAAGAAAATGCAAGACCTGGTTTTGGTTGTAATGAGGTGATACAATTTACCGCACTCTGCAATTCCTCATTACTACACTTCAGCACTTGAACGAGCTTTCGCCAATCTTTCTTCACGAAATGAGCAAAGTGCTCTTCTATAACTTCTTCCGCTAATCCATTCCGTCTTTGTAAGCGCTTCAATTGCAAGGTTAGACATTCCTGAATATTACGTGCTCCTACCCCTGCTGGCTCCAGTGATTGGACAAGCTCTACAGAGCGGTCTACTACATGAATCGGTGCGGAAAGGAGGCCTGCTAACTCTTCATTCGTTTCTTGTAAATACCCATTTCCATCCATGTTCATAATAATGAAAGAAGCTACTTTTCGCTCTTCTTCATCTATTTTATAATACTGCATTTGATTTAATAAATGTTGCTGAATCGTTGTAGAATCTACACTGTAGATTTCCATCTGATTCTCGACTTGTTTGCTGGTACTTTTACTTGTGTTAGAGCTCTTTTTCTTCTCCCTCTCAAAACCACCTAACTCAATAAGGGGATTCTCTAACGATTGCTCATACAAAAACTCCGATAATTCTTGTACATTATACTGGAGCATTGTAATCGCTTGCCTTAACTCTTGTGTCATTGCCAAACGTAAGCTTTGTTCTTGTAAAAGACTTGCCTTCAAACTAATCTCCCCCTTGTTTCTATTGTACAATAAGTTTGGTAAAAGGAGAATGCTATCACAGACACCCATTCCAAAATATTATTAATTTATATGTATTAATGAGATTTACAACTTACAACCGAAATTTGAATAATATTGAAAGAAAATATTAAAACAAAAAATTATTATCAAGTACTAATAGTAAATCTTATTACTAGATATAACAATAGGGAAATAAAAAAAGTCCTAACCTACAAAACGTAAGTTAGGACTTTTTGACGCGCCCAGAGGGATTCGAACCCCCGGCAGACGTGGTACCGGAAACCACCGCTCTATCCGACTGAGCTATGGGCGCATGATTATAGAAAACACTTCATTTTCTTTTCATAATAATAGCAATAAAATCCATTTAAATCAATAAAAACTCTTTAATTTCACATTATATATACTTTATTTTCTACATAAAAATGCCCCCTAATTTCTACATGTAGGAGGCAATTCTTATCCATTTTATTTATCTAATTTCTCTTTTATCTCTTTTGGAATTTCATTAGGCTGTACTTCTTGATATGTTTCAATATATTCACCTTTCGTTTTAACCTTTACATATGCTCCCTCTCTAAGCCCACGAGGTGCATAAAACTTAACGTCTCTTCCTTCACCTGAACCGTAATAACCGGTAAGTTTATAGTCTCCAGCTACCTCTCCAACTGTAGATAGTCGGCCAGATTCCTTCGCTTTTACATATACCCAGTCCTCTTTTACAAGCGGGTTATATCTATCTGTTACCTCATTATGATAAATGCTTGCCACACCAATAATTAATATAAATATTCCAATTAAACCTAATAATATTTTTTTCATTTTGCTCTCCTTAAAATATCCTTTTAACTTGCTTTACCTTCTTTATTCTAGGAGAAATAGTTTTTTTCCACCATCGTTTATCCTTACATGTTCATTACAAAATTTTAATCTACACATGTTACATCCCTAAAATTCCCAATCATAAATTCACCCCAATTCACAAATTATAACTTTTGAATTGATATTCCAAGGGGGGCTTCATTCAATGACTGTAATTACAAAACTAAAGCAAACTGTTTCTGGATTAAAAAGTGCACAAGCTAGCTTAGAGGGATTCGCTCTTGATACGGATAACCAACAAGCAAAGCAACTTTTTCAAACAGCTGCACAGCAAACGCAAACGATTATTGATTCTTTAAACCCGCGCGTTGAAGAAGTCCAGCAAGAAGAACCACAGTACTCACAACAATAACAAATCGCTTATATAGCGAAATAGAAAAAGGATGATATGCAGTCATCCTTTTTCTATCACATTACATATTGCAATAGAAACGGAATGATAATCATGCGAAAACTCGGCCTCATAACCGCATTATTTGCCCTTCTATTTAGCTCTTTTACTGGATGTGATAATAGTCCTTTAGATAAAAAAGTGAAAGAAGAAGCAAAACGAACGGAGAAAGAAAAAGGTCCTAAATTAACAAAGACGAGTACAGAATCCTTTAATCAATCTATATCACAAGGCGCCAAGAAAAAGGCTCTCGCTATGGATGAAATTATAAAAAGTACGGCAGTGAATTCAAATTTAGATCTTTACATAGCAGTTATACCCGAGCATCATGAAAGATTTGGACTGAAACCTCTGCGCAGCAAACTCCAAAAGCAATTAAGTGATGAATATCCTACTTTCGATGTTCGTGTAAGTACGGATAAAAAAATCTTTATGTTACTTGAAAAGCTTGAAAATAAAATTAAGAAAAAAGAAGTGTCTAAAGATGAAATTAAAAAACAATTAAAACTCATTGGAAGCAAAATGGAATCTAACACTTAACGCTTTTTAAAAGAAAAGGAAGGATCGCAATGTCTAGTAAAGATAAAAACCTAACTCCTGTACAACAGGAATATAAAAAATTCGCGCAAGAACGCGAGCCGAAGCGTCCTGTTTTAAAAAATTGTATAAAAGCCTTTTTCGTCGGTGGTTTTATTTGCTTCGTCGGACAACTAATCTCTACTTTTTATATCACGTATTTCGATTTCACTGAACGTTCGGCAGGAAATCCAACCGTCGCAACTCTGATTTTCATTTCCATGTTACTAACTGGTTTCGGTATATATGATCGCTTTGGGCAGTTTGCTGGAGCAGGCACAGCTGTACCTGTTACTGGATTTGGTAACTCTGTTATTGCCGCATGTATTGAACACCGAACAGAAGGGTTTGTCCTCGGTGTTGGTGGTAACATGTTCAAATTAGCTGGTTCTGTTATTTTGTTTGGTGTATTTTCCGCTTTCGTCATCGCACTTATTAAAACGATTCTCGTTCAATGGGGAGGGCTATAAATGTTACAAGGACACCGAACGTGGGTATTTGAAAACAAACCAGTTATTATTTCGACAGGAGTCGTTGGCGGGCCATTTGAAGCAAAAGGGAACATTCCTGAGGACTTCGATATCCTTCATGAAGATTTATGGCTCGGACAAGATTCTTATGAAAAAGCACACAAAATTTTATTCGAAGAAGCTTGTAGCCGCGCTACTGAAAAAGCAGAACTTCGTAAAGACGATATTCAATTCGTACTCGCAGGCGATTTAATTAATCAAATTACTCCTACAAGCTTTGCGTGTCGTACACTCGGCACCCCTTATCTCGGATTATTCGGTGCTTGCTCTACTTCTATGGAAGGTTTAGCACTCGGGGCAAGTATTGTAAATGCAAAAGGCGCAAAATATTTATTAACTGGCGCATCCAGTCATAATACAGCTGTAGAAAAACAATTCCGATATCCTACTGAATATGGCGGACAAAAGCCGCCTACTGCGCAGTGGACAGTAACTGGCGCTGGTGCAGCCATTTTAAGTGATACTGGATACGGTCCACGAGTAACCTCTGCAACAATTGGACGAGTTGTGGATATGGGATTAACAGATCCTTTTAATATGGGAGCTGCGATGGCCCCAGCTGCAGTTGATACAATTGAAGCCCATTTACGCGAACGAAAAATCGATGCCTCTTACTACGACTTAATCGTAACAGGTGATCTTGGACATGTTGGCCGCGAAATTGCCTATGACTTATTACATAAACACGGAACAAAAGTGAAAAATGAACAATTCCAAGACTGTGGCATCATCATTTATCGAGAAGGGCAACCTGTCATAGCTGGCGCTAGTGGCCCGGGTTGTTCTGCAACTGTCGTATACGGTCACTTATTAAACCGAATGAAAAGAGGAGAATTTAACAAAATACTTGTCGTTGCGACAGGCGCTTTACTATCTCCACTTACATTCCAACAAGAAGAAACGATTCCGTGTATCGCTCACGCCGTTTCGATTGAATTTGGAGGTGCAACGCAATGATTTTTTTCTGGGCTTTCGTCATTGGCGGGCTTATATGCGTAATTGGTCAACTTATGTTTGATGTCGGTAAACTTACTCCTGCCCATACGATGGCAACACTCGTTGTCGCTGGGGCTATATTAGATGGGTTTAATTTATATGAACCATTAATCGATTTCGCCGGCGCTGGGGCCACTGTACCAATTACAAGTTTCGGTAATGCCCTCGTTCATGGTGCGATGGAAGAAGCCGCAAAACACGGAATCGTTGGTGTCATTACTGGCATGTTTAAAGTAACGAGTGCTGGTGTATCAGCAGCTATCATTTTCGGGTTCATCGGTGCATTACTATTTAAACCAAAAGGATAAGAGGTGTTTTATATGACTGTAATCGCTAGTGTAAAAACATGCCTCGCTAGTCTACGGGGCGCGCAAGCAAGTTTAAGCTCCCTTTCTTTAAACGCAGCAGATGAAGAATCAAAACGCGTCTTTCATGAATGTATGTTAGAAATGGACAGTGTCATCGCTGATTTAAAAGATAGAGTTTCATTATTAGAACGTGAAGAACCTCAATATAAAGGGTTTTAAGTAGACTGGAGGAAATGACTATGTCTCACCTGCCGGAATGGACACTCGTTATTCTTCGCTCTGTATTCATATTAATTATTTTATTTGCTATTACAAAATGGTTAGGGAAAAGACAAATCTCTCAGCTCTCCTTTTTCGAATACATAGCTGGAATGACAATCGGTGACATCGCTGCCCAAGTATCTACAGGGCTCGATTCAAAATTTTTTCACGGCGTCTTTGCGATACTCATTTTCGCTGTGGTACCTTTTTTCACGGGAATCCTCTCCTTAAAGAACAAAACAGCTCGGGACTTCTTTGAAGGAAAATCTACCGTATTAATAAAAGACGGAAAAATACTCGAAGACAACTTAAAGAAAGAAAAATATACAAGTGACGAATTACTTGAACTACTCCGAGGAAAAAGTGCGTTCAGCGTAGCTGAAGTCGAATTTGCTGTCTTAGAACCGAGCGGAGAATTAAATGTATTATTAAAGAAAGATTCTCAGCCACTTACAGCAAAAGACATCGGTTTAAAAGTACCAAACGAGAAAGAACCGCAAACTGTTATTATGGATGGAAATGTACTAGATGAACCTCTATCCTCTAGTGGACATAACCGCGCTTGGCTACATTCTGAGCTCGAAAAACTCGGTGTTGTCATTGAAAATGTCTTTCTTGCTCAAGTTGACTCATATGGACAACTTACTATCGACATTTACAATGACAAACTCCAAATGCCTTCTCCTCAAAATAAGCCTTTATTATTGGCATCTTTAAAAAAATGCCATGCTGATCTCGAGTTATTTTCTTTAGAAACAAAGTCAAAAACAGCAAGTGAAATGTATAGTAAAAATGCGAAACAAGTCGAAAAGATTTTAAATAAAGTTACCTATCTTTTAAAAGAATAGATAATGAAAGAACGCTCCCGTCAAAAGGCGTTCTTTTCTTTTTTCTACAGCTTTCATGACGTTTAAATTTATGCAATTCGGTTATGATGTTGAAGATACATAAGCAGGGAATTTCAAAAACATAGCGAATAATTCATGGTACAACTACATATTTTTTTGATTTAAAGTGGTTTCGTTTGACCTTTATTGACCATAATTGTATTATAAGACTAAGAAAGCTTTAGAAGGAGGAAATAACAGATGAATTTAATTCCTACAGTAATTGAACAAACAAATCGTGGAGAACGCGCTTACGATATTTACTCTCGACTATTAAAAGACCGCATCATTATGCTTGGTAGTGCAA
This sequence comes from Bacillus sp. NPDC094064, assembly GCF_050279585.1. Taxonomy (NCBI): domain Bacteria; kingdom Bacillati; phylum Bacillota; class Bacilli; order Caryophanales; family Bacillaceae; genus Bacillus; species Bacillus sp. NPDC094064. Next base: position 178,940 of record NZ_JBNNUI010000005.1, read on the forward strand.
TTGATGACAACGTAGCTAACTCAATCGTTTCCCAGCTTTTATTCTTGGAATCTCAAGATCCAGAAAAAGATATTCATATCTACATTAACAGCCCTGGTGGTTCTATCACAGCAGGTATGGCAATCTACGATACAATGCAGTTTATTAAACCGCAAGTATCAACAATCTGTATCGGTATGGCTGCATCTATGGGTGCATTCTTACTAGCAGCAGGTGAAAAAGGAAAACGTTTCGCACTTCCAAACAGTGAAGTAATGATCCACCAACCACTTGGCGGTGCACAAGGTCAAGCGACTGAAATCGAAATCGCAGCAAAACGTATCCTATTCTTACGTGAAAAACTAAACCAAATTCTTGCTGACCGCACAGGTCAACCACTTGAAGTACTACAACGCGACACAGACCGCGACAACTTCATGACAGCTGAAAGAGCTCTAGAATACGGTTTAATCGATAAGATCTTTACAAATCGTTAATACTTAAAAGCGGAAGCGGCTCGTTTAGAATCGCAGGGCGTTGGAGCCCCTGATTCCGAGGCGCTTTTTGCCTCGAATGAAGGGGCGAAACAACCGGAGATTCTAGCCGCTGGAGCTGGATATAACTAAAAGCGGAAGCGGCTCGTTCAGAATCGCAGGGCGTTGGAGCCCCTGATTCCGAGGCGCTTTTTGCCTCGAATGAAGGGGCGAAACGACCGGAGATTCTAGCCGCTGGAGCTGGATATAACTAAAAGCGGAAGCGGCTCGTTCAGAATCGCAGGAGCTAGATACAACAAAAACCGGAAGCGCCCTATTACAGGGCGCTTTTTTATTATGTGCTCCCGCGCGCATACCCCACCTAGTATCAAACCGGATATATCAGCGATTTTTCAATTATATCGACCGTAATTCCAATTATATCGGCGATTATTTTAATATATCGACGTTTCGACACAACATATCGACTTACCGACAATTCCCGACAAGCACGCGCGCCCTACATACCCTCCCCCCACCAATCCACGCAAATAACAAAACAAAAAAGCTATCGCAAATATGCGATAGCAGTTTTATTGTACATATGCAGCTAATGCTTCTAAAGCTTCTTCTGCATCTGAACCTTCTGTTGTAATTGTTATCATGCTACCAGTTCCAATTGCTAAGCTCATAATCCCCATTATGCTCTTTGCATTCACTGTCTTTCCATCTTTCTCGATGAAGATATCTGCATGAAAACGATTTGCCTCTTGTACAAACAACGCAGCCGGACGTGCTTGTAAGCCGTTTTTTAATGAAACTTTAACCTGTTTTTGAACCACAGCTCCATTTCCCCTTTAACCTTTTATTTTTTTACTACTGGTTCTCCCGCGCGTAATTTCTCTGCAATTTCATCGATTTTACGCAAACGATGATTAATACCCGATTTACTAATTTTCCCCCCGGATACCATCTCACCTAACTCTTTCAATGTTACATCTTGATAATCTCTTCGTAGTTGTGCAATTTCTCGTAGTTTATCCGGCAAAATATCAAGACCAACCGTCTCATCAATATAGCGGATATTTTCAATCTGTCTTAGCGCTGCACCAATTGTTTTATTTAAATTGGCTGTTTCACAGTTCACTAAACGATTTACTGAATTACGCATATCGCGAACAATTCGAATGTCTTCAAATCTTAAAAGCGCATTATGAGCACCTATAATATTTAAAAACTCCGTAATTTTCTCTGCTTCTTTCAAATACGTAATATACCCTTTTCTTCTTTCCAACGTCTTACTATTTAAATCAAATCCGTTCATCAGTTCACATATAGCATCATTATGTTCCTTATATAACGAAAAGATCTCTAAATGATAAGATGATGTTTCTGGGTTATTTACTGAACCACCTGCTAAAAATGCACCGCGTAAATACGATCGTTTACAACATTTCTTCTCAATTAACTCTTGTGATATATTTCGAATAAATGAAAAGTCGTCGCGGACGATATGAAGATCTGCTAATATTTCACGTGATTTCTCAACAAGCCTTACGATATATACATTATTTTTCTTCAATCGCATTTTTTTACGAACAAGTAATTCTACCGTCACGTCATATCCCTTTTTCAAAAGCGTATAAATCCTTCTTGCAATTGCTGCATTTTCCGTTTGAATATCGATAGATAGACGACGATTTGAAAAAGAAAGCGATCCGTTCATTCGAAGCAACGCTGATAATTCTGCTTTCTCACAGCATTCCTTCATCTCAAGATTCGTCAACTCTTTCTTTGTTTCTGATGCAAATGACACAGTCAACACCTCCTTATACTATTACTCTGGAACAAAAATCTTGTCCTATATGAATGAAGGAGCGCTATCTCATAAAGAGATAACGCACATCTACAACAGTGAATATAAAATAGAAGCTAACTTTAATGTATCATGCCTTACAACATGATCATCATACTTCGCTAATTGATCTTGAATTACATTAACATTATTTTCAGCAAAACGCTCTTCATCCACTACAACTGGTCCCGACATTTCTTCCTCATATAACCTACGTAATTCAGAAGGGATATCACGGTTATTTACAATTGCAGTATCGATAAATGGTTGCCCTAAATGATCATGCAGCGCCTGCACATGGTCAAACGCCGTATATCCCATCGTTTCACCCGCTTGCGTCATAACATTACATACATATACCTTCTTCGCTTTTGCAGCAAGAACAGCGTCCCCAATTTTGTTAACAACTAAATTCGGCAATATACTCGTATACAAACTTCCTGGACCGAAAACAAGTAAATCAGCTCGTTTAATCTCAGCCAACGTTTCATGTAACGGCTCTACATCTTCCGGAGTTAAAAAGACACGGTTAATCTTCTTTCCGTAATAAGGAATCTTGGATTCACCTGTTACAATTTCTCCATCTTCTAGTTCCGCATGAAGTACCGCACTTTGATTCGCTGCTGGCAATACACGCCCTCTGACATTTAATACTTTACTCGTTTCCGTAATTGCATGGAAAAAGTCTCCTGTAATCGAGGTCATACCTGCTAATAGTAAATTTCCTAACGCATGACCTTTCAGTCCGTCTCCCGTTGTGAAACGATGCTGAAATAAAGCTTCCACCAGTGGCTCTACATCCGACAACGCAACAAGTACGTTACGAATATCACCCGGGGGCGGAATTTCTAGCTCATCACGTAATCTACCTGAACTGCCACCATCATCAGCGATTGTAACAACTGCTGTAATATCAACAGGATATTGCTTTAATCCTCTTAATAAGACAGAGAGTCCAGTACCGCCTCCCATGATAACAATTTTAGGTTTTCTCTCTTTTTTCATCCCTTAATGGCCCTTTCTTTTCTCCACATCACGATGAGATACATGAACGCTATACTCTGGTTTCAAATGTTTCCCAAGGTATTCTGTAAGCGTAACAGAACGATGTTGCCCACCTGTACATCCAATTGCAATTACAAGTTGGCTCTTGCCTTCTCTTTTATAATGAGGAAGCATGAAAGTAATGAGATCTGTTAGTTTCTCTAAAAACTTATGTGTCTCATTAAATTTCAGTACATACGATGAAACTTCTTCATCTAGCCCTGTTAATGGCTTCATATGTGGAATGTAATATGGATTTGGTAAAAAACGAACATCAAACACTAAATCGGCATCAATTGGAATACCGTACTTAAATCCAAATGACATAACATTTACACGAAATGCTTGCTCAGTTTCAGTTGAAAACAGTTGAACAATTTTTTCACGTAATTCTTTCGGTTTTAATTCCGATGTATCGAGCACAATATTCGCTCGTGCCTTCATATCAATTAATAAGCTACGCTCCGCCTCGATTCCCTTTAACGGCAAACCAGTTGGCGCAAGTGGATGCGAACGTCTCGTTTCTTTATAACGAGTTACAAGTGTGCTATCTTTCGCATCTAAAAATAAAATATGAGGAATGATCCATGTACGTTCTGATAAATCATCAAGTGCTCCCCATAAATGTTCGAAAAACTCTCGGCCACGTAAATCAACGCCAAGTGCTACTTTATTCATTTTTCCTTTTGAATCCGCCATAAGCTCAATAAACTTTGGCAATAACATCGGTGGTAAATTATCTACACAAAAATATCCTAAATCTTCAAAACTTTGTAAAGCTACTGTTTTTCCAGCTCCAGACATTCCTGTAATTATTACCATTTTTATATCATTATTCTCTGTCATCGTATCCTCTCCTTGACGGTTTAACTCGGATCTAATCGATATGAAAGCAACTCAAAATCTGGGGTATATACAAATGTACCGTAGATTATACCATTCCCTTTAATTAAATAATCAATAATGTGATAATCTCCTGGCGCCATTGCTAAATCATCAATTTTATCAAATGTATGCCAACCAATGATGCCTTCTTCGCTCTCTAGTTTGTTTTCTCCTGCAAAATCTGTCGCTAAAAAGGAGAACATCATCCATTCAGAAACTACTTTATCACCTTCTTGGATGACAAAGGTGAAGACCCCCTTTAACGCTGGGTTCTTTAAATAAATACCTGTTTCTTCACGATACTCGCGAACAACGGAATCTCTTACTGTCTCACCACGCTCCATTTTCCCGCCTGGTGCAACCCACCAATTTCGACGAGGCTTTTGGAGTAAGAGTACTTCATTATCTTTAATTAACACACAGTTTGTCACTCTTTGCATGTTTCTTCACCTCAGCTACTTGCAGCGAAATTTTTCACTGCATACTCATTTCATTATACTATCAAAAACAGTTTGCTACAACGAAGGAGCCAGTCCTCTTTTGTTAAGCATATGCTCCCAACAATTGTAGAAAAGCTTTCTAGAACAAGCAATGTAAATGCTCCTGCACCTCATGACTAGCACATAAAAATCCCCTTAACGATTTTGCCATTAAGGGGATGAAAAGCCTTATTTCTTACCAAAATAATTCACAATCGCAAATCCTAAAATAAACGTAATAATTGAACTTACAATTGAAAATCCACCAGTTGGAATACCAGGGAATACAATTACAATCGAACCGATAACAAGTCCAATAATTGCCGCAAATGTCATACTTTTATAACGATCCAATAAAAAACTAATTCCTTTACTACTTACAACAAATCCGACCATAACACCTGCACCAATCACAGCGATTAATGGTAAATTGAGTGTAGTTAAAGCGTTAATTGCTGTTGGATAAACACCAATGATTAATAAAATAAACGATCCGCTAATTCCAGGAAGAAGCATAGCCATACTAGCCATCCATCCTGCGAAAAACAAACCGATTGCATTTAAAATTGTTAACGTTGTAATTGGATCTGCTGCCTTATCTGGCTTAAAGAACGCTGTTATCGCAACAAGAATTGCTGCGATGATTAATAAAGCAATGTGCTTACCTTTAAACGACGCCTTTGCATCAGCTTCTCTCATTAACATCGGTAATATACTAATAATTAAACCGAGGAAGAAAAATTGAGTCGGCTCATAATGATTTGCAAGTAAATATTTAATAACGTGACTTAGCGTTAAAAACGCTGCCGCCACACCAGCAGCAAGCGGAATTAAAAATCCTAAATGCTTTTTCCATTCACGACTAAAGAATCCACTAATGGCCGCAAGCAATTGTTCATAAATCCCTAACACAACAGCGATTGTACCGCCGCTCACACCAGGAATTAAATCACTAACGCCCATACAAAATCCACGATATATATTACGCCATTCCATACTGAATAAATTCCTCATTTCTTATAGTGATTTTTTCCGTAAAGTCCAGTATATCAATAAGAAACCTTATAATCCTACTTGTTTTTGACAAAACTTTGACATTTTCACAAAAAAAGAAAGCTACTATCGGTAGCTTTCTTCTCAAAAGGTATAATATCCCTTATTTCTCTGTTACAGTTTTTAGTTCTTCTAATAATTCTTCTACGTAATGTTGTGCACTTTGTGCTGCAATACTACCGTCACCTGTTGCAGTTACAATTTGACGAAGCATTTTTTCGCGAACATCACCAGCTGCGAAAATACCAGGAACTTTCGTTTCCATACGCTCGTTCGTTTCAACGTAACCATTTTCGTTTGTAATACCTAACTCAACGAACGGTTTTGATAGTGGCAACATACCGATGTATACGAATACGCCGTCAGTTTTGACTTCTTGCTCTTCTCCACTGTTTACATCTACAAGTGTTACGCTTCCTACTTTACCATTTGCTTCGTTAATTTCTTTTATCGTGTGGTTCCAAATGAAATCTACTTTCTCGTTTTGGAAAGCACGATCTTGTAAAATTTTCTGTGCACGAAGCGTGTCACGACGGTGAACGATTGTTACTTTTGATGCGAAGCGTGTTAAGAACACACCCTCTTCAACAGCAGAGTCTCCGCCCCCGATAACAACAAGTTCTTTTTCTTTAAAGAATGCGCCATCACATACCGCACAGTATGATACACCACGGCCGCCAAGTTCTGTTTCACCCGGTACACCGATTTTTTTATACTCTGCACCACTTGCAACGATAATTGCACGTGTTTTATATTCTTTTTTACCAGCAATAATTGTTTTGTACTCTTTACCATCGATGACTGCTTTCACATCACCATATGCATATTCAGCACCAAATTTCTTCGCATGCTCGAACATTTTATTTGATAAGTCTGGTCCTAAAATAGACTCATAACCTGGGTAGTTTTCTACATCTTCTGTATTTGCCATTTGTCCGCCTGGAATACCACGCTCAAGCATTAATGTGCTTAAATTCGCACGAGATGTATATACTGCAGCTGTCATACCAGCTGGTCCTGCACCAATAATAATGACATCATAAATTTTTTCTTCTGACACACTACTCACTCCTATCCATTCCTACACAATTAAGTTACCCTCATTATACTGTTAGCATCATTTTTTTCCCAATGATTTGCTTATCTTATGTGTGCGTACGCTTCACAGCCTGCACATACTTTCGAACAGTCGCTACAGATACATTATATACATCTCCAAGCTCCGACTGTGTCATCTTATTTCCTTGTTCGCCCCGCACAATGTATTCAACCGCAGCTGACCAACCGTACACATTTGTAAAAACTGCTCCAGATGTATATAAACGTATGAACGTACAAAACCAAAATTGTAAACACTCTTCGATTAATTCATCATCTTTTTTCGTATAATTGTATAAAGCATCCGCAATTCGCACGCACTGTTCAAATTGCTGTAAATCAGCTGGAATACTCTTATGGCTATTCAGTAAAAAGAAATATTTTGCAAGTTGCGATACAATTGGAACACCATTCTTCGCCTGCGTCACATCAAAGAAGAATCCAACCTTCTCAGGCGTTGACAATTCATTCATTAAATATAAAGCTAGCATTTGCTCCTCTAGCGTCGCACTTTGCTGAAATGATTTTCGTAATTCTTCAAATAATATATTTTGCCCTTCATCTTCTAAATTCAGTGCATTCCACGGTTCTTTCCCTTTTTTATCAGGATGCAATTCTATAACATGTTGCCACATTTTTTCAGCCACTTGCTGATCCTTCACCATATAAGCAGAATATGCAAACCAATAATAAAAACTAACGTCTCCTTCGTACCCTTGACGCTTTAATACTTTGAACCATTTATATGCAGGCTCGAAATGACCAATTGTTGCAAGTGTCGTTCCAAGTTTCAAACGATGTTCAAATGAAATCGGATATACTGAAACGAGCTGTCCCGCTAACGCTTCTACTTGTTTATGCTCTCCAATTGAATATAGAAAAATAAGCGTATTACAAAGCGCATGTATATTACCAGGATTTTTCTCTAAAATCATTTCTGTTAACTTCAGCGCCTTATCTACATTACCAGATTGAAAATGTGCAATCGCTAAATTATTATGACCTGACCAAAATTCCGGATAATCTTTCGTAACAATTTCTAACGTAGCAATTGCTTCTTCTAGTTGTCCGTTACGAATATAACGATTCGCCTCTTCCTGCATAACAATTAAATCGTCTTCATCTTCAATCTCTTCCGCACCCATCGCTTCTTCTTCTATAATTTCAAGCAACTCTAATGTATCCTCAACAAATTCCTTCTCTTCGGCAACATCTAAATAGCGCTCCGCATACTTCTTCGCCTGCTGAAATAAACCCATATATGCATAATTATTTGCAATAAAATAATAGCACTGTTCAAGTTCTGGATTAGATTTTATTAGCTTTAAGAAGGTTTGATTCGACTCCTGATATTCACCAGATTCAGACAATGTTATTGCTAATTGGCATAAAATAAACGGCTCCTTCTCACTTTGTGCCGCTCTTCGAAAATATTTAATTGCATCTTGCAATTTTTGCCCTTTGTAAGCCCTCATCCCTTTTTTATAAAAAAAGTCCGCTAATTGGTTAAAAGAGATAACTTGTCCGTTCTCCTTATATATTCTTTGATTTTTCCCCATATATCCTCCAGTTTTTTGTTTTCTTCGCTCACACATTCTTCTATCTATAAGTATAAACGATTCCGTAAAAAACAAAACAGTATATTATACTCAATTATTTCCTTTTTATTCATTAAAAAAGAGGAGAAATGTTACATTTTTAGTATGAACCTTTTCTAGCCGCCATTTGCTCTTTCGTATAAATAATACGCATTGGATTTCCACCTACGAAAGCACCACTCGGTACATCTTTATGAACAAGTGTGCCCGCTGAGACAATCGCACCATCTCCAATTTTCACACCTGGCAATATCGTCGTATTTGCTCCAATCATCACTTCATTTCCAATGACGATTTCTCCAAGACGATATTCACGAATTAAATATTCATGTGCTAAAAGCGTTGTGTTATAGCCAATAATCGAATTTTCTCCCACAGCTATCTTTTCTGGAAACATAATATCCGGCATTACCATAAGCGCAAATGATGTTTTCTCTCCTACTTTCATGCGTAAAAACGTGCGATACAACCAATTCTTCACAGATAAAAATGGCGTGTAACGTGCAATTTGGATAATAATAAAATTCTTCATTACCTTCCAAAAAGAAACTGTTTTATACACATTCCATAATGAATTCTCTCCTGAAATAGGATAGCGTGTTGTCCGTCGCACTTAACTCGCTCCTCCACTAAAAAAGTAAAACTGTAAGCTAGTAGGGATACGCATCCCTACTAACTTACTTGAACCTTTATGAACGATTCATGTCGGACAAGATCGGTAGTAAATCACTCATTTTATCTAACATAAAATCTGGTTTATAAGCTTCTAAATACGCTCTACCCTTTAACGTCCATGAAACTGCAGCTGTTTTCGTACCCGCATTTTGTCCGCCAACAATATCATGATGATTATCCCCAACCATCAATGTTTCTTCTGGTTTCGCATCTAGTAATTCAAGCGCTTTTTGAAGTGGTTCTGGATGTGGTTTCACATGCTCCACATCATCAATTGTCACGACAACATCAAAAAACTCATCAAGCTTTGACAACTTTAATCCCATCTCAACCGTTTGTCTCGCTTTCGTTGTAACAATACCAATTTTGTAACCTTGCTTCTTCAAGTCTTGAACTGTTTCATATACAGTTTCATATTCTTCCACTAATTCATCGTGATGATCATGGTTAAATTGACGATAACACGTAATCATCTCTTCAACCTTACTTTCATCAATCTTGCTGAAAGTATCATGCAAAGATGGACCGATAAATGGCAATACATCTTCACGCTTATACTGATTTGGATAATATGTGTGTAACACATGTAAAAAAGAAGAGATAATAAGTTCGTTTGTATTAATTAACGTTCCATCTAAATCAAATAACACTGTATTTATTTGCATTGCCTTTCGTCCTTTCGTTTTCCTGAATATGAAAGAAGCAGCATCTTATTATAAGATGCTACTTTTCTCTAATTTTCTAAATATCTTTTATCAGCTTGCCCCATTTTTCGTCTCGCAATAATGAAAATGATAGAAATAACAATAATTCCAATCGACATTACTTGGGCAATACGAAGTGGTCCTAACATTAAGCTATCTGTACGTAAACCTTCTACGAAGAAGCGTCCTACTGAATACCAAATTAAATATGTGAAGAATAGTTCCCCACGTCTTAAATTCACTTTTCGTAATGCAAGTAATAAAATGACACCTGCAAAATTCCATAACGATTCATATAAAAACGTCGGGTGATAATACACACCCTCAATATACATTTGATTAATAATAAAATCCGGTAAATGAAGACCTTCTAAAAACTGTCTCGTTACTTCATCACCATGCGCCTCTTGGTTCATAAAGTTTCCCCATCTGCCAATTGCTTGTCCTAGTAAAATACTTGGCGCAGCAATATCCGCTAACTTCCAGAATGAAAGCCCGCGTCGTTTTGCAAAAAGGATTCCTGTAATAACAGCCCCAATTAAACCACCATGAATCGCCAAACCACCTTGACGGATTCTAAGAATTTCACTTGGGTTTTGCGCGTAATATTCCCATTCAAAAATGACATAGTACATTCTCGCAAAAAGAATAGCGATCGGTACTGCAATTAATACAAGGTCAATAAATGTATCTTTTGGAATACCTAGCCTTTCTCCCTCGCGAGTTGCTAGCCAAAGACCTAATAGCACACCTGTACCGATAATAACCCCGTACCAATATATAGGGAACGGCCCAAGTTGAATCGCTACACGGTCAAGCTGTGGTACAGAACCTAACAGCATATGTATGACCTCCCTCTCCCAAATTTACTCCTGATTTCCTAACTCAATTGCACTCATTAATCGTTCAGAGAACTGTTGTGCCGCATTGACTCCCATACGTTTTAAACGGAAGTTCATCGCTGCCACTTCAATAATAACAGCTAAATTTCGGCCAGGACGAACTGGAAGTGTAATCTTCGTAAGTTCTGTATCAATAATCTTCATCTTCTCTTCATCAAGACCTAAGCGATCATAATTTTTCTTTTGATCCCAAATTTCAAGATTAATAACAAGTGTAATACGCTTATAATTTCGCACTGCCCCTGCACCGAATAACGTCATAACGTTAATAATACCTAGACCACGAATTTCTAATAAATGCTCAATTAAATCTGGTGAGCTTCCGACTAACATGTCTTCATCTTCTTGACGAATTTCTACACTATCATCCGCAACAAGACGGTGACCACGCTTTACAAGTTCAAGAGCTGTCTCACTTTTACCAACACCACTTTGACCTGTAATTAAAACACCAACGCCGTAAATATCTACTAATACACCATGAACAGCTGTTGTTGGCGCTAACTTACCTTCTAAATAGTTCGTTAAACGACTTGATAATCTCGTTGTCGTTTGAGAAGAACGTAATAAAGGCACACATGACTCACGCGATGCTTGCAGTAACTCATCTGGTACATCTTGATTTCGAGTTACAATAATACACGGCGTCTCCTCCGTACAAAGCGCTTTCATTCTCTCTTGTTTTTGCCCTGATGTTAACGTGTCAAAGAACGTAAGCTCCGTTTTCCCAAGAAGTTGCACGCGATCAGCTGGATAATATGTGAAAAATCCTGCCATCTCAATTCCAGGTCGTGATAAATCACTTGTGTCAATCGGGCGATGAATGCCTTCTTCACCACTTATTAACTCCAATTGAAATTGTTCAATTAAATCTTTTGTCCTTACTTTCGGCATATGTATAAACCTCCATCCGCTGCGGGTTCAGTCTCATTTGATGTAAAATTCCATTCTACCGGATATTGTACCATTTTTTTCTGGAAACAAGAAATACGGTTTCTAATAAATAGAAAAAAACATTTCATACGAATGATGAAATGTTTTTCCTTTTGTCACTTTCTCTTTTTTTCATATAATGGTTCCACAATTGCCTTTTCAATGATCATATTGAAAATGGAAATACAAATTGCCGCAACAATCGCTACACCAAACCCTGTTATATTGAAAGCATCTCCTAATAATGAATCTGTCATTTTTAACGTAATCGCATTAATAACAATTAAGAAGAACCCGAAAGTTACAACAGTAATTGGTAGCGTAATTAAAATTAAAAATGGCTTTACGAATACATTTAAAATCGCTAATATAATACTCGCAATAATTGCTGTTTGTATATTTGCTATGTAAAACGCGTCTGGTGCAATCCCTTTTAAAAGTCCCGATACAGCGATTAACACAATGCTATTTACAAGAAGTGATACAATCCATCTCATTTCGTTACACATCCTTTAAACATATATATTTCATCATACGCTAATAGATAATAAACGCAAGTATCATACGAGCGCTTATATCAACTTATTCTACCCTTTATGCTTGTATACCTACTAACACACTTACCAGTTTTTCCGCGTAAAATAAAAACCGAGCGTCATTTCCACTCGGTTTTCATCAATAAATTTATTGCGATAACTCTACTTCTTTTATTCTCTCTTTCATTCTTGCTTTATCACGAACTAAGATCTCTTTTAAATACTTACCTGTATACGAGCGCTCTTCTTTCACTACTTGCTCTGGCGTTCCTGAAGCAACGATTTGTCCACCTTTGTCTCCGCCCTCTGGTCCAAGGTCAACAATGTAATCAGCCGTTTTAATAACATCTAAATTATGTTCAATTACAAGAACTGTCTCTCCGCTTTCAACAAGACGCTGCAATACCTCTAGAAGACGTGCAATATCATGTGCATGTAAACCAGTCGTTGGCTCATCTAAAATATATAGCGTACGCCCTGTAGAACGACGATGTAATTCAGAAGCTAATTTCACGCGCTGTGCTTCCCCACCAGATAACGTCGTAGCTGGTTGCCCTAATTTCATATAACCAAGTCCAACATCTACAAGCGTTTGAAGTTTACGCTTAATTTTCGGGATATTAGCGAAGAACTCTACTCCATCTTCAATTGTCATCCCTAACACTTCAGAAATGTTCTTATCTTTATACTTCACTTCTAACGTTTCACGGTTGTAACGTTTACCGTGACAAACTTCACACGGAACGTACACATCTGGTAAGAAATGCATTTCGATTTTAATAATCCCGTCACCACGGCACGCTTCACAACGGCCACCTTTTACGTTAAAGCTGAAACGTCCTTTTTGATATCCGCGCACTTTCGCTTCGTTCGTTTGTGCAAACACATCACGAATATCATCGAATACACCTGTATACGTCGCTGGGTTGGAACGTGGTGTACGACCGATTGGCGATTGATCAATATCAATAACTTTATCTAAATGCTCAAGACCTTTAATTTCTTTATGAGTCCCTGGCTTCGCTTTCGCTTTATATAGCTTTTGAGCTAACGATTTGTATAGCACTTCATTAATCATCGTACTTTTACCAGAACCAGATACACCCGTTACCGCTACAAACGTACCAAGTGGGAATGACATTTTCGCATTCTTTAAGTTATTCTCTTTTGCACCGACAATCTCTACTTTACGTCCGTCACCTTTACGTCTTTCAAGTGGAACTGGAATAAACTCTTTCCCACTTAAGTATTTCCCTGTTAATGAATTCTCATCTTGCATAACCTCAGCTGGTGTACCCGCTGATACAACTTGACCACCGTGAATACCTGCACCAGGTCCGATATCAAGTAAGTAATCTGCTGCCATCATCGTATCTTCATCATGTTCAACGACAATTAACGTATTGCCTAAATCACGCATTTCTTGCAATGTGCGAATAAGACGATCGTTATCACGTTGGTGTAAACCAATTGAAGGCTCATCAAGAATATAAAGTACGCCAGTTAGACGAGAACCAATTTGCGTTGCTAAACGAATACGCTGCGCCTCACCACCTGATAACGTACCAGCCGCACGACTTAACGTTAAATAATCTAAACCAACGTTCACTAAAAACCCAACGCGCTCTTGAATTTCTCTTAAAATTAAATGAGCAATTTTTTGTTGTTTCTCTGTTAGTTCCACATTCGAGAAGAACTCCTGTACTTCTTGAACAGAATACTTCGTTACGTCAGCAATCGTTTTATCACCAACGAAAACAGCTAAACTCTCTGGCTTTAAGCGTCCGCCTTTACACTTCGGACAAGCTTGCTCTGCCATGTATTTCTCCATTTGCTCACGAACATAATCAGAACTCGTCTCACGATAACGACGCTCTATATTCGGAATAACACCTTCAAATAAAATCTCATTTTCCTTTACTTGACCAAATTCATTTACATAGCGGAAGTAAACCTTCTCTTCACCGCTTCCATACAATACTTTATCAAATAAATCTTTCGGTATATCTTTCACAGGCATATCCATATCCACGCCGTAGTGATTACATACAGATTGTAAAAGTTGTGGGTAATATTGTGAACTTGTCGGTTCCCAAGGAGCAATCGCATGTTCATTTAATGATAAATCCCAGTTCGGAATAACAAGCTCTAAATCTACCTCTAGCTTTGAGCCAAGTCCATCACAAGAAGGACATGCACCGAACGGACTATTGAATGAGAACATGCGCGGCTCTAATTCTCCAATTGAAAAGCCACAATGCGGACAAGCATGATGTTCACTAAATAGAAGTTCCTCTTCTCCCATAACATCAATTAACACTCGGCCCCCGCCAAGCTTTAATGCACTTTCAAGTGAATCAGCAAGGCGGCTTGCAATTCCTTCTTTTACAACAATACGGTCAATTACAACTTCTATCGAATGCTTCTTATTTTTATCTAACGTAATCTCTTCAGATACGTCCAGCATTTCCCCATCAACACGTACACGAACGTAACCTTGCTTCTTAATATCTTCAAGTACTTTTACATGTGCACCTTTACGCCCAGAAACGATAGGCGCTAGTACTTGCAATTTCGTACGTTCAGGATATTCGAGAACACGGTCTACCATCTGTTCTACTGTTTGTGATGTAATTTCAATTCCATGATTCGGACAAATTGGCGTACCAATTCGCGCAAATAATAAACGTAAATAATCATAAATCTCCGTCACTGTTCCGACAGTTGAACGCGGATTACGACTCGTCGTTTTTTGATCAATCGAAATCGCTGGCGACAACCCTTCAATCGTATCTACATCCGGTTTATCCATCTGTCCTAAAAATTGGCGTGCATACGCAGATAACGATTCTACGTATCTGCGCTGCCCTTCTGCATAAATCGTATCAAATGCTAATGATGATTTCCCTGAACCAGACAATCCCGTTACAACAACAAGCTGATTTCTCGGAATGGTTACATCAATATTTTTTAAGTTATGTGCTCTAGCACCTTTTACAACAATAAAATCCTTGCTCATGCTCACGCTTTTCACCCTTCCGCCTTTAATTCTAATAGTAAATCTCTTAATTCAGCTGCACGCTCGAAGTCTAACGCTTTTGCTGCTTCTTTCATCTCTGCTTCTATCTTCGCAATTGTCTTTTCACGCTCTTTTTTCGTCATTTTCTTAGCAGGAGCTGCTTCATATGTTTCTGGCTCTTCAGCAGCTGTCGTTGCACGGATTACATCGCGCACTCCTTTTTGAATCGTTTTCGGTGTAATACCATGCTCCTCATTGTAAGCTTCTTGTATAGTACGACGACGCTGCGTTTCTTCAATCGCAATTCCCATCGATCTCGTTATGCGATCTGCGTACATAATAACGCGGCCGTTTTCATTACGTGCGGCACGACCGATTGTTTGAATTAATGAGCGTTCTGAACGCAAGAACCCTTCCTTATCAGCATCTAAAATAGCTACAAGTGAAACTTCTGGTATATCTAAACCTTCTCGTAATAAGTTAATACCGACAAGTACATCAAACTTACCAAGGCGAAGATCACGAATAATCTCAATACGTTCTAACGTTTTAATTTCAGAGTGAAGATAGTTCACTTTAATTCCTACATCTTTTAAGTAATCCGTTAAATCCTCTGACATTTTTTTCGTTAAAGTTGTAATTAATACACGCTCATTTTTTGCGATGCGATCTTGAATCTCTCCTAATAAATCGTCAATTTGCCCTTCAATTGGTCGTATATCAATCGGTGGATCTAAAAGCCCTGTTGGACGAATAATTTGTTCTATTACTTCCGGTGACTGCTCTAACTCGTACGGCCCTGGCGTTGCCGAAACATAAATAACTTGATTCGTTTTCTCTTCAAACTCATCAAACATGAGTGGTCTATTATCTAAAGCTGATGGCAGACGGAATCCATGATCCACAAGCACTTGCTTACGCGCTTGGTCCCCGTTATACATCGCTCTTACTTGCGGCACTGATACGTGCGACTCATCCATAACAATTAAGAAATCCTCCGGGAAATAGTCTAATAACGTATACGGCGTTGCACCCGCTGGACGAAGTGTTAAATGACGGGAATAGTTTTCAATACCTGAACAAAAGCCCATCTCACGCATCATTTCTAAATCATAACGCGTACGTTGCTCTATACGCTGCGCCTCTAACAACTTACCATTATCATTTAATTCCTTTAAACGCTCTTCTAATTCTTTTTCGATATTTTCAATAGCAACCTTCATTTTCTCTTCACGTGTAACGAAGTGAGATGCTGGGAAGATTGCTACATGATCACGTTCTGCTAATACTTCACCTGTTAATGCATTTACTTCACGAATACGGTCAATTTCATCACCAAAAAATTCAATTCGGATACAATGCTCATCAAGTGATGCCGGGAAGATTTCAACTACATCTCCGCGCACACGGAATGTACCACGCTTGAAATCAATATCATTACGCCCATACTGTACATCAACAAGTTCACGAAGCAATTGATTGCGGTCCTTTTCCATACCAACTCGAAGCGAAACAACTAACTCGCGGTACTCTTCTGGAGAACCTAAACCATATATACACGAAACACTCGCAACGATAATTACATCGTCCCGTTCAAATAATGCAGACGTTGCTGAGTGACGTAATTTATCGATTTCATCATTAATCTGCGCGTCTTTTTCAATAAACGTATCTGTTTGCGGCACATACGCTTCTGGCTGATAATAATCGTAATAACTAACAAAATATTCAACTGCATTATTCGGAAAAAAATCTTTCAGCTCACTATATAATTGTCCTGCCAACGTTTTATTGTGAGCCATGACAAGTGTTGGCTTCTGCACTTCTTTAATGACATTTGAAATTGTAAATGTCTTACCCGTTCCTGTCGCACCAAGCAACACTTGCTTTTTCTTTCCACTATTAATTCCCTCTACAAGCTTCTCTATAGCTACCGGCTGATCACCTTGCGGGGAATACGCTGAGATAATTTCAAATTGATGTTCCACGTACAATCCGACCTCCTCATAAAAATCTGTATTATTATTTTACCACGAATGCCCATAAAAAACCTAAAAAAACGAACAGATATTCGGTAAAATTTTCGACAATATACACATAGAAAAAGGAAGGAGTACATACTTCCTTCCTCTACTAACTCTATTTTTTAGGTACATATAATAAGTCATATCCATTGCGCCCATCTTCATTCGTACAATCTATTAACCGATAAGCCGTTTCTGATTCATGTTGCTCTTTAACAATCCTTTTACAACTATCTTCATATATACCTGTATGATTACCAGCAAATTGATCTTGCCTATTATCTAACATATGAAGTATATCTGTCCCACTATGCTCTAACGTTTGAAAAACCGGATCACCTTCATCTGTATAATGTACAATTCTTATTTTATCAATTTCCCCTTGTTCCACATTCAAAACGAACTTTTCGAATTTATCTAGATTAGAAATTTCCGCCCCCTTTGCAACAACATCACTCTTCTTATCAATTGCACTGTTAGATTGTGAACATGCTACTAAACTAAAGAGAAATAAACATATAAAACCTGTTCTTTTTCCTATTGCTATCCTCTCCTATACAAACTATTGGTATACTAGAAAAAGCTACTTTCCTCTATGAAAGTAGCTTTTCTTTCCCTTTCTCCTTCTTCGGAAAAATTACATATGAAAATGAAATTGCAGTATCCACTAAAAGAATAATAGCCCATACTTGGCTTACACGGCTTGCCGCTTTATTTAAAACGATTCCTGATTCTAACCAATTTCCCCACTGTTCAAATGGAATCAATCCGTACGCGAAGAAAAAGAATATATGAACAGCAACGAATAAAACAAGATGTACTAGCCAATTTTTCACTTCCTGCTTCGCATAGGCCATACCTGTTAATTCTACCTGTTCTTCCATAATAGGCGCCGGTTCATTCCGCCATTTCGCAACTAGTTTTTGCACAAATAGATCAAGCTTCTTCAAATCCTTTTTCCCGTAAAAGACTGCATACAATAAAATAATTACAGTAATAATTTGAAAGTTAGAGAACTTTCCTGTTTGATAATAGTCCACTACCCCTAAAATTAAAATAAACACTTCATTTACGAGTAGCACAATCCCCATAATAAAACTCGCCTTTTTCAAACGAAATCCGTAACGGAGTAAAAAGAAACCGATAGCCGATAACCAAAATATAATCTCTGCTCCAATTAAAAAATACCACCGATATTCTGCGAGTATACTCATTTATCCGTCCCCCTTTTCATCATAAATACGAAAAGCTTCATCCATATATATTAAAAGTTCTTCTTCGATTGGATACATACTCATCCTTTGCGAATCTTCTTTTGACTTCCTAACTTCCCATAACTTATCTAAAAACGCTTCATCACCATTTGCCATTTCCAAACACTTCTGCATTAATCTCTTCGTTGCCCCTTGTACCTCATCACTCGCTACTTCTTTACCGTCTTTCATAAAAGTACGTAATTGCTTTAATAAATCTACCCACTCTAAAACATTCGGATCTTCCTTACTCATGTTTGGTAAATTATGAAGCAATTTTTGTTCTTCCTCTGAAAATACTTCATTTTGGAACATTTCCCGTATACGAGGAGACTGTTTTGAAAGCTGAATAAGTTCAAACATAACTTTCCAATCCAAATCTCCTTCGACGTCTACTGAATAAACAACAGCTTGTAAAATACGCTCCATTCGATTGAATTTCTTTTGTTCTTCTTGTACAAACCGAAGTTGTTTTTCAAGAGAATCCTTTAAATCCAGCTCATCTTTTACTAACATATTCGCAGTTTCTTTTAATGAAAATCCCATTTCTTTTAAAAATAAAATTTGTTGCAAACGAATGACATCAGCTTCACTATATAACCGATGTCCACCCTCTGTTTTCCCACTTGGCTTTAATAAATCTATTTGATCATAATAACGTAATGTACGTACCGTAACCCCTGTTTCTCTCGTCAATTGTTGTATTGAAATCACTAGCATCACCTCTTCCCCTTCATTATAAAAGATGACGTTACGTAACTTTCAAGTGTTTTGTAAAAAAAATACAAAAAGCTGTTTATACTCTTTGTATAAACAGCTTTTACGGAAATAATCCTTTTATAGCGCGCCCACAAAATAAAATAAGTGCTCCAACAACAACGCCAGTTGCCATTTTATGATAATGGGCTGATAGTAATAAATAATACGATAACCCTGCAGTACCAATCATAATACAAATGCTTGGCACTGGATTACGAGAAAAGTTTTGCATTCCCCAAAGAAGCGCAAATATAACTGTAGCGACACATAATACCGGTAATCCCATCCCAGTTCCCCTTTTTCTATCTATTCCTTGTTGCGAAAATACTCGTCGATGCCATGCTAATTAACAAACCAAAAATAACGATATACAATAACTCATTTACATGTACTACTGACCTATCTAAATACTTATTTACACAAAGATACATAATGAACAAAAGAACGAATCCTGTAACACAAATAGTGAAATACGACTTCATCTTGTTCACAACTCTCTCATCAATCGACGGTACTCCCTCTTCTTTCAAACGCTTCTGTTCTCTATATTCCGCAATTCCATATAAAATGACTAGTGCCACATTCGATATGAAAATAGTTCCCCACGAAATACTTAAAATCATTAAACTCACATTTAAAACAAGCCCCGCTAAAAACAAACTTCCTATGAACCGTATAACCTCTTGCTTACTCATACATGATCAGCCTCTTTACTATTTCTATATCTCCATTTCGGCCAATAGTTCACAAAGAAATAAACAAACTGTCCTAGTACAAATAAAACAAACGGCATACCAGCATTTCCGTAAACAATTAAATTATACAAACTCCAGACTGCTAAACTAATCGCTAAAAACAACCCTACATATTTAAACGCTTTATCTGACTGAAATCTCTCAAACTCATCCTGCATTTTTCGTCCCTCCTATCGCTATGCTCGTTTTCCTGCCATTTTCTATCCCTTTACTCCAGCGTAAAGATTTCCTCCACCTTCATCCTAAAATATTTGGCGATTTTTAAGGATAGCTCTAGACTCGGATTGTAATGGTGATTTTCAATCGCCACGATCGTCTGCCGCGTTACTTGCATCACCTTTGCCATTTCCACTTGCGTTATATGATGTTGCTTTCTTAATTCTTTAATTTTATTTTTCACACCCATAGGATCCACCTTCAAAAGTAAAGATATCTTTACTTGAATTATAAATTTTTTCCAATTACAAGTAAAGATATCTTTACAAAAAAATGTAAAAAAAGAGACATCTAATAAGATGCCTCTTTGCTACTACATAAATCCTAATCCCCATACGAGAACATAACCAAGAACCGATAGACAAACCGAGCCAATCAAACCTGCCACGAATGCTTTACTTCCTAATTTACGGAACGTTTTAAACTCTACATTTAAACCAAGCCCTGCCATCGCCATTGCGATTAGCATATAAGCGATCACTACAATGTATCCCGCAACAACTTCTGGAATCACGCCAAGCGAATGCACCGCGCTCATTGCTAAAAATCCGAAGATGAACCATGGAATCGGAAGGTCGCGCCACGATCCTTTTTCTTTGCTTCCTTCACTCTTACCAAACCATAATCCGATTAAAATCGCTACTGGCACGAGCATCGCAACGCGCGTTAATTTCACGATAACCGCAATGTCTACAGCCGTGCTACCACCTGGCGCTGCAGCCGCGATAACATGAGCGATTTCGTGCAACGTCGCACCCGAAAATACGCCGTAACCGTACGGAGAAAAGCCAAGCACTGGGTATAATAGCGTATAAATAAGTGTAAATATTGTACCTAAAATTGCAATGATCGCTGCCCCAACTGCCGTTTCCTCATCCTTCGCTTTCACTTGCGGTGCAATTGCCACGACCGCTGCCGCTCCGCAAATTGCCGTCCCGCACGCCGTTAAAATCCCAAGTTTCTTGTCCACTTTAAATACTTTCGTGAGTCCATATACAACGAAAATCGTAAATGTAATAACAACCGCTGCGATGACCAATACTTTTGGCCCCGCCTTCACAATATCAACAAGATTTAATCGCATTCCAAGTAAGATAATCCCCAAGCGAAGCAACTTCTTACTCGCGAAATTCGTTCCAGCTATCGCTTCTTGCGGAACTCCAATAGCCGCTCGCCAAACCATCCCAATTAGAATAGCAATTACTAATTGTCCCATAATATTTAAAAATGGAAGCTCTGCTAAATACTTCGCGACAATGGCGATTAATAACGTAATCCCAATTCCTTGCGAAAATCCAAAGCCCTTCTTCTTTTGTATAACAAGTGTTTGTTCCACTTTCTACCACCCCAATAATCGTATTGGAACATGCATGTTCTTTCTAATTACATTATAAGAGAGTTTCTATAATAAGTTTAATACCAATACCAAATCTCTATCATCAGAAATACTTATGATAAAATGAAAGAAAAATGAAAGGAGCTTTGCAAATGAACGTAGACATTTTAAAGATTTTTGTTACGGTCGTTGAACAGAAACACTTCTCTCGTGCAGCGGAATTATTAAATCTTTCACAGCCTGGCGTAAGTATGCACATTCGCAACTTAGAAAACGAATTTGGAACTACACTCATTCAGCGCTCCCCGAAACATGTACAAGTTACGGAAGCTGGAAACATTCTATACATACATGCAAAGCAAATGCTCTCTCTTTACGAAGATGCGAAGCAAGAAATTAACGAATTACATAACGTTGTAACAGGAACACTTCGCATCGGTGCTAGTTTTACAATTGGCGAATACTTACTTCCAAAAATACTCGCTAATTATGCCAATGAAAATCCACGTGTCGAGGTTCATACTTTTATCTCAAATACAGAAGAAGTTTTGCAAAGTCTTCGCTCCAATCAAATTGATATCGGCTTAGTGGAAGGGCAAGTCGTATACGCCGACGTAGATGTTGAAACATTTATGCAAGATGAAATGAAGCTCGTCGTTCCGCCAAATCATCCACTGCTCCGCGCCGAGGAAATAAATGAAAGCACACTCCAAGACCAAGTATGGGTATTAAGAGAAAGTGGTTCTGGTACACGTGCTTATAGTGACCGCTTTATTCATCAACACCATTTAAAAATGAAGCGATTCTTTACATTTAGTAGTATCCAAAGTGTAAAGGAAGCCGTCGCTGCCGGGCTTGGCATCGCTATACTTTCTGATTGGACTGTACGAAAAGAGCTACTAGCAAAAGAGCTATTTCACGTCGAGATTCCGAATGAAAGGCTATTCCGCCCATTCTCCATCGTGCGCGGCAAATATTTTATTCCATCTAAAGCTATTCAAGTGTTTTTAAATCATGTAAATTCTTTCGCGAAAAAACAGAGTTGACCTTCACATTAGTGTGAAGGTTTACAATACATGTAAAAGGAGTGAAACACATTGCGAATCGGGGAGTTATCAAAAGAAACTGGCGTTAGCGAAAGATCACTAAGACATTACGAAGAAAAGGGGTTACTTCCTTCGAAGCGCCTCGCAAATGGCTACCGTGATTTTGATGAAAGTGCTATTGAAAAAGTAGAACTCATTCAAATGTACTTACAAATTGGTTTAAATTTAGAAGAGACGGCAAGGATGCTGCGCTGCCTTGAAATCGAGCCGCACCTGTACGAAAATCCTTGCAGCAGTATCCTTGCACTTTATGAAGATAAACTCAATGAAGTAACAAAGCAAATCTCCTTACTTTCCAGCATTCAAACGAATTTGCAAAAACACGTTTCACTCCTAAAACAAGCAAAAGAAAAGGGATGATTACATGTTTGTTATACATGGCAGTTCTAGACAAAACGGAAATACAGAAACTCTAACACATACGATGATTGATGGGATTGAAACAGAACAAATTTACTTACGAGACTATACAGTCCATCCTATTACAGATCAACGTCATGATGCAGAAGGATTTCAACCTGTAAACGATGACTACGAGCAGTTAACCAAACGCATGCTAGAGCACGACACGATTATCTTCGCTACACCGCTATACTGGTACGGAATGAGCGGTCATATGAAAAACTTCGTTGATCGCTGGTCACAAAGCTTGCGTGATACATCTCTTCATTTCAAAGAGAAAATGAAAGAGAAAAAGATGTACGTTGTCATCGTTGGCGGAGACAATCCGAAACTGAAAGCATTGCCACTTATTGCTCAGTTCCAATATATCTTTGATTTTGTTGGTTCATCATTTGAAGGGTATATTATTGGGGATGCGAATGGATTAGATGAAATCAAAAATGATGCTGAAGCACTAGCAAAGGCACAAATTTATAATAACGAATTCAAAAATTACAAACAGAAATAAGTTTGACAATCCCATTTGTATGCGCATACAATAAAAGTAATATTATGAAAGGAAGGTACTTTGACCAATGAAGTTCTAATTCTCTTATTTATTTCATCCATCACAAATAGTGAACAAAAATGATGAAAACTAGCAGGGGATTAGTCTGTCCATTAGTCGATACTTTCTTTCGAAGCGATCATGTAAAAAATCGTTTATTTATGTACGATTTTTACATGTAAGGACGACGTTTATCCTCTCTAGTGAAACTAGGGAGGTTTTTTTATGACTATTTTATTTGCACGTAATATTGAAAAGAGCTTTGGTGATCGCACACTATTTACGTTACCATCACTAGAAATTCAAGCGCAGGATCGTATAGGAATTGTCGGAGTCAACGGAGCTGGAAAATCTACGTTACTACAAATATTAAGTAAAGAAATAGAAGCTGACGAAGGTATAGTAACTCATCATAGTTCTATCGCCATCATTCCTCAGCTTAGCGAAGAACTACCGGAAACCGCTTCTTCTCTCGCAAAAGGAAAATGGAGCATTTCAAACGTTACAGATTCAATGAGCGGCGGTGAACTCATGCGCCTAAAAATTGCCCACGCTCTCGAACAGGATGCAGGCATTTTATTTGCTGATGAACCGACTAGCCACTTAGATATGTTCGGTACAGAGCAATTAGAAAAGACACTTTTATCTTATAAAGGGGCCATTGTTTTAATATCACATGATCGTGATTTTTTAGATGCGATATGTACAAAAATCATTGAAATCGAAGACGGTACGATTCAAGAATATAAAGGAAATTATTCCAACTATCGAAAGCAAAAAGAACGTGAGCGAATGCAACAACGAGCGGAATATGAGCAATATGTACAAGAAAAAAATCGTTTAGAACAGTCCATTTTACAAAAAAAGCAACGTGCTTCTAGCATGACAAAAATCCCAACACGGTTCAGTTCATCTGAATCTAAACTTTATAAGTTAAGTGGGGCTCATGGCCAAGAACAGGTTAGCAAAGCAGCGAAAGCATTAGAGACACGTCTCGAAAAATTAGAAAAGAAAGAAAAGCCAAAGGATCTTTCTCAAGCTCAGTTTGACGTGCAATACCATACTCCTATTCATAGTAAAGTGGTGATGCAGTTCAATAAAGCCACAAAAAAAATAGGTGACCGCACACTATTTAAAAATATGAATGGAACTATTGCACCTGGTGCAAAACTTGCTATTTTAGGGGCAAACGGAAGTGGAAAAACAACTCTGTTCAACATGCTTCTCGCAAAAGAGCGCGGCATTCAGCTTTCGAAAAGTTGTAAGATTGGGTACTTTGAACAAACACTATCTATTTTAAAAACAGATCAAACAATTTTAGAAAATGTTCTAGAAGAAACAAACTATACGGAATCGTTCGTTCGAACAATACTTGCACGGCTTCTATTCCGCCGTGAAGATGTTCATAAACCTGTGCACGTTCTAAGCGGGGGTGAGCGAATGAAGGTTGCACTCGCAAAAGTATTTTTAGGAAACTATAATATGCTTCTGCTTGATGAACCGACAAACTATTTAGACTTAGCAACGCAAGAAGAATTAGAAAGCATGTTACAAGAATATCCGGGCACTATACTTTTCATTAGCCATGACCGCGCCTTTATTCGTTCTGTTGCAGACCATATTCTACAAGTGGATGAAAACGAGCCAAGAATATTCCATGGCAATTACGAGCAATACACAAA
The DNA here is from genome assembly GCF_050279585.1 of Bacillus sp. NPDC094064. NCBI lineage: Bacteria > Bacillati > Bacillota > Bacilli > Caryophanales > Bacillaceae > Bacillus > Bacillus sp. NPDC094064. The sequence goes on from NZ_JBNNUI010000005.1 coordinate 204,253, forward strand.
ACGAACAACCGGGGATTCTGTAAACGTTACTGAACAAGAATTATTACGGTTACAAACAAAATTAACTGAAATCATCGGCCGAATTTCTATACCCAATCATCACGATGACATCACATCTCTCAACCAAGAATACGAAACATTATTAGTTCAAATCCGGAAATGTAAAGAATCGCTCTAATGTCTTCCCTATATATCGACGGGACCTTCCACATTTCCCAAGAAATATCGAGGCTTCGACATAGCATAGCATCAATAACAGCAAAAAGCCGTGCATCAGCACGGCTTTTCACTTTATATACGGACAGCAGTCCCGCTCACCGCAACCATTAGCATCCCTTCGCGAACGACTTCGTAGTCCACGTCAATACCGACAATTGCGTTCGCATTTTTTTGTCTTGCGAGAGTTTTCATCTCTTCCATCGCGATATCGCGCGCTTCTTTTAATTTACTTTCATAAGCGCCAGAACGACCGCCGACTACATCACGGACAGAAGCGAAAAGGTCACGAACGATATTCGCACCCATAATCGCTTCACCATTCACGATATCGACATACTCAATAATTTCTTTTCCTTGAATTGTAGACGTTGTTGTTATAATCATACTCTTTAGCCTCCCATATAAGATTTCCATCTACTTATATGGTGTGCTAATTCAGCAGAAATTATATTTACGAACTAAACTGTGCTTCGTATAACCTGCTATATCCTCCGCCACGCTCAATTAATTCATCATGTGAACCTTGCTCTGCAATACCGTCTTTATTTACAACGACGATACGATCTGCATTTTTAATCGTTGCAAGTCTATGTGCAATTACTAATGTTGTACGACCAACGGCTAATTCTGCAAGTGATTTTTGAATCGCAAGTTCCGTCTCTGTATCTAACGCAGAAGTTGCCTCATCTAAAATTAAAATTGGCGGGTTTTTCAAGAACATACGGGCAATCGCTAGACGTTGCTTCTGTCCACCGGAAAGTTTCACGCCGCGCTCACCGATAACTGTATCTAAACCGTCCGGCTGCGAGTAAATTAAATCTTCTAACTGCGCTCTCTTTACTGCCTGCCAAATATCAGCTTCTGACGCTTTTAAATTTCCGTAAGCAATATTTTCACGAATCGTTCCTGAGAATAAGAACACATCTTGTTGCACAATTCCGATTTGCTTACGAAGTGATGATAATGTCATCTCTTTCGTATCAATACCATCAATTTGAATGGAACCAGATGATTGCTCATAAAAACGTGGTAGTAAACTACATAACGTTGTTTTTCCAGCCCCTGATGGACCAACGAACGCAACTGTTTCACCTGCATGTATTTTCAAACTAATATCATGTAAAATCGGTTCTTTATTTTCATATCCGAACGTAATGTTGTTATATTGAATATCACCATGTACATGTTTTACTTCTATCGCATCTTTAGAATCTACAATATCAGGCTCTGTTTCAAGAAGTTCTACATATCTTTTAAAACCTGCGATTCCTTTCGGATAACTTTCAATAACCGCGTTAATTTTCTCAATTGGACGGAAGAAAATATTCGTTAATAAGACGAAGCCAATAAATCCACCGTACGTTAATTCACCTTGCAGAACAAACCATGTGCCGCATATTAATACGAAGAGCGTAACGAGACGCATGAGCATATAACTAATTGACGAATTTAACGCCATAATTTTATACGCCATTAATTTCGTTGTACGGAAACGAGCGTTGTTTACAGCGAACTGATCTTTCTCAAACTTTTCATTTCCGAATGCTTGTACAACGCGAATACCACCGACGTTATTTTCAATACATGCATTGAAATCAGCAACGTCTGAAAATAAACGTCTAAACGTACCTGTCATTTTTTTGTTGAAGTAAAGTGCCAACCATAATAAGAATGGAATGACGAAGAATGTTAACAGCGCTAACTTCCAGTTAATCATCATCATAAATGAAAACGCCCCGACTAAAGTCATAACAGCGATGAATAAATCTTCTGGCCCGTGGTGGGCAATTTCTCCAATTTCCATTAAATCGTTCGTAAGGCGTGAAATTAAATGACCTGTTTTATTATTGTCAAAAAATCTGAATGATAGCTTTTGAATGTGATCAAATAATTTCTGCCTCATATCTGTTTCAATGTTAACACCAAGCATATGTCCCCAATATGTAACGACATATTGCAGGCCTGCATTTAACATATACACTGCAAGTAAACCGAAACAAGCCCATAAAATAAGCGTCCAGTTTTGCCCTGGCAATAACTTATCGATAAATTGGTTTACGATAAGCGGAAAGCCAAGTTCTAGCAATCCTGCGATAACTGCGCAAGAAAAGTCGAGTATAAATAAACCTTTGTACGGTTTATAGTACGAAAAAAATTTACGTAACATATCTTCCCTCCATTTTCCAAAATTAAAAAGACTCCCTAAATGATAACCATTATCAAATGAATATTCAAGTTATCCGTCTATGAAACTATAAATAAGGTTTGCGATAGTTATCGTTTTTTGCCGGAAAGTCGATATATTCGGATAATCGCCGATATAAATTTCATGTACTAACTACCCTCCCCCAAAAACAAAAAAGGTACCACCACAAGGCGATACCTCACTTCTATTATATAGCTTCCGAATCCCACTCATGATCCTGCTGAACAAACACAACACCTAATTCGTGATGTCCCCCCGCATATAATGCTGTTTGAGCAAGGCGAAGCTCACCGTTTGTATCTATTACTTCTAATTTACAAAACGCTCCTGTCGTCTTCGTTTGAAGCGCATCATAAAATTCCTCGGCACTTCTTGGAACGACTCCATTTACTTTCGTAATAACTTCGCCAGGTAGTAAGTTTAGCTCTGCCCCAATTGTATTTGGAATTGTATCTAATACAACTAGTCCCTCACTACGTGCAGCAAAATAGGCTTGTCTTGTCTCATCTACAATTTTTTCTTGCATCGAGATTGTAAAACGACCAAGTATTGCAACTCCCATCGCGATAATTGCCAGTACATGCCACCAGTAACTTGCGATTCCTAAAACAAGCACAAGTCCTGCTAATCCGTAGACACGTCTTCCTGTAAATAATAGAGCTTCCGTCGGTTCATAACTTCTAATCTGTCTCATAAACCCAATTAAAAACGGAACGAGGAATAGAGAATATGTATTTGAACCTATTGAAACGACAGGCCACCATGAAATGAACTGCGTTACCGCATCACCTGGTACAAGAATAAAAATAGGAATGATCCATAAACGCTTCGATTCGTGTAAACCGATCTTTAACCCTCGTTTTCCCTTCCTAATTTTTGGTGTAGAATATCCCACCGCATTTTTAGAAATCAATAAGCCTTCTACAATAAGCATGACGCCTAGTAAAATAGCAAGAGATACAATCGTACCCTCTTCCCCTTCTCTAAGCTGTAAGAAGGAAACTGGTAGCTTAGAAGATAGTAGAACACATACAATCGCAATACTAAACGTATAAGCCGCCGATAAATATCGATACATAGCAGTTAATCCAAATAGCAGCGTCCAAAGTAAAATTACCCATAAACTCGCTTTCGAAACAACAAGTCCAAGTCCAATCGTAATAACAGATACGATTAATCCGTATCCAATCCCTGCAAATAGAGATGTTCGCAGTTCAAACCAAATATCATAAACTTTAAAAGAAAAATCTTTTCTCTCTCGTAATATACGTAAGTATCCAACGAAGATACTACTTATTAAAAATACATAGACAGCAGGGTGTAAGAAAAAACGTCCAACTGCCCGCATTATTTCAAAAATCCATGCTTCCACGAACTCACTCACCACCATTTATATCATTCTTTCTTTTTATCTTATCATAACTGGAGAAACGTGTGTTTAACACAAAAAAATACAGGCAATAAAATGCCTGTATTTCTTCTTATTTTGCCATTAATTTTAATGCTGATTGTAATTGCAAATCATTTTCTCCAGAACGGATTTTTTCAATGATTTTCGTTTGGATTGCTTCAGCTGTCTTTTTATCAAGCTGTCCTGTCGCTTCCATCTCATTTGCATTTTGGAATGCTTTCAGCGCTGATTCTGTCTCTTTACTAAAGTATCCATCTTCACGACCTGGTACATATCCTAAGCTTTTTAGCATTTCTTGTGCATGCTTTACTTGCACATCATTTGAATTGTATGAAAGTGTCTTTTCAATTTGAATTGGCGTCGCATGGTAGTAATCTGGTTGTTTCACTTCTACAGTTGGCTTGATTCCTTTTTTATGAATCCAATTTCCATCTGGAGTTAACCATTTAAACATCGTTAATTTAATGTTACTTCCATCTTTAAATGGAACCGCTTGTTGAACAGTTCCTTTACCAAATGTTGTTTCACCAATTAAATCGTAACCTTCTCCTTCTTGCAGTGCACCAGCTAAAATTTCTGAAGCAGAAGCACTTCCTTTATCAATTAACACTGAAATTGGATATGGTTTTCTCTCTTTTCGTTCTGTGGAGAATTTCTTTTTCTCCCCATTTCGTTGCTCTACTTGTAGCATCGGTTTTTTATTTGTCATAATTTCTCCTAGTATATCTTCTACACTATTCAAATAGCCACCAGGATTACCACGCACGTCAATAACTAAACCTTGTATGTTTTTCTTCTCTAACTCTTTTAACTGATCCTTAAATTCTTTCGCCGTATTTTCAGCAAACGAAGTAATTTGCATATAACCGATATCTTTTCCGTTCTCTTGCTTCACAGAACTAAACACCGTGAAAATCGGAATTTTTTCACGCTTAATTTTAAATACAATCGGATCAGCTACTCCTGCACGTTTAATTTCAATCGCGACAGTCGTTCCTTTTTTACCACGAATTTTTAGCACGGCTTCTTCGCGTGATAAGTCTTTCACACTGTTTCCATCTACAGATAAAATTTGGTCATTCGGTTTAATTCCTATCTTTTCTGCTGGTGAACCTTTAATTGGAGATACGATAATAAGCTTACCGTCCGTCTTGTTCACCTCAGCCCCAATCCCCTCTAACTCTGGATCAAGCGATTCACTAAACTGTTTGGCTGTTTCTTTATCCATATACGTGGAATAAGGGTCCTTCAGCGTAGACAACATACCTTGTATTGCACCTTCGACTAACTTGTCATCTTTCACGTCTTCCACATAACGTGAATCAATTAGTGCATACGCCTCATTAATTTTTGCCAAATTCCCTTGCGTTGTGCTAGCGTTTCCACTCGAAATTGTTTGCGTTACTTCTGCTGGGTTAACCCCAAATACAGACATTCCTGCAAACATTCCGCCAGCACCAATTAAAAATGCAACAACCATTCCAATAATCGCAACTCTACGTTTCAATGCGGAATTCCCCTTTCCAAAACACACAGGTGGTGTAGCAAAAGGCATCACACAGCGTGTGATGCCTTTACCTATTTCTACTATATGATAAGCTTGTACGAATTATGTTTGCAACTTTTTACACTTTTAAGAAGCGACGAATTGACATTACACTTCCCCACATACCGATTAATGCACCGATTAACACTAATAAACCAGCTAATTGGAATACGAATGGGTTGTATGGTAGAAGCTCGAAAATTGTTCCGCCAAGTTTTTCATTAAACACACCTTGTAATGAATTATACATAACTAAGATTATGCCAATTGGAATAATTGATCCTAATACTCCTAGGAATAATCCTTCTAACAAGAATGGCCAACGAATAAACCAGTTTGTTGCACCTACAAGTTTCATAATTTCAATCTCAGTACTACGAGCATAAATTGTAATTTTAATTGTGTTAGAGATTAAGAACATCGCTGTGAATAGAAGACCAGCAATTAACAGAATCCCGATGTTACGACCAGTTTTTACAGTATCAAATAACTTTTCAACTTGACCTTTACCGTATTGAACGGTACTTACAAACTGCATCTTTTCAATCTTTTTCGCAATTACTGCTGTATCTGTTGGCTCTTTCGCCTTTACAACGAATACGTCTTTCAGTGGGTTATCTTGCTCAAATAACTCGAACGTTTTTCCACTATCGCCTAAACTTTTAATTAAACGTTTCAATTCTTCTTCTTTAGAAGAATATTTAATAGAATCTACTTTCGCAATCTTGCTCATATCTTCTTCTAATTTCTTTTGATCAGCTTCTTTTGCTGCTGGATCAATATGCACACGAATTTCCACATCTTGCTCTACTTTCGTCGCAAAATGATTCATATTCATAATCGCTGTTAAAAAGACACCTACAAGTAGTAATGTAACCGTTACTGCACTTACAGAAGCAAATGTCATCCATCCGTTACGGGATAGATTTTTTACACCTTCTCGCAAATGTCGACTAAGGGTTTTAGTCTTCATATCCGTATCCTCCCTCAATCTCGTCTCGAACAATTTTTCCGCCTTCAATCGCGATTACACGATGACGAATTGTATTTACGATATCTGCGTTATGCGTCGCCATAACAATCGTTGTACCACGCTCATTAATGCGTTTGAAAATCTTCATAATATCAAGAGCCGTTTCAATATCTAAGTTACCTGTTGGCTCATCGGCAATTACAACCTTTGGTCTATTTACAATTGCTCTTGCAATCGCAACACGTTGTTGCTCTCCACCTGAAAGTTCACCTGGAAGTGCATCTGCACGATCTTCTAGACCTACAAGACCTAACACTTCTGTCACACGTTCACGAATTGCTTCTGGCTCTTCTTCAATTACTTCTAGAGCAAACGCAACATTCTCATATACCGTTAATTTAGGTAGCAATTTAAAATCTTGGAAAATTACGCCTAATTGACGGCGGAAATATGGAACATCTCTTTCTGCCAATGTTTCAATTACAAGTCCATTTACGTTAATAGATCCTGTAGATGGTTTTTCTTCACGATACATCATTTTAATAAATGTAGATTTTCCGGCTCCACTCGGTCCAACTACATATACGAATTCACCTTGTTTAATGGTAACTGTGAGACCAGCAATGGCTTTCATACCATTCGGGTACTCCTTATAAACATTCGTCATTTTTATCATTATTTATCACCCAATACTTAATGATTTTTTTCGAAATACTTTTCTGTACATTTGAAAATAAAAGTTAGCCTCTTACTCCCATGTAACAACTCTTGTTGAAGGTAGTTTACTGACACTCTTTGTATAAACTACTCTATGTAATATATTTCAGCAAAATTCTACAAACCTCATTGTAACATCAAACGGTTTCCAATTCGGATACAGTTTTGTTACAGTTATGTTACATCCCCGAAAAAGAGAAACGAGCTGCTGTAATTTATTAACCCGAAATGCTTTTTGGGCAAATTATACACTCAGCTCGTTTATTAAACATTTTCTTATTTATGTTCCGCTAACCATTCAGCTACTTTTTTCGCGTCCTCACCTTGAATAAGTCCTGGTGACATTGAACCGCGGCCCTTTTTAATAATTTCTTCGATATCTGCAGCATCATACTTACCGCCTACTTTTCTTAAATCAGGTCCAGTTGCCCCCGATAAATCTGTCGCGTGACATCCAGCACAACTTCTTTGGAAAATTTGTTCCGCGCTATCTGTGCTTGCAGATTGTTTCGAAGATTTACTCTCTTCTTTATTTCCGCACGCCCCTAAAGCAAAAACGACTGATGTCCCTAACGCAATAGCCAACAATTTCTTTTTCACTTCTATCGCTCCCCATCGTTGATATTCTTTTCATTTCTAACACACTCATTTTCATTATAAACATTATCTTTATATAGAAAAACTCAGGTATATTTCATCTTCTTCAAAAATGTAGTGAGAACCCTGATAGAACAAAGATTTCCTAAGTTGTTTCAATTATGTGAACACCGTAGAAACTTCAGCAAAGTACCTTTTTCCAAAAATCAAACTAGAAAAACTCCGTATAAAGTCCTACTCTATTACCGCTCTATTTTACTATTCTCTACTTTTTACAAAACAATATACACCATTGTATTCTACATATACTCCCATCAAAAAGAGAAGTTGTCGTTTCCAACTTCTCTTCCTCAGCACTTCATCCATATAAATAAAGTAATACTCTTTATATCCTCTATGCCCCCATTATGTGCCGACAATTTTGTTGGCCTTTTTTCTTATCCCGCAGTAGCGGGCAGTAAGACCCCCACCTCAAAATTCAGCGAGAGCTGAGAAGTTAGGTGGGGAATGCTCCCCACTGATTAAAGTTTCACTTTATTAGATACGAGAACGTAAGTAAGCATCAATAAATGGATCAATTTCTCCATCCATAACAGCTTGCACGTTACCAACCTCTGTATTTGTGCGGTGATCTTTTACAAGAGAATATGGGTGGAATACGTACGAACGGATTTGGCTACCCCATCCGATTTCTTTTTGCTCCCCGCGGATTTCATCTAACTCCGCTTGTTGCTCTTCTAGTTTCTTTTGATATAATTTCGCTTTTAACATTTTCATCGCATGCTCACGGTTTTTAATTTGAGAACGCTCTGATTGACATGTTACAACCGTATTTGTCGGTGTATGTGTAATACGAACTGCTGAATCCGTCGTATTAATGTGCTGTCCACCAGCTCCACTTGCACGGTACGTATCAATTTTCAAGTCTTCTGTACGCACTTCAATTTCAACTTCATCATTAAACTCCGGTACAACTTCACAAGATACGAACGATGTATGACGGCGACCTGAAGAATCGAATGGTGAAATACGTACAAGACGATGTACGCCTTTTTCTGCTTTTAAGTAACCGTAAGCGTTATGACCTTTAATTAATAAAGTAACGCTCTTAATACCAGCTTCATCACCTGGTAAGTAGTCAACAGTCTCTACTTTAAATCCACGTTTTTCAGCCCAGCGTGTATACATACGTAATAGCATAGAGCCCCAGTCTTGTGACTCTGTTCCACCTGCACCTGGGTGTAATTCTAAAATCGCATTATTTTTATCATAAGGATCACTTAATAGTAACTGAAGCTCATACTCATTCATTTCTTGAATTAAGCCTTTTACTTCTGATTCTAATTCCTCATGTAAATCTTCATCATACTCTTCTTTTAAAAGCTCATGCGTTATTTCTAAATTTTCGAATGTCTCATCTAACTTACGGAACTTTCCAACCATATCTTTTAACGCATTTGCTTCGTTAATGACAACTTGTGCGCCTTGTTGGTCATCCCAAAATCCTGCAGCCATCATTTTTTCTTCTAATTCTGCAATTTGTTTCTCCTTAGTAGGGAGGTCAAAGAGACCCCCTAAAAGCCGCTAATCTCTTAGCCATTTTCTCTAATTCCTGTCTAATTTCTACTAATTCCATTTCCTTCACCTCTATGTAATTGCTGTTACTTTCGTATGAAAACAAGGGAAACTCTCTCCACTTATTACGGAGAGAGTCCAGTCCTTCTTAATTATACATTTTTAATGTAAAAGTTTGCAAAACAGTCTAGGCTACCGACTTTTATTACTTCCCAATACCACAACAGTTTTTATACTTTTTACCACTACCACACTTACATAAATCATTGCGGCCCACTTGGTCACCTTTTACAACTGGCTTTTTCTTCGCTTCTTCGCCATCGCTAGATGGATGAATAGCTTCACCTTGAGCAACTTCTTGACGTTCTAAGTTTTGTTCAATTTCAGCTTTCATAATGTAACGAGAAATTTCTTCTTCAATAGAAGCAATCATTGACTCGAACATTGCGAATCCTTCCATTTGATACTCACGAAGTGGATCGATTTGACCGTAAGCACGTAAATGAATACCTTCACGAAGGTGATCCATCGCATCAATGTGCTCTGTCCATTTCGTATCTACAACACGGAATACAACAACTTTTTCGAACTCACGCATTTGCTCTTCTGGCATAAGCTTTTCTTTGTCGTTATAACGCTCTAATAATTGTGCAATGATTGGTTCGCTCATTTCTTCTGGAGCAAGGCGACGTAACTCTTCCTCTTTTACATCTCCTTCTTGCAGAAGGTTTGTATTTAAGTAGTCAACAAGACCTTTAATGTTCCAATCCTCTTCAATTTCCTCTTGTGTATGAAGCGCAACTGCACGCTCTACTGTAGATTTCATCATACCTTCAATAATGCCGCGTAAGTTCTCAGACTCCATTACTTCTTGACGCTGTTTATAAATAACTTCACGTTGCTGACGAAGTACATCATCGTATTGTAGTAACTGCTTACGCGCGTCATAGTTATTTCCTTCTACACGTTTTTGCGCAGATTCTACCGCACGAGAAACCATTTTACTTTCGATTGGCTGTGAATCATCCATACCAAGACGATCCATCATAGATTTCATATTATCTGAACCGAAGCGGCGCATTAATTCATCTTCCATTGATAAGTAGAACTGCGTAACACCAGGATCCCCTTGACGACCAGCACGACCACGTAACTGATTATCAATACGACGGCTTTCATGACGCTCTGTACCGATAACTGCAAGACCAACGTTTTTAATATCGTCCCCAAGCTTAATATCCGTACCACGACCAGCCATGTTTGTCGCAATCGTTACAGCACCTTTAATACCAGCTTCTGCAATGATATCTGCTTCACGCGCATGGTTTTTTGCGTTTAAGATGTTATGACGTACACCTTTACGTGTTAACATTTTTGAAATAAGCTCTGACGTTTCAATTGCAACTGTACCAACAAGAATTGGTTGCCCTTGTTTATGACGATTTACAATATCCTCAACAACTGCATTGAATTTACCTTCCATTGATTTGAAGATTAAATCCGCACGGTCATCACGAATAATATCTTTATTCGTTGGAATTACGATAACATTCATATTGTAAATACTACGGAATTCTTCTTCTTCCGTTTTCGCTGTACCAGTCATACCAGATAACTTTTCGTACATACGGAAGTAGTTCTGGAACGTAATTGTTGCAAGCGTCATACTTTCATTTTGAATTTCTACGCCTTCTTTTGCTTCAATAGCTTGGTGTAAACCTTCGCTATAACGACGACCTTTCATAAGACGACCAGTGAATTGGTCTACAATTACAATTTCGCCTTCTTGTACAACATAATCTGTATCAAGGTGCATAACAACGTGCGCACGAAGTGCCTGATTAATATGGTGAAGAAGTGCTACATGTTTTAAATCGAATAAATTTTCAATATGGAAAGCTTTCTCCGCTTTCGTAATACCATCTTCTGTTAACATTACATTTTTCGTCTTCACATCAAATGAATACTCTTTTTCATTTTCTAACGTACGAACGAATGCATTTGCAAACATGTATAACTCTGCTGATTTTTGAGCTTGTCCAGAAATAATAAGTGGCGTACGTGCTTCATCGACTAAAATAGAATCGACTTCATCGATAATAGCAAAATGAAGTGGACGTTGAACGCGCTGCTCTTTATATAACACCATGTTGTCACGTAAGTAATCGAATCCAAGTTCATTATTTGTGCTGTACGTAATATCAGCAGCATAAGCTTCTTGTTTCTCTTCGCGTGACATACTGTTTAAGTTAATTCCTACTGTTAAGCCTAGGAACTCATGAAGTTGTCCCATTTCGCTCGCATCACGTTGCGCTAAGTATTCATTGACTGTAACAACGTGAACACCTTTTCCTGTTAAAGCATTTAAATATACAGGTAATGTCGATGTTAACGTTTTACCTTCACCCGTTTTCATCTCAGAGATATTCCCTTCATGCAGGGCAATACCACCCATTAACTGCACACCATACGGACGCATTCCAAGAACACGAGTCGCAGCTTCACGAACAACCGCAAAAGCTTCAGGTAGTAGATCATCTACTGTCTCACCTTTTGTTAGACGTTCTTTAAATTCAAGCGTCTTTCCTTTTAATTGTTCATCAGTTAAAGGCTTAATAGATGATTCTAATGCATCAATTTGCTCAACTGTCTTCTGCATACGTTTAATTTGGCGTTGATTTACATCAAATACCTTTTTTAAAATACCGATCATAGGAAATACGCTCCTCTTTTTATTAAAATAAAACTTCCGATTGTTTTTCTTTTTCTCTATTACAATCAGTCGTTATAAAAATCAAATATATGTTATGCCAATTTTTCTCCTAATTAAAAAAACTAAAATGTATATACCTAATGATAATTGTAACACTTGTCTTATAACTATGACAACAATCGGCGGAATGTCGAGTTCTAAATTAGGAAAAGTTTTTTAAAAATCTATTTGTAGCAAAAAAAGCGCAGCCTCTTTCGGCTGCGCTTTCGAATTATTATTTAGTTTCGATTAAACCGTATTTCCCATCTTTACGGCCATATACAACATTAGTTTCATTTGTATCAGCATTTGTGAAGACGAAGAAATTATGTCCTAGCATATCCATTTGTAGGATTGCTTCTTCAACGTCCATCGGTTTTAAATCGAATCGTTTTGTACGTACAAGTTCTAATTCATCCTCTTCTACCTCATCCAAAACAGCTACTGCTTGTGGAAGGATAAAGTTCGTTTTCACAGAACCTTTCTCACGTAATTTACGATTTACTTTTGTTTTATGTTTACGAATTTGTCGCTCAATTTTATCAACTACTAAATCGATAGCAGCGTACATATCGCTATTAGATTCTTCTGCACGAAGTAATAAATCAGTAAACGGAATTGTTACCTCGACACGTTGCTTGTCAGAGTATACTTTTAAATTAACTTTAATCTCTGGAAATGTATCAAAATAACGCTCTAACTTACTTAATTTTTTCTCTACATATTCCTTTAATGCTGGAGTTACTTCAATATTTTCACCACGAATGTTGAATTTCATAGATGAATTCCTCCTTTCAAGCCTATGTACTATAATTTCGACACTGGCTTAAAAACTCCTTCTAACTTTTTTAAAAAAATTAGTGGAATTGCGATTTTTTTATCGTTTTTTGTTGAAATGAAAAGATGCATCGTTTCTATCTTTATTTTATCCTATTTACATCGTGAATAACGAATATAACTGTGGACAATTCGTTACAGAAATGAAACAACTTTTTGACAACGCTACTCATAACAAAAACCCCTTGCGAAGAACAAGAGGTTCTACTATATATAACGTTGCCACAAACGCAGCTTTCTCTTCCCAAAAACAATATCCCTACAGTTTTACAACATTAGCTGCTTGTGGTCCGCGTGCTCCATCTACAATGTCAAACTCGACTTGTTGCCCTTCTTCTAACGACTTATATCCATCTTGTTGAATAGCAGAAAAATGAACAAACACATCATCACCATCTTCACGCTCAATAAACCCAAATCCCTTTTCTGCATTGAACCATTTCACTCTTCCTTGCATGTTCATTCCATTCCCTTCACTCTAAAAATCAGGGCATTTGCCCCATAATTTGACTATAACGAATGACAACATATGAAGTCAAAGAAGACTTATCGTCTTTTTATTATCTCTTTCGACAGTTACAGATTAACTTCTACAGAGCGTCAAACTAGAAACTTCTCTCGCTCCTCTATCGTATAAAAGCCTCCCAATTTGTCTAACGGTAATTCCTGTCGTATATACATCATCAACGAGTAAAATATGTTGTCCATGAAACATCTCTTCTCCCTGAAAATAAAAAGGATTACTTCCCGACACCCTTTCTTTACGCGTCTTTTTACTTTGCTTCTCTGTTTCTATTCTGCTTAACGATGTATGAGACACACTAACAGGTAAACAAGCTGCCAATAACTCTGCTTGATTAAAACCACGCTCATATTCTCGTTCCCTACTAAGTGGAACAACCATAACAACTGAAACATGTATAAAGTACTTTTGAAAAAGACTACGAAAAGGTTGATAAAACATATGAAATAACTCAGCGTCACCACGAAACTTAAACTGTGCTAGTATACGTTTCATCTCATCATCGTACACGTACAACGAGCGATTTTTAAGCGGACGATATCCCTCCTCATTTATCCACCTTACACAATCCATGCAAATGTCATTTTCTTTATATCGAGTAGGCAAGTCATTTAAAGGACGACCACAATCCATGCAAATGTCTCCTATAATATAGGAAAGTTTCCGCTCACATCTATCACACATATGTTTTCTATGAAACTTTACAAAAAAAGTGTACCAACTAACTGTTTCTACAATACGCTCATCACAAAGTAGACAATGCATTAATCGATCAACCCTTGTTCTTTCGCATTTTTGTTCATACTTTGAATATGCTTTTTCGCACGTACCATCGCCTCTGTCTTACCGTAATGAAAATAAACGACCTCGCCATACGGTTCCTCAAAACTTCGACCTACCCGGCCTGCAATTTGTACGAGCGCACTTTCTGAAAATATTTCTTCTTCCGCCCCTAAAACCGCAACTTGTAAATTCTTCACAGTTACTCCTCTCTCTAAAATTGTCGTTGTAACTAATAACGGAATTTCTCCCTTTCTGAACGCTGCGACTTTCTCTTTTCTCATCGAATCTTCTGCATGTACACCTTCAACTTTATTGTGCAACGATTTCAATAACGAGCTTATTTCTTCTATATATCGTACATGGGGAACGAATAAAAAAACGGGATACTTCTTGTTTAAGTATATGTTTAACCATTGTAGTAAAACTCGGGGAATTCTTTTACGATTGAGGCTTTTCTTCCAATTTCCGCACCAGCAAAATAGGGGAACTGGCAACGGATGACGGTGGTATCGACCTGAGACAATGATACCCTTTTGTTTACCCTTTCTGAAATTGCGCTTCCACTTTTCATCTGGAGTCGCCGTTAAATAAATACTTGCGGCATTTTCTTTCATCGCTTGTTTCACTGCATAGTGCAGCATTTGGTCTGCATAATAAGGAAAAGCATCTATCTCATCTACAATCATGACATGGAACGCTCTATAGTAACGCAGTAGTTGATGAGTCGTCGCAACGACTAATGCGGCATCTTTTTCCCGTTCTGCACTACCTCCATATAAAGCAGCTACATGTATATTCGGGAACACTTCTTGTATCCTTGGTGCTAATTCAAGTACAACATCCGTCCTTGGTGTTGCGATACAAACCCTTTCTCCCTTTTGAAGCGCCTCTGCAATACCGTAAAATAACATTTCTGTTTTTCCAGCCCCGCACACAGCCCAAATAAAAAACGATTCTTTCTGCTTAACAGCATCCAGGGCACCTTTTGCCGCTAACTTCTGGCCAGTAGACAAGGTGCCTTTCCACTGTAGTGGATTCAGATCACTTTCTCCTTTCCTTTCAGCAATCCCGCGAACAAGTACAGCACATTCACTTACCCTCCCCATCGTTATACACTTCCGGCAATACGTGCAGACTTTATTGCACCTTTTGCACAGAAATGATGCAAATAGCCGCTGCTCTATATTTCCACATCGCTGACACATATATTTAGAACCCTTCTTTTTTATACCTTGTACACATGTAACCTTCCCTTTCTTTTTCAAACCATCTAAATTATCCCGCACATCTGAAGAAAGCTCCTCTAGTAATAACTGTTTCCCAGCTTGCATCAACAACCACCTCCAGCTCCACTATAAATCTTTCTCATACTCTCGTAAAAACTCAAAAAAGCCGATAACCTACTTATAAAATAGTAAGCTATCGACTTTATACACATTATTTATTCAATTATAAATCCTATAATCTACCATAACCTAAGAAATGTTTTTGGTTGTATGAGCTATTTACGCTACCGTAAGTAACACCTGTTGACTCATCAGCAGCATGAATCATTTGACCGCCACCAATGTAAATACCAACGTGAGATACGCCTGCTCTGTAAGTACCTTGTAAGAAGATAAGATCTCCCGGTTTCGCTTCAGATGGGCTAATCTTTTGTACTGAACTCCATAAACTTCTAGTATCTTGACGACCTAAACCGTAAACGTAAGAGATTAATCCACTACAGTCAAAACCGCCGTTTGAAATTGACGAACTACCCCATACGTATTTTAGACCTACTAAACCTTTAGCTTTTTCAACAACATCTTGTCTTCCGCCACCATCATTACTTGGTGCTGGAGCTGGAGTTGGTGCTGGAGCTGGTTTTTTCGCTTCTTCTTTTTTCGCTTGTCCATTATTGTTTGCTGGAGCTGCTTGTGTTTGTGCTGGTTGAGCTGGAGCCTGCGCTGGTTGAGCTGATTGAGCAGCTTGCTCTGCTTGTTTTTGAGCAGCAGCTTCTTGTGCAGCTTTTTCTTGCGCTTCTTTTTCAGCAATTTGTTGTAATTTTAACGCTTGTTGTTCAAGCTCTTTTAATTGACTTTCTGTGCTTGTCATCGTAGTTACAACTGTTTCCATTTTACCGCTTAAATCATTTACTGCAGTTTCTTTTTTTGCTTTTTCAGCGTCAAGTTCTTTCTTAGCAGTTTCAATTTGAGCTTGTGCTTCTTTTAATTCTTTTTGCTTTTCTTTTACCATTTCAACATCTTTTTTCACGTTCGCTTGATCTTCTTGTTGTGTTTTCATGATATCTTCGTCAGACTCAAGAATTTTAGAAACAGAATTTAAACGATCAACTAAATCTGCAATGTTTTTAGAGTTTACAAGAACTTCTGTTACAACGTTCGTATTTGGTTGTTCTTGAAGTGCAACTAAACGCTTTCTTAATAACTCTTCACGTTTTGCAATCTTTGTTTGTAATTCTGCAATATCTTTATTTTTCTTTTCGATTAATTGCTCAGTATCAGAAACTTTTTTCGTTGTTTCATCAAGTTTTGCAGCATTTTCTTGAACAGACTTATCTAAACCTTGAATTGTTTTGTTTAAGTCATTCATTTGTTTTTGTAATTCATCACGCTCTTGTTGTTGTTTATGTAAATTGTCATTTTGTGTATTAATTTGTGATTTCACATCTGAAATATTATCTTCTGCAAATGCACTTGGTGTTAGTCCTGAAAACATTAACCCTGCAACTAATGCGCAAGATGCCATTTTTAGCTTTTTCATTTTATTTTTTACACCGCTTTCTTTTTTCATTTTCCGTATATAACCTATAAATTTTATACCATAATTCGGGATTTTTTTTACCAATGTTACGCTTTTGTAAAACAAATGTAATATTATATGTAACTCTATCGCAAAATACGTATAATTTTGTATGTATGTGTAGAATTTTAAAAGGTTCAACCCACTTTTCATAAACAAAGAAAAAACGTAAGGAATCCCTTACGTTTTGTTACATATACAAATGAAATCGAAATGCTATTTCATCCATTTCTCAGCCCAATTTTGGACTTCATCCATAACACTTTCTAACGCTTTTCCTTTGTCAGTTAAGCCATACTCAATTCGAACCGGTACTTCTGGATAAACATTACGAACTACAATGCCTTCGCTCTCCAATTCCTTTAAACGCTCTGACAACATACGATCGCTCATATTCGGTATAATATCTGCGATTTCTCTAAAACGTTTCGATTCTTCAAGCAAAGATTTAATAATTAAGCCAGTCCATTTTTTACTAAGCAAAGTAAAAGCAGACTCAAACTTTGGACATAAACAAGAATTATGCTCCATATGTTTCACCTCTCCTCTATTATAATATAGTTTCTTGTAAAAAGTAAGTTATAAAACTTTTCTCGTTATTTTATTTTACGTACATTTTATCATTTCCAAATATTAACTTGTCAACTATACGCAAAATATCCGTAAAAAAACCCTCTTCAAAAAGAGAGCTTTTTATAACTTATTACTTCGTGTACCATCCAAGACCTAGTGCACCTTCACCTAAATGCGTACCAATTACAGCACCAAAATAACCTATGCGGATTGTGACATGAGGATATTTTGCTTCTAATTCTGCCTTCCATTCATTCGCTTCCTCTTCACGCTGCGCATGAATGATGACAGCTTCCATAGGTACACCTTTACTTGCTTGCTCATCAAAAATTTCAACAATGCGTTTTAACGCTTTTTTACGCGTACGAATCTTTTCAAAAGGAATAATGATTTTATCTCTGAAATATAAAACGGGCTTCACTTGTAACAAACTACCAATGAAAGCTTGCGCACTATTTAATCGTCCGCCACGTTGTAAATGATGTAAATCATCCACTACAAAATAAGCGTCCATCGTTTGCTTCATTTCATCAAAACGAGTAATGATCTCTTTCGGATCCTTTCCTTCACTTGCTAGTTTTGCCCCTTCACGTACATAGAATCCTTGCACTTCACAACTAATTTCAGAGTCGTACGTATATACATCAATACCCTCTACCATTTGTCCGGCTGTCGTTGCAGTTTGGTATGTACCACTAATCCCACTTGAAAGATGGATGCTAATAACCGCATCATAATCCTTAGATAGTTCTTCAAATAACTCAACAAACTTTCCGATTGCTGGCTGAGAAGTTTTCGGAAGTTCTTCTTGCTCACGTACTTTCACATAGAAATCATCTACTGAAATTTCAGCTTCTTCTTGATAAGATTCTGTTCCAAACACAACGTTTAATGGAATCATATATATATTGAGTTCTTCACGAATATGCTTCGGTATATATGCTGTACTATCAGTAACAATAGCTGTTTTCATTTTCGTACCTGCCTTATAAAAAGTTTTTATTCCCTAAGTTTACACGAAAACTAAAAATGGTGCATCCATACATAAAAATGCTAGTCAAAAATTATACTCACCATCCCGACAAATTACAACAAAAAGGTGAAATACTCATCAAAAATTTCAACAGTTTTGCAAAAAATGTTTGAATATAAAAACGCCCGCTTTTAAAATGTAAAGTACTAGTCATTTTGATAGATAGGGGCGTATACGAGTGCTATTACAATATTTTACAATCAAAGACTACGGCGAACACGAAATTGTCATTCAAAAATCAAGATTTATCTGTTACATTAGCCGAGCTACAACCGAAGAAGAAGCTCAAGAATTTATACAAAAAATCAAAAAACAAAACTGGAACGCAACACATAACTGTTCCGCGTATTTAATTGGCGAACAAGATCAAATCCAAAAAGCAAATGATGATGGCGAACCTAGCGGTACAGCTGGCGTTCCTATGTTAGAGGTGCTAAAAAAACGCGATCTAAAAGATACCGTCGTTGTCGTTACACGCTATTTTGGCGGCATTAAACTTGGTGCAGGTGGATTAATTCGTGCATACGGAAAATGTACAAGCGAAGGTATTAATTATGTCGGTGTTGTCGAGCGAAAACTAATGCGTGTTATGCAGACCGAAATTGATTACACATTACTTGGTAAGTTAGAAAATGAATTACGCAATTCAAAATATGCCATTAAAGAGATTCATTATCTAGAAAATGTCACATTTGATACGTATGTAGAAGAAGATGGAAAACAATCATTCACGGATTGGATGATTGAATTAACAAATGGGAAATGTACAATTACAGAGGGAGATATGTTGTACTTAGAACAAGATGTTCTCTAAGCATAGCTAGCTTATCCCCCTTTAAAGATTAATGTAGTGAATTACCTTCCTACAAATGAACTAAGGAGATTATATATGGAAGAACGTTATTATCATCTCCAAAATAGCAGAATAAAAAAGAAACGTAGAAGGAAGTTTTTCTACTTCCTTATTTTCGCATTTTTATTTGGCAGTGTAGGCCTTTATATATTAAATTCCTACACTTCTCTCATGGGGATGTATAGTGGTTTTACTCGTGAAAAATCGGATTTAAGAACCGAAGATGTCGAAATTACAAAGGAACCTTTTACAGTCCTCATTATGGGGATAGAGGATTATGCAACAGACGGACAAAATGGTCGTACAGACTCATTAATGTTTGCAACAGTCAATCCGAAAACGCAAAAGGTATCGCTTATGAGTATCCCTCGCGATACGCGCGTTCCCATTGCCGGGAAGGATAAAGAAGACAAAATTAACGCTGCACATGCTTACGGCGGAGAAAAAATGGCAATTAAAACTGTCGAAAACTTTCTAAAAGTTCCTGTAGACCATTACATCAAAATTGATTTCCAAGGCTTCAAAGGTATCGTTGATGCTGTTGGCGGTGTTACCGTTGATGTCCCCTTCGATTTTTGGGAACGTTCTGACGTGGATTACTACAAAAAAATCGAATTTAAGCAAGGGCAACAACAATTAAATGGTGAAGAAGCACTCGCATACGTACGTATGCGAAAACAGGATCCAAACGGCGATTATGGCCGCGCAACTAGACAAAGACAGTTACTAGCAGCTGTTGCTCAAAAACTAAATTCGGCCTCTACTGTATTTAAAATTAAAGATTTAACAGATGTCGTTGGAAAATATATAAAAACCGACATTCCTGTTTCTGATGGACTTGCTCTTTACAATAAACTCTCTGGTTTTGATCCTTCTACAATCCAAACGCTAAAGCTTGAAGGAGAAGACAAAAAAATAGGCGGTATTTATTACTTCCTTCCAGATCCAATTAGTGTAGAGACGACACGTAAGGAAATTGAAAAAGAACTAGGGGAAAAAGAAACACCTTCAACAGATTCAACTAGCTCAAATTCCGACTCAAATGCTCACTCTAACGAAAAACCAAAGAAAGACACGAGTGAGAATAAAACACCAACTGAGCCACCGCCTTCTACAAATGCTCATGCAGAGTGGATTATGAGAAATCAGCAATAACAAAAAGAGCCAAATCGCATAAGATTTGGCTCTTTTTTGTTTACTTATTGAAGTATTGTAAAATCGCTTCTACAATACGTTCTGATGCATGACCGTCACCGTAAGGGTTAGATGCTTTCGTCATCTTATCATGAGCTTCTTTATTTGATAACAACTCATCAGCAAGATTAAAGATTGTCTCTTCGTCTGTTCCTGCTAATTTCAATGTACCTGCTTCAATCCCTTCTGGGCGCTCCGTTGTATCACGAAGAACAAGAACTGGTACACCAAGTGATGGTGCTTCTTCTTGTACACCGCCAGAATCCGTTAACATTAAGTATGAACGAGCTGCAACGTTATGGAAATCAATTACGTCTAACGGCTCAATTAAATGAATGCGGTTATGTTCGCCTAAAATATCATTCGCCGTTTCACGAACAACAGGGTTCATATGAACCGGATACACAACTTGTACATCTTCATGCTTATCAACAAGACGCTTAATTGCACGGAACATATTACGCATCGGTTCACCTAAGTTTTCACGACGGTGAGCTGTCATAAGTACAAGACGATCACTTCCAAGTTTCTCTAGTACAGGATGACTATATGTTTCTTTTACAGTCGTTTTTAATGCGTCAATCGCTGTATTTCCTGTTATGAAAATGCGTGACTCATCTTTATTTTCTTTCTGTAAGTTCTTTGCTGATTTTTCTGTCGGTGAGAAATGAAGATCCGCCATTACACCTGTTAATTGACGATTCATCTCTTCTGGATATGGAGAATACTTATCCCATGTACGAAGTCCTGCTTCCACATGACCTACTGGAATTTGATTATAGAAAGCAGCTAAGCTTGCAATAAATGTTGTCGTTGTATCACCATGTACAAGTACAATATCGGGCTTCGCTTCTTTCATTACTTTATCCAAACCTTCTAAACCACGTGTTGTAATATCAATTAAGGTTTGACGATCTTTCATAATATTTAAATCGAAATCTGGCGTAATTCCAAAGATATTTAATACTTGATCTAACATTTGACGATGTTGTGCTGTTACAGTCACAATCGATTCAATTTTTTCTGGGTGTTTTTGCAACTCTAATACAAGAGGTGCCATTTTAATTGCTTCTGGACGTGTCCCGAAAATTGTCATTACTTTTAAACGTTCAGTCATTTCATTGCCTCTTTTCTTTCACTAGTTACAACTTCTATTATGACATATAAGAATATGCATGGATACATGCCTTTTTAACGAATAACAGAAACATTTCTATTACAAATGCTTTGTCTGCCAATCGAGTAATAATCAATCGATTGCTTCTTGGCATCCTCATCAGTATAACAATTTCTCCCATCAAATAAAATAGGCTCTCTCATAAGTTGTTCGTACTTTTCTAACGGATAAGCTCGAATAGCTTCCCATTCTGTTACGATGAAAGCTGCACTCGCTCCCCTAATCGTTTCATCTATACATTCACTATATTGTATAGTCTCCCCAAATATATTTTTTACATTTCGAGTCGCCTTTGGATCATATAGAACTACATCCGCACCTATATTAAGTAATTCCCCTATTATAATAAGAGATGGTGCTTCTCTAATATCATCCGTATTCGGCTTAAATGTCGCTCCAAGAACCGCAATCCGCTTCTTATTCATATTTATTACTTCTTTCGCCTTTTCAACCAATAACAACTGTTGTTTATTATTCACTTCAATAACTGCTTTTAACAAGCGAAAATCATGCGCCACATTCCCTGCAATTTGCACAAGCGCTTTCGTATCTTTCGGAAAACACGATCCTCCATAGCCGATGCCGGCATGTAAAAAGGATGCACCAATCCTCTTATCCATTCCCATTCCTTTTGCAACATCTAATACATTTGCGCCTACCTTCTCACATATATTTGAAATTTCATTAATAAAACTAATCTTTGTAGCTAAAAAGGCATTCGATGCATATTTAATCATCTCTGCACTTTTAATATCCGTAACATACGTTTGTAAGCTTAATTCACTATACAAACTCCCCACTCTTTGCGCCACTTCCTCATTATCTGCGCCAATTACGATACGATCTCCCTGAAAAAAATCGTAAACACCTGAACCTTCCCGTAAAAATTCTGGATTCGATACGATATGTAATGCATGCCTCCCCCGTAACTTCTCCTCAATCCATCCTTTTATAGCGTCATTCGTCCCTACAGGAACCGTACTTTTCGTAACAACAATAATGTCGTTCGTCACATATGTCCCAATATCATCACAAGCACTTTGAATGTATGTTAAATCTGCTGTCCCATCTAATAAAGATGGCGTTCCAACTGCAATAAATATAATCTCTGCATCGTGAAATGCCTGAACTTTATTTGCAGTAAAAGTTAAGCGATCCTTCTCACATGCATCATGTATTAATTCATGTAAGCCAGCTTCATAAATAGGCAGATTCCCTCGTTTTATCTGTTCAATTTTTTCATCATTTATATCAAAACACGTAACTGAATGTCCCAATATTGCCAACCCTACACCTGTAATCAAGCCAACATATCCAGTCCCTATTATCGTAATTTTCATTTCCCTTTCGCACAGGAATATACAGTAGAAAATATACGAATACATAGCGTGCTCCCTGCGCTTCCCCCTCTCACATTAAAAATGAGAAAACCTTTTTACTCCTTTATTATATGAATTACTTTCTCCATTCTTTTTTAAGTTTTTGTAAAATTAAAGGCAGACTTTAATCAGTTGGAGTTTTGTCCATTCCCCACTGATTATTAGCCCACACCAATCAGACTTTTGCGGGTAACACACAAATAGCGAGATAAATTCCCACATTTTAACACGGAACTTACTCATTTCTACGTGTAACACTTATAATACTGAAATAAAAGTATTCACTGCCTAAGAAAAATAGGACATGTCATATTCCAAAGCCTGATACGAATAACCTTCCCAAATGATCTAACATTCTGTATACGATTGTCATATATTCTATCCGCTTCCATTTACCGTAAAAAGAAAAAAAGATTGAATTCTAATCTTTTTGTGATACCATATGTTATGAGCCTGTAAATAAACATCATAATTTTCAGATAAATACATTTAAAAAAAATTACGTTAGACTATAAAAGGGTGGGGTATTAATGGACTCACAAGTGATTTATGCCATTTTGGCATCATTCATCACTGTACTCGTCGTTACTCCTTTAGTTATTAAATTAGCTTTTAAAATAGGAGCAACAGATAAGCCAAACGCACGTAAAGTACACCAAAAAATTATGCCTCGTCTTGGCGGGTTAGCAATATTTATCGGTGTAGCTGTAGGATTTGTGGTCGGTGGCTTATATGAACAAAGAATGTTATCGATAACGTTAGGTGCAATCATCATCGTAATCATTGGGATTTTAGATGATATGTACGAGTTATCTGCGAAAGTAAAATTCGGTGGACAACTATTAGTTGCCATTATGATTGTAAAAAGTGGATTATTAGTGCAAGTATTATATATTCCAATTCTCGGGGATACTGAACTTGGATGGCTTGCTTATCCAATTACAGTATTTTGGATTGTAGGTATTACAAATGCAATCAACTTAATTGACGGCTTAGATGGATTATCTGCTGGTATTTCATCTATCGTACTAGCAACGCTAGCATATATGGCCTTCACTAGCCCATGGGGTACTGGAACAGCAATTATTTTACCTCTAGCATTAATTGCACTTGCAAGTACACTTGGATTTTTATTCTATAACTTCCATCCAGCAAAGATTTTCATGGGAGATACAGGAGCACTATTTTTAGGATACTGTATTTCTGTTATATCGTTACTTGGATTATACAAAAGCGTAACGTTATTCAGTTTTATCGTTCCAATTATCATTTTAGGTGTACCTATATTTGATACGACATTTGCAATTATCCGTCGTATCGTAAATAAAAAGCCTATTTCCGCACCAGATAAATCGCATTTACATCACCGTTTACTTGCAATGGGCTTCTCTCATCGTAAAACGGTACTAATTATATACGCATTCGGTATTTTCTTTAGTGTGAATGCTATTATTTTCAGTAGTGCGACATTATGGTTATCCATTACTCTTCTGTTCGTTTTAATCTTCTTTACAGAAATTATTGCTGAAGTAATCGGACTTGTACACGAGCGTTACAAACCAATTATTTCCTTCTATAAAAAAGTGAAAAAACGCGAAGACTAATTGTAGTATAGCCTTTACAATTATGAAATATTCAAATAGCATCCTCTTTCTTTGAAGAGGATGCTATTTTTTATTTTTTATCCCTCACTTTGTATTTCCAAAATATAGATTGTTTGAGAGTGCCTCTATTGGAGAAAGATATACATAATAAGAAATGGATTACATTTTATTTTTTACATCTTGATTGTCAAACTGAGGGTGAATGTTATGATCAAGCGAATATTTCTATACATCATTTTATTTTTAACAATTACTATGTACGCGTCATCTCATGCAGAAGCAACTACAGTTATTCCTGCTGAACTTCATCCAAATAATGCAACTACCTCTCCTACCCAAAAAATTGCGTACTTAACATTTGATGATGGACCAAACAAATATACTACGCAAATTTTAAACATTTTAAAAGAAAAGAACGGAAAAGCAACTTTCTTTGTTATTGGAGGAAAGGTGCCGCACTACAAAAAGACAATGCAGCGCTTAGTTAAAGACGGACATTATATCGGACTTCATAGCATGTCACACGATGTAAAGCGCCTTTATACTGGGGACCCTTCTACTTTAATTACAGAAATGGAGCAAGCGCAAGACATTGTCCAGCAAATTACAAAGTTAAATACACATCTCGTTCGTGTCCCCTACGGTAGTATGCCTTACTTAAAACAGAATTACCGTGACGCACTTGTATCAGCAGAATATAAAATGTGGGATTGGACCATCGATACATATGACTGGAAAAGCTATGATAATCCTTCTGCCATACTAGAAAGAGTACGTAATCAGAGCGATGAACAAGTTGAAGTTATTTTAATGCACGATTCAAGTGTTACTGTACAAATACTTCCAAAAGTAATTGATTATTTACAGTCACAAGGATACAAGCTTCTTCCTTATAATCCATCTTCTCATCTCGCAGTGAATTTCTGGAAAGACACAAGATTGTAACAGCTTTGGTGCTTATGTACTAAGGCTGTTTTATTTTTCTCTTTCCACCCTTCCCATTTTTGTGTAAAATTTTAAATAGTGATGAAGTTTCGAGGTGAATAGAAATGAAACGAATAGATCTCATTTTTAACGCAATACAAGAAGGAAATTATACAGAAGGTGTAACCGCATCAGAACTCGCTACCCTTCTAAAACTGGATCGTGCCAATGTAAGTAGCGATTTAAACAAACTTGTAAAAGATACGCGTTTATTAAAAACAAATACGCGCCCTGTTCGTTTTTATATAGAAACGAACACTTCGTTGGAAACGCATTCAAAAGATGTCACTTCATTAGATACATTTGCAATTGAAAATACAAGCCTTAAAATCGCAATTGAAAAAGCGAAAGCTTCTATTCTCTATCCTCCAAACGGTATGCATACTTTATTGCTAGGAGAAACAGGGGTCGGAAAATCTATGTTCGCTTCTTTAATGCACGAATATGCAATTGAAGTTGAACAGCTTCCAAAAAATGCGCCCTTTATCGTCTTTAACTGTGCTGATTATGCAAACAATCCACAGTTACTACTTGGACAGTTATTTGGGATTAAAAAAGGGGCTTACACGGGGGCAAGTGATCAAAAAGGGTTAATTGAAAAAGCACATGAAGGGATTCTTTTCTTAGATGAAGTACATCGGCTTCCTCCAGAGGGACAAGAAATGCTTTTCACCTTTATTGACCGCGGGGTATACCGCCGCCTTGGAGAAACAGAAAACGAGCGGAAAGCAAAAGTATTAATCATTACAGCAACGACAGAAGAACCAAATTCATTTTTATTAAAAACATTTACAAGACGTATACCGATGACTGTCACGCTCCCACCACTTCGTGAGCGTACACACAAAGAACGTTTTGCTTTACTACAACTATTTTTTACAAATGAAGCAATTCGCCTGAGAAAAGAAATTCATGTTAGCCCAAATGCAATGCGTGCTTTCGTCTTTTACAATTGTCCCAATAACATCGGTCAATTAAAAACGGATGTCCAAATTGCCTGTGCGAAAGCCTATTCTGATTTCGTGACAAAAAAACGTGACTCTGTCTACGTTTCAAGTACAGATTTACCTTGGTATATGAAAGAAGGACTGTTTATTGAAAGAAAGAGCCGCCACCTGTACCAAATACCGAATGAAACATTTGTATTTACAAGTGATGAAGGCTGGAGTAACCATAAAACAGAAGATGAAAAACGTTCTTCTATTTACGATTATATTGATTATAAATATGAAGAACTTCAAGCACGCGGTATTGAAGAGGAAGAATTAGAACTACTAATAGAAAATGATATCCAAAGCTTTTTCGTACAATATTTTAACCAAATGTCCAAAAAGACAAGTCATGAAAATGTTTTTAAAATTGTGGATCGTAATATCGTTTCCGTATGTGAAAAAATAGCGGAACTCGCTGAAAAACATTTATCTAAGACGTTTGATGAAAAAGTATTTCTCGCTTTAAGTTTACATGTACAGACAACTCTACAACGTTTACAAAGTGGGAAACAAATTCATCATCCACAATTAAATCAAATTCGTACGAAATATAAAGAAGCTTTTTCCGTAGCTATGCAATGTATTCAGCTACTAGAGGAAGAATTACAAATAACAATGCCAATTGATGAAGCAGGCTTTTTAACAATGTTCTTCGTTGTTGATCCAATTCCTGCCTCACAAACAGAAGTAAAAGTACTAATATTAGCGCACGGTAATGGCATCGCAACAGAAATGGCAAACGTGGCAAACGAACTTCTCGGCATTGAGGACGTAACCGGTATTGATATGCCGTTACATGAATCACCGAAAGATTTCTTAGAGCGTGTCAAAGTGTATATGAAAACACTGCAAAATGTAAACGGACTTCTCTTACTTGTTGATATGGGATCGCTCGCTTACATTGGTGATATATTAGAAACTGAGTTCAAAATTCCAGTGCGTATTCTTTCTATGACAAGCACACCACACGTATTAGAAGCGGCACGGAAGGCTCAGCTCGGGTATTCATTAGATGCACTATATGAAACAGTAAAAAATTTAACACCGTTTTACTTAAACGTACAAGAAGAAAAGAAAAAGCCACTCTCTCCAATGAAGTCTGTTATTCTGACAGCTTGTTTAACTGGGGAAGGAAGTGCTTTAGCAATTCAAAAAATGTTAGAGAACTATTTACGATTTGATAAAGAATTAATCGAAATTATTCCGATTAGTATCGTCCATGAAAAAGATTTAACAAAAATGATTGAGAACATAAAAAAAGAACGTAATATCATTTGTATCGTCACGAATTTCGATGTACAAGTACCGTGCTTAACATATCATTTTCAAGACATTGTAAACTACACAGCCATTCAGCCAATTCAAGAATTGATTACGTATGAAGAAACATATGCAAAAATGGCTGATATTCTTGAACAACAAATGCAACGTAACGACGGGGCATTACTCATTAAAACAATTCGTTATGCATTAAATACAATTCAAGAATTAATTTCCTTACAGCTAACCCCAGATAGCTTAATGGGTGTAATTCTTCATATGAGCTGCATGGTTGACCGTCTTCAAAAAGGGGAAAGTCTCCTCCCTCATCCAGACAAAGAGAAACGACGACAAGATGAGTACTGGATGTATATGAAAGTGAAAAAAGCACTACAGCCGATTGAAAATACATTTGAAATACAAATACCCGACGACGAAGTATTTTATGTCATGGACTTCTTCATAAAAAATCAACCTGTAAAAAATTAAACGAGGCAGTTTTTGAAATATATCAACCGTAACGCGAATTATATCAGCGATTTACCGGCAATAATCGCTAAAATTTGTGACCTATATAAGAAGAAAAGGCTGTTCCAAATGGAAACAGCCTTTTCATTTACTTCTTTACTTTTCTAATCCGTCCTCTTATTTCTCCTCTTTTATGTGATTTCGTATGAACATTTACATATACATTTGCTTGAATGATTTCTTGAAGAAAGTGAACAAATGATTTTCCCTGTAAAGGCCCTTCGAAATCCTCCGCATTCATTACACCGGTAATACTCCCCTCATTCAAACTAATCCCCTGTTCTAGTGGGCCGTACAAATAAAAAACAATAGGACCTATTTGAGCGGAATTTCCTAAATGAATTTGACACGATGTGACCTTTTCTATATTTTTTAGTATGACTCTGTAATGCAATTTCGTTAAATCATCACTAAAAATAAACTCCGCAACCCCAAAAGCTTCTGTATTTACAGGAGGCACTTCCCTCTTACCTGTCAACCTCGCAAAAAAGTGTGTTGTCATAAGGCATTCTCCTTATATAAATTTCCCAGCACTACTTCTACTACTTTATGGTTTAGACATAATCATTTATGACTTTTTCAATTTTAATTACGAAGAAAAGATTCACACAATCTTTACATTGAAATCATTCCTTTAGATTTACATTCTCTTGTATAATGCACATAGAAAAAACATTATAGGGGGTCCCTTTGAAAAACAACAAATACACTTTTCACACATTATTAGAGATTTTTCTCGTTTCATTTAAATTAGGACTTACTTCATTTGGAGGTCCTGTCGCTCATCTCGGTTATTTTCATCATGAGTACATCCAAAAAAGAAAATGGATGGATGAACGAAGTTATGCTGATTTAGTCGCACTATGCCAATTCCTTCCTGGACCTGCTAGTAGTCAGGTCGGTATGGGGATTGGGTTAGTACGCGGCGGGTTATTAGGAGCTATTATTTCATGGATTGGATTCACTCTACCATCTGTTCTCGTTTTAGTATTCTTCGCTTCACTTCTTAATCAATTTGACCTTGGAAGTACTGGATGGATTCACGGACTAAAGCTCGTAGCAGTCGCAATTGTCGCTCATGCAATATGGGGAATGGCACAAAAATTAACGCCAGACCGCAATCGTGCAACGATTGCTATTGTAACTGCCGCAATCGCATTACTATGGCCAAGTAGCTGGACACAAGTTATTCTCATTATACTATCTGGCTTTATCGGCTGGTTTTTATATCGCAACCAACCAATTAGCCAATCTCAAAATATAAAAGTACCTATTTCAAAAACGATAGCAGTTTCTTGTCTCGTCTTATTCTTCGGCCTATTACTACTGCTACCAATGTTAAGACCATTCTCGTATTACATCGCTTTATTTGATAGTTTCTATCGCTCTGGCGCACTTGTATTCGGAGGCGGACATGTCGTTCTTCCCCTTCTTGAAGGTGAGTTTGTACAAAATGGAATGATGACGAAAGAGCAGTTCCTAGCTGGATACGGATTAACACAAGCAGTACCAGGACCACTATTTACATTCGCCTCTTATATAGGAGCAGTGCTAAACGGGACACCCGGGGCCATACTCGCAACAATCGCTATCTTTCTTCCTGCCTTTTTGCTTGTTATCGGTGTTTTACCATTTTGGGACAGTGTAAGAAGGATATCCTACATACAAGGTGCACTACTTGGAGTCAACGCCGCAGTTGTCGGCATTTTACTAGCAGCGTTTTACGATCCGATTTGGACGATTACAATTATGAATTCTGTAGATTTTGTCTTTGCTTCTCTTCTATTTTGCTTACTAGCTTTTTGGAAAACACCACCTTGGGTCATCGTTATAATCGGGGCCTTCGGCGGATATATTTTATCCATTGTGTAAGCACAAAAAACGACGGCATTATGTAGCCGTCGTTTTTCTATTAAAACTTCACAAGCTCTATTCCATCAGGCAACTTACTCTCTGTTAAAATACGCAATTCCTTCACTCGATCCATTACGTAAGAAGAACGTTTTACAAGCTCTGGGTCAATATAAGCTGGATGAACCATAATTTCTACCGATTGTTCATCTTGTACTCTTTCTTTTAACTTCACAAAGTAATCTTCCGTCACACCATCCGCATAAAAATCACTGTAAAACACATCAGAAAATGGGCGCACTGCTCTCTCTTCCTCACAACGACGAATCGGAACGTTATATTTAGCCGCTAATCTTTCAAGAACATCGTGTAAGATTGGTAAACTATGCACATGATGATGACTATCTAAATGAGTCGGTATTAATCCGTAAGATAAAAACTTCTCGATTTGAGCAGTCCATTCTCTCTCAACTTCTTCTGGATCTATATTCCCTTCCCGTACGACACTTTGTTTATGAAATGCTCCATCACTACCCACAAGTGATGGAACGTCTGTAAGAAGTGGTTCTCCTGCCGTTAATACGAGATGCACGCCTACCCCTAACGTTTTATACGCTTTCGCTAAGTGTACAGCATGCTCTGTCCCTGGCATATTCATCATCATCGTCGTTGAATTTACAAGCCCATTTATATGTCCATCAATAATGCCGTAATTCGTACCTTCCGTAAGACCGAAATCATCTGCATTTACAATTAACTTAATCATCCTACTACCTCCTATCGAAATAAAAAAAAGCGGGCTAAATAGCGCCGCTTTTTACTTCTCTACCTTTTTAAAGAACTGTGGAAGATATTCTTTATGTGCTTCCAACATTTCATCTAAAATTTGTTTTGCAACTTTATCTGATGGTACAAGTGGATTGATTGTCATCGCAAGCAGCGCCTTATGATAATCACCTGTAACCGCAGCTTCAATTGTTGTGCGCTCAAATGATTTAATTTGTTGTACTAAACCGCGAACTGGTACTGGAAGATCTCCGACCGCAATTGGTTTTGGACCCTCTTTCGTAATAATACAGTTCACTTCAACAGCAGAATCATGTGGCAAGCTTGCAATTGTTCCGTTGTTTCGTGTATTAACAGGCTGGATATCACCTTTATTATTGTAAATAGACGTAATTAAGCTACATGCTGCATCACTATAATAAGCTCCGCCACGTTTTTCTAATTGTGGTGGCTTAATATCTAAATTCGGGTCTTTATATAACTCGAATAAATCATCTTCTAATTGTTTTACTACTTCTGCACGTGTGCCTTTCTCGATTGAAGCTTCTTTCTCTTCTTCTAACATTTCACGTGTTTTGTAGTAGTAACGGTGGTATGGACATGGAATTGCACGAAGGCCTCGAATAAAGTCTGGCTCCCAGTTAAGCGCTGCGATGTTTTCCATCGTAATTTGCTTTTCTGGATCTGTTACAAGCTCTAACACGCGATCCATTACGCTTACTCCATCTAAATATACGTCTAGTCCATATACCATGTGATTTAAACCGGCGAAATCTACATGTACACGACTTGCATCTACTTCCAGTAATCTCGCAAGACCCATACGAATTCCGATTGGAACGTTACATAGACCAACTACTCTTTGAATATTTGTATAGCGAAGGACAGCTTCTGTTACCATACCTGCTGGGTTCGCAAAGTTAATTAACCATGCATTCGGACAAAGCTCCTCCATATCCTTACAAATATCTAAAATAACAGGAATCGTTCTCAGTGCTTTAAACAAACCACCAGGACCATTCGTTTCCTGACCAATTACATCATATTTTAAAGGAATCGCTTCATCTTTTGCGCGTGCTTCTAATAAACCAACGCGAAGCTGTGTTGTTACGAAATCAGCATCCTTTAATGCCTCGCGGCGATCAAGTGTTAAATGCACTTCGATTGGTAAACCTGATTTTTTCACCATACGTTTCGCTAAGTTACCAACGATTTCTAACTTTTCTTTTCCTGCCTCAATATCTACTAACCAAATTTCACGAACAGGAAGCTCATCATAACGTTTAATAAACCCTTCAATTAACTCTGGTGTATAACTAGATCCACCACCGATTGTAGCAATTTTAATTCCAGTCATGCTTTATTCCCCTTTCGCTTCTAACTTTTTATAAAGGTCAATAAATTCTGCTGCTAATTCTTTCACTGTAATCGCATTCATTAAATGATCTTGTGCGTGAATTAAAAGAACACTAATCTCTGTCTTTTCTCCTCTTGCTTCTGATTGTATGAGCTCTGTTTGGAAATGATGCGCTTCATTAATCGCTTCTTTCGCCTTTACCATCGCTTCATCAGCCTCTGCCATTTTCCCCTGTTTGGCAAATTGAAGTGCCTCCATTGCAAAGCTTCGTGCATTACCACTATTTAAAATCAATTGGAATGGAATTTGTTCTGCTGTAGTCATCATAATTACCGCCCTCTCTATTATGGTTCAACCGATTGAAATACCCCTTCAGTTTGAACATTTCTATTACATTAATATTTTATGAATGATAGTTTGGTGTTCTTATAGATGTATTCCATCTTTCTGAACATGATATAAAGGTAATTGTTCTCACAGATCATGTTATCTGTGAGAACAATCCCTATGTTACATAGGTACAGAGTTGTTATTTCCTTGCGCTGCTGCTTTTTCCGTACGAACAACAGAACGGTCGCATAATACAACGAATGGATAATAGATTACCATCGCAATTACAAAGTTGAATAACTGTAGAATTGCACCAGAAATATGTCCACCTGTTACAAGATAACCACTAATAATTGGTGGTGTTGCCCATGGAATCATCACAACTGTTTTTGGTACCCAACCAATAGATATAGCTGTATAAGAAGTAATTACTAATACAATTGGTGTTAGGATAAACGGTAAGAATAAAATTGGATTTAAAATAATTGGTGTACCAAATATTACTGGTTCGTTAATATTGAATGCACCTGGTCCAATTGATAAACGAGATACACCGCGTAATTGTGCGCTCTTCGCTACAAGTAATACCACTACTAAGAACGCTAATGTTGCACCAGAACCACCAAGATATACGAAAGTATCGAAGAATGGTTTTGTAACAATGTTTGGAACATCAAATGCAGATGTTCCACCTTGGAATAACTTCATGTTTTTCTCTAATGCCGGTAAGTATAATGGCTCAATAATACCACCAACGATATTTGGACCATGTAAACCGAAGAACCAAAGAAGATGAACGAGAAGTACAATGACAATTGCACTTGGTAATGTCCCTGCTAAACTTTGCAGTGGTGATTGAATCGTATTAAAGATAAATTCATGAACACTTGTACCAGCTAATTTCACTGCTAATTGAATACCTGCAACTACTGTTAAGATAACAAATGCTGGAACTATAGCTGCGAAAGATCTTAAAACTGCTGGTGGTACTCCATCAGGCATTTTAAAAGTAATGTTTCTTTGTACAAAGAAACGGAATACTTCAGTAACAAGGAGTGCCACAATAATTGCTACGAATAACCCTTGTGCACCTGTCCAAGCTAAGTTCAATCCGCCTTCTTTCGGTGTTGTTGGCGTAAGAATAATTAACGCACCAAATGAAATAATACCTGCTGACAAACCATCAACGCCGTAAGATTTTGCTAAGTTATAACTTGTTGTAAATGCTATGATTAATGCTAGAATTGCGAAAGAACCAGTCCACATTCCACCGCCAACTTGTTTCCACGTTTCACCAAACAAACCTTTCATGAAATCTTGGAAAGCTTCAGATGGAAAACCATTAATTAATGATGCAAGTGCACCAACTAAAATAAGTGGCATAACTGCAATAAATCCATCACGGATCGCCGCTAAGTGACGTTGCGATCCAATTTTACCAGCGACAGGAACAATATATTTTTCCATGAATGCAATAAACTTTTGCATTTCGCTTCCCCCCCTAATTATTTTTTAAGTGTTAGTGCGTGATCTAAAACTGCTTCTCCATTCATCATGCCGTAGTGCATTGGGTTAATAACATCGATTCCAATGTTCTTCTCATCAGCAAGCGTTTTCATAGAAGAAAGCATGTAACGAACTTGTGGTCCTAGTAATAATACATCTGCTTGATCGATATTATTTTTTACTGCATCCCCAGATACAGCCCAAATCTTTCCTTCTAAACCACGAGCTTTTGCAGCCGCTTCCATTTTTGTAACTAGTAAACTTGTAGACATCCCTGCTGAGCAACATAATAAAATATTCATTTGAAAATCCCCCTTGTATAGTATAAAAAATTTATGTTATTTATTTTTCTTTACGCTATTTATTAATGCAATTAGCGTGCCAACTTTTTAAAACCAGTAAAATCAGCACTTTTTCGAGTATTCCCTTTGTGTGTTAACGCTTTCAATTAGTGTGTCACTCAAAAAACACACAGTGTGTTATAAAACAACACGCTTTTAACACATAACTGTATGAAGATAGATTAGTGTTTAGTTGTCTAGTTATGTTTAACATAAAAAAACACTAAAAAAATTTTTTAGCGTGAAAACAGAATAACGAAAAATATAATATTTCGACTCAAATCAAAAACAAATACCTACTCAAGATACTCGTCTAACTATCGTCCAGTCACAATCTATTAAATTACATAGAATAGAATAAAATAATACAATTCGAAAGGGGATTCCTATGCCAAAGCATAGAAAACTGAACAAAATAAAAGTTTATAGAATAACGAGCTTTAAAAAAGACAAGTCTTCTGAATTAGACTCTGACAAATTTGAGCTAGACAAGCAAGATACACAAAACAAACAGGACAAACAAGACAAACAGGACAAACAAGACAAACAAGACAAACAAGACAAACAAGACAAACAGGACAAACAAGACAAACAAGACAAACAAGACAAACAGGACAAACAAGACAAACAAGACAAGCAGGACAAACACGATAAACAAGACAAACAGGACAAACAAGACAAACAGGACAAACAGGACAAACAAGACAAACAGGACAAACAGGACAAACAGGACAAACACGATAAACAAGACAAACAGGACAAACAGGACAAACACGATAAACAAGACAAACAGGACAAACAGGACAAACAGGACAAACAGGACAAACAAGACAAACCAGGTAAACTAGACAAACACGATAAACAAGACAAACAGGACAAACAAGACAAACAAGACAAACAAGACAAACAAGACAAACACGATAAACAAGACAAACAGGACAAACAGGACAAACACGATAAACAAGACAAACAGGACAAACAGGACAAACACGATAAACAGGACAAACACGATAAACAAGACAAACAGGACAAACAGGACAAACAAGACAAACAGGATAAACAGGACAAACAAGACAAACAGGACAAACAGGACAAACAGGACAAACAGGACAAACAGGACAAACAGGACAAACACGATAAACAAGACAAACAGGACAAACAGGACAAACAAGACAAACAGGACAAACAGGACAAACAAGACAAACAAGACAAACAAGACAAACAAGACAAACAAACACAATCGGAACCTATAATAGAAACAAATTCACACAACTTAGATATATGGGATGAAATTTCTTTAAAAGAAATACAAGCTAGCGAGCATACGAGTTTATTTGAAGAAAAAAGCAATTATCAAAATATTAATTTGCTACAAGTAAGCGATATCCGTCTATATTTGGACAACCAACTACAATTTAGTTCCGTTGATGAACAAATTTATCATGAAGCGCTTGTTCACCCGATAATGTCCAAAGTCATTGATCCAAAACGTGTTCTCATATTAGGTGGCGGCGATGGCCTTGCCTTACGAGAAGTTTTGAAATATGAAACTGTGATGCATGTAGACCTTGTTGATTTAGACGAGGCGATGATTAATCTAGCTCGTAATGTACCAGAAATAGTCTCTTTAAACAAAAATGCATTTTTTGATGAGCGCGTAAATGTGCACGTATGTGATGCGAAAGAGTTTCTAAATTCTCCTTCCTCCTTATACGATGTAATTATTATTGATTTTCCTGATCCATCAACAGAATTATTAAGTACTTTATATACAAGCGAACTTTTTGCTCGTATAGCTACGTTCTTAACAGAAGATGGTGCTTTCGTCTGCCAATCTAATTCACCTGCTGATGCACCTCTTGTATATTGGAGTATCGGTAATACAATTGAAAATGCCGGATTAATTGTAAAAAGCTATCATATAATTGTTCCTTCTTTCGGAACGGACTGGGGATTTCATATTGCTGCTAACTCCTCACATGCACTCAATCAAATTGAACAATTATACGTAGTACCAACTCCTCGAACATTACCTTCTCTTCTTGCTCCTTTATTTCAATTTAAAGAAGAACATTTAGATCACCGTAACGATGCCGTTTTAAATTTAGAATCGAACCTTACCCTACATCATTGCTATCAACAAGAAATGCAATTTTGATGATATTTTAACTAAGGGGGGGACCAGCATATGGACTATTCTACGTTTGGCAGACATATAATAGTAGATTTATGGGGAGTAGATTTTCCCCTATTAAATGATATTCATTTTTTAGAGCATCATTTAGTTTCCGCTGCTGATTACTCTGGTGCAACTGTTTTAAGCGTAAACAAAAAAAAATTCCAGCCGTATGGCGTTACAGTATTAGTATTGCTATCCGAAAGTCACCTTTCTATTCACACGTATCCAGAGAAAAATTTTGCAGCAATTGATTGCTATACGTGCGGTACAACCGTTGAACCGCAAATAGCGATTGATTATATCGTAAATATATTAAAACCAAAAGAAATTCATATAAAAAAATTAATTCGTGGTATAGGAGACATCGTTACTACCGATTAACGATTACTCTTACTCATCCATGAAAAGGAGGATTGTAAATACCATCAGTGGAACGAAAGCTCCACTGATGGTACGCACACATACATAATTTTTTCATTTTAATTGATGATTTAATTTTTCTATTTTTCGTTTCCAATATAGTGTCATTACAAGCCATATAATGAAATAAATCATAATAAAGCTCCCTATACAAACAAGAATCGCACCGAAACGATTCGGAACCCACCCGATCCAAATAGCTGTAGGCAAAAATGTCCCTAGTAAAATGATAAAGTGAATACTTGTCTGTTTTACTATACTCCATTCTTCTTTTTCAAAAATAAATGAAGCGAAAGAAAAGATAAGCCCTACTATATTGGCTGTAACTAAATACATAATTAATGTTTTCATTTCTACTGTTTCTACCCCTTTTACATAACCGATCCATAAAAACAATAGACTATATATCATCGCCATCCCTAATCCAAAAGCCGCTTTATTTATAACTCTATCAACCATCTCTTAACCTCCTCCTATATTTAAAGCCTCCTTAATAAGCGGTACATATTTCCTCGAAACATAT
The DNA here is from genome assembly GCF_050279585.1 of Bacillus sp. NPDC094064. Classification (NCBI taxonomy): domain Bacteria; kingdom Bacillati; phylum Bacillota; class Bacilli; order Caryophanales; family Bacillaceae; genus Bacillus; species Bacillus sp. NPDC094064. The sequence goes on from NZ_JBNNUI010000005.1 coordinate 242,067, forward strand.
TCTTTCGTTCCATTAGAAAAGTGAGCACACATGCTACCACTAAAAGACATTTCAAAGCTTTTTACATGCTCTAAATTCGCAAGTATCGACTTAGAAAACCTAGCAAAACGATTTCTAGCTAACTGTTCCTCTAATTCATATAAGCGAGCTTTCACCTCAAGACTCCCTTTCTTCGTTTGTGCCATAACTTTTCTTCCCTCTGTATAAAACCAATAAATATCATGTAAGTGTAACAAATAATATTGCTGATCTAACACACCAACAATTTGATTCGCATTTCCGCCTTCTATTATTTTTAAAAGTTGCTGAATTTCGTCCGTTACTTCTTTTGTTTTTATAATTATTTCTACATCTACTTGTGATGGGTCTAACTCGATGCGAACTTTCATCTATTTCCCACCCCCTTTATACTTTTATTTTTACATAAAATTGAAAATAATAAATGTAATCTTGCGTAAGTGGTCTTCGTCTCGTCATAACAGTATCTTTTCAAAACATAAAAAAACCTTGCATAAGCAAGGTTCATTCAGCTGCTGCCATCTTCCTATATAATTCTACAAATTCACTCGCTAATTCCTTTACCGTAATTGCATTCATTAAATGATCTTGTGCGTGCACCATCAGAAGGGTAACTTCTGTTTTTTCACCACCAGCTTCCTTCTGTATGAGTTCCGTTTGTACACGGTGTGCCTCTTGCAATTCATGTAAAGCTTCTTGCAACTTTGCCTCTGCTCCCTCGAAGTCTCCACGTTTTGCGCAATCAATTGCTTCCATTGAACAACTTCTTGCATTTCCTCCATGCAAAATTAAATGAAAAGTTTTCGTCTCTATCGTATCCATTTTAGTTCTTTACTCCCCCTGTTCTTCCGCCAATTTTTGTTTATCCCATATTTTTAAGAATGGTAAATAAAGAATGCCAGTGCAAAGTTAATAAGCTGCAAAATAACACCAGAAATTTTACCCCCAGATGCTAAAGCATCCACTTTATAATACTCACCAAGTCTGTAAGCGATTCCAAAAATAGCTACTAAAGACATTATATTAAAAGTAGCACTGACTGGGTACCCTAAAGCTTTCTGCCACCACTAGGTTACAAATATATTTGTCTAGATTTCTAACTGTATGCCGAGCTCAAAAACAAAAATTTCTCGGTTTTCACGCTATTCCATCTATCGGTATTTTCCTAGTAAAGAAGACTCTAACTCGCTATAATGATTCAGTATGATTTTTTTATAATCGATAGGAGGGTATATTTATGAAGGCATATCGCTTTCCACTTATTTTATTATCTTCTATCCTAATTGGTGGTTTCATTGGTTATTTCATGGGTGCCGATGCAGTTATCTTAAAGCCGCTTGGTGACATTTTCTTAAACTTAATGTTTACGATTGTTGTACCTTTAGTGTTCTTTAGCATCGCGTCATCTATTGCTAATATGGATGGATTAAAACGTTTCGGTAAAATTATGTCTAGTATGGCTGGGACTTTTTTATTTACAAGTATTTTAGCTGCTATTTTTATGATTATCATCGTGAAAGTATTCCCGCCAGCACAAGGTGTTGTATTAGAACTAACACAACCTGATAAAGCTGAAAAAGTTGTTAGCGTTGCGGATCAAATCGTTGGTATTCTAACAGTATCTGACTTCTCGAAGTTACTATCTCGTGAAAATATGTTAGCTCTTATTTTCTTCTCTATCTTAATGGGGATTGCAACTTCAGCAGTTGGTGAAAAAGGAAAACCATTCGCTACATTCCTACAAGCTGGTGCAGAGATTTCAATGAAAGTCGTATCTTTCATTATGTACTACGCTCCAATCGGACTTGCTGCTTACTTCGCAGCATTAGTTGGTGAATTCGGACCACAACTTCTTGGAACTTACTTCCGAGCAGCAATGGTATATTATCCAGCTTCACTTATTTACTTCTTTGTATTCTTCACGTTCTATGCATACCTTGCAGGTCGCAAGCAAGGTGTTCAAATATTTTGGAAGAACATGGTCTCTCCTACAGTTACATCACTTGCAACTTGTAGTAGCGCCGCAAGTATTCCAGCGAACTTAGAAGCAACGAAGAAAATGGGTATTTCTTCAGACATTCGTGAAACAGTTGTCCTACTTGGGTCTACACTTCATAAAGACGGATCTGTTTTAGGCGGCGTATTAAAGATCGCTTTCTTATTCGGTATTTTCAACATGGAATTTGAAGGACCAAAAACATTAGCGATCGCACTTGTCGTTTCTCTATTAGTAGGAACGGTAATGGGCGCTATTCCAGGCGGTGGTATGATTGGTGAAATGTTAATCGTTTCTCTATACGGATTCCCGCCAGAAGCACTGCCAATTATCGCAGCAATTAGTACAATCATCGACCCTCCTGCAACGATGTTAAACGTAACAGCGGATAACGCTTGTGCCGTAATGACAGCTCGTCTTGTAGAAGGTAAGAACTGGATCAAAAATAAATTTGCTTAATAAATAGAAAGAGGATGCTCATTTTGGAGCATCCTCTTTTTGTCGTTATTTGTTGAGAAGTCGATATCCCTTGTCGAAACGTCGATATATTGAAAAAATCGTTGATATATTTGAAGTTGTGATAGATATATCCGAAAAATCGTTGATATAATTTCATTCATCTCCTCCCGCCACAAATTTGTTAAAATCTTCACAAATATTCCACACCTCTCATCCATTCTCCGTACTATAATCATGTATGGAAAAGGAGATGGAGACCATGACACAAAGCGCACCAGAATTTAAAGTTTTGCAAAGCATTGCATTTCTTGCTGTCGTTTTGCAAAGTTCCTTATTATATACAATGAATCAAGGAAATGTCTTACTTGAACAATCCCTCATTATGGGTATGTTATTTAATCTCGCAAAATTTTCAGCACCTGCATTCATATTTATCGTTGGATTTCATTTAATTCGTCACTATACAAAGCAACTCGTATACAAAGAATATATTTATGAAAAAGCCACACACTTACTCATTCCTTATTTCTTTTGGTCTATTCTGTACTTATTAACAACAAACGACATGATTACATTACAAGGCGGAATAAAAAGTTTATTACTCGGAACGGCCGCCCCTCATCTTTGGTACGTTATTATGATGTTCCAAATTCACTTATTGTTCCCTTTACTTTGCACACTATTTTATTGGTTTCAAAAACGAACAACAAATAAAAAAGACATATATAAATATATGACCATCTTTGCATGTCTATATTTCCTTTTAATGTGGTTCTCTTCCCACTACATTTTTAATGGAGAAAAATTAACGAGTTCGACCATTTTACATTATACAGATCGATCCTTTCTATTCTACTCATTCTATTTCGTTATGGGAGGCATTGCCGCTGTAGCACTAAAAACTTGGCGTCTATTCGTCATGAAACATATACCGCTTATCACAATATTATTTTTTATCTTATTTTTGTTTATCAATTATGAACTATTTAGCTTTTACGGAGCAAACTCTATTCATTTAACCGTTTCTACTTATTTAAAACCGTCCATGTTTTTATATATAGTCTGTGAAATTATGATACTGTACGTGTTATCTATTACAATTGTACAGCGCCGGGGTTGCTTATATAAAACGTTACGATTCATTGGAAACTACACGTATGGCGCTTATTTAGCACATTTTTTCTTCTTGCAACTATGTACAAAACTTCTTTCTTTATTCACACTGCAAGAAAATACTATATTATATAGCCTATTACTATTTGCATTAACAGCTGTTATATCTATTTCAACAATGGTCATTTGTAGCACACTACCATTTCATATATGGATTACAGGACCTTCTCCTACGACAAATATAAAATGGGCGAAGATTGCACTCCGAAAAAATCATGAAAAACTATTCAAACCATATATTTGATATAATTATACGCATATAAGAAAAGAAAGCAGGAGACATCTATGATTAATCAAGTTGGACAAATTATGCTATATGTAAATAACCAAGATGAAACCGTACAATTTTGGACAGAAAAAGTAGGGTTCCAAATCATCGCAGAAGAAAATAACGGAAAAGGATTTCGCTGGATTGAAATTGCACCAGTAAAAGAAGCTGGCACAAGCATCGTCCTTCACGATAAAGCGTTAATTGCGAAGATGCAGCCTGAATTAAATCTTAATACCCCTTCACTTATGTTCTTCTCTAACAACTTAGATCAGCTGTATAAAGATCTTTCTGAGAAAAACGTAACAGTTGGACAAGTTGTAGATTTACCTACTGGTAGAGCGTTCAACTTTGCAGATAATGAAAATAATTACTTTGCCGTAATGGAACGCAAATAAAAAATGGTTATCCTTTCACATATATATTTTGAAAGGATAACCATTTTATTTTTTACTCTTCTCTAATTCTATTTCAGCTAAAAGCGGCAAAACATTATCAAAAATATGTGTATTATTATTTTCACCTGTCACGTATCCACCGTAATATCTACTAAACACATTATCATTTCGGAATGTAGTCATTTGCTCATATAATTCCTTCGCAAAATTTGTATCACCTGTGTGTAGTACGTATAAAATTGTTAGCCCGTAAGCAGCTGGCGATTCATAATTCACCGTTTGTTTTCCCGTTTCTAAATTGTATCGACCGTATAACTTCCCGTCCTCCTGGAACTTCTTCTTTATAAATTCCAAATATGCATCTGATGAAAGACCACCTAAACTACGATGGTAAGCAACGTATGATTGGTCAATCAGATTCACTTCTTTATCGTATGTAAATGTACCATCTTCTTTATACTCTTTTGGGAATGCCCATCCATTTCTCGGATAATCAGCTAAAAACTGAATTACTTCTTGATACTGCTGAGCAGAAATTTTCTCGTACTTTTTCATATAAAAAAATGCGTGCGGGTTTATGTAAGATGTTGTTACAAAATTATTTTGTTTACCTGTATTTGCATCATAATAATCAACGTAATAATTACCTTTTTTATTATAACGAAGTACAGCATCACTCAATTGATCTGCAAGGTTTTTATAACGCTCTTCCTTGTACATTTCATAAGCACGATATAATTGTTCTATAATACGAAGATCATCTATAAGAGCATTTGTAGCTGACTGCATTTCTCCCTTTTCAGAGATTTTCCATACAACGATGCGATCCTTATGTAAAAAGTTATTTTGAATGACCTTTACTTGTTCATCAAATAACGCTTGATCGTCTTTATCAAGAGTATATTGTAGCCATAGTCCTGCCGATTCTGATAAAGCTTCACGGCCTTTTGCTTCCCCTATGCCAGCCTTTGTATCTGCTAAACGATATGTAGCAAGCGTCCCATTTTCATTCACCATATGTCTTAAAATAAAGTATTCTGTACGGTTTCCTTGTAAGGCTGACCAAAATACAATTCCACCTAAAGCGACTAAGAGCATAACTCCAATCCCTATATATATACGTTTCCGCAATCTTTTCACCTCCCTATTCAGGCTAACCTTAATTTTAACAGAACATACGTCAATTAAAAAAAGACAATCTATTAGATTGTCTCCCTCACCTTATCCCTCGTAAGCCTCTTTAGAAGGTCTATATAGCGATTCCACAAGTCGATCATATTCACGACGTGTAATTTCTTTATTGTACAACTTTAATAATAAATCTCTATGCTCTTTTGAAAATGCCATCTTTTTAATGACTTCAGGATACATAAAACACCATCTCCATTTCACATAAACTTCTTCATCCCGGAAACAGAACTCACGTTCGCATAAAAGATTATAAAAGATTCTTAAACAAAAAACAAACAAAATATTATCAAATATTCATTTCTTTTTCTTTGGAATATTCTAATACTTTATTACCATATTCACTTTTTAAATACACATATATTTTTGGCAGTTTATTGAATAAATCTTCCAATTCAATCAGAAAATAATGGTAAAAAAAGAAGAGGAGTTTACATATGGATACCGTAACATTAGCAAGAGCATTTTTTGGTTCTTCATTAGCATTCCACATTATCTTTGCAACACTTGGAGTCGGGCTTTCATTAATGATTTTCGTAAGCGAAATACTCTATCACTGGAAGAAAGATTCCGACTATGCCATTATGGCAAAAAGATGGACAAAGGCATTTGCAATCCTTCTTGGTGTAGCAATTCCAACTGGAACCATTGTCGGTGTACAAATCTCACTTCTGTGGCCCGGTTTTGCCAAAATTGTTGGACAAGTTATTTCTGTTCCCTTTCAAATTGAGATTTTCGCCTTCTTTCTAGAGGCTTTATTCATGTCTATTTACGTATATGCAGCTGATAGACTACCTCCATTTATGAGATTAGTATCACTCTTTTTCGTAATGCTTGGTGCCACGGCATCCGCCGTGCTTATTACATCAGCAAATACATGGATGAATACACCTGCAGGCTTTTCAATGGGGCCAGATGGGTCAGTTTTTAACGTGGATCCGTGGAAAGCTTTCTTTAATCCAAGCTTTGGCACAAGTGCATTCCACGTTGTTATTACGGCCTATGCAGCTGGGGCAGCTGTCATTGCCTCTATCGCTGGATTTAAATTATTAAGGAGAAATGTAAGCGAACGTGAAATTGCTTACCATAAAAAAGGATTACTATTAGGACTTGTCGTTACATTCATCACAGGTGCTACGATGTGGATTTCAGGACACGAATCGGCGATCGCCTTACATAAGCACTCACCTGAAAAACTTGCATCTGCTGAAGCTTTGTTTGAAACGACATCGCACGCTCCTTTATCAATTGGTGGGGTTGTTGATCCGAATACACTTGAACTAAACTATGCACTCGAAATTCCAAACCTGCTCAGCTTATTAGTAGGGCTCGATCCTAGTACTGTCGTAAAAGGACTAAATGAATTCCCACAAGAAACGTGGCCACCATTTTATACACATACACTTTTCAACTTAATGGTCGGAGCTGCCTCCTTTACCTTTGCAGTTGCAGCAATCGCTCTCTTATATTGGTACTTTGTTTATCGAAAAAAAGGGACAGCGTTACCGAAGTGGCTTCTTTGGAGCACTGCCGCATGCGGGCCAGTTATGATGCTCGGCATTGAGTTCGGATGGATTTTCAGTTGTAGCGGTCGCCAGCCATGGACCATTTATGGGATGCAACGGACGATGGATGCTTCTACACGTGCTGATTTCGTCGGTCCTTTATTTGTTCTATTCATTATTTTATATATCGGACTCGCTATTTTAACCGTCTTTGTACTACGAACATTCTTTAAGAAACACCCGTTAAAGAATGATTTACATAACCAAGGAGGCGATTCTCGTGCATGAGGAAAGTATTGCAATCATCATCTTATGGGCTCTTATTTTTGTTTATAGTATATTAGGGTCCATTGATTTTGGGGCTGGTTTTTGGGGCATGGTATACGCGAAACATCCAACGCTTGCTGCGAAACTTGCGAATCGATACTTATCACCCACTTGGGAAGTAACCAATACCTTTCTCGTCTTTGTTGTTGTCGCTTTTCTCGGTTTCTTTCCGAAAGCAGCCTTTACCCTAGCAACCGTTATGTTCGTACCAGTTATGCTCATTCTAATACTCGTTGCCATTCGCAGTACATTTATGGTATTTGCTTATTCACTGCCAAAATACCAACATCTTCTTCGTATTATTTCAGGTATTACAGGGCTTTTAATTCCAGCTCTATTAATTACCGTTCTACCTGTTACAGAAGGTGCTTATATTACAATGTCGGAAGGAAAAGAAGTACTCCTTTATGGAAAACTTCTTTCTAGTCCTGTTATTTATTGCTATATGCTCTTCGGACTAACTTCGGAACTATTTCTATCCTCTCTCTTTCTTGCTGATTTTGCGAGAGAACAAGGTTCAGAAGATGCATATAAAATTTATAGAAGAAATGCCATCATACTCGGTCCTGCAACACTCGTTACGGCTATTATCGCCCTCGTTGTAATGGACCCAGAAACACACTGGCTTATGGAAGGGCTAATAAAGCAATTCCAATGGTTTACCGTTTCTATCGTTTTATTCGTTATCGGGTACTCTTCACTTTGGTGGACAAACAAGAAGTACGACACACTTGGATTTCCACGCATCGCCGTTTTAGCTGTCGTTGCTCAATATGGATTTGCAAGCTACGCTTACGGCATCGCCCATTTACCGTATATCATTTACCCGGACGTAACTGTATTTACAAGCTTTACGACACCTGAAACATTCTATGCACTGCTTATTTTATACGCAATTGGGATTGCAATTTTACTCCCAGGATTCATTTTCTTCTGGAATTTATTCTTGAAGGATCGAACTTTTTTAAAGGAAAAATAATATAGTGGGGGAGTCTGTTCCAAGAGGTATTTTGGGATAGACTCCCCTTGTCATGTTTTATCGGTAAATCGCTGGTATATTTTGAGTTACGCCGATATAAAATCCACTTACTATCCGACTGTCCACCAAATTTATAGACTCCTCTCACAATAGTTATTTCACTACTCGTGATACTTGTCCTATAGCATAAAAAACACATATTCACTTCATTCCATTATACGTCTAGTTCCTCTTATTTTTCACTGAATATACTACCAATATAAACCTTGAGACAAGCTACATTCGTTCAAGGAAAAGTAGAAAGGTAGGCAAAATATGAGTACTGAAATATGGATTACTATTATTGTATTCTTCTTAACGATGATTGTTATCTTTTGGCGACCTCGTGGTTTAAATGAGGCGTGGCCAGCAGCAATTGGCGCTGGTATTATCCTGATTACTGGCCTTGTATCAAAACCAGACGTCATGGACATTATAAGTAAAATCGGAGGTGCCTCCATAACAATATTAGCGACCATCGTTATGGCGGTTATATTAGAAAGCTTCGGCTTCTTCCATTGGTCCGCAGCAAAACTAGCGAATTTAGCAAAAGGATCCGGTCACCGTTTATACTGGTATATTCAATTACTATGTTTCCTTATGACCCTTTTATTTAATAATGACGGCAGTATTTTAATTACAACTCCAATTTTAATTCTTCTTCTAAGAAATCTTCAATTAAAGCCTCATCAACAAATTCCTTATTTATTAAGTGGCGCTTTAATCGCTACTGCATCCAGTGCACCAATCGGTGTAAGTAATATCGTAAACTTAATTGCATTAAACATCGTCCATATGACTCTTTATATGCATACAGCTATGATGTTTGTACCAGCAACATTAGGACTACTGTTTATGTCATGGCTTATGTATACAGTTTTAAAGAAAAAACTTCCGAAAAGATTACCTGTTTCTTCATATGATATTGAAGAAATTTTCTTCACAAAGAACTTCCATCCACTTAAAGGAAAAAATTCTGTTGATACAAAACAAAAACGTACAAGATTTATGTTAAAAGTATTAGGTTTCGTCTTCCTTATGCGCTGTCTTCTATTCGTTGCATCCTTCTTATCGATCCCAATCGAAATTGTTGCTGTACTCGGTTCACTCGTTCTTCTCATTTGGAGATGGTACTACTTACGAACAAACCCAGTCGATATTTTGAAAAAGACACCGTGGCACATTTTAATTTTCGCTTTCTCTATGTATGTAATTATTTACGGGCTTCACAATGCAGGATTAACAGCAGCACTTGTAAATTGGCTCGAGCCAGTTGTAAATCAACATCTACTCTATGCAAGCTTTGCGATGGGTGGACTTGTATCTATCCTCTCCAACCTCTTCAATAATCACCCTGCCCTTATGATTGGTACCATTACATTAACAGAAATGGGATTAGATCCAGTCACATTAAAAACTATCTATCTCGCAAATATCATTGGTAGTGACATCGGTTCACTATTATTACCAATCGGTACGCTAGCTTCTCTCATTTGGATGTATATACTAAGACAAAACAAAATTAAAGTGAAATGGAAAGACTATTTAAGCGTATCTCTCATCGTTATCCCACTCACAACCGTCGTCACATTATTCCTCTTATACTACTGGGTACACTTATTCTTCACCTTATAAAAATAGAAGCCCCCTTTGCTACCGTCTTAGCAAAGGGGGCTTCTTCTATATAATTAAGTTAGGTACTACAGTGTGATCAATCAAGTAAAGAGGTGTAACGTGTTATTGATATAAACGACTACCAGTATCTTTAAATTCTTTCGCTTTCTCTTTCATCCCTTTTTCAATGGCTTCTGTCGTTTCTAAATCATTTTCTTTCGCATATTCACGAATATCATGTGAAATTCTCATACTACAAAACTTCGGTCCACACATCGAACAGAAATGAGCTGTTTTCGCTCCTTCTGCCGGCAACGTTTCATCGTGATATTCCATCGCGCGTTCAGGATCTAAAGATAGATTAAATTGATCACGCCAACGGAATTCGAAGCGTGCTTTTGAAAGTGCATCATCACGCTGATGAGCCGTTTTGTGCCCTTTCGCAAGATCAGCCGCATGTGCTGCAATTTTGTACGTAATAACCCCTGTGCGAACATCATCTTTATTTGGCAATCCTAAATGTTCTTTCGGCGTTACATAACAAAGCATCGCCGTTCCGAACCAGCCAATCATTGCAGCTCCAATTGCCGATGTAATATGGTCATAACCTGGTGCAATATCTGTCGTTAACGGTCCAAGTGTATAGAATGGCGCGCCCTGACAAATATCAAGTTCTTTCTCCATATTCTCTTTAATTAAATGCATTGGTACATGCCCAGGTCCTTCAATCATAACTTGCACATCATGCTTCCAAGCAATTTTCGTTAATTCACCAAGTGTTTCAAGCTCAGAAAATTGTGCTTCGTCATTTGCATCTGCAATCGACCCTGGACGTAATCCATCTCCTAGAGAGAACGAAACATCATACTGCTTCATAATTTCACAAATCTCTTCAAAATGAGTATAGAGGAAGTTTTCTTTATGATGGAATAAACACCACTGCGCCATAATTGAACCACCACGCGAAACAATACCTGTCGTACGCTTTGCCGTAATTGGAATGTAACGAAGTAATACACCTGCGTGAATCGTAAAGTAATCAACGCCTTGCTCCGCTTGCTCAATTAACGTATCACGATACACTTCCCACGTTAAATCTTCTGCAATTCCGTTTACCTTTTCAAGCGCTTGATAAATCGGCACTGTTCCAACTGGTACCGGTGCGTTACGAATAATCCACTCACGCGTCGTATGAATGTTTTTACCTGTAGATAAATCCATAATCGTATCTGCACCCCAGCGAGTCGCCCACGTCATCTTCTCTACTTCTTCTGCAATAGAAGAAGATACAGCAGAGTTTCCGATATTTGCATTTACCTTCACGTGGAAATTACGCCCGATAATCATCGGTTCTGCTTCCGGATGGTTAATATTCGCTGGTAAAATAGCACGGCCTTCTGCGATCTCCTTACGAACAAACTCAGGCTCTACTCCTTCACGAATCGCAACGTATTCCATCTCAGACGTAATAATACCGTTACGCGCATAATGCATTTGCGTTACATTGGCACCTTGCTTCGCTCTAAGCGGCTGGCGATCCATTTGCGGGAAAACAGGTGTATGTTTCGAAGCCACTTTCACACCGTCATCCTCTGGTTTCACCTCACGCCCTTCGTATGCCTCTACATCCCCGCGCTCCACGATCCAAGAATGGCGCGGCGCCTGCAACCCCTTTTCCAGCTCCACTTTATACTCGGGATCCGTATAAGGACCGCTCGTATCATACACACGGATTGGTGGATTTTGGACGCCGTTCGTTTCGCTTTGTTCAATCTCACGCATCGGCACTTTCATACCTGCGCGCGGTCCATCCACATATACTTTCTTACTCCCTGGTAAACTCGATTTCAATTCAATTTGCTCAGCCGAAACAGATTGTTTCATAACTTTTGTTGCCCCCTGTTCGTGACAAGGACGAGATATGGCCAGCGCATGCCAAAATAAAAAGAGCCAGGTCCATAAAAAAATAAGGACCTGGCTCATAAAAGACATCATTATGTAAAGCCGTTAACTTCCCTACGCTGGTACGAGCCAGATCAGGTCCAAAGGGTTAAGAAGTTCACACGCTTCTCTCTCAGCCTACGCATACGTTAGGCACCCCTAGTTTATCACTGATTTAATTTTCAATACTTTCCCATCATACACGATAATCCGAAAAATGCAAACTTTATTTCTTTTGTCACTTATGGAATCATCCACGTTAAATAATATGCTTGAACATACGTCATAATACCAACAATAATGACGAAGAACAAACTATGTTTCACCGTGAAGCGGAACAAGTCTGATTCTTTTCCAGCAAGTCCAACTGCCGCACAAGCAATTGCAATCGATTGCGGAGAAATCATTTTCCCTGTTACACCGCCCGTTGTATTTGCTGCAACGAGAAGTACTTCAGATACACCGACTTGCTGCGCTGTAATTGCTTGTAAATTCGAGAACAGTGCATTCGCTGACGTATCGGAACCTGTTAAGAATACGCCAATCCACCCTAAGAATGGGGAGAAGAACGGGAATAATCCGCCAGTTCCAGCTAGTGCTAATGCTAGTGTAGAAGATAGACCAGAATAGTTTGCGATAAAGGCAAACCCTAATACGAATCCGATTGATAGAATTGGCATCTTAAGTTCGTTTAACGTTTCTTTAAATGTCGCTACTGCATCTTTTGCACTCATTTTCAAAATAAAGATAGAAATGATACAAGCAATTAAGATTGCTGTTCCTGTTGCTGATACTACGTCAAACTTCAAAATTGCCTCGTAAGGCGTCGGTTTATTTACAATTGGCTCCGCCTTCATTACTAAATTGTGTAAACCTGGTACCTCAAACTTAAATACAAGACTCTCTAATGCGCCCCCCGGAGCGAATAACGATTTAAAGAAACTTTGGCTCCAAATGACTACCATTACAGTTAAAATAATGAACGGAGACCATGCTTTTACTACTTTTCCTACTGTTAGTTTCGGCATATCTGCCGTAGTTGTTGCTGCTGCTACTTCACCATCCGCTTGCTTCGATTGATAAATTTCTTTCGGCTGCCAAACTTTTAAGAATAGCGATAAACTTACTAAACTTACAAGCGCTGATGTAATATCCGGAAGTTCTGGTCCTAAGAATGTCGCTGTAATGAATTGTGTAATTGCAAATGAACTACCCGCTACAAATAACGCAGGCCAAGTTTGTTTTACACCTTTAAATCCATCCATTAAAAATACGATAAAGAACGGAACAAATAATGATAGGAACGGTAACTGATGTCCAGCCATTTGTCCGATTTTATGCGGATCAATACCTGTTACTTGTCCAGCAACTGTAATTGGAATTCCCATTGCCCCGAACGCTACCGGCGCCGTATTTGCGATTAAACAAAGACCAGCTGCATATAAAGGATTTAATCCAAGACCTGCAAGAAGCGCCGCCGTAATCGCTACTGGGGCCCCAAACCCTGCTGCTCCTTCCAAAAATGCTCCAAATGAAAATCCGATTAAAATAACGAGTAAACGGTGATCATTTGTAATAGATAATACAGATGCACGAATCACATCGAATTGACCCGTTTTCACAGAAATTTTATATAAAAATACCGACATAATGATGATCCAAGCAATTGGCCATAATCCGTATAAGAAACCGTATCCGGTCGCTGCCATCGCCATCGTGAACGGCATCTTATAAGCGAATAACGCTACTAAAATCGTAAGTACAACTGTAATAAATCCTGCCACATACCCCTTCATGCGGAAAACTGCTAAAGCTAAGAAAAAAAAGATAATCGGAATAAGTGCGACCGCCGCCGAAATCCAAATGTTGCCGAACGGATCATAAACTTGTGTCCATGTGTTCATTGTTCTCTCCGATACGATAAACTTAACTAAATCTATACAATTCAATCAAATTTATACAAGTTAGTGCTTCATCGTGTTCTCGCAGCCCCAAAGGGACGAGGGGTATAACACTCCACACGAGGCAGTATCGTTACCTCCTATTATCAAGCATTTATTTTACCCATCTTGATAAATTTATCGCAGCATTTACATCCCTATCGTGATAACTATTGCATGAAGCACAACGCCATTCACGAATCTTTACACTCCACTGTCCTTCTGGTTGAACTGAATGGTCGTATTTAACGCCGCAACATGAGCAAATCTTGCTTGAAGCGAACCATTTATCAGCTTTTACATACGCAATGCCGTACTTCTCGCACTTGTATGACAAACATTGAAAGAAGAAGTTTAATTTTTGAAATGAAAATGCTTTCGATAGTTTTTTGTTTTTTAACAGGTTTGAAATAGATAAGTCTTCCACAACAATCCTCATTGGTTTGGTTTTCACCAATTTAGCTGTTGCTTGATGGATATGGTTATTTCGGATATTCATAATTTTCCTAGATAACCGCAGGTGCTCCGCTTTCGCTTTTTCATATCCGGCAGATTGAATTTTCACACCTTTTTTAAATCTCTTAGACATATCTCTTTGCGCTGACTTTTTCCTTTTCAAAAGCTTTTTAACCTTGGCGTCTTTGTTTATATTTCGTTCTTTCGTACCATTAGAAGCTACAAACAGCTCTTTTAAACCAACATCCACACCGATTGACTCATTGGTTAGTTCTTGTGATTCAAAGTCTTCTTGGAATCCCACACTAATCCACCAGTGACGACCATCAAAGGTAACTCTTGGATTGGATGGTTTTTTATTTCTTGGTAGTTGTTGGCTTGTTTTCACTTCTCCAATAGACTGAATATGAACGACTTTTTTTCCTATAATCAGTCTTTCATAATTGGCATAAAATCCTTGGATCAAATCTTTTTTGGATTTATAAGAAGTGTGAGAACCATTTTTGTACTTTTTGAACGAATTTTTTCTAGCCGTATCAAAATCTTTTGAAGCCTGTTTAGGAACTTGTGCATTAATGTCTTTTAACCACTCATATCTCTTTCGCTTCTTGATCTTTGTAAATCGTTTCTGTAAAGCTAACTGTGAAACAGATTTTCCAAATAGCTTATAGTATCTATCACTCATTCTTTTACAATAGTTATAAGCGAATCTTGCAGCGCCAGCATGATTTCTAAGCACCTTTTCTTCTTCAGGCGTTGGAATTAGTCTAACTTTCTTCGCCAATATCATCAGAATGTAACTCCTTTAATGAAAGATTTGTTCTTCTGAATCGTAGCGTGTTCCACCAGCGTTCTCCTGAGACTACTTGGATGCAAACCTGTTAATTCTGATACTTGACTAACTCGTAAAAACTTCATTATTATTCTTACCTCATTGAATCTAACATAGCACGTACGTTCGATAGATTCAATGAGTTTTGATAGATTTAATTAAATGTATCTCGTTCAACTAAGGGCGCAATTCCTTAGCCAGTTCTCTTATGAACTTCTCATGTTTTCACATGAGCGCAGACTATATGTTTATCTCTTTAGAGATAGAGGATTTTTCCATCACCATAGGCTTGTGATGTACTCTCGTCAGTTATACGAGATAGTCGTTGAACGTTCATCTTATCACTTTTGACTTAGATGATTCGAGGCGGAAGACCCATTGTTCTAGTGTTTAGGGTTTAACCTTGCACGATCTGATTGATTTTTTCTGCTTTCGCAACATTCACGCTCGCCATTTCTAGCCACGTTGTAGTTCAATCAGCTTTAGGGATTGCCCGCAGTTAACCCTCACTACTAGCCAATCACTTGACTAGCAGGGCTTACTGATATATTTAATTAACTTTCGTTATAATTGGTTAAATAAATCGTAACAGTTAGTTACCCCCTAAAGAATCCCCTTTTAAATAGAATAACCTCATCAATAGACTATCAGGTCATCATACCTTTTAGCCAAAAAATAAAAAACGTTTAAGAAAACGTTTTCGATAACTTTCATTTATACTTTAGCACATTATTTTCTTTCAAAAAAGATTTTTTTGAAAATTTTATTATTTAACATAGAAATCTTACAAAAACGTCATGTTCTTGTAATGTTCATCGATAGGAAGCCCGCTACATTTCCTGCATAATAAAGGTATAACAACGGACATTATTTATGAGGTGATATATATGAACGGAAACAAAATATTAGCAGCTTTATCATACTTTAGTGTATTATTTGCCCCTATCTTATTCCCTATTATCGTGTGGATTGTGGGCGATTCTGAAACAAAACCACACGCAAAACGCGCTCTATGGACACACATCATTCCAAGCATCGCGTCATTTATTGGATTTATTATTCTAGGAATTATGGGTATCGGATCGGATCGACCAGACGTAACACTTGGAATTGGAGCAATGATTGTCTTATGTATTTGTGGCATTATTAGCTTACACTACTTCATTTGGAACATCGTAAAAGGTATTAAAATACTGAAAGCTTAATTTTAAACAAACGTTTGATTAAAAAGGCACTATCGCACGATGATAAATGAAATTTCATCGATAACCGACTTATTAATAAGAAAAAAACCGTCCCAAAATACCTTTTGGGACGGTTTTTTTATCTTCTGCGTTTCTTCTTTTTTCTCATCATTTTCTTTCGGCGCGTGTTCACTTTATCCGCTATAATGTGGAGCGTACTCGCCACCACAATTCCCATTACGAACGTTACAAGTTCAACCTCATGTTTCTTCGCCATTTCTATTAAATTCCCGTCAAGTACGATTACATTTAATAGGAATAAAAACGGAGAAAACACAATTAACATGTATGCGATACGAATAATATCACCAAGTATAATCGTGTGTGTAAAAAAGGAACGATGCGGCATTATCCTCTTATACGGGTACCAAAATATACGTAGGAATCCCCATTTATTGTACGCATTACTATACGTATCTAAATCTGGTGTTAAAAATGAAGTGCCCACTAAAAAGCCAATTGCAAAAGTTAATAAAAAATCGAAATCTGTTAATCCATACGAAAAAAGCATAAACAAAACAACCGGAAGGGATATTAAGTTTATTTTCGTATGCGTTTTTCCTGATGGCATAATGCACTTCCTCGCTTACGTTCGCCCTGTCACCATATGACAGTTCTCACCTATTGATCTAATTTCTGATCGATAAATGATGTGTCTATATCCGAACCAAACCATTCTGCCAACTTCATTCGTGCCTTATCTTTCACATCTTCATTGACGTATAACGACGCTTGTAATAGCGCGGCCATTAACGCCCCTAAATCATCCGTATAACCAACTCCAGCAAGGAAATCTGGGATAGCATCAATCGGTGCAATAAAATAAGCAAGTGCTCCAATTACAATCATTTTCACTCGTTTTGGAACATCGGGTCTTTGCAAAACATAAAACAATAATAAACTTGCATAAATAACCGACTGCCCCGCTTGCTTTGCAACATGTTTTACTTTCTTCCAAAACGCTTCAACTGAAAATTTTTGTTCCATATAAAAGCCTCCCTATTTTTTCAAAAAAATAAGCTACAATATGATATCAGTAAAAGTTCATCAAAATTACACATAATCTATCAATGAATTTTCATTGTAACAAACAAAGACAAAAAGAACAAGTGTTCGTTAATTTTTACATATTTTCCTTCATATAATAGTTTTCTAGACAACCACTTACCCATCTTCATTTCTTATTTCTCAACCATGAAAATTTTCACTTTCACTTAACACTTTGTTCCATCTTTGTTATATTTTCTAGTTGACGGGTATATAAACGAATGTTAAAGTTTTCTCTGGTAGTAACAAAACACATACAAAAAATGTAAAATGTTATAGTGTTTCTCAGAAATGAATTTTGTTGTATAATACAGAAATGACGTTATGCTTATGAGCAACACAAGAAACTAAAAGGGTATGCATAGTTATAGTCGTATATGGGTGAATATAGAAACTCTAATTATGGCCAAGAAAACTATGTATTTTTTATTTTAACATTTTTCGCTCCAAAATCGACCAAGCCTGATAGAGAAAGGGTGGAAATGAATGAAAGAAACCATGAAATCACAATTTCAACATGTGCGTTTCACTTTATTGGTAGCTTTGACTGTATGGCTAAAAACCTACATCATTACACGCACAAGCTTTGATTTAAAACTTGAATCTTTCATGCAAGAATTCATTTTATTCATTAGTCCATTAGCAGCATCATTACTGTTTGTGGGCCTTGCATTATTTGCAAAAGGGAAAAAACGTAACTATATAGCACTTGGAATTAACTTTATCTTAACGTTCATCCTTGTTGGTAACGTAATGTTCTACGGATTCTACAATGACTTCGTTACTTTACCAGTACTAGGACAAACGTCTAATTTCGGAAGTTTAGGTTCTAGTGTGAAAGAATTATTTAGCTTCAAAATTATGCTTGCATTTGCGGATATTATCGTATTCTTCATTCTATTGAAGAAGAAGAAAGATTTTGCACCGACAGAGCGTGTAGCACGCCCGAT
Organism: Bacillus sp. NPDC094064; assembly: GCF_050279585.1. Classification (NCBI taxonomy): domain Bacteria; kingdom Bacillati; phylum Bacillota; class Bacilli; order Caryophanales; family Bacillaceae; genus Bacillus; species Bacillus sp. NPDC094064. The sequence continues at coordinate 260,441 of NZ_JBNNUI010000005.1, forward strand.
GCGTTCTTTATACTTCGTATCAACAATTGCTATTTTCTGCGCAAACCTAGGACTTGCAGAAGCCGAGCGTCCAGAACTATTAACACGTTCATTCGACCGCGTTATGCTAGTTAAAAACTTAGGACTATATGTACACCAAGTATACGATCTTGGCTTACAAGCAAAATCAAGTTCACAAAAAGCGTTTGCTGATAGTAGTAAATTGCAAGAAGCAGAAAACTATGTGAAAACGACACAAAGTAAACCAGATCCAAATATGTTTGGTACTGCAAAAGGGAAAAACGTAATTGTTGTCTCTCTTGAATCATTACAAACGTTCTTAATTGGAGCACAAGTTAACGGACAAGAAGTTACACCATTCTTAAACCAATTTGCGAAAGAAAGTTATTACTTCGATAACTTCTTCCATCAAACTGGGCAAGGAAAAACATCTGATGCTGAATTCTTAGTAGATACTTCTTTATATCCACTAGACCGTGGTGCTGTATTCTTCACACACGGTAACAACGAATACACAGCAACTCCAGAAATTTTACGTCAGCAAGGGTATCACACGTCGGTATTCCACGCAAACAACGCAACGTTCTGGAACCGTAACATTATGTATCCGGCACTTGGTTATGATCGTTACTACAACGAGCTTGACTACAAGATTACGCCAGAAACAAAATTAAACTGGGGATTAAAAGATATCGAATACTTCGATCAATCTATCGATATGTTAAAAGAAGTAAAGCAACCATTCTATACTCGCTTCCTTACTTTAACAAACCATTACCCATTCACTTATGACGACAGTACGAAATTAATCGATGAGTACAATTCTGGTGATGGCGTATTTGACCGTTACATGGTAACTGCTCGTTATTTAGACGAAGCACTGAAACACTTTGTTGAGCGTCTAAAAGCAGAAGGCATTTACGACAACTCTGTTATCGTATTCTACGGTGACCACTACGGTATTTCTGAAAACCATAACCGTGCGATGGCACAGTTCTTAGGAAAAGAAGAAATTACTGCATTTGACCATATGAACTTACAAAAAACACCGATGTTTATTCACGTTCCAGGTCAAAAAGAAGGTAAAACAATTTCAAAACCAACTGGTGAAATTGACATTAAACCAACAATTCTAAACTTACTTGGTGTAGATTCTACGAATCAAATTCAATTCGGTCATGATGTATTCTCACCAGACAATAAAGGATTCGTTGTTCTTCGTGACGGTAGCTTCGTTACAGATAAGTACATGTACACGAACAATACATTCTACGACCGTAACACAGGTGAAGTCGTACAATTACCGAAAGAAGAAGCTCAACCACTAATTGATCGTGCCCAAAATGAATTGCACATGTCTGACAAGATCATTGAAGGTGACTTACTTCGCTTCTCAGACAGTAACAAGATCAAAACTGGTGAAGTAAAAACAGCTATTAAAGAAGAAAAGAAGAGCGCTGAGTAATCTCAGCCTCTTTTTTTATATTCCTCTCTCTTTCCTCTTATATGCATTAACTTTAAAATTACATAACCTTTACCAAATATTCACACGAAATTAATGGAGCATCTCTATAATAAAATATGTAAACGAGGTTCTATATATTTCTTATCTCTCATCTTTACTAAGATCCCTTAATGAAATATGTAAATCGTTTGTTTCTATTTTCTTATCATTGTCTTTTACAATGTTTTGTTTCCTTACACAAAACATTCCATGAGACGATGTCCCTATGAAAGATAGCTACCCTCCTTGTGCAGCATTCCATAAGAATGTTGCTTTTTTTTATTCAAAAGCAGGATTCTTATTTCTTATTTTCGAATTTATATATACAAAATGCTATAAATTACCACTACTTCTTTGCGATTTATCAATACATATACGTCATATGTAAAGAATTACTCACATAAAAATGACTATCATGACTTTTATTCCGAATGAAAGTTTCATGTTACTTATGTACTTATGAAAGGATGGGACGACAATTGGCATATGAAAGATTTGTACTTTGGAATGATGCAGTTATTGATACAACAAAGCAAAAAACGTACATAGAACTTGAAGAAAGAGGCTTGCAGTTTGGAGATGGTGTCTATGAGGTGATTCGCCTATACAAAGGGAACTTTCATTTATTAGATCCGCATATAACAAGATTATATCGTTCCATGGAAGAAATAGAATTATCTCTCCCTTTCTCAAAAGCAGAACTCATCATATTACTTTACAAGCTCATTGAAAGTAATAATTTCCACGAAGATGGAACCATTTATTTGCAAGTATCTCGCGGTGTACAAGCTCGTACTCACGCATTCTCATATGACGCTCCTCCGACAATCTATGCCTATATTACAAAAAAGGAAAGACCAGCTTTATGGATTGAATATGGTGTACGTGCTATATCAGAACCAGATTCCCGCTGGCTCCGCTGTGACATTAAATCATTAAATTTATTACCAAATGTACTCGCTGCTACGAAAGCGGAGCGCAAAGGCTGTAAAGAAGCACTATTTGTACGAAATGGTATTGTAACGGAGGGAAGTTGTTCTAATTTCTTTCTAATCAAAAATGGCACTCTGTACACACATCCAGCCAATCACCTTATTTTAAACGGTATTATTCGTCAATATGTCCTTTCTTTAGCGAAAACCCTTCGTATTCCTGTACAAGAAGAACTTTTCAGTGTTCGTGACGTGTATCAAGCAGATGAATGCTTCTTTACAGGAACTACAATTGAAATTTTACCGATGACTCACCTTGATGGAACAGCGATTCAAGATGGTCAAGTTGGACCTATCACAAAAATGCTACAAAGATCCTTTTCTCAAAGTTTGTTACAATCCAACATGTCATCTTCTTAAACACGAATAATTGCTATCCTTTCTACATTCAATATATGTATTTAAATGGAAATCAAGGTGTGGAATTCATACCTTGATTTTTTCTTGTAATCTTTTTGTCATATTCAGATTCCCGCATAAGTCTTGACAGTAATCGACATGCTCTTTAGAATTTTTAACAGTTGGTAAATATTTCTTCACTACATTACAGACAGAAAGGAATCGACAAATTATGAAAAAATACCTTGCCGGTCTTGCGGCAGTGTCTGTAGCAGGAGGAGCAGCTCCTACACTCGATAGTGTTCAAGCTGCCCCTGAACAAAATACACAAAAAGCTGCTACGCAAGCTGTCCAAGCTTCTGCATCAAACAACTCATCTTATACGGTGAACACTAGCGTATTACATGTACGCGCAGGATCAAGTACTTCTCACGACATCATCTCACGCGTTTATAACGGTCAATCTTTAAACGTGATTGGCGAAGAAAATGGCTGGTTCAAAATTAACCACAATGGAAAAACTGGCTTTGTTAGCGGTGAATTTGTATCAAAAAATGGCGCAAGCAATTCCAATGTAAGTGCAACAGGTGGAAAAAATAAAGTTACTGCTGATGTATTACGTGTCCGTACAGCTCCTAACACTTCTAGTTCTGTTTCAGGACGTGTATATGAAGGTCAAACGTTAAACGTGATTGGTCAAGAAAATGGTTGGGTAAAAATCAATCATAATGGACAAGTTGGCTACGTAAGTGGCGAATTCGTATCTGGTGTTTCTTCTAATGCAGGTTCTTCAAACAACAACCAAGAATCTGTAAAACCAGCAAGCGGAAACTATACAGTAAATGTATCTTCTCTTCGTGTTCGTACAGGCCCTAGTACTTCTCATACTACTGTAGGTTCTATTACAAAAGGACAAGTAGTACAAGTCGTTGGCGAAGTTCAAGATTGGTTCAAAATCAATTATGCAGGTCAAACTGCTTACGTAAGCAAAGACTATGTAACAAAAGGCGGTTCTAACGACAACGTTACACAAGGAAACAACCAAGAACAAAATAATAATGTAACCGTTCAAACTGGTGGTACATACGTTGTTAACGCAACATCTCTACGCGTTCGTACGGGCCCTGCTACTTACCATAGCGTAATTGGTGGCGTGTTAAACGGTACTACTTTAAACGTAATTGGATCTGAAAACGGTTGGTTTAAAGTGAACTATCAAGGAAAAACAGGCTTTGTTAGTAGCGAGTTTGTAAAATTCGTTAAAGGTGGCACTACTACTCCTGAACAGCCAAAACAACCTGAACAACCTAGCCAAGCAATTGGTGACTACTACATTAATGCTTCTGCATTAAACGTACGTAGCGGTGAAGGCACAAATTATAGAATCATAGGCGCACTTCCACAAGGACAGAAGGTTCAAGTAATCTCTGAAAACTCTGGATGGAGTAAAATTAACTACAACGGTCAAACTGGTTACATCGGAACACGTTTTCTATCTAAAACACCAGTGGGCGGTGCAGCGAATAACAAGCCTAACAACGATTCTAATCAAAATAACAACAATCAAAACAATAACAATACAAATAGCGGTGACAGTTCTTCTCTACTTGCATACGCAAAATCAATGCAAGGCGTACCATACGTTTGGGGCGGTACTTCTGCTAACGGTGTTGACTGCAGTGGTTACATCTATCACGTATTTAAGAAATTTGGTCATAACATTAGTCGTCAAAGTGTTGCAGGATATTGGAGCAGCCTACAAAAAACTTCAAATCCACAACCAGGTGACTTAATTTATTTCAAAGACACTTATAAATCAGGTCCTTCTCACATGGGTATTTACCTTGGTGGGGGATCATTTATCCAATCCGGAGATAAAGGTGTAGCAATCGCTTCATTAAGTAACTCTTATTGGAGCAAGCACTTCTTAGGTTATACGAAAGCACCTTAAGTTGTATTTTCAAAGCCTTCTAGATTACTAGAAGGCTTTTTGTTATACGTTCACCTCATTACCCCCTTTCCCTATCTTCTCTCTACAAAAATAATGCATCTATTTTCCCATTTCATACACCATATTCTACAAAAATAATCCATAACGTTATCATAATGTATATATTTTCATAAAAAACATAACCTATTTCATGACAATTTATTTTATATGTGTTTTTTTGATGAATTTTCTTTTTATTTAAACTTTTCGTTAGACGTTTGACCTCCGATGTCCATTATGATAAGTTACTTAAGATGTTATATTCGAAAAAGTATAGACAACTGGTTTATACACTTTTTTTACTATGAGGAAGGAGCATACACTGCATGAATCTTTTATGGGGAATTGGCGGCGTGATTGGAGTATTAGCAATTGCTTTCTTACTATCTTCCAACCGCAAAGCTATTAATTGGCGCACAATTTTAATCGCGCTAGCATTACAAATGTCATTTTCATTTATTGTATTAAGATGGGATGCTGGTAAAGCAGTTTTAAAATACGCTGCTGACGGCGTTCAAGGATTAATTAATTTTTCTTACGAGGGAATTAGATTCGTTGCTGGGGATTTAGTCAACGCAAAAGGCCCTTGGGGATTTATCTTCGTGATTCAAGCACTACTTCCAATTGTATTTATTAGTTCATTAGTTGCAATCTTATATCATTTCGGTATTATGCAGAAATTCGTTAGTATCATTGGTGGTGCATTAAGTAAACTTCTTGGAACTTCGAAAGCAGAAAGCTTAAACTCAGTAACAACTGTATTTTTAGGACAAACTGAAGCTCCAATCTTAATCAAACCTTACTTAGCACGCTTAACAAACAGTGAATTCTTCACTATTATGGTAAGTGGTATGACAGCTGTTGCCGGATCAGTTCTTGTCGGTTATGCCGCAATGGGAATTCCGTTAGAACACTTATTAGCAGCAGCAATTATGGCAGCTCCATCAAGTTTATTAATTGCAAAAATAATTATGCCAGAGACAGAACAAGTAGATAATAACGTTGAACTTTCTACAGAACGTGAAGACGCAAACGTTATCGATGCAGCTGCACGTGGTGCATCTGAAGGTATGCAACTTGTTATTAACGTAGCAGCAATGTTAATGGCTTTCATCGCATTAATCGCTTTATTAAATGGATTATTAGGATGGGTTGGTTCTTGGTTCGATATTAAACTTAGCCTTGATTTAATCTTCGGTTACTTACTATCACCATTTGCAATCTTAATCGGGGTTTCTCCAAATGAAGCTATACAAGCGGCAAGCTTTATCGGTCAAAAACTTGCAATCAACGAATTCGTTGCATACGCAAACTTAGGGCCACACATGGCAGAGTTCTCTGCAAAAACAAACCTAATTTTAACATTCGCAATCTGTGGTTTCGCAAACTTCTCTTCTATCGCAATTCAATTAGGTGTAACAGGAACATTAGCTCCTACTCGCCGTAAACAAATTGCACAATTAGGGATTAAAGCAGTTATCGCTGGTACATTAGCAAACTTCTTAAATGCAGCAGTTGCAGGTATGATGTTCCTATAAAGTGAAGGCTGCCCGCGAATAGCGGGATACATTTTCACATAAATCCGCCTCTTTTAAAGAGGCGGATTTTTTACATATTATCCATATCTAGATGTATAGACAATATGATACAATAATTAGTAAGTCTGTTTATTTTTTCTTGCAAAAAAAAAGGATATTACTTGTTATTGTTCTATTGAACAGGATTTATAGTCTAATTCTTAATAATTGCACATACTACAAGTGTCCTTGTATGAATTACCTTTAAGGAGGAAAGCTTTGTGAAAGATAAGTTCTATAAAATCCTATCTATGTGGATTTTACAAATTGTATTTTATTTTACTACTGTACATATAACAAAATATGAGCATGCGCTCATTTTTACAATTATATATGTAATTGTAAATGTACTATTCCTATTCTTAGCTGATAAAACAGCATTTGTTTTCTTCATACTCGGAACTATCATTTCCGTATTCTATTTATTTTATGAAGCATGGCTTCACTTATGGAGTACATCACACCAATGGGAATATATCATTACCCACTTCCTGATGGCAGCTAACTTCTTCATTGTTTATATATCAACCCACTTATTAAAGAAGGTCATTCACGAAAATAGAAATTTAACTGCACGCGTGAAAGAGTTGGAACAATACATTGGAGAATCGAAATTATTAACGAGACAAGAATTTGAAAGACGACAAGCATTAATAATAACTGCAATGAAGCGTCGTAATGAAACAGGCATTATTATTTATTTTGATTTCACTTCCTTTAGTAAATATACGAAAGAAAGTGTTATGGACCGTGTAGCTTCCTTATTAGTTGAAACAGTACGAACTGACTTTGACCTCGCTGCCGAGTATGACAACGACACGTTAGTCATTTTATTACAAAATACAAATGATGCCGGTGCAGATATCGTAATGAACCGTCTACAGCCAAAAATGGAGAAATGGCTTGCAAATCAAGCAATTCAAGATATTAAAATGACACGAAAACACATTGCTACCGAAGGACCGACAGTATTATGATGACACTCGTTATGCTCCTACTATTTCTTTTGTTTTGTGTACTTGTCTTTTGGATTAGCATTACATTCTCCATTAAGTATGTGTTAATCTTTACAGCTTTTCTATTCTCAGGGTTACTCGTTTACTACTCTTTCTTAACAATCGCAGGCTTAGTTCACCGAAATACTAAACGAAAAGATCGTACGCTAGAACATTATCCAAGCGTCGATATTTTAATACCCGCTCATAACGAAGGTGTCGTTATGAAAGATACATTAGAGGCAATGGCAAAGATCGAATATCCAGGAAAACTGACCGTTTATTTACTAAACGATAACTCGCAAGACGAAACACCTGAAATTGGTGATGACTTTGACAAAGCTTATGCTCATATTCGTCACATTCGTGTCCCGCCCGGTGAACCGAAAGGGAAATCACGTGTATTAAACTACGGTCTTAGTATTTCCGATGGTGAATATTTCTGTGTTTACGATGCAGATAATCAGCCTGAACCACATGCCTTGCGAATGCTTGTAGAACACGCCGAAACAACCCGGGATGCTGTTGGGGCTGTTGGACACGTTCGTACAGTAAATGAAAAGAGAAACTGGCTGACGCGAATGATTTCACTAGAATTCCAAATCTTCCAGCTCCTTATGCAGTCTGGGCGCTGGTTATTATTCCAAACAGGTTCCCTAACAGGAACGAACATGCTTCTTCGACGCTCCGCATTAGAAGAGCTTGGTGGCTATGACCCTTATGCAATTGCAGAAGATGCTGAATTAACATTACGAATTACACAAAAAGGCTATCTCTTACCAATCGTTCCAGAATCGATTACATGGGAACAAGAACCTGAGCATTTAAAAATTCTTATTAAACAACGTACGCGTTGGCTCCAAGGAAATTTATACATTTTAGAAAAAATGTTTTCTTCCTTAAGCTTCTTTAAGGGAAAACTTCTTGTCCATTCCTTACAGCAAGTTTTAGTGTATGTCGTATTTTGGCTATTCCTAATCATTTCAAACGTTTGGTTTATAATTGGATTACTTGGGATATTCCAGATCCAATATAGTATCCCGCTATTATTTATGTGGTACGTTGCGTATATTACATATGTTTCGCAATTATTTAGTGCCCAAAGTGTTGAGCGAACCTTTACACCGACTAATATTTTCATTAGTGTCATCATGTACTTTACGTACGCACAGCTCTTTACGTACTTATTCATTCGCAGTTTAATCTTATACTTACGTGCAAAGAGTAAGAAACAAGTCATTGGCTGGGATAAAACAGTTCGATTCAAAAAAGACAAATAAACAGCACATTAAAAATAAGCACAGAGCGCCGTATGCTCTGTGCTTATTTATTGCCGTATAACTTATATATCAGACAATACCCCTTAGCTGAAAGTAATTTCACGTCCATCCCCCAACGAACGATCGACCTTCATTTATATACGAAAAAGTGATTGCTATTTTTGTAGAACCAATTGCTTCTCTTGCTGTTCTTTGCGCGTTTCAGTCTTAGGTTCCGTGCTTTCTTGGACACTACGATGTGCCACACGTTTCAAACAAATATGCTTCCACTTTCTTTCGTAACGTTTCATTATTCTAGATGTCCCCCTTGAATACGCTTTAAAACTATTTGAAATCGCTTACAGGAAATAATATAGCACATATACATAAACGTGACAACACATTTCCGACAATTTTTTGTCAAAAATGCAAATAGAATTTGAAAGATATCGAATATTGTCGAAATGTATCGTTTTTTATTTGTATAAAAGGCATACTACTTATATAATAATGAGTTTTATTTCCCTTCATTATAATAAAAATCACTTCTATGCAAAAAAAGAGCTGATATAAAATCAGCCCTTTTCCTTCTATTATTTATGTCGCTTCATACGACCTTCCTTTTGTAACTCTTTAAATAATGATGCCATCATAAAGAAAATAACAAATACGAACGGGAACGCCGCAATGATAGCTGCCGTTTGCAAGGCTTCTAATCCACCAACATATAATAGGATCGAAGCTAACGCAGCTAATACAAGACCCCAAACTAATTTAATACGGTTTGGCGGATTTAAACTGCCATGTGTCGTTAACATTCCTAGAACGAATGTCGCAGAATCTGCAGATGTAATAAAGAATGTCGAAATAAGAAGAATAGCTAGAACAGATAAAGCTGATCCAAAGCTTCCCATCTGATCAAACATAGCGAATAATCCTACTTCTGTTCCCATCTCTTTCACTTTCTCGAAGATATGTGCATCACCAAACAACTCCATATGAATAGCTGTTCCGCCAAAAACAGAGAACCAAAGTGCACCAATTACGGTCGGTACAAGTAACACACCGATAACAAACTCACGAATAGTACGCCCTTTTGAAACACGTGCAATAAACGTACCTACGAATGGTGACCATGCAATCCACCATGCCCAATAGAAAATGGTCCATGACTGAATCCATTGATTTCCGCCTTCATCTAATGGACTTAAACGGAAACTCATACTTGGCAATTCTTGAATGTAAGAACCGATTGTTGAAGTGAAATAATTCATAATAAAGTTTGTTGGACCTGCAAATAATACAATAATCATAAGTGCAAATGCCAAAATAATGTTTGTATTACTTAAATATTTAATCCCTTTATCAAGACCTGTTTGTGCAGATAACATGAAAAGAACGGTTACGATTGCAATAATAACTAACTGTGTCGTTAATGAATTCGGGATAGATGTTAAATAACTAACACCACCTGCAATTTGTTTTGCACCAAGACCTAATGACGTCGCAACACCAAACACCGTCGCGAAAACAGCTAAAACATCAAATGTATGAGCAATACGCCCATGTTCCCCGCCTTTAAATAACGAACCTACTGTCGCACTAATCGTACTTGCTTTTCCTTTTCTAAAAGTAAAGTAAGCAATACATAACGCTACAAACGCATATAGTCCCCACGGATGTAATCCCCAGTGGAAAAATGAAAAACGCAGTGCGAGACGCGCACTTTCTTCCGTTCCACCTTCTCCAAACGGAGGTGCGTACAAATGGTTTAATGGTTCCGCAACGCCCCAGAAAACTAAACCGATACCCATACCGGCACTAAATAACATAGCAAACCATGTCATATAACTATAATCAGGTTCGTCATCATCTTTACCTAAACGAATAGAACCGTATTTCGAAACAATTAAAAAGATAGATACACCTAAAATAATAGAAACAGAAATAATATAAAACCATCCAAACTTACTAACTAGCGCAGTTTGAATTGCAGTTGTTACATTTCCTAGGCTACCTTTTCCAATAATAGATTCGGGAATAGCCCCCCAAATTGTAAATGCAATACATAATGTTAATGAAACGATGAATGTTTTTGTCAGTTTCCTCATCAAATCCCCCTTCGTAGGTTTAACTTTTGTAAATAACATAAATTCCGATATGTTAAATCGGATAGAAAACTATAACTTTTGCGGTGATTTTCTTTCAATTCTCTTACTTTCACCTTCACCAATTAGAATTCTTATGGACAGCCTTACCTTCCGTATAACCTTTTCACTCTGCAAGAGCTACAAGATAGAAATACTGCTGTCAAATTGTGCGAGAAAAATGCGGATGGGAATGTATTTTCCCAAAAAAGGGTGTGTTACAGATGTAAAAAAGGGCAAATTCCTTCCTTGCAACCCTTTTCTCTTGTAACAATTATGCGGTTTTTTTGCTAGTATATAGCACATGTTTATAGATTCACAAACGAAATGTTTATGTTTATATAACTATATTACCCATAAAACGGTAAAATACTCAAGGAATGTAATCGTTTAGTAAACATCATGTAACACTATCGTAATATTTTTATTTACGCCGAAAAAAATATGTTGCATTAAATATTTTGAATATAACTAGAAACCTACTAATCACATAGAATGAAAAACGCTTCCTTATATTTTTTGCTATATTACAAGATGTTAACGACTTATTACGAATGGTTTGTAATTGTGTGTTTTCCCTAAATCCGAAAAAATCTGTTGCTATAATGAGGACACGAAAACAAACGCAATGGAGGCTATCATGAAAAAATTAATTGGTATAGCAACAGCAGCAGTTTTTGGTCTTGGGATTTTCACATCAACTGCTAATGCAGAAACTGTTGTAACAACAGACGTACTAAACGTACGCGAAAACCCTACTACGGAATCAAAAGTTGTCGGTAAATTACTAAACGGTAATAAGATAGATGTTCTAAATGCAGAAAATGGATGGTCAAAAATCTCTTTAGATGGTAAAGACGCATTCGTAAGTACAGAGTTTACAAAAAGCATCTACTACGTAACAGCTAACGTATTAAACGTACGTGCTGAAGCGAATACAAACTCAGAAATTCTTGGAACGCTTAAGAAAGACGATATGATCGAAACAACGTACCAAGTACAAAATGAGTGGTTACAATTTGAATATAACGGGAAAACAGCTTACGTTCACGTTCCTTTCTTAACAGGTACAGCACCTGTTATTGAAAAACAAGAACAACCTGCTCCTGCTAAAGCGCAAGCACCAGCTAAAGCTCAAGCACCTGCAGCACAAGCAAAACCAGCTGCTAAGCCTGCTGTGAAAGCTGCTGAAACTAGCGAACCTTCTGGTGGTCGTGAGTTAACAGTTGAAGCTACAGCATATACAGCTCACCCGAGCGAAAACGGTGGCACATATGGCGGCCGCGTATTAACTGCAATGGGTCATGACCTAACAGCGAACCCAAATATGAAAATGATCGCTGTTGACCCGAAAGTAATCCCATTAGGATCTAAAGTATGGGTTGAAGGTTACGGAGAAGCTATCGCTGGAGATACTGGCGGTGCAATTAAAGGTAACCGTATCGACGTTCTAGTTGGATCAGATAGCGCTGCCCAAAAATGGGGACGCAAAACTGTTAAAGTGAAAATTTTAAAATAACCAATGACTACTACAGCCGGTTCTCTTTATTGAGAGTCGGCTTTTATTTTTTTATAATACATATAAGGAGGCTACGCCCATGAATATACAAGCAAAAGTTGACTGGATTGGTACACCAAAACCGTATATATATAAAGATGAAATCACATATGACGCTATTTCCATTGATTTTTCACTCGCTGGCGATGACAATCGCTATAAGTTAATTGTGCTCAAGTCTGAAGGAAATACACATTACAAAATCGTGCAATACGGGATAAAACCAGGCTCCCAAAAGCCTTTTCCCATCGATATTCCATTCGAAGAAAGCATGTTACCAATTATAAAACAAATATTACACGACCCATACGTAAAAGCGGTATTACAGGAATCACGCTCTTAATTACAAAAAAGGATGTTACTTAGTAGGAAAGTTCAACTAGGCAACATCCTTTTTTGTAATCCTAACTTCATTTTTTCTGTTTTGAGCATTTTTTGTTTATAATGGTAAAGGAAAGAAATCTGTGTACGGAGGAATATTATGCTGCAACACTCAATTACGAAAGATGAAATTATGATGATTGCGAATGAGTTCGTTCAAGGACTAGATCCACAGCAAACGGCTGATCAGGAACATGTCGCTACAGCTCGGCACCTATATCGTAGTGGTGTTGTCTATAACGTTGACTTTGATGGGTATACGCTATCTGGAACTGTAGATGCGGAAGGCAGCGTATATAGCGTCCACATCCCGATTCGTAATGTCGCTGAAAGCTATTGCGATTGCTTCGCACCAACACAATGTGAGCATATGCTAGCTGTGTTACTATCTGCAGCGTCTAGTTTCGGGCAAGTAGGGGATGTATTAACTTTATTTAAAAATAATACGAAACCTTCCCTTCCTCCGATTCGAACTGCAAGACAAGTATTGCAATCATCAGCTTTTGAAGAAAGCGATTATAAAAGTTGGCAATCGTATTTTGACAAAGAATATGATTCATTTAAAAAAGAACAAGCTCGGCTTACTTATAAACAAATGTATTTTCTTATGAGTATCTTTACGGACTTCTATACAAAACTTGAACGGAAAGCTCCGCGCGTCATTGCGATACATGAATTATTCCGGCTACATGCTGCACTTTATTGCTTTCAAAAATTGCTAGAAGAAATTCAGTCGTTTGAAGTAAATAAAACGTATTCTTATCATCAGCCTGTTAACGTCGTTCGGTTATTTGTAGATAAAGTGGAAGCAATCGTTCGGGACTTACAATCAGATGCGATTCCTCAAGAAGTGGAAGCTATTTTGCAAGAAACAGCTCGTCTCGTTCATGAAGTATTCTTCTCAACCGACTCCTATACACAAGAACGATATTTCATTTATCGTCACGTATGGAGTGAACTCTTAAACAATAAAGAGAAACTGCAAGCGGAAGAACAACGAATTGATACGAAAATCAATCCACTTTCCAAAGCATTAGCATCTTCTCACCTACTCTTTTTAAAGGAAGAAGACCAATTAGCAATGGACTTACTAAAAAAACAACCTGCTTCTGTTGTAAGTCTGTATTTCTATTGGTTAGAAGAGCTATTAAGTGCCATGCAGTGGGATCGTGCGAAAAACTGGCTTTCCTTTACGTATAAACAAGTAAAGGAAACGATACATGAACATGAAAATACAATCTTCATAAAAGATATCGTTCGGTTATTTGTCATCATGTATGAAACATATGCAACACATACAAATGAACAAGCTGGATTCGAAATGATTTTGCAAGAACTCCTGCCGTATAGTTTCGCAAACTATGAGCAATACGTACTCGCGAAGAAACAGTATCGTACATGGGCAGAACTTCATCTCTTATATGGATTTGAAGCAATTGAACTATTAAAGGAACCGCTGAAAGATATTGAAAAAGAAGCGCCTGAAGCAGCACTTCCTCTTTATCATCTTGCTGCCGTAGAAGCAATTGAAGAGCGAAATCGTAAATCATATAGACGTGCCGTTCGTTACTTAAAAAAATTACGTATATTATATAAACGATTAAAACGTACCGACGAATGGGATGCTTTCATCATTCACATCGCCAATCTACATTCACGTTTGCGTGCACTACAAGAGGAATTACGGAAAGGAAAATTAATCGATGATCAATCAAACTGAAGTAACAATTAGGCTCCAGCACATTAGTCAAGGTTGGTTCCTTTGGGGAGAAGATGACAGCGGTACTCCATTATCCGTAACAAGTTGGAAACGAAATGCATTCACATGGCACGCCACTTCTTTCTACGGTACGTTTCTAAAAGAAGCAACCTTTGAAGGAAAACAAGGTGTTATCCTAACAAACGCACAAGCATTTGAATACATCGCAAACAAACCGATGAACTCCTTTGCACATATTCAAATGAACGGCCCTATTACAGCACTTGCGAAAGATGCGAATGAATTATGGGATGCCTTCACAAGCGGTAGCTTCGTACCCGATATGGAGCGTTGGCCCAAACAGCCATCTTGGAAAGTTCAAAATACACCAATCGAAGATGACACATTAGCATCTCTTTTCTCAGCCGCAGTAAATGAAAGCATATTACAAGATAACCGTTCAAATGACGGATGGGAAGATGCAAAAAGGCTATATGAACATTATGACTTTACGAAAAGACAGCTGGAAGCAGCACTACATGAAGAAGATTGGCTTCGAAAAATTGGTTACATTGAAGATGATCTTCCGTTTACAGTCGGCTTAAGACTACAAGAACCACAGGAAGAATTTGAAATGTGGAAACTTGAGACGGTTGTTACGCCAAAGCGCGGGGCACATCGCATATATGTATATGAAAACATCGATTCCTTACCGAAAAGATGGCACGACTATGAAGAACGTGTTACCGAAACACAAGAAGGTTTTAGTAAGCTCGTACCGTGGCTTAAGGAAGATGATACGTTCCGAACTGAACTCTTTGAAACAGAAGCGTGGAACTTCTTAACAGAAGCAAGTAACGAATTACTCGCAGCTGGTATTACGATTCTACTACCATCATGGTGGCAAAATTTAAAAGCAACAAAACCAAAATTACGTGTGCAGCTGAAGCAAAATGCCACGCAAACACAATCTTTCTTCGGCATGAATACGCTCGTTAATTTTGACTGGCGCATTTCAACGAACGGCATTGATTTGTCAGAAAGCGAATTTTTCGAACTCGTTGAACAAAACAAACGGTTATTCAATATAAATGGTCAATGGATGCGACTAGATCCCGCCTTTATTGAAGAAGTAAGAAAACTCATGAACCGTGCCGATAAATATGGACTAGAAATGAAAGATGTCCTCCAGCAACATCTATCAAATACAGCTGAAACAGAAATTGTAGAAGAGGATAGCCCGTTTGCAGATATCGAAATTGAACTAGACGGATATTATGAAGAGCTATTCCAAAAGCTCTTACATATTGGCGATATCCCAAAAGTAGACGTCCCTTCTTCACTAGATGCAACACTACGTCCGTATCAACAACACGGCATTGAGTGGTTATTATATTTACGAAAACTTGGATTTGGGGCATTATTAGCCGACGATATGGGACTTGGCAAAAGTATTCAAACGATTACTTACTTACTATATGCAAAAGAAAATAATCTCAAAACAGGCCCTGCCTTAATCGTAGCGCCGACATCCGTTCTTGGAAATTGGCAAAAAGAATTTGAGCGTTTCGCACCGAATTTACGTGTTCAATTACATTACGGAAGTAACCGAGATAAGGGCGAGTCATTTGAAGATTTCCTTCAATCAGCAGATGTTGTATTAACGTCTTACGCATTAGCTCAGCTCGATGAAGAAGAACTGACTTCGTTATGCTGGGACGCTGTTATTTTGGATGAAGCACAAAATATTAAGAACCCGCATACGAAACAGTCGAAAGCAGTACGAAACTTGCAGGCAAATCATAAAATCGCTTTAACCGGTACGCCGATGGAAAACCGCCTTGCTGAGCTTTGGTCCATTTTCGACTTTATTAATCATGGATATCTCGGCAGCTTAGGACAATTCCAGCGCCGCTTCGTCACACCGATTGAAAAAGACCGTGATGAAGGAAAAATCCAACAAGTTCAACGTTTTATCTCACCATTTTTACTGCGCCGAACGAAGAAAGATCAAACAGTCGCATTAAACTTACCAGATAAACTAGAACAAAAAGCTTACTGCCCTCTTACTGGGGAGCAAGCGTCCTTATATGAACAACTTGTTCAAGATACATTACAAAATGTAGAAGGATTAAGCGGGATTGAGCGCCGCGGATTTATATTACTTATGCTGAACAAGCTAAAACAAATTTGTAATCATCCTGCTCTTTATTTAAAAGAAGAAGAACCACAAAATGTCGTTGAACGCTCTATGAAAACAAAAACGTTAATGGAGCTCATCGAAAATATAAAAGATCAAAATGAAAGTTGCCTCATCTTCACGCAATACATTGGCATGGGGAACATGCTAAAACGTGTGCTAGAAGAAAAATTCGGTCAGCGCGTCCTCTTCTTAAACGGTAGTGTACCGAAGAAAGAGCGAGATAAAATGATTGAACAGTTCCAAAACGGAACGTATGATATTTTCATCCTATCATTGAAAGCTGGCGGAACAGGCTTAAACTTAACTGCAGCCAACCACGTTATTCACTATGATCGTTGGTGGAACCCTGCTGTAGAAAACCAAGCAACGGACCGCGCATATCGCATTGGTCAAAAACGATTCGTTCATGTTCATAAACTCATTACTACAGGAACGTTAGAAGAGAAAATTGATGAAATGTTAGAACGAAAACAATCATTAAACAACGCTGTCATTACAAGCGATAGTTGGATGACTGAACTATCGACAGACGAATTAAAAGAATTACTTGGTGTATAAACTTAAAAAAGGAGCAAATCTCGTAATGAGATTAGCTCCTTTTTCTATGCCAAAACCAATTACTTATTATAATCCCCGTTAATCCGCCGCACGTATCTAACAATGAATCTTGCCACATCGGTGTACGATCTCCTGTAAACGATTGATGGATTTCATCAAATGTTGCGTATCCCGCAACGAAAAGGAGAGCGTATAGAAAACACCTTTTTCTCGAATAACCCGATCGATAAAACGCGTAATACGTCAATGAACCAAGCATAAAGAACACCATAAAATGAGCGCCTTTACGAAGGAAAAACTCAACAAATCCGCCTACACCTTTATTTTCAATACTAACAGGTGTACCTCCACCATAATCGATAGATACCCATGAAAAATGCTCTTTCACAAACTCAACATTTATATATTGTTCAATATCTGAGCGTACATCCTGCTTTGTATACGGTTGTGCTGAAGAATAGAAAATCAGCCCCATCCATAGTACTACAGGAATCCAAAATAATTTACGATTCATTCTTCCGAAACTCCTCTCCTAGTCTTTTAAGAGTACCAAAAAAAAAATAAAATTTCACGCCAAAACATGACATTTGTCCCCTATTTATAAAGTGAAAGGGGGTGATAAACATGGCAGTCGAAACAATCGTAATGGACTTAACGTTGCGCCTTGTCTTAAACAACGGATTAGATAAGAACGGCAAAACAGTTTTCAAGAACAAACAATTTAAACGTGTGAAAACAAACGCAAACTTAGAGCAAGTACACAACGTAGCACGTGCTCTTGCCTCATTACAAGAATCATCACTTCACGCTGTACAGCTTGTAAGCACATCAGATCTTTCTAACCTATAAAGTGAAGCTTTAATCAGTGGGGGTTTTCTTCATCCCCCGCTGATTATTATCCGCACTAACCGAACGTTTACGTGATCAATAAAAAGGAGGAAAAACGCATGCAAGTACTAGAATTAATTTTCGCGAAAGAAAGTGGAAAAACAGTTGTTTTTTCTATCGAGAAGCCCATCACACCCGTCGATACACAAGTCGTAAACCAAGTAATGGATACCATTCTTGCCTCATCTGTATTTTCATCAATTGATGAAAATACGCAGAAAAAGGGAGCCCGTCTCGTAGAAAAAAACGTCTCTGAAATTCCAATTACACTATAAAGTGAAACTTTAATCAGTGGGGGTTTTCTTCATCCCCCACTGATTATTAGCCTTCACCAATCGGACTTTTATGGGCAGCCCGACCCCCACCTAAATTCTTTGCTTTCGCTGAATTTTGAGGTGGGGGTCTTACTGCCCATTAAAGCGGGATAAATGAAAAAGACGAATCTGCATCATTTTGCAGATTCGTCTTTTTTCTTCGGCATTTCAATTGGGATAAAAATCTTTGAAACACCAACACAAACATATTTATAGTGTTCTCCGCCTAAATCAAACTCGGTCGTATATGTTGAGAAGAAAATATAATCATTCCGTTTTGTATAATGATCGATTAATAACCCAACTTGCGGCTCAACATACTTTTTCGCCAACTTCTTACCAGCAGATGCTAAATCGCCAAGGAGACCCTCTTCGTTCTCTTTTTGAACTTCGTCTAATTTCTTACTCACATCATTACGTTTCATAAACTGCTTCGCTGCCCAGTCTGTATATTCTCCTTTACTCGGATTACTATTTGCTAAATATACGAGGAGAACAACAACTAGGGCCATAATAATATACCTTTTCTTCATACTATCTCACCGCCTACTCTTTTCTATTTTCATATATATGTACAAGCGATGCAAATTAGAAAAACTATTACATCTTGTATTGTAAACGAACAACTAAAATTTACAATATGAAACAAAAGATTAACATTAAATTTACTTAATTCGTATATAATGATATTGAGAATAATATTTTATAAGGGAGGACTTAGAATTATGGCCAATGATGAAAATGATATTTTTATTTCTAATTCTACAATGATGCTAGAGCCCTGCAAGCACCCTTACTATTGCACAACACTTATCGACAGTAGCGGGAATCATATACAATCCCGTCAAACCGCTCTTCAACTCATAAAGAAATATTGCCTAATGAACGTTCACTCTACTTATCAAGGCAGACGTAATGCAATCCAAATAAATTTCAAATTCAAACAAAATGTCCCGATTCCAATTAACCATAGAGAATATATTTGCGTATTCCCTACAGAATCTCCTTCTTCTCCAAACTGTATATGGCTATTTTATAATCATATAGATGACATAGAATTTTCCGAAAGGAGCAAACAAACTACCATTCATTTTTCAAATGGCACTACTACTACCATACACATCAGTCCTCATAAGTTAACGCAACAATTGTTAAAAGCCGGATACGTACTATCACGTATGAACATGCAAGATTCACTACAATGTAAAAGCCCCTTACTAAATTTACTACCGTAAAATAACAAGTAGAATGGAAAGCAACATTTCTTGCCTTCCATTCTTATGTTACTATTTATCCTCTTACGCTATCTCGCATTTTCTCGAGTGCTTGTCGATACACCCATCTCACTTGATAATAGGTCATTTCTGTCTCTAAAGCGATTTCCCCCATCGTCTTTCCTACAAAAAAGCGTTCAAAAATAATGTACTTCTCCTTCTCATTTAATACACTCATAAAATCCTTCGCTCTCGTTTCAATCTCTTCAGCATGGAAGATATCCTCATACTCTCCTACATATACACACTTTTCTTGCACTGCAAACTCTTTCTTCAATCTCTCTAATATATAACCACGCACCGTTACAACTGCATATGCAGGAAAACTTCCTTTCTCCGCATCAAATCTTTCATACGCGTACCAAAGACCAATTAAACCACATTGATAGTACTCCTCATGATCTTGATAAATACCTAACTTCTTTATTTGATTTACAATCATTCCTTCATACAACACAACTGCCTCTTTAAAAGTTGCTGGCTTCACACAGTACCCACTTCTAAAAGGTATACCTCTTTGTTATTCCGCCGGTACCTTTACAATATAAAAAAGAAAAAGAAAGTTCATTGTGGGCAATTTTAAATACCACCACCGAAATTTGAAATTACACTAGACCGTATTTGAAATTCTGCTGGTTGTATTTGAAATAGGGGCAAAAATAAAAAAGGTGACTCTAGTAAGAGCCACCTTTTCACAAAAATATATTATGCGCCAAAACTGTTTCCTAAACCTTTAAGAAAACCTAATCCAATCGTTAAGATAAAGAAAATCACAATTAGAATTGTAGCTTTTTTCTTACTTAAACCTGCTACAATATGTAACCCTAATCCTGTTAAAATTAAACTCCAAATATTAAAAATCTCAATTGAAGATGCAATACCGTTCCAAACTGTCCCTTTTTCAAATAAAGGAGCTAAACTTGTATAAGCATCCGTTCCATTTCCATCGAAAATGAAAGCTAATCCTATATTTAACAATCCGCCAATGTAGAAAACAAGATTAGCGTAAATGTAAATAGATAATATCTTCATGTAAGGAGTATCATTTCCCATTAACATCATAATAACTTTATAAAAACCTGCTGCAATAAAGAGGCCGATAGGTGTTCCGAACAAACCAAACAGTGCTCCGCCGCCAAGGGCAAACCATTGTATCATCTGCCCATCTTGGCCATTCAATTCTTTTGCCACTTCTGGCGTATTAACCACCGATAAATAAAATACCGCAGCTGCTGTAACCGTTCCAAGTAGAACAAATATGATAAATGCTCCCCATACCGGGCTTTTCGTCTTCATTCGCTCGAACTGTACCTCTGGAGATGTAATCATTCCAAATAATGATGGCTTTTTCGAATCTACATCTTGCGTATTAATATTCGTTTCCATTATAACGCCTCCTTATTTAGATTGGCATATTTGGTAAAAATGCTGCTACTAACACAACAATCGCTGCTAAAAATGCCGCTTTAATAATGAATAAAATGATAATTGGAATCGCCGCTTTCACTTTGCTTAATCCAGCTGTAATTTGTAACCCTAGCCAAATTAAAACTAAATTCCATAAATAGAACAATTCAATCGTATTACCAATTCCATATGCAAGTGAACCTTGCTCAAATAATGGTCCTAAACTTGTATACTGCGTTGCCCCGCCATCTAACATTAAACCGATAACACCATTAATAAGTCCACCGATAATAAGAGCAATATTCGTATATACAACAATCGTTAACAACGTTTTATAAGACGTATCGTTCCCAAAGAACATCATAAACACCTTATAAATACCTGCAATAATTATAGCCCCAAGCATTGTTCCTACAAAACTTGATACACCACCGTAGATCACTTCTGATGTAAGAGAACTCTTTGTAGCAAATTCACCACCAAATTCACTTAATTCTTTCTGCATCTTAACCATTTCAGGTGACGTATTCACGACATATGTCGTCAAACTACCTACAAGCCCTTGTAACAGTGCAACGAGGAAAAACATACCCCATACTTTCTCGCTCGTCTTCATTCTCTCAAACTGTAAGCCTGGAGATGTAATCATCCCAAGCAATGATGGCCTCTCTCCACCAGCTTTTTGTGTATTCATATTCGCCTCCATCATAACGCCTCCTTCTATTTATATAGCCCGTTCTAGTGAACGATTCACTAGAACGGTAATGCATACCCTATCTACTACACTAGTAAACTACTCATAACGCAGTGCTTCAATTGGATCTAACTTCGCAGCTTTGTTCGCTGGAATTAATCCGAAAATAATACCAAGTGTCATAGAGAATAATACGCCTCCAACGACAACTTCCCACGAAACGAGCGGTGGCCATTTCGCGAATGTGGATACAATATATGCCCCGCCATATCCAAGACCAATTCCGATCAAACCACCTAGAAGCGTTAACATAACAGCTTCAATTAAAAACTGTAATAAAATTTTACTACGCGTTGCTCCAAGCGCTTTACGTATCCCAATTTCGCGCGTACGCTCCGTTACAGATACGAGCATAATATTCATAACACCAATACCACCAACGACTAGTGAAATACCAGCGATACCACCAATAATCATTGTCATAATGTTAGTGACTTTAGAAACTCCTTCTTGGAACTCTTTTAAATTTACCAATTCATATTGACCCGGAATTTCACTTGGCTTACGACTATTCAATACCTCTACCGCTTTTTTCCCTGCTATTTCTAAGTCGTCTACATTTTTAGATTGAATTGCGATATTTTGAATTTCATCTGTTCCGTATAACACAGGCCATAAAGTGAGCGGGATTAACCCTTCTTCCATTTCAAATCCCATAAACTCATTATCTGATTTGTACACACCGATAATTTGCATCGGTTGTCCTTTCATCTCAATAATTTGCCCGACTGGATTTTCATCCTTAAATAACGTTTCCTCTGTTTTCGTACTAATCATCACGACATTATTCGCATAAGAAATATCTGATTCAGTAAAGGTGCGTCCCTTTACCACCTTTACTTTATTTACCGCAAAATACTCATTATCAAGCCCAATAACATTCAAATTTGCTTTTTTATCATTTACATCAAGCATCTCTGAAGTCTGGTTTGTCGTAATAACGTGTGAAACATCCTTCACTTGTCTTACTTCTAGAATATCTTCTTCCGTTAACTTCGGTATTTCAAATCCACCTATAGCAAACTCATCATTAATATCTGGTTTAAACTGAATTGGCATAAGATTATTACCAGAACCAGCGATTTTTGACTTCAACATCGCTTCCCCGCCTTGCCCAATTGCAACGACAGTAATAATAGAACCAACTCCGATAATAATACCTAGCATCGTAAGAGCTGAGCGCAGTTTATGAGCTAAAATAGAAGATAAGGCTATTTTGATACTATCTAGCAAACTCATACCGCACACCTTCTATCTTCTGTAATTTTCCCGTCTCGCAGTACGATGCGGCGAGATGAATAAGCCGCTACCTCTTCTTCATGCGTAACCATAACAATCGTCGTACCTTCTGCATTGAGCTTCGTGAAAATATTCATAACTTGCTCACCAGACTTCGTATCAAGCGCCCCAGTCGGCTCATCGGCCATAATAAACGTTGGATTATTCGCGATCGACCTTGCAATTGCGACACGCTGCTTCTGTCCACCTGATAACTCATTTGGCAAATGATGAACTCTGTCTGATAAACCAACCTTACTAAGTGCTTCCAGAGCCCTTTGACGACGCTCTGCTTTCTTCACCCCACCGTATACGAGCGGAAGTTCAACATTTTCCACCGCAGAAAGACGCGGCAGTAAATTAAAATGCTGAAACACAAAGCCGATATACTCATTACGAATTAAAGCAAGCTTTGACTCATCTGCTGTTAAGATATTCACATCATTCAGCATATATTCGCCTTCTGTTGGACGATCCAAACAACCGATAATATTCATAAGCGTCGACTTACCAGAACCAGACGGCCCCATAATCGAAACAAACTCACCGCTCTGAATCGTTAAACTAATATCATGCAAAATCGGCACCGCAAGCTTCCCTTGATAATACGTCTTAGCAATATTATTTAACGTAATCATTTCTCTTTCACTTCCATTCCGTCATACACGTTGTCGGAAGGATTTTTAACCACCTTTTGCCCCACTGTTACGCCCTCTACAATCTCTGTCCAATCTCCATCATTTGCACCTTTTTTCACATTTTGTTTACGAAGCTTTCCTTTATCCTCAACATAAACAAATGCATCCTCGCCTTTTTCTACAACGCTCTTACTTGGAACAGCAATCATCGTCTTATTCTCTAAATTCACTTGCAGAGAAACGTGATAACCTGGAGATAAACCATCTTGCGTATCAAGACTTGCTTTATATGTATACTGAGACATATTTTGAGTCGCCTCACCCATACCGCCAGCTTGAGCCATCTCTGCACTCGTTGGGAACTCACTTACCTCTGTAATCTTACCTGTCCACTTCTTCTTATTATTTGCTTTCGCAGTGACAGTGAATGTTTGATCTGGTTGAATTTGTGACTTCTGAAGCTCAGTTAACGTCCCTTGAATTTGGAACGGATCTTTAGAAGCTACTTGTAAAAACGCCTTACCTTGACCACCTAACGCTTGAGAAGAACTTTGCGCCGCATCTTTATCTAACTTTTGAACAACACCAGCAAAATTACTATAAATCGTAAGCTCTTTCTGCTTCTTACTTAATTCTTCTTTCTGCAACTTCCCTTTCTCTTTCTCAAGGTCAGTTGTCTTTTGAACCATCTCTAACTCACTTACTTGCTCTTCCATCGGATCTGTTACTTCTTTCCCAGCGCCGCTATCTTTCGCCTTCTTAATTTCTTTCTTCAACGAATCAATCTTCTTTTTCCCTTGATCATAACGCATATCAGCCATCTTCTCATCAAGCTCAGCTTGCCTCATTTGAAGATTAATTTCTTCATTATCATAAGAGAATAACTTCGTACCTTTCTCTACCTCTTGCCCTTCTTTCACAACAATCTCTTTCACTTTTCCCTTAGTCGGATCCGCATAAAAACTTTCAATATTCCCCGGCTTCACCTGACCAGAAATTAACTTCGTATTATTCAGCTTACGCTCTGTTACTTTCTCAAAACTCACAGCATCAGCATTTGTTGATGCACCCTTCTTCTTGCCTTGCATAATAAAAATATTAACTGCTGCAACAATAACAATTAGTGCAATAACCCCGAAAATAATCCATTTCTTTTTCTTGTTTGGAGTACGAACCGTATTTGGTAACATAGTCTCTCTCCCTTTATAACTTAATAGTTTAATAATAAAATTGTATAAAACTTTCTGAAAACAAAATACATATTATTACATTCTTTTTACAAAGTTTTACACATTCATTTATATTGTAACAAAAATACCAATGATTAGAAATATGACATCTTATCTTTTAAGATAGTTTTAAGGAAAGATACGTACAACAAAAAGAGCGGGTATCGTCATAAGACGATACCCGCTCTTCACATATACAACCTATTTCTCATACCCATTAGGTTTCTTCTGATGCCAATTCCAAGCATGCTCAATGATTGTCTTCACATTTACATACTGTGGATCCCATCCTAACTTCTCTTTCGCTTTCTGAGAAGAAGCAACTAAACGTGCTGGATCTCCCGCACGGCGCGGTGCTACCTCAGCTGGAATTTCATGATTTGTCACTTCACGAACTGCATCAACGATTTCTTTTACACTGAAACCATTACCATTTCCTAAGTTATAGAAATCACTTTCTCCGCCGTTTTGTAAGTCTTTAAGACCTAAGAAATGAGCCGCTACTAAATCTTCAACGTGAATGTAATCACGGATACACGTACCATCTGGTGTATTATAATCATCACCAAACATCATAATCTTCTCACGTTGACCTAACGCCACTTGCAGCACTAGAGGAATTAAATGCGTCTCTGGACGGTGATCTTCCCCAATAATACCGTTCGGAGTTGCACCAGCCACATTAAAGTATCTGAAAATCTTATAACGTAAATTAGAAGCTTGGCTATACCAATGAAGCATCTTCTCAATTGCTAACTTCGTCTCTCCATACGTATTCGTTGGATTTGTCATCGTTTCCTCAGTAATAAGATCCACATCTACCTCACCATACGTTGCCGCAGTAGAAGAGAAAATAAACTTATCTACCTTAAACTCATCCATTACCTCTAATAAGCAAAGTGCACCATACACATTGTTATTATAATATTGCAGAGGCTTCTCCATACTAACCCCAACTAAAGAATCAGCCGCGAAATGCATAACCGCCTCAATATTTTCTTTTGTAAAAACATCTCTTAAAAATGCTTTATCACGAAGGTCACCATTATAAAACTTCGCACCTTCCGTAATCGCATCTTCATGACCTGTTTGTAAATTATCTACCACTACTACAGATAAACCTTCATCTACTAATTTTTTCACAGCGTGAGAACCGATATAACCAGCTCCACCGCAGATTAAGATTGAATTCATTGTCTTCCTCCTACATATATTAGGATTTCTTACTCACTCTCTTATTATAAAAGGTATACGATTGCTCGTATACCTTTTGTGTACCTGTCATTACTTAGCCACAAAATAATCCGTTACATATTGTGCCCAAACTTCATGACCTTTAGCACTTGGGAAACCAAACTCTTCTTGTAAGTAAGGTAAAATAGCCTTTGTTGTTGCATCAGGCCAAGCTCCCCAATGATCCACATATGTATAACCATTTTGCGTCGCAAATTGCTTTAACGCTTCAATCGCTTTCGGATAATTCTTCGCACCATACACTGGGTTCGATGGTTGAATCATAATCGTAGCGCCTTTTGCACTAGTAGAAAGTGCTTGAACAAACTTCTGCGTATTTACTACAGAGTTGCCATTCCCACTCTTACCATTGTCCGTAATAAATGGTGGCTCAAATAAAATCACATCTGGATTTTCTTTCGCAATCTCTTTATCACGTTTATTTGTGATTAATTCTTCTGTGCTCTCACCCTTATATTCCTTAACTGTCACATTCCATAAACCTTTACCGTAAGCAGTTTCTAAATTAGCCGTAAACTTAGCTGCCCAACCATCTTTTTCAGATGAAGAAGCTTCATCACCAACAATAACAAGATTCACTGCCTTTTTATCCGCAGCAGCTTTCTTCAACTTCTCTTTCACTTCATCCGGTAAATTCTTCGCATATGCTTCATTAAAAGATGACTTCGCATCTTGCTTTTTCTCTTCTTTCTTCGCTCCGCTATCTTTCACTTCAGCCTTTGTTTTCGTTACTTCACTCGTTTGTCCTGTCGCATTCGCAACCTTATTATTCCAGTATAATTTACCACTCACAATCGAAGCGACAAACAATACAAAGGTCACAAGGACAAGTACTGCTTTCTGATTCATCGATTCACCTCATCTATTAATCTCACAATATATAATACTAATATAAATTTAAGTAATAATAACCCAACTCCTTCCAAAGGAGTTGGGTTATTATTACTTAGTTACTTCAAGATGTGCTCTTAACTTATTCGTTAAATCTTGTTTTGCTGCATCCGGAACATAGTAGTACCAAATACCGTCGGCGGCTTTGTGACCGTCACCTGGGATTTGGATATCCTCACTGTTCTGTAGACAATTTTTATAATTCATTTGCATATCAAACATTTGATCTTGTGTTAAATTTGTTTTCACGTTCTTTTGAATTGCTGTTAACACATCACCATAGCTTGATAAAGAAGAGAAGCTTGCGCCTTTCTTAATAACAGCTTGCATGACTTGACGTTGACGCATTTGGCGTCCGAAATCGCCTCGTGGATCTTCTTTACGCATACGAGTATATGCTAGAGCTTGGTCACCTGTTAAGTGAATATTCCCCTTTTGGAAGTGATGCTCCCCAAGTGAAAATTCTAAGTCATTATTCACATCAACACCACCGACTGCATCAACAATATCCTTAAATCCTTCCATGTTCACTTCAACATAGTAATTGATAGGAATATTTAAGAACTTTTCTACTGTCGCTACAGACATATCTACGCCACCGAATGCATAAGCATGATTGATTTTATCACTTTTCCCTTTTCCAACGATTTCTGTATACGTATCACGAGGGATACTTACAGTCTTCATTGAGTTAGTTTTAGGATTTAATGTGATGACCATTAAAGAATCTGAACGACCTTTGTCTTCGCCACGTTCATCGGCTCCTAATAATAGGATAGATACAGGTTCGGATTTACTAATTTTTTCTTCTTGTTTATTATCTTGGTCACGCTGTAGCGGTTTATGAACTTCATCTAATGTTTTTGAGACTTTTGAATATACATTATAGGCATATGCTCCACCACCTATAATGATTACCCCTATAATCCCTAGTATCCATAATAGGATTTTCTTTTTCATTACTATAGACCTCTTCTTTCATTTATTCTGAATAAATGTCCAGATAATACAAGCACTAATTTAGTCTATTATACTAAGAACGGAATCCTATAACTAGTATATTCTCTACCCAGTAACCCAAGTTTTCAATTATTTTACTTTATAATAATCTACATACCAATTAGCAAATTCCTGTAAACCTTTTTCTATAGAAGTTTTAGGTTTAAAATCTACAGCTTTCTGTAATAAATCCGTTGATGCATAAGTAGCTGGTACATCTCCTGGTTTGATAGGCTCAAATACCTTTTCAAATGCAACTTCTCTTCCTAAAGCTTTCCCCAGTGTTTTCTCTAATGTTTCGATAAACACCATTAGTTTTTCAGGATTATTGTTTCCAATATTGAATACTTTATGTTCAACATCACCTTCAGGTGGATTACTTAAAAGACGTTGGATCCCTTCAACAATATCATCTATATAAGTAAAATCGCGATATAGGTCATTTTCAAAATCACCATTATTAAATATTTTGATTGAATCACCCGCGAAATACTTATCAGTAAAACCAAAGTAAGCCATATCTGGACGTCCCATTGGACCATAAACTGTAAAGAAGCGCAGCCCAGTAGCCGGAATTTTATACAAATGACTATACGTATGAGCCATTAGTTCATTTGATTTCTTAGTAGATGCATAAAGTGATACTGGATTATCTACAAAATCTGTTTCTTCAAATGGTACCTTTTTATTAGCCCCATAAACAGAACTTGATGATGCATATACAAGGTGGTCTACTGGATAGTGTCTACACGCTTCTAAAATATTATAGAAACCAATAATATTACTTTGAATATATACATCTGGATTTTCAATTGAATATCTCACACCAGCTTGTGCGGCTAAATTCACAACAATATTTGGCTTGTACTCTTCAAAAAGCTTAGTAATCGTATCCTTATCAGAAATATCTCCTTTAATAAAAGTAAATTTCTCATACGGCTTAAGTTGCTCTAAACGAGCATATTTAAGATTCACATCATAATAGTCATTTATATTATCGACACCTATTACTTGGCAACCTTGTTCCAGTAATTTTTTAGATAAAAAGTATCCTA
This sequence comes from Bacillus sp. NPDC094064, assembly GCF_050279585.1. NCBI lineage: Bacteria > Bacillati > Bacillota > Bacilli > Caryophanales > Bacillaceae > Bacillus > Bacillus sp. NPDC094064. The sequence continues at coordinate 289,624 of NZ_JBNNUI010000005.1, forward strand.
CAAAACCGGCCACTCCAGTAACCAAATATATTTTATTATTATCTAACGGATTGTAATTCAACATTATTCCCCTCCTTCATACGTTCTCTACTTGTTGATTTTCTACCAATGGAATGATATTCTATACCCACTTCTTGCATTACTTGAACATCATAAATATTTCTTCCATCATAAATTAGCGGTGTTCTCATTAATTTCTTATACATCTCTGGAGTTAACGTCTTCACTTCTCCCCACTCGGTGAAAATAAAGCAAACATTTGCACCTTCTAATGCCTGCTCAATATTTGCAACATATGTGATATTTCCATTCTTATTTCTTCCCTCTGGATACAATTTTGCAAAATTATTTGCACCGACTGGATCAAATGCATAAATATCCGCGCCCTGCTCTAATAGCAGCGGAATATTTTCAAGAGATGCAGCTTCTCTTAAATCATCTGTGCCTGGTTTAAATGTTAGCCCTAACACTGCTACTTTAAGACCGCTAAAAGTAATTAATCGTTGACTTGCCTTTTGATATAATAAAGTCTTTTGATCTTTATTTACATCTATGGCGGCTTTTACTGTTCTTAATTCATAACCATTTTGTCTTGCTAAATACTCTAATGCTTTAGTATCTTTAGGGAAGCATGATCCACCAAACCCAATACCTGCATTTAAAAACTTGCTTCCAATACGCTCATCAAAGCTCATACCTTTTGCAACATCTTGAATGTCCGCGCCAACTAACTCACAAAGATTCGCAATATCATTCATATATGAAATTTTAAGCGCTAAAAAATCATTAGAAGCATACTTAATCATTTCAGCTGATCTTCTATTAACAGAAACGATTGGCAAATGGAATGGTTTATAAAGATTCATTAATACTTCTTCAGCCCACCTGCTTTCTGTACCGATAACAATTCTTTCTGCATATAACGTGTCATGAACAGCAGAACCTTGAGCTAAGAATTCTGGATTTGATGCTACTTCAACTTTCACATCATTAACTAAAAAGTCTTGAATAAACTGCTCAACTTTGTCATTTGTTCCAATTGGAACCGTTGATTTTACAACAACAAGACAATCTTTTTCTACACTTTCAGCAATTTGCTTTGCAACAGTTGCAATATACGAAAGGTTTGCAGAACCATCAGCTTGTTCTGGAGTTCCAACTCCAATAAAGATAGCATCTGCATCTTTGTATGCTGACTTGTAATCCGTTGTATAATTAATTCTTCCATCGGCATAATTTTTCTGCATTAAATTCTCTAAATCAGCTTCATAAATTGGTGAAATGCCAGATCTCATTAATTCAACTTTTTTCTCATCAATATCAACACAAGTTACTTGATGTCCGACTTCAGCAAAGCATACGCCTGCTACTAAACCGACATACCCTGTTCCTGCTACTGCTATTTTGTACATTATTACACCGCCCTTTATTTTCATGCTCATTTACCTTTTTAATAATAAGAAGAATAAAGCCTTTATTTAACAATCAGTTTATCAATTTCACAGTACTATAGCACCCAAAATTGGTTCGCTAGAATTCCAAATAATACCATTTAGCTAGATTCGAAAAATAATCAGTACCCTAACTGAAAAGATGCAGCACTTTTTAAGAAATAATTAACTTTAGTTCCCGTACCAAATTCATATACGAGGTATTCAAAATGAAGCATGGAACATCCCATGCTTACCAAAAACTCGTAAATTGACAAACCTTGAGATATAACATGCAGGCACCCAACCACAATATTGAGTCTGCAAAAAGTAAGTCACGATGACCATTTTCCAATTTTATAAGAGAAACATCTCTATAAAGTAAGCTTTTATAATAAGAGGTAAACCAATTGGTAATGTTCCAGTTGATTTACCTCTTACATGCTAGAAATACATTTCAATAAATATACATGCTTAATAAAAAATACTTTTTTCAATTCTTACCGAGCTAATTTCTCCAAAAACCCCTTGTCATATTCTACGAACAGCTATAGTTATTTTGTGTATGAACAATAATAAATCACTTTTAAAGAATATAAATTTATAGAGAAAGACTACAACTGTAGCAATTATAAAAACTTCAATAGCACGCAATCCCCACATAAAATAATTACTTATTTCAAAACTAGGGATAAGGCTTACTAAGAAAACTATTGTAGCAACCTCAGCAATACAAGAAAGTAGTCTTTTGATAACTACTCTTATACTACGACTTAATATATGTTTTGAGGAATATACTGCATATTGGAATGTTCGAAATACCATAGCACATAAGGTGCCAATTGCTACACCAATAATCCCAAATTTTTGCACGAAGATTATGGAAAGGATTATATTCATTAACGCTTCAAATATAGCACCGTTTCTAGTTTCCTTAAAATGCCCAACAGCTTCAACTAAATCCTCATAAGGAATCCTAATGCAATAAAAGAACATACTTGCCGATATCATATAACCAAATAAAGGTCTATAATAATTAACATCATTGACCCCCATTGTATAGACCATAGCAAATGGAGCAATGAGCAGAGCTGTACATGTAAAGGCAATCGTAGCAGTAGTAAATAAGAAGAACTCATATATTCGCAAATTTTCCATAAGTGCCTTATCTTCTTTATTCGCAATCATATTACCTAACGCTGCTCCAAACCCTCCGGAAAGGGTAAGTATTAATGTTCTTATACCATTTACAACTAAATAATACACCGTATAAACCGAAATTTGCCACACTGTTGAAAAAACAGTTAAAATAACCAAATCAGTATTGTTGTTGACAAATGCAGCGATTTCCTGTGTAAAAGCATTCCATCTTTGAGAAATAACAGATAGATCAGGGGTCACATTTTTTATAATATGATAATGTTTATGGACATATATTGTTAATAATATCGGATTCAAGGCAAAAACGGCAGTAATACTCAATTGAACAATATGAATAGAACCACCCAAGTTGATTATAATTACCGTCACAACAGTACTTAATATTATTGTAATTATCTGTATTATAGAATAAATGTAATTTCGTTGATCAGCTAATAAAAGCATCTGATATGTGATACCTAAATAATTCTGAATAACGGTACTTGCTCCCATAATTAAAACAAGGCTAAAAGTAAATAACCATCCAAATTCTCCATCTATAATAAATGGATATACGAAAGCAAAGCATATTAAACAAACTGCAAAAACTAAAGCAACCTTTTTCATAAAAAGTGTTGTTGCATATACAATTTCACTGATTTTTGTGATATCATTTTCCGCTAATGGTTTATAAAGCGCTGCCCTAGTAACCCCCGCTATTCCCGCTCTTAGTAAAACAATAGTGTTTAGAAACTGCAATATTGAAGCAGTTAATCCATTATAATTTGAACCGAAATTTGAAATAATGAGCCATGGAAGTAAAAAGCCGCAAATCATATTAACAGCTTCACGCATCAAACCTACTGATGAATTAAGTAATATCTTCTTACTACGCAAACGTTTCTATCCTCTCAAATGAATTAATATTTTCGATAGATTTACTACTATTGTAATGGTTTAACCTTTATATCTCTCCCCCCCGTGACCAATGAATTAGGTGGTATTTTCCCTTTAATTATACATCCAGCACCAATAACACAATTATCACCTATTATAGAGCCACGTAGTATAATGGATCCTGCCCCTATCCAGCAATTCTCTCCTATTTCTATATCACTACATTTGTAACCTGACATTTTCCCTTGACCTCCAAACTTATGATCGTGATCGAAGATGCAGACATTGGGTCCAAAAATAGTTCCCTTCCCAATTTTCACAGATTTTCTACAAACAATAATGCAGTTACTATTAAAATATATATTATCACCAATTGAAAGTTCTCCACCATGAACTGACGCCAGCTGTACATTAGACTCAGTTGTAAGGTTTTTCCCTAATATACATTTTCCTCCATTGTTTAAATCTATAACAGTATCTGGATTTAATTTCAATTGATATGTAGAACCTAGTAAACGATGACTATATTTTATTTTCCTAGCTGTAAAAATAAAAATGGAAGCAAATGCCTTCCATAACTTATTAAAGGATGGTAATTTTAATCTAGTTACCTTTTTAAAACTCATAGCGTCTCACCACTTTTCTATTTTAAATAAAATGCCTACCTAATTAAGAGCAGCTGATAGAAACAAAATTCTTTGTATTCGATAATTCTTCCGAGAAAGCTTAATCGCTTAATGCACAGTTCCGTAGAACTGTGCATTAAGAAGTAATTTCATAAAAAAAGCATATGCAGCTTCTTTATATAGTACTCTAAATGATGTTTTTCGTGTAATTTTATCCATACGAGATTCCTTTATTCTGGATTTGGATCAGTTACTACTACCAAATCATTATAAAAATACTTTTTATAAAGAATTCTAGCAAAGAATAATTCAGACTAATATTTTAAATTGAATTATTTTAATGATACTTTATTGATTAAAAATATAATATTTTCATTACCATACGAGGTATCAATATCAGTTAATAATTCTTTTCATTTCACTTTTTTAAATCAATCATATCCCCCAATAAAATATCATCTTTCTCGTTTAAGAAAGGTACAAACCCTGAACCGTCATAAAAAGTCATTTCCCCGAAGTAAAGTTGTCCATTCACAAAATACCAATCGACCCTTACGTGGGTTATATTTGTTGCTAAAATCTCTGATAAGTGGGTCATTTCATCAAGAAAATTTGGTTTTTCCATAGGAGTTTCAGTGAGTTTGATACCTTGCGAAATACCCATATTACCCCATTCTAAATCATAGAAATCCTGTGTGTAATCTTCGGAACCTCTGTTACTGTGAACTTGAATCAATCTTGCTTTGCCGTTAAAACACAAAACCTTATAATCAATCAAAGATTGATTACTTTGATCTTCCAAATATTCTTCGGCAATAATAAGAGGTTTAACATTTTTATATGGCCATTCTCTGCCATAATAATAAGCATTTTGCTTTAAATGACTATTAAGTTTCTTAACTATTCCTTGTACATCGATTTTACTTTTATCTTTACAAATGACTACACTTTTGGAATCATGATTGCATTTTAATACGAACTGCTTGGGCAGCTTTTCAAAATCTATTTCAGAAGCATCTTTCCAGACCCCTATTAGTGGAACTAAATACCTCTCACCAATTTTCTCTTTAATATAATTTCTAACTTCATATTTATCAACTAATCTTGTATATTCAGAATTACGATCGTTGATTTTTAACCATTGCAGCTTTTCATTAAATGTTCTTGGGTTTTTTAAATCTAAATTTTTCCTTATGTTTTTATAAAATATAATTTTCAAATATAACGAATCTGGTATAATTCGAAATAACCTGATTAATAAAGATTTCATATTTTTCTCCTTTTTATAATAGTATTGGATTATTTATATACTTGATTCTTATGTCTATTATTTTAAAACAAAAAACTTATTACCCATTCATCCACCCTATGAAAATAGCAGATAGAGAAATCTAATAAAAAAACAGTCTATCCGTTTTATCATTATCTTGAACGACAGCTTTCACCAAAAGAGATGATGGTATGTGCATTTATCCTCGCTGAAACAAAGATAAACAAACCGAGATTTCAACCTACCAAACTACTAAATCAAGGGTATGGCCAAATAAGTAAAAGAACTTAAAACTAGTTAGATTTCCACGAGTACAAGCTATAAAAAGAATTATACAAGAGAGGATAAAAACAAACTGTCTAAAATTAATTTTTATTATTTTGTTATATCGACTCGATTCTAGTACATATGCAAGTAGCGGAATTGCTATAATAGACAGAAATATTACAAATCTGTGAAAGGTATTATATTCAATCAAGAATACAATTAGTAGTACAGCCATATATTTACAAAAAACTAATAGTTTTTGTATACTGCGTAAATCGCCTTCTATTTTAATAAACTTAGATGTTAAAGAAATTAAATAAATTATAAATAGTAAACTTATTCCACCGATTAAATATTCCCAAAAATACCAATAACCCCCAGAAGATACATAGTCTTTAGTTTTTTCAACACTAGCCAAAAGGTATTCCTGACCAAAGATATATAAAACTGGTAATACAATTAGTACAAATAAAATCTTTGAGAACTTCTGATAATTATTTTTACTTTTTTCAATTACAAGGTAACTAAATCGAATCATTACCAATGCTAATACTGCAGGATGTATCAATGATACCAACACATACCATACTATATTCTTAAGGATAGACTTACCTTCAACCATCTCCTTATAAACAAAAACAGCGACAAATGAAAAACCAAGCATTGTCCTTATCCCTGAAATAACTTCTATTAATACCCCTAAAGACATGAAAAAAAACAGTACAAGTGCTGCATCAATTGCAGACACTTTATACCTAATAACACTCTTCTTTAATATATAAAAAACGTTATTATAAAAGAGAAAAGCTGTGATGGCAGGTAATAAACCATCTATTTTAGTTTTACCGATTAAATACATATACAACAAGTTAATTGGAGTAGTGGAGTTTAACATCTCATTCCATAGCTCACTGAAGTTTAAACTTCCCCAAATGTGCATTATTGGTATTAATCTATATAAATCTCCCCCCGGAGATGGAACAAAAAAGAAAGACATTGTAGATAATATCAATGTATAAAAAAATAATATTTTACCTATATATTTGTTTCCTAGCTTAGATATTAAAAAACACATTATCCAAAGTATTAGTACATAGGTAAAAAGAGAAATAATTCTTTCGGTAAGGTACAATTTAACTCTCCCCATTTTCAGATTTCTATCAACGGATGCTACAACGTTAAAATTTTTGCATCACTAAGCCTTGTATTAATAAAGCAAATAACATACAACTAACGCTAATTATGTTTACTATATTTCTGTTATAAATTAGTATTAATATTCTATCAAATAATTAAACTTAATTATGTTATTCACTTTAGTTATCTTTTTTAATTGATTAATTTATTATATACACTATGACTTTTTTGGGCTAAAGCATCCCAATCGTAACTTCGGGATAGTTCCATTGCATTTTCCCCTTTTTCTTCCATTTTGCTTTTTTCACGGATAAGTCCTTTTATAGCTATAACTATACTCTCGATTTCATTTTCAGCAATCCATCCTGCATTATTGCTTTCAATTTCTTTAGCCATATTTGTGCCGGTAGTTACAAGAGATGGTAATCCATATGATAATGCCTCAATTAAACCCATTGGGTGTCCCTCAAATCTTGATGTTAAAACAAAAAAGTCACTATCCAAAAGTACAGTTTCTTTTTCACTATCATAAATTCCATCTTTCACTTTTATAATATTATCTAGACCATGTTTAACAATTAAATTAGTTATCTCATGTTTTGAACCGTTTTGATCTTTTCCATAAATGTCAATTTGAATAATTCCATCTATCTCATTCTTTAGTTTTGCACAAGCTTCTATAAGTAAATCTATTCCTTTATGATAAACATGCAATCTCCCTATAAAAACTCCTTTTAAGGGAGAACGTTCTCTAAAAGTTTTCCCTATTGTTTTGACATAAGTGCCATTAGGAACTATTAAATGATTTTCATTCCACCAATCACCAGAGTCTCGATATTCTGCCTGATTCAAATACTGGATGGCAAGTGCATTCTTTATAAATTTGTTGAAAATCAATTTGTTTGAAATCTTCTTTTTAAGAGCTTTAATTTTTTGAGCCCCTCTTGTTAATGAGCCTCTTGGAATTATAATATATGGTATATTACGTTTAACAAGTTCTTTTGAAATTAGATAGTAATCTATAAAATAAACTCCTTGGAATACAACTAAATCCGGAGAGTTATAAGGTGCAGGAAGTTCCGATATTTTTTTTGAAGGAAAATCCTTAATATTACTATATTTTATATTTTTAGTATCATTTCTTTTATATGTAGAGTTCAAATTATACCAAAAGACTTTATCAATTCGACTTTGACTTTCTATTTGAGCGGGCACACTGTACGTAAACCCTGCTGCCTTGTTTCCAGAAAGGCAGGAAATGTATACAATATTCAACTTAGTTCCTCTCCCATTAAATTGCTTATTTTATTATATGTTTTTTCCCTGTTAAATAAATTTTCTGCTAGTTTACGATTATTTCTTCCCATATCTTCCTTTAATTTCTCGTCGTTAATTAAATCAATAAGTTTTTCAGATAAATCTAATGCACAACCATTTATACAATTAAACCCTGCCCTGTAATCCTCTACAAGTTCTTTATATTCATTAGATTCCTGAGTATTTAATACAGGTAAACCTGCAGCAGCATAGTCACCTACTTTGTTTATAATACTACCAGCAGATCCCTGCTTTATTGGGTTCACCGCTATATCACAAGACTTTAAAATTCCAACCATCTTATCATACCCTAATCTACCAGTAAACAATGCATTTATCCCAAGCTGTTTAGCATAGGTCTCAAATTTAGACTTATATGGTCCATCTCCCATGACGACAAACTTGATATTGTTTATCCCTTTATCTTTTACTATCTTCAAGGCATCTATTACACTACAAATATCATAACTATGTCCCAATGTTCCTATATAGACAAGCCACATTTCATTATTAGGTTTATCTGTTAACTTATTCTGCTCAGCCAAATTATCAAAATATGCCAATTCGGTACCTAGATAAATCCCGAGAGCATCTATACCCTTATTATTGGCTTTTAGTGCTCTATCAGCATAAGTTTGAGAAACTGCTACAATTTCATCTGCAGTTGAGTAAATATAATCAGCTTTTTTTTTCATTGGGTAGAAGATAATATCCTTAATTACTGGGACATTAAATACCATTTTAAATGCCTCCGGCCACAAATCTTGAACATCAATAATAAACCGAATGTTATGTTTTTTTGCGTATTTCGCAGTTGTCTTTGCTACATCTAATGAAGGAACTGCACAATAAATAACATCCGGTTTTTTCCTATTACTTAAGTATTTTCGTAAATTCCGCCCCATTACATAATGACTATAAAAACGTTTAAACGAAACATTTTTAGTGTACCCCGGTTCTTTTAACATCGTTATCTTATAGCTTATACTTTGTTTCTGTTCATTTGTTACATTTCGTTGCTTTTTAGTTCTATGTGAGAAACTTGTTGTTACAATTTCAACATTGGCTTTTTGTTTATCTATCTTTTCTGCTATATAATTAAATCTCCCATTGCCCACCTCACCTGGTACTTGTGTAAAGTGAGCTATTATTAAAATGTCCTTCATTTTTTCACCCAATCTATATATATGCATCGAAAAAAAACTAATTTTCCATTAATACCTATACCATTATTTCATTAGATAACTAAGCCCTAGAATTTAGGCATGTACTAAGATTTTCTTCTCCTTTGCAGGAACCCCAACATATACAGAATTCGGTTTAGTATTTTTCGTCACTACAGTCCCCGCACCTAATACTACATTTGCCTCAATGGTTAAGCCTTGTATTATCGTAGCACCTGTTCCAACCATGGATTTTGACTTTAAATTAACATTTCCTGATATCTTACTTCCAGGCATAACTGTTACATAATCTAACATCAACACATCATGACCTAAAGTTGATCCTATATTAATATGCGAATGATTACCCATCGTGCATTCAGGATTAATAACAACACCTGCACATATGATATTTCCCTCTCCAAGTTTTGTATAATTACTAACTACTGCACTTGGATGGATTAAATTTATCCATTGGACATCATTTAACTTTCTTGAAATACGCTCTCTTATTTCTCCATCAGCAATTGCTATAACGCCCTGTATTTGTTGTTGCTGTGAAAGTTGTTTAATATAATTCGTATCTCCAATTACTTCATATCCTAGAACTTCGGTACCAACTAAGCTTTTATTATCGTCTATAATCCCTAATAGTTTATACTCTGGATTTATTAAATTTAACTGTTCAATAATTTCAATTACTTGTTTACTAAAACCACCGCTTCCAATAACTACTACATCATTCATTTTCCAACCTCATTTTTATTTATGCCATATTTTTTTGAACCTTTAAATTTTATATCTTTAATATTACTATTAAAATTAATTCCTTCGCGTACAAAAACTTTCCTAATAGTTAACAATATAATTTTAATGTCACCGCTAAAACTAACATTTTCTACATATTCGACATCGAGGTCAAATTTATCTTCCCAAGACAAAGAGTTCCTTCCTTTTGCCTGAGCTAGGCCGGACAAACCTGGTCTCACTTCATGTCTACGTTTTTGATGAGAGTTATAGAGAGGTAAATATTCAACCAATAGAGGTCGGGGTCCTATAATTGACATATCTCCCTTAATAATATTAAATAGCTCTGGTAATTCATCTAAGCTTGTACTTCTCAAAAACTTTCCAAATCTAGTGTATCTCATCTCATTAGGCAGTAACTCCCCATTTTCATCCCTTTGATCTGTCATCGTCCTAAATTTATACATCATAAAAATCTCTTCATTAAGACCGGGTCTTTCCTGCTTAAAAATCACCGGACTCCCAAGATTTATTTTCACAAGCAAAGCAACTATTAAATAGACCGGACTAAGAACAAGAATAGCAATCAAAGAAAGAATGAAATCCATTGATCTCTTTATAAATCCCCCATAAATACTTCCTTTAGAATTCTTCATTATTTCAACCACAACCCTTTAATAATCTCTACTACTCTAGTCAAATCTTTATCCGTTATTTTTGTATCACTTGGCAAGCAAATACCATTCTCAAATAATGTCTCTGATACGTCTGTACCAACAAAATCATATTTCTCAAAGAACGGTTGTAGATGCATAGGTTTCCAAACCGGTCTAGATTCAATATTTTCCTTTTCAAGTGCTTCCATCACATCTATTGGACGAACCTTACCGTTCAATGTTATAGAACTTAACCAATAATTCGGTTCATCCCATTCGTTACTAGGCATAAATTCAATACCTTCAAGATTTCCTAATTCTCTCTTATAAAAATCGAATATGTATCTTTTCTTCTGAACTCTTTGGTCTAATACTTTAAGTTGTCCTCTACCAATTCCGGCAACTACATTACTCATGCGATAGTTAAACCCTAATTCACTATGTTGATAATGTCTTGCCTGATCTCTACTTTGAGTAGCCCAGAACCTTACCTTTGAAACTCTTTCTTCATCATTAGAAACTAGCATACCACCACCAGAAGTTGTGATGATCTTATTTCCATTAAAAGAGAAAATACCATAATTACCAAAACTTCCAGTATGCTTCTCTTTATAGTACGTTCCTAAAGATTCCGCTGCATCTTCAATTAAAGCAACATTATATTTTTTACAAAGTTCAACAATCTTATCCATATCTGCGGAGAGACCATATAAATGAACCACTATAACTGCCTTTACATTTGGATACTTTTGAAAAGCTTCCTCTAGTGCTTTTGGACACATATTCCAAGTTTCATAATTACTATCTATGAAAACAGGAGTAGCATTTTGATAAATGATAGGATTTGCAGTAGCTGAGAATGTAAGTGTTTGACAAAAAACAACATCTCCTTCCCCTACTTCTGCTGCCTTTAAGGCCATATGAATGGCAGCTGTTCCAGAAGATAATGCCGCCGCCGCTTTAGAACCAACTTTTTCTGCTAGCTCCCTTTCAAATCCATTCACATTTTCTCCAAGTGGTGCAATCCAATTTGTATCGAAAGCTTCCTTAACATAATGCATTTCATAACCTTCATCACTCATATGTGGTGATGAAAGAAATATTCTGTCTCCCATTTAAAAAACTTCCTTCCCTGAAATTAATTTTTTAAATTAACTTTATTATTTGCAATGCCTAATAATCGTTCTCTTATTTCCTCTTTATCCATTCCCTCAAAATCATTCATAAATTGTCTTAAGATCTTTTGGTCCATTAAAACAGCTTTTCCTATATGAATTTTAGGGAATATTTGCTCTGGATGAATCTCACCTTCATTTAATAGCTCTTCATACATTTTTTCACCTGGTCTTAATCCAGTAAATTCAATTCCAATTTCTTCAATATCAAAACCTGAAAGAGTAATTAAATTTTTAGCCAAATCTACAATTTTTACTGGATCTCCCATATCTAGTACAAACAATTCCCCACCTCTAGCTAGGGTTCCAGCTTGAATAACTAATCTCGAAGCTTCTGGTATTGTCATAAAGTAACGAATCATGTCGGGGTGAGTAACTGTTACAGGTCCACCCTTTTGAATTTGTTTCTTAAACAAAGGAATTACACTCCCCCTACTCCCAAGAACATTACCAAATCTAACCGCCACAAAGCGCGTTCCAGTACTAACAGATGCCATATGTTGGACAAGCATCTCTGCAAATCGCTTTGTAGCTCCCATTACATTCGTAGGGTTTACTGCTTTATCTGTAGAAACCATTACAAACGTATTTGTTTTAAATGTATCAGCAGCTTCGGCTACATTCTTCGTACCAAAAATATTATTTTTCACGGCCTCTTCGGGGTTGCGTTCCATTAAAGGTACGTGTTTATGTGCTGCTGCATGATATACGATATACGGTTTGTGCTTTTTCATTATTTCAAATATTTTATGGCGATCTTGAACATCAGCAATTTCTGTCGTAATTTCGACAGATTCTTTATAAGTAACTCTCATTTCCATTTCGATATTATAAATACTGTTCTCACCATGTCCTAAAAGAACAATTTTTGCTGGCTTATACTTCATTACTTGTCGACAAATTTCTGATCCAATTGATCCACCAGCACCTGTTACTAAAATTGTTTTGCCTGTAATTTTTCCTCCAATTCCCGCATCATCTAATTGAATTGGTTCTCTTCCTAATAAATCTTCAACTTGTACATCCCGGAATTCATTAACAGAAACTTTACCATCTAGAAGATCTTCAAGCATCGGTACAATTTGCGTTTTCGCTTTCGTTTTTCTACACATCTCAAAAATCTCGTTTATTTGACCTCTATTTAATGAAGGGATTGCGATAATAATATGTTCTATATCATTGTCTTCTACAATTTCTTGAATGTGATTTGTTGTCCCAATAACCGGTACATTATAAATTTCTAATTTTTGTTTATTTCTATCATCATCAACAAACGCAATTGGATATAAATCTGCTTCTTTATTATGTTGTAATTGACGTACTACCATTGTTCCTGCTGAACCAGCGCCAATAATCAATGTTCGTTTTTTATCAGTAGCTTTCGCAATATACGTATCACGGAACATACGCCATACAAAGCGCGAACCACCAATTAATAATAAATGTAACATCCATGCGATTGCTAAAATGCGAACATAAATATCATGACTTATAATTTGTTGAACAATTGCCGTTACTAAAATGGATAACGTAATTGCCTTAAATATTTGTTTTAATTCCCCAATGCTTGCATATTCCCACGCCTTGTTATACAGCTTATAAATAGCAGCAAAAATATGATGGCTACACAATAATGTAATAGAACTAATAATTACTGTCGTAGGAATTTTACTTAATGTATTTGGGTGTATGAACCAATAGCTTAAGTACACGGCAGTTAGTACGATAAATGAATCTAATAAAACTAATAATGAGAGCCGTTTTCGATAACTCAATATATCTGTTCCCTTCTTTATATAATTGGTATATTATTAAAATTCAAAAAGAGCATTCTCTTATGAATACACCTCTTCCTTTTTTACAAGTTCTTTCATATATTTCATCAAGTCTACTTTCAATTCTTCATTTTGGAGTGCCATTTCAATCGTCGTCTTAATAAATCCGAACTTCTCTCCAACATCGTAACGAGTTCCTTCAAAGTCATAAGCAAATACTTGTTGGATTTCATTTAATCGTTGAATCGCATCTGTTAATTGAATCTCTCCACCCGCACCTGTTTGTTGGTTCTCAAGAAACGTAAAAATTTCTGGTGTTAATACGTAACGTCCCATAATAGCTAAATTAGATGGCGCTGTACCTTGAGCTGGCTTTTCTAAAAATTGACGCACTTGATAACGACGTTCATTTTGTTCAACTGGATCAATAATGCCGTAACGATGTGTTTCATTTTCAGGTACTGTTTGTACACCAATAACCGATGATTGTGTTCCTTCGTATTGATCCATCAATTGACGTAAACACGGTGTTTCTGCTTGCACAATATCATCACCAAGTAATACCGCAAATGGTTCATTTCCAATAAATTTACGTGCGCACCATACCGCATGCCCTAAACCTTTTGGTTCTTTTTGTCTTATGTAATGAATATTAATTTTTGAAGAAGCTTGTACTTTTTCAAGTACTTCCAATTTTCCTTTTTCAAGTAGATTTTGTTCTAACTCAAAAGAGTGATCAAAATGATCTTCAATCGCACGCTTTCCTCTTCCAGTCACAATAATAATATCTTCAATTCCTGATTCTATCGCTTCTTCTACTATGTATTGAATCGTCGGTTTATCAACGATCGGTAACATTTCCTTCGGCATCGCTTTCGTCGCTGGTAAAAATCTCGTCCCAAGGCCAGCCGCTGGGATAATTGCTTTTCTTATTTTTTCCAATTATAGCCCTCCGCATTTAATTATTTGTATGTAACAATAACAAAAACCCTACCTATAGAGTCATCTTTATAACTCCATAGGTAGAGTTTCTATCATAAATAAATGATGGGCATCTAACCCAACCTCACGTCATACTCCCGACAACAAGTGTCTAAGGTAGGTTCGAAATAAAAATTTCTACCCACAGCACGACCGAGTGCCTCCATTGATAACGGTTAGGAGACATCACCTGTTCCTTATTCAAAAAATTCCAAACATTTTTTTACGACGAATGTGTTCTGGATCTTCTTTATAAATCACTTTCCCGCTAATTAATAAATAAGGATTTTCTTTTAAATCACTCATCACACTCATTCCGAATTCTTTTCCGATTAACTCGTAGCTTTCCGCTAAATGGAATCCTCTTGACGTTGTGTTATGTGCATCTGAAGCGATCATATGTGTTAAATTATGTTCCACAAGTTGCAAGGAAAACTTTTTAATTTTTTTACCGAATTTACCCAGCAAACTACCTGCTGTTACTTGAGTTAACGTCCCCTTGTTTACAAGGTTATATAACTTATCTGGTCGCTCCATTAACTCAGCGTTACGCTCCGGATGAACGATAATTGGAATCAGTCCTTTTACACGTAGTTCATATAGTAGTTGCTCTGCATAACGAGGTACATGATTTGACGGGAATTCAATGAATATATATTTATTCGTTTCATTTAAAGTAACAATTTTACCAGCTTCATAGTCTTCTAATAAGTCACCATATAACCTAACCTCTTGTCCTGGCAAAATTTCTAGCGGAATATCCTGTTGTTGTAGTTCATCATTTAATTGCTTCACTTGATGAATAATCGAAGTACGCTCATTTACATATTTTCCATTTTGATGGTGCGGTGTTGCGACAATTGTATGGATCCCTTCTTGAACAGCCTTTTGTGCCATCGCTAAACTATCTGTTACCGTTTGTGCACCGTCATCGATACTAGGTAAAATGTGACAATGTAAATCAATCACTTATTTCATCCTCCTCTCCCGTAATTATCTTTTTTCCCTTGAATATGAAATTTATCTCATATTCAAGGGAAAAAAGGAGATATGATCATGTCATATCTCACTTTTCAATTAGTTCGCACCGTAGTAATAATATAAGCCATGTTCACGTTCACGATCATTTAAAACGACACCTAACAATTTACCTTTTGCCGATTGTAATAAACCTTTTGCTTTTACTGCCGCTTCTTTTTCCGTTGCTTCACTACGTACAACAAGAATAGAGGCGTCACATACATTTGCCATAATTTGCGCATCTGTAACAGCTAAAATTGGTGGTAAATCAAAAATGACTAAATCGTACATACTATACGCTTGTGCAAGTAGTTCTTGCATTGATTTCGAACCTAACAATTCTGCCGGGTTTGGCGGGATCGGCCCACATGCTAAAAAGTGTAGATTATCAACTGATGTTTTTTGTACACACTTTTCTAAACGTTCACTATGTGTTAATACATTCGTTAATCCGAAAATGTTATCTACTTGGAATACTTGATGCATCGCCGGTTTGCGCATATCCGCATCAATTAGTAGTACTTTCTTCCCTTGTTGTGCAAAAACAACTGCCATATTCGATGTTATCGTTGTTTTCCCTTCACTCAGGTTTGCAGACGTTACCATTATCGAATGTAAATTTGTATCAACAGATGCAAATTCAACATTCGTTCGAATGTTACGAAATTGTTCTGAAATAGGTGATTTCGGTTGTTGATGAGCAATTAATTGACGACGTTGACGATGATTCTTTTTCTTTTTAAATAAACTATTAAGAGCCAATTGTTTGTCCCCTCACTTTTCTTGATGATGGAGCATGCGATTTCACGTTCGTTTTTTCTTCATCCATACGAGCGACGATACCTAACACTGGTAAGCCAAGTAAGTTTTCTACATCTTCTTCCTTTTTCACTGTGTTATCTAAGTATTCTAGTAAGAACACAAGACCAACTGCAGCCATTAAACCAACAACGAAAGCAATTGCTACATTTAACATTGGACGTGGTTTAATTGGAGATTGATTTTCTCCAACTTCAGCTTTAGATAGTACCGTTACGTTATCAACGTTCATAATTTTCGCAACTTCATCTTTAAATACATCTGCAGTTGCATTGGCAATATCACGAGCTACTTTTGGGTCTTTATCTTCAACTGTTACAGAAATGACCTGTGAATCTTTTTCATTTGCAACATTAATCTTTCCTGCTAAAGCTTGTGCTGTCATGCTTAAATTTAATTTTTCATTTACTTGATCTAAGATTACTGGACTTTTAATAATAACCTTATATGTATTCGTTAATTGAATATTCGTTTGAACTTCACCAGCTTGAATCATTGTTCCATCTTGTTTCTTCTGGTTAACAAGAATTTGCGTTGAAGATTGATAGATTGGTGTTATAAAGAAGAAGCTAATGATAGCACTTACTATAGCTGCACCAAAGGCGATTACGAGGATCATTGCTAAACGTTTTTTTAAGATATGAAATAACTCTTTTAAACTAATTGTTTCTTCCATAGGTTCCTCCAACTTTCTAAAATTTGCGCATGAGAAAAATTATAACATATAATCTTACATTTTTTTATTTTAGTAATATCTACGTACGATTAGTATTTAAAAACATATATAATCTTACAAAATAATCTTAAATCTGACAACACATTCCATCAAATTTCCAAAATTTTATATTATATCACATTTCTTGTATAACGCAATGCTAAATTTTATAAAAATTCTAAATAAAAACAACCAATAAGCATTTCTTATTGGTCGCTTTTACTATTTTAGTAATAGCCGTATTGCTCTTGGTCTTCTTTTTTATCGTTTAATACGACTCCAAGTATTTTTCCTGATGCTTTGTCTAATAGTTGTTTCGTTTTTACGATTTTATCTTTTTCTGTTTTTTCGCTGCGTACGACAAGTATGATTCCATCACACTTATTCGCAAGTATTTGTGCATCGGTAACCGCAAGAACTGGCGGTGTGTCTATTAAAACAATATCAAACATGTTATATGCTTCAAGTAATACCTCGTCCATTACTCGATTTCCTAACAGTTCTGCTGGGTTTGGTGGTATTGGCCCTGATGCCATTACGTATACATTCTCTATATCTGTCTTTTGAATACATTGCATTATATTTGCTTGTCCTGATAATACATTTGTTAGTCCATTTGAATTATGGACTGCAAATAAGTCTTGTATGGAAGGCTTACGTAAATCAGCTCCAATTACTAAAACTTTCTTTCCTTGTTGACCGAAAACAACTGCTAAGTTTGAAACTGTCATTGTTTTTCCGTCACCAGGATTTGCTGACGTTACCATGATAGAACGAATATTATTGTCTACAGATGTAAATTCAATATTTGTACGAATGTTACGGTATTGTTCCGTAATACGTGATTTAGGCTCCTGATGTGTAATTAATTGTCGTATTGGTTTTCTTTTTTCTCTCCCGAACATGTTCTAATCTCCTCTGTTAAAATGCGACACTCTCCCTATTTCTTTATGCTCGATATACACGCCTATTTCATTCACAATGGATATATTACGCTCGTTTCCCACTTATTTCTACTGTTAAATCCGTCCATTATCTGCCATGTATAACCATATTTAATACCATTCTATTTTGTCCTATATAAAGACCGTAACAATATGACAATAGCTTCATTTCTTTTATACCTTTATCATTTATCTCAAAAACGAGATAAATGATAAAGTAATTGTATGGTAATCCAAATTAGTTTACAACTAATTTTCTAACTAGTTTGTATTTTTATATTTATATCGATATATTTAGTAAATAAAAAAATCTTCCTGTATTTTTACAAGAAGATTTTTTTATTCGATCTATTCTTTTTTATCACCAATTGCAAATGTAATTTCTGCTTCACATGCAACTTCGCCATCTACTGTTGCGATTGCTTTCCCTTTTCCGATTGGGCCACGTACACGTGTCATTTCCACTTCTAGGCGGAGTTGATCACCTGGGCGTACTTGTTTTTTGAAACGACAATTGTCGATTCCTGCGAAGAAAGCGAGTCTTCCGCGATTTTCTTCTTTCTTTAATACAGCAACTGCTCCGACTTGCGCTAATGCTTCTACAATAAGTACACCAGGCATAACTGCATAGTCAGGGAAGTGTCCATTAAAGAATTCTTCGTTTGCAGATACATTTTTAATTCCAACCGCTCTTTTTCCTTCATCTACTTCTAATATTTTATCAACGAGTAAAAATGGATAGCGGTGAGGAATGATTTCTTTAATTTGTTCTATATTTAGCATGTAACAATCGCCCCTTTTGTAATATTGGTCTTACCACTTGGACATATTGTTTATTATCCCATTTTGTTTATTGTTTGTCATTACAAAGTGAAATTTTATATTCAGCATCGCTTCCTATATAAAAAAATGCACACACTCTATTCCATTAAAATAGTTGCACATTCCTGCAACTGACACGGAGGTAGAAAAGAGTGTATGCCCAAGTTAGGGAAAGGCAATATGTATGTGAACATTCTTTGCCTTAATGTCGTATTCGACTCATTATATTATAAACGTTTTCGAATAAGGAAATATTAAATTTAACCATATATATGAATATTTTCCCTATTTTCTTCGTTTTTCTTTATTTTTCTTCTATTTTCTCAATAAATCAAAATATAAAAATATAAAAACAAAAAAGAGCTACGGTTATGACACCTTAGCTCTTCTCACTTTAGTCCGCTATTTACGGGTTATGAATCAGTCGGTTCCCCGCACTTTATTTCAAAGCACGACGTGGTAATTTATCGATATTCTCTAACATAATACCTGTACCAACCGCAACACATTGCATTGGGTTTTCAGCAATTAATACTGGTACTTTTAATTCTTCTGCTAGAAGCATGTCGATACCGTGTAGTAAAGCTCCACCGCCTGTTAGAATAACACCGCGGTCGATGATGTCCGCAGATAATTCTGGTGGCGTGCGTTCTAGTACACCTTTTGCAGCTTGTACAATGACAGCTGCGTCTTCTTTTAGTGCTTCTGTAATTTCTTCAGAGCATACTGTAATTGTACGTGGTAAACCTGTTACCATGTCACGTCCGCGAATTTCAAGTTCTTCGCTACGTGCACCTGGGAATACTGTACCAACTTTAATTTTAATATTTTCTGAAGTACGTTCTCCAATTAATAGCTTATACTTACGTTTAACGTAGTTTAAGATCTCCATATCAAACTTATCGCCAGCCATTTTGATAGAGGAAGAGGTAACAATATCACCCATAGATAGTACAGCGATATCTGTTGTACCTCCACCAATATCAACAACCATGTTACCGCTTGGTTGGAAGATTTCCATACCAGCACCAACTGCGGCTACTTTTGGTTCTTCTTCTAAAAATACTGTTTTACCACCTGAACGTTCAGCAGCCTCACGAATTGCTTTTTGCTCTACTGATGTGATGTTCGTTGGGCAACAAATTAAAATACGCGGTTTTGAAAAGAAGCTCTTTACGTCCAATTTGTTAATGAAATACTTTAACATCGCTTCTGTAATTTCGAAATCTGCGATTACGCCATCTTTAAGTGGACGAATTGCTACAATATTACCAGGCGTACGCCCCACCATACTTCTTGCTTCTTCACCTACTGCTAGTACTTTACCTGTATTACGATCAATTGCCACAACAGATGGCTCATTTAATACAATACCCTTACCTTTAACATGAATTAATACGTTAGCCGTACCTAAGTCAATTCCGATATCTCGCGCAAACATTCCCGTCATTTCCTCCTCGATATTCAAAATCAGGTTACACCCGAATTCTTTTACACCTAATTTCTGATTTTATCATATATTTAACAGAAACGTAATATTCGCAAAAAGAATTCTTCTGAAAAATGTTACGGAATGTTTGCTACTGTATCTTTATTGACGTACAGGCTTTTCTACATCTTCTTTTCTATACTTTTGCTTTGTTGCTTCTCCGCCTCTTAAATGACGAATAGACTTATGATAATCAAGAATTTCTTTCACTTCATTTGCGAGCTCTGGATTAATTTCTGGTAAACGTTCTGTTAAATCTTTATGGACTGTACTCTTTGATACCCCAAATTCCTTTGCAATGACACGCACTGTCTTTCTTGTCTCCACGATATACTTACCAATCTTGATAGTTCTCTCTTTGATGTAATCGTGCACACCACTCGCCTCCCTAAATTGGATGTGAGAAGTGTGAAATGAGCCTCGCTGCATACGACTAAGAAGTAAGTGTGAGTGCTGTTTGTAAGCGTTAAACATTCTTGGATTTATAATGAAATGATTCACGATTTCTCACCTCAAACACTCTCTTTGCTTTGGTTTATACCATTGTATTGCCCGCACTACTGATATATGCTACATGTTCACTATTTTTGCGGACTAAGTTAAGAAAAATTACGTTTTTTTGTGAGAAATACGTTAACAATGACGATTTTGGCAAAAAAAATGACACCTTATATGAAAGGCGTCATTCTTCTCGGTCAAATTCTTCTTCTAACAACTGACGGTGGGGAACCTCTTTTTTACCAGCAATATAATAATATAAAGTGAATAAAACAAACAATAAAATAATAGCAATCGACAGAACAAATAAAAATGACACAGTATCCCCTCCTTTTTGTAATATATATTCGAGAATCTCGTCATTTTTCCTTGTTATTGCAACTTTTTTCTCGAAATTGAGTATTTTTATATAAAAATAAAAAAATCAGCTCTCCTAGTGAGAGCTGATTTTTTCACTGTCTTATTCTTGTGAAGAAGAACCATTTGTTGATTTTTCTTCTTTCTTCGGTTCTTCTTTTTTGTCAGTAGTCGAACCGCTTGTTGATTTCTCTTCTTTTTGAGACTTATCTTCTGTTTTACTTTCTGGTTTCGTGCTTGTTGACTTTTCTTCTTTTTGAGATTTGTCATCAGCTTTTTTACCAGAAGCGTTCGTTGCTTTTGCAGCACCTGCATCAGCTTTAATTTCTGCTACTGATTTATTTAAGTAGCGCTCAGGGTTCACAGCTACATTGTCTTTACGTACTTCAAAGTGAACGTGAGAACCTGCTTCTTTGTTCATTGCACTTAAACCAGATTTCCCTAATACTTCACCTTGTACAACTCTTGCACCTTTTTCTACTTTTACACTGCCTAAGCTTTGATAAGATGCTGCTACACCATTTCCACTATCAACTGTTACAACATAACCAAGAAGTGAATCTTTTTCAGCTTTCGTTACTGTACCACTTAAAGCAGCTGTTACACTAAATTCTTTTCCATTCTTCGCAGCAATGTCGATTCCTTTATTCGGGGAATATGTGTTGTTATAAAAGACAAGTGCTTTTTCTTGTTCCGCCTCAGTTGCTACGTCTTCATAGAACTTCTTCTGTACGACTACTTCCACACTCGTGGCAGCTGGCATTTTCACTACTTCTGAAGATTTCGTTACTGGTACTGCTGGATCTTCCGATTGTGTATACGGTGTTGCTTGATCGTGGTTCGGAGTCTTCTTCGGATTAGCTCCTTGGAACCATAGCGCAACCATTAAGATTACCGCTGCACAAGCAATGTATAGTGCCGGAAACACCCATCTTTTTTGAAATAAATGTACTACCTTTTGCGACTTTTTATTATTTCTTCCTCGCATTCCATCATCACCTCAGCAATCATTCTGAACAATATTCAAATATCCTATACAACCTGTAACTAATTATTTTTCGACAAATACTGTAAAAATATGTATAAGAATTGTAAAATTTCCGAGGAAATGATAGAAAAAAGAAAAAACTGAGCATTTCAGCTCAGTTTTTAGTCCATTTGTTTCTTTTTATATACGATTAAACATGCAATAAGTGAAAGAATAAGCCACACCCCAACATTGAGTACATGCCCACTAATACTACTAAACCCTGCTCCCTCTACTAAGCTTTTAATTGCTTTTGCCATATGAGATGTTGGAAGATACTCAATCATTGTCTTAATTACTTTATTTTCAACCATTGACTCAAATTGTACAGCTAAATACATCGTCATTAATATCGGCATTCCAATTAGTGATGTTTGTGGTACAGACTCAGCTAATAACCCAATCGTCGTTCCAATCACGATAAATAGAATTGTTCCACTTAAGAAAATAAACCCTAGTAATACAAGATTGCCACTTAATTGATCCAGAATGAATAAGTTCACAATACAAATACAAAGCGTCAAACATGCTGTTAATATACTTTTTCCAAGAAGAACTTCAACAGAAGAAGCTGGTGATAGCATTAACACACGTAATGTATGTTTTTCTTTTTCTTCCGCGATTACCATCGATTGAACAAATCCCGCAACAAATAGAAAGGCCATTAAAGTAATAATACCAACCCCTGCACTTCCTTGCCCAAACCTGCTATATATAAATGCAAATATAATTGGTAAAGATGCCATTAACAGTACTTGTGAATTTGTCTTAAAATCTTGTACTTCTTTCCTAAAAATAGCTGATACACGTCTCATTGAAAATGTCATTATAATCCCCTCCCAGTAACTTCAATAAAGATATCGCCTAGCGTTGGTTCGTATGAATGAATGGATAGTAATTCTCCTTTTTTCATCCATTCCGAAATACGTTTTGCACCTAATTCATCTTTTTGCACGACTTCTTTTTGCTTATCTTTTAATACGACTTGTATTTGATCTTTCGCGTATTGTAAGCGAAGGTTTTCTGGTGTATCAAGCGCTACAATTTCTCCGCCGCATAGAAAGGCAATGCGGTTACAAAGCGTTTCTGCTTCGTCCATGTTATGCGTCGTTAAGAAAATCGTTGTTCCCTCTTTATTTAAGTCTTTTAAGATTTTATGAATGTTTTGTACGTTTACTGGATCAAGTGCGGATGTTGGTTCGTCTAAGAAGAGGATATCTGGTTTATGAAGAATTGCTCTTGCTAATGTTACGCGCTGCTTCATTCCCTTTGATAGTTTCTTTACTAATGTTTTTTTATCATCTAATAGATTCACTTGCGCTAGTACTTCGTCGATTCGTTCTTTTTTACACTCGTATAAATCACAAAATAATAGTAAGTTATCATAAATACTAAGTCTTTCATATAAACCGCTGTTGTCTGTTAAAATACCAATTCGTTTGTAATCCATACTACTTGGTCCTGTAATATCCTTCCCTAATACTCGTACCGTTCCAACACTATGAAGCAATTGAGAAGTTAAAATTTTCACCGTTGTCGTTTTACCAGATCCACTCGGTCCGAGGAATCCGAAAATCTCTCCTTGTTTCACCTCAATATTTACATTTCGAAGTGCCGTTTTTTCGTTGAAACTTTTCATTACATCTTTCATTTCAATTGCCAATGTCATGTCGTCATCCCCTTTGTTTTTCTTTTTTATAGATGAAAGTCGCTGTAGCGCTTTTCGTTTGTTTGTTTCGCTTTTCCTGACTCAATCATATGAGAAACAAAGGGTAGGCGCAGTAAAATACCGGTAAAAGGAGTATTTTTACCGGTGAATGAATCGTATTTCGAGCTTATTGGAGCACTTTTTATAGCCCAATTACGCCTTTTAATTCATCCATTCGTCCTTTTGAAAGCGGGATTGAACTTTTTCTTTCGTCATCCAAAATTAAACTGAAACTGTTACGAGTCCACGTAATCACTTCTCGTACTCTTTGTAAATTCACAAGATACGAGCGATGACATCTAAAGAATCCGAATCCTGTTAGTCTCGTTTCTAGTTCACTTAATGTTAATGCACATACAAAATCACCTTCACGCACATGAATATGCGTCACTCCATTTTGCGTTTCAATGAAATGAATTTCCATCGGATCAAGTAAAATGATTTTATCGTTCACTTTCGCTGGTATTCTTTCTAATTTCATTTGTGGAATCATTTGAACGACTTTTTCTTCATCGACTTCTTCTGCTTCCTCTTGCTCAATTTCTACTTTTTTCACACCGTCTTGATTTAATATGTATACATCTTCTGTTAATGAAAGAGCGTCCGATAAGAAAGATGACGTAATAAAAATTGCCTTTCCTTGCTCTTTCATTTTCATAATTGCTTTTCGAATCATAATCGTACTCTCTGTATCTACATTTTGCTCTGGCTCTTCCAAAATAATTAAATCTGGATTATGAATCATCACACGCCCGATATGAAGACGTCGTTTCTCTGAAAATGATAATTTTTCTATTTTAACGTTTAGCTTATCTAGGAGACCGACATATTGCACTACTTCTTCTATACTCATATTTGATTCATACAGCCCTATTAAAAACTTAAAATATTCCTTCACCTTCAAACGATCATATGCCTCATCTTTCAAAAAACAAAAGCCGATGCGGGAATAATTTTTCTTTCCAATCGCTTCTCCCTCAAACAGCACATTGCCAGTTGAAGCTTCTTCCTCGCCGATAATAATGCGATGCAACACTTTAGCTGTATGGTTATTACATTGCAAAACAACACATTGCCCTTTCTCAACTTCCAGCTCAATTGCCGGTAACTGGTTCGTCTTCCCTAATTGTTTCAACTCCAATAACGCCATTCCGTCTCCCCCAAAATAGTTTTTATTTTATTATAACAAACAATTAATGGAAAATTATGATACTTTATACAACATCTTTACACCTGAAAGATTGGAAAGCAATTTGTCATGTCGACTAAAAAGAAGGCTATCCAAATGAAAGGATAGCCTTCTTCTCTATTTCTGCTCTACCATATACGACTTAAGTTGATCTCGAAGTGCTCGTTTTAGAAACTTCCCTACAGATGTTTTCGGAATTTCATTTACGAATAAAATATCATCTGGCATCCACCATTTCGGAAATTCTGCTTCTAGTAAAGCATACAACTCTTCTCTTTCTACTGCTTGTCCCTCTTTTAATACAACGCAAGCTACTGGGCGCTCTTGCCATTTTTCATGCGGTACTGCCACAACAGATGCTTCTAACACTTTATTGTGTGACATTAAAGCATTTTCTAAATCTACAGAAGAGATCCATTCACCGCCACTTTTAATTAAATCTTTCGTACGATCAGCAATTTTAATAAATCCTTCCGAATCAACTGTAACGATATCTCCTGTATGGAGCCATCCATCCTTCATCAATTCCTCTGTGCGCTCATCTTTATAATAGCTACCGGCAATCCATGGGCCGCGCAAACAAAGTTCGCCCATTTCTTCGCCATCCCATTTAATTTCACCGTCTTGTCCAATCACTTTCATTTCTAGCCCAGGGAGTAAATATCCTTGGCGAGAGCGTAAATTGTAGTAATCATCTTTCGGTAAATCACGTTGATATGATTTTGGACAATTAATTACAACAGCAGGACTCGTTTCTGTCATTCCATATATTTGTCTAAATGCAATATCATACTTCTCTTCATACGTACGAATCATGCTCATTGGAGCAGCTGATCCACCTGACCATATCGTTTTAATACTACTAATATCATATGGATGTTTTTCTAGTTCCTGCAACAAACCAATCCAAATGGTTGGTACGCCAGCCGTAATTGTCACTTTCTCTCTTTCAATTAATTCCGCTAAAATCTTCGGCGTGAAGTGTGGTCCTGGTAATACGAGTTTTGTCCCAAACCATGTACTCGCAAACGGTAATCCCCATGCATTAACATGGAACATCGGAACGACTGGCATACAAGTGTCTACTTCTGATATATTCCCGCCATCCGCAAGTCCAAGTGTATAACTATGGAGTGCAATACTACGGTGTGTGTAAACTACACCTTTCGGTTTTCCTGTCGTAGCCGATGTGTAGCACATACCGGCTGGTTCTTTTTCATCTAAATCTTTTACAAACGGAAATGTCTCATCGCCTTCTTCGAGTAATTGGTCGTAATGATATGCTGGTGATAGTGTTGTGTGAGGTAGTTTATGATCGTCTGTCATAATGATAAAGGCTTTTATATGCGGGATTTCGTGTTGAATACTTTCTAATACAGGTACCATATCTTCATCGACAAGAATAATCTTATCTTCTGCATGGTTAATAATATATGAAATGTGATCAGCGGAAAGTCTTAAATTAATCGTATGTAGCACTGCACCGATTCCTGGAATCGCAAAGTATGCTTCCAAATGCCTATGATGGTTCCAAGCAATTGTACCTACTTTATCCCCTTGTTCAATTCCCATTTTCGTTAATACGCTAGCGAGCCTTCTCGTCCGCTTTGCAATTTCTCCGTATGTTAATGTATGAATACGCGATGCAGTCCGTGAAACAACTTCCTTTTTCGAAAAATATTTCTCCGCTCGTTCCATCATTGACGGAATGAGAAGTGGTACATCCATCATCATTTTTCATTACCCCCTATTGTTATGTTTTATATATTCACATAACTGTATTATAACACGTAGTGCGCAACGTACCTTCCATTTATTTCTACAAATAATGACAAAAAGAGCTAATTTAAATTAGCTCTTTTTGCACTCTACTTCTTCACCATCAATTTCCCCTCATAATCATTCATCGTCTTTATTTCAACGCCTTTATAATAATGAGCGACAATATCTGTATATTTCTTACCTTCCGCTGCCATACCGTTCGCGCCGTATTGGCTCATCCCAACGCCGTGGCCGAACCCTTTCGTTGTAACGACGATTTTATCGCCCTGTTGTTTCCACGTGAAGTCAGACGAGCGTAAATCTAATTTGTCACGCACATCTCTTCCTGTTAATGTTTTACCTTGAAATGCTACATCTTTTACACGTTTTCCTTCTGTACGCTCTTTAATATCGCCGACTTTTCCGCCCGCCAGTATTTTTACACCGAGACGTTTTTGAAAGTCAGCTACTGTAAATGTTTGCTCGCTCGTAAATTTTGGAGATGCTTCATCCCACGGACTATCTACACTCTTTAAGTACGGATAATCATTTCCCCAATAGTCAGCTGCATTTTCTGTTCGCCCGTTACTCGTTGAGAAGAACGATGCTGAAATGGGTTTTCCTTCATACGTTAAAACTTGTCCTGCGGTTTTGGAGACGGCTTCCTCGATTTTCTTTAAATTATTTTCGTAGTTATTACCCCATTGTTTCTTCAATTCTTCTTTGCTTTTGTACACTTGATCTTTCACCGTATCTGTCACGTCCGCATTGTTTTTCTTTCCTCCGCTTAGCATACGCTGTACTACAAATGTTCTCGCTGCTAATGCCTGCGCCTTTAGCGCCTCTATTTCAAAACTGGCATTCATCTCAGAAGCTACTACACCGGTCACATACTCCTCCATAGGTAATGTTTCTACCTTCTTCTGTTTCTCGCGATATACGGCAACTTGAACCGCTGTATCTACTTTCCCTGGAGCTGGTATACTTTCTATCGCTGGAGGAGTTTTAGAGGCTGCTTCTTCCCCTACTTTTGCTTTCGCAAATGGAATAACAAGGGCTGCAGGTACAATGATAACGAGCGCTATTAGAAGCGCTACTGTAATGAAAAGTGACTTTGAAAATTTCATCTTATTTCCCCCACTGATTATTAGTTGAACCAATCGGACTTTTATGGGCAGTTGCCCCCCCACCTAACTTCTTTGCTTTCGCTGAATTTTGAGGTGGGGGTCTTACTGCCCATTAAAGCGGGATAAAGTTGGCTTCCTTTCATTCTTATGGAACTACGGAATTTTTTAGAACATACTTGGAGGTATCGGTATAAAGTGAAATTTTAATGCGGCGAAGTTTCGCTGACCACAAATAGCAAAATAAAACGTAAATTTTCTAAATATTTTCACTGGTACGTGCATAAGTATAGAATTTATTGACTATAACAGTAATAAGCCCAAAAAAAATAGCCCCTATGTCAAAAGACATAGAGACTATTTCAATTAAGCGTGAAGATCAGAAACTTCTTGTTCTTTCACTTCTTCTACTTTTTCGTTTACACGTTCAATAGTTGCACCTAATGCAGCTAATTTTTTATGGAAATCTACATAACCACGGTCAAGATGTTTTAACTCAGTTACACGAGTGTAACCTTCTGATACTAAACCAGCTAAGATTAACGCTGCAGCTGCACGTAAGTCAGTTGCACCTACTTCAGCACCTTGTAAGCTGTTTGGACCGTTCATAATAACAGAACGACCTTCGATTTTAATATCAGCATTCATACGACGGAATTCTTCAACGTGCATAAAGCGGTTTTCGAATACCGTTTCTGTAATCATACTTGTTCCATCAGCTTGTAGTAATAATGCCATCATTTGTGATTGCATGTCTGTTGGGAAACCTGGGTGAGGCATAGTTTTAATATCAACCGCTTTTAACTTATCTGGGCCGATAACACGTACACCTTCATTTTCCTCAATAATTTTAACACCCATTTCTTCCATTTTCGCTGTAATTGAGCGTAAATGTTCAGGCACAGCATTTTCAATTAAGATGTCTCCACCAGTAATTGCCGCTGCAACCATGAATGTTCCCGCTTCAATACGGTCAGGAATAATAGAGTGGTTTGCACCATATAATTTATCAACACCCTCAATACGGATCGTTCCAGTTCCAGCTCCGCGTACTTTCGCTCCCATCGCATTTAAGAAGTTAGCTAAGTCAACGATTTCTGGTTCTTTCGCTGCGTTTTCAAGGATTGTTGTCCCTTTTGCTAATGTAGCTGCAGACATAATGTTTTCTGTCGCGCCTACGCTTGGGAAGTCTAAATAAATTTTAGCTCCTTTTAGTTCTCCCTCTACGTATGCCTCAACGAAACCATTACCAACCTGTACTTTTGCTCCCATTGCTTCGAAGCCTTTTAAATGTTGATCAATTGGACGTGAACCAATTGCACATCCACCAGGAAGTGCAATACGAGCACGACCGTTACGCGCTAATAATGGGCCCATTACTTGAACAGATGCACGCATTTTACGTACATATTCAAATGGTGCTTCGATGTTTAATTCTTTAGAAGCATCGATTGTTACTTGATTATTTTCAAATACGACTTCAGCATTTAAATGACGTAATACCTCATTAATTGTGTATACATCAGACAAAACTGGTACTTCAGATAGTACATTCTTTCCATCACTCGCTAATAGGGCTGCAGCGATTATAGGTAATACAGCATTTTTTGCGCCCTCAACACGCACTGTGCCGTTTAACCGCTTTCCGCCACGGACGATGATCTTTTCCAAATTATTCCCCTCCGTGTCCTTTTTTCAGTATCTATTCACTCAATACTCAGAAGTTATGATCGGTGTGCCAACCACAATTGTATCTTTGTTGTTTGTAGAACGTATTGCTATTTGCACATTTATTTTCTCTCTATTTGTTGAAAGAGCGTCATCCCACTTTTTATTGTATGCGGAGACTGATACAAATGCTCTTTCTTCTATCTGTTCGATCGCTCTTGCTGAAAAATCTTTCAAAACCTCATTGGTTTTATTTTGCAAAACACCTTCAATCTTATCATTCAGTACACCTTGAACACAAGTGTAAATTATAGGTTTTTCACTAAAAATTTTATTCGTATTCCGAACGTACTTCGGGTCCCATTTCGCCCCACTTACTTCAAAAATAATGAAAGTGTTTTCTTTAGTATTTTCCTTACTCCAAGTTACTACTACTCGTTCTTCATATGAAGCAAACTTTTTATAGGATGTAGCTTTATATCCGTCTGGAGATTGCTCTAATTCCCACTTTTGAATATCGGCTTTGTCCTTCACATCGTTTAACAGTTTTTGAAACGTATGTATATTAGAAATTGTTTTCGTTTCTCGCGCCAACCATGACCATTTCTCTACTTTAGCATCATTTTTCTCTAATGCCGCGATCATGCTCTCCATTTTCTGTTCATCGCTTATTGGTTTCATCTCTCTATATCCAACCAAAAATAAAACGACACTCAAGGCAACAATAAGAATGACTTTAAGCTTCAATTTCATCCCCTCCTATCCCCATTGTTAACGGAGATATAAGGTTCTATACACTTACTTTACTAAATACGTTAAACTCTTCGAATAGCCTAAATAATCAAGGAAAAAGTTACTTACAGATGTCCCAATTGCAATTGTAACTAAGATGAGTAACACTCTCGTCTGCATCACTTTTCCAGGCTTCATTAAACGCTCAATGTGAATGCCTTGCAATGCCCACCACGTAATGGTGATAAACAATAAATGCGAAATAATGGCAATCAGTGCTTGTTGCCCTAAAAGTTGTGCCAAAAAATCGACCCCTTTTTACTTGGCTACTACTTATAAAAATAGAAAAACGATACCATAATAAGTAGGAGCCACACTTTTTCAAATGCAAATAAGCATCTTACATTTTACATCGTAATTTTCTCTCAAAGAACGTATACCTATATGCATTTTCATTTGTGATTCACACAAAATAAAAAGCGTAGAGTACCGACTCCACACCTTTTATTTTTACTATTGTACCACGTTCCCTAGGAAGAAGAAATCTTTCATTAATGGAAAATATTCATAAAAGAAATTGTATCCAATCATCGGCATAATCCCTAGTATTACAATTGAAATTGCACAAAGACTCATAACAACCTTTATATTTAGCGGTAACCGAATCTTCTCTTCTGTCTCCCCCGTGCGGAAAAACATTTGTTGCAAAATCCGGAAATAATATACGAATGAAACGACTGTTGTTCCCATCATAATAGAAGCTAGTACGTAATGAGCCGGTTCTACATGAAGTGCACCTAAAAAGATGTTAATTTTCCCGATGAAACCAGCCGTTCCTGGTATCCCGGCTAACGATAAAATAAAAATCGTCATCACTATCGCTGTAAATGGCGACCTTTTATATAATCCGGTGAAAATGGTTATGTTTTCTTTGTCACTTTGTAAGATTAATCCATGGATAATCGCAAATGCTCCTATGTTCATAAGCATATAAGCCAGCATGTAAAACCACATACTATCCATCGTGAACGGTGATAACGCCACAAGTGGAACGAGTAAATACCCTGCATGCGCGATTCCTGAGTAGGCAAATAAACGTTTTACACTGTATTGCTTTAATGCGACTACATTCCCAACAATCATCGTAATACTTGCTAATACCGCAATGTATATGCTCATATGCCCGTACAAAGACTCCGCATCTCCTTGTATCGAAACATTTGCAAACACCATAAGGAACAGGCGAATAATAAGGAGAAACCCAGCAATTTTAGAAATCGTTCCGAGGAAAGCCGTAACAGGTGTAGCAGCCCCTTCATATACATCAGGTGCCCACATATGAAATGGCACTGTTGCAATTTTGAATGAGAGCCCGACAAGCAATAGTAGAAATGCGAGAGCCAGCAATAACTGAATGCCGCTAGTTAGTTCCCCGGCGAATGCTTTTTGCATATCCAACATGTTAGTCGATCCTGTAATACCGTATAAATAACTCATTCCAAAGAGCGTAATTGCTGTTCCAATCCCTCCGTTAATGACATATTTCATTGCCGCTTCATTTGATGCACGATTCTTTTTTCGTATTCCTACTAAAATGTATGAAGAAAGTGATAGTAGCTCTAGACCGACGAACAGTGTAATGAAATCAACACTGGAAGCCATAAACATCGCTCCAAGAAGCGCCATTAAAAATAAGTAATAATATTCTCCCTTATCCTCAATTGGATTCTTCTTGTCATCACTCATTGCCGTGCATAAGATAAGGGCCGCCCCGCCTAATAGCAACGTTTTAAATCCTTTTGAAAATCCGTCTAACACAAACGATCCATTTAAAATATCTCCCGCCGGTTCACCGTATAACGTAATTAATGACACGATTGCTACTAGGACAGCTGCGATTGAACTAAGCGCTACATACCTATGATTCAGCTTAAAAAACAAATCACATATGGAAAGAAGGATGGCAGCTCCGAGAATAATGAATTCTGGCACCATGAGATGCCATGACAAGCTAAGTAACGTATTCATATCCATCCTACTTCACCCCCAATGTTTTCAATGTATCTTGAAGCGGATCCCCAAGTATTTCTGGCATGACTCCAATTGCAATAATGCAGAAGATAAGTAGTAAGACGGGGACATACTCCCATCCGTGTATATCAGCTTTCGCTTCCCACTCTTTCTTACCAAATGTTACTTGAAGTGTCGCTCTCAATACGTATACAGCGGTTAAAATGATGCCGAGTACGCCGACTGCCGCAATGACTGGCTCCCCTTGGAACAAACCGAGAAAGGCAAGAAATTCGCTAACGAATCCAGACATTCCTGGCAGTCCAAGCGATGCCATTCCTCCTGCTAAGAAGAAGCCACTAAGTACTGGGACACTTTTTGCAAGTCCACCAAGCGCTGTAATATGTGACGTTCCAAAACGTTGTTCTATAACACCAAGTAAGAAGAACAGCAAGGCCGCAATTAAACCGTGCGATACAACTTGGAATAGCGCCCCTTGTGTACCCGGTGCATTAAGTGCCGCAAGCCCCATTAAAACAATTCCCATATGCGAAATACTAGAGTAAGCAAGTACCTTTCTAAAATCCGTTTGGATGAGTGCTAAGAAAGCACCGTACAATAAATTAATGACTCCTAAAATCGCAATGAGCGTCGCAAACTCGCGAAAGTATTCCGGGAATAATCCCTTCCCGAAACGAATCATACCGTACGCGCCAATCTTTAACAAAACACCCGCATGAAGCATAACTACTGCAGGGTGTGCTTCAATATGCACGTTAACCATCCAGCGATGCAACGGGAACACGGGTAGTTTAATTGCAAAGGCAACCATTATGGCGATAAATATACCAAGTTGTAAGCTACTCGGGATGATCTGCCCTTCCCCAGCACTTCCGCTCGTTAATATCTCTTTCAGCTCCACAATATTTGTCGTACCTGTTTTCGCAAACAAAATCGAGAAAACGATGAGTAAAATAGCCGATCCAATACCGTTATATATTAAATAACTATATGCGGCTTTCTCACTCGACAATTTCCCCCACTTCCCAATTAGTAAGAACATTGGCGGCAGCGTAATTTCAAAGAAGATAAAGAACAACATTAAATTTTGAGCAGCGAAGACACCGAGCATTCCTATTTCTAACATGAGTAATAACATATAAAATGCTTTCAAATTTCTTGTAATAGAAAAAGCTGCAATTGCGGCAAGCATCGCTAGAAGGGTCGTCAGCACCATCATGACAAGTGATAACCCGTCAATACCGAGCTCGTAATAAATGGAAAACCACCTTTTATCCACCGCCGTAAAATCCCCAAATTTAATCCATTCCACTTTTTCATCAAATAGCGATAAACTCTTTCCAGAAGCATATGTACAAGCGAGGACGATAGCGATTCCAAATGGAAGCGCCGTTCCGAATAACCCAAGCGCTCGCACTGTACGCGATTCTTTTTTCGGTGTTAATACAAGTAAGAGAATTCCTAACAGCGGGGAAAAAATGAAGAACGTTAACAACAAATCATTCATCGTAAATCCCCTCCCGTATAGAGCAAAATAATGACGAGTAATGCGAGTGAAACTGCTGTTACAGTGCCGTATACTTGTACATTCCCGTTTTGAAGTTTCGATCCTATGCTGCTCGCACCTTTAACCAAACTTCCAATTAAAACTGCGATTCCTTCTACAACATATACTTCAAACAAGCGAAGAACATGAGCGATTCCCTTCGTAATGGGAAGCACCGTAACATTGTATAGTTCATCCACATAATATTTTTCTTTCAGGAGATTATGAAGAAAGGATCCTTCTCCTCCAGCCCAATTTCTTGAGATAGTTTTCTTTCCGTATATGAAATACGCAAGGGCGATTCCCGCAAATGAAACGAGCGTTGCAACAACCATAATCCAAACCGGTCCATGTACTTCTTCCACCTTGAACGCTACATCTTTCGTAAGCCAATCTCCAAGAAACGTCCCAAACCATGGTGTATTTATATATCCCGCCACTATCGCGAGAACGCCGAGAACAATCATCGGATACGTCATAACGCGGGGCGACTCATGCACATCTTCCTTCGTCTTCGCTTCTCCAGTAAAGACAAGGAAGTATAGACGGAACATGTAAAACGCCGTTAAGAATGCCGCAATTACTGCTAATATGAATAAAAAGTAGTTGCCATTCATCCACGTCGCCGCTAAAATTTCATCTTTACTAAAGAAACCAGAAAGGAGAGGAACACCGCTAATTGCAAGTGTACCGATTAAAAATAGCGCTGCAGTTACTTTCATCTTCTTCTGTAAACCGCCCATTTTATTAATGTTTTGCGTGTGCACGGCATGAATTACGCTTCCTGCTGCTAAAAACAATAGTGCTTTAAAAAAGGCATGTGTCGTTAAATGAAAGATACCAGCTACATAACCCGCTGAACCTAGTGCAAGCATCATATATCCAAGCTGACTAACTGTAGAATAAGCAAGTACTCTCTTTATATCTGTTTGTACAAGGCCGATAGAGGCCGCAAAGATTGCAGTGAAAGCTCCAACGATTGCCACTGTCTGCATCGCTACCGCACTTGCCGAAAATAACGGGAACATCGTCGCCACTAAATATACGCCAGCTGCAACCATCGTCGCCGCGTGAATAAGCGCTGAAACAGGCGTCGGTCCTTCCATTGCATCAGGTAGCCACGTATGAAGCGGAAACTGACCCGATTTCCCCATCGCACCAACAAAAATTAATATCGCCGTTATTGTAATCATAGAAGGAGAGAGATCTCCCGTATGAATCGCTTTGAAAATTTCATCATATTCAAAACTACCTGCGTGCCAAAAAATTAAAATCATCCCAATAAATAAACCAACATCCCCGATACGTGTCATAATAAAAGCCTTTTTCGCAGCAGCCTTCGCTTCTTCTTTAAAGAAATAAAAGCCGATGAGTAAAAATGAACCGAGGCCTACTAACTCCCAAAATACGTAAAGCTGCAATAAATTCGTCGATATAACGAGCCCTAGCATTGCAAATGTGAAGAGCCCTAAATACGCATAAAAGGTCGGTAACCTTTCATCACCTTTCATATAACCTTTCGAATACACATGTACAAGCAAACTTACAAGTGTAACGATAAACAACATTAAAGCTCCTAATGCCGTCACCTCAAAGCCAAATGATATATCTATATCTCCAGCGCTAAGCCATACCCACTTATGCTTCACTGGTACTGTCGAAAACCTTTCTATTAATACAAGTACCGCAAATATAAAGGAGAGAAAGATGAAGAAAATACTAAGTACGCTGCTTCCTTCTCTAATTTTCTTCCCGAACGTAATAAGTAACAAAAACGAAACAAGCGGGAAAAGCGGTATGAGCCATGCATAATCGATCATTGTTTCCTTCCCCCTTTTCGGTCACAATGCTATCCTTTGAGCGTATCCATTTCATCTACATGAACTGTCGTGCGATTACGGTACAAAGCAATTAAGATAGCGAGTCCTACCGCCGCCTCCGCTGCTGCTACAGCCATCGTAAACAGCGAGAAAATTTGCCCTGTTAAATTTGGAAACATACCTAATTTACTAAACGCCACTAAGTTTAAATTGGCCGCATTAAGCATTAATTCAATACAAATTAATACGATTACCGTATTTCGCTTCGTTAAAGCTCCAAATAGACCGATGCAAAATAAAATAATTGCAAGCGTTAAATATGCAGAAGCTGGAACGCTACTCATTGGAATCCTCCTCTTTCTCATCCTTCTTCGCAAGTATAATCGCGCCAACAAGTGCTACAAGTAAAATAACTGAAGTTAATTCAAACGGAATAATATATTTTGAATAGAGAAGTGTACCGATTTGAAGTGTGTTTTTTTCATGAAGAGGTAAACTTCCTTGTGTGCTTTCATTTGCAAAATCAATATTATTAACAGCGAAATACATAACCGCCCCAAATGCTACAACCGCAAAGAAGATAATCCATTTTCGAAGAGTAAGACGCGATTCATTTTCCGCATTATGTTTCGTTAACATAATGCCAAAAATCATAATAATTGTGATCGCACCAGAGTAAAGTAAAATTTGTGCAACACCGATAAATTCGGCTGATAAAAGAAAGTACAAACCTGCAATGCTGAGAAATGTAAGAACGAGAGCTAGCATCATATGCATGACTTTCGTTAAATTCAGCATAAGAACGCCGCCGATAATTGCAGACAAGGATAGTATAAAGAATGCTACAAACTCGCCATTCATGCTTTATTCTCCTTCCTGACGTTTTCGTCGTTTTCGTCAAGCCACTGCAAATTTTTAAATAAATCATCACGTGTATACTCCGCGAGCTCAAAGTTATTTGTCATGACAATTGCCTCTGTCGGACAAACTTCTGTACACAAATCGCAAAGAATACAAATTTCAAAATTAATATCGTACGTATCGATAATTTTTCCTTTTTTCGTAGGATCCGGATGTTTTTTCCCTGTTAACTGAATGCAATCTGTCGGACAAATATTGGAGCACTGATTACAAACAATACATTTTTCCGGATAAAATTTTTGAATCCCCCGAAAACGGTCTGGCAATGGCAACGGCTGATTCGGATAGTCGTACGTCACCTTCTTCTTAGTCAAATTACTTAATGTATATTTTAATCCTTTAAATAGCCCTTTCATCTCTTGCTGGCACCCCCCTCATAGATTAGAAGAATAACTCCTTAATCAATGCCGTTAAGAAAATATTTGCAAGTGCAATTGGTAATAATACTTTCCAACCAAACTCCATTAACTGATCGCCCCTTATACGCGGAAACGTGACGCGGAACCAAATTAATAGGAAGACTACACTGCTAAATTTCAAAGCAAACCATACAGCTCCCGGGAGAAATCCAAGGAACATAACTGGATTCCATCCGCCTAAAAAGAGCACTGTAATTAAAGATGCCATTCCGAAGAAATATACATACTCTGAAAGCATGAAAAACGCCCAGCGAAACCCTGAGTATTCCGTATGATATCCAGAAACAAGTTCCGACTCCGCTTCTGGTAAATCAAACGGTGTCCTATTTAACTCTGCAACTGCTGCGATTAAGAAAATGACGAAACCGATTGGCTGCACAAAAATGAACCAAACATTCTCCTGCGCCGCTACAATCTCATTCAAATTCAAACTACCAGCTAATAAAACGACTCCAATTACACTCATTACGAGCGGAATTTCATAAGAAATCATTTGCGCCGCCGCACGCATCCCTCCTAAAAGGGAATATTTATTATTCGATGCCCATCCCCCAGTCACAACACCAATCGTCGTAATCCCAGAAACAGCAATATAATAAAGCAGGCCTACTCCAATATCTGCAAACTGAAATTTATCAGTAAACGGGATAACCGCAAGCACCATAAATGCTGGTGCGAATGCAATGACAGGCGCTAATATAAATAACGGTTTATCTGCTGCTTTCGGAATACTATCTTCTTTCAATAATAGTTTCAAAACATCAGCTACCGTTTGCAGTAGACCGAACCGACCCCCAACTTGGTTTGGTCCAATCCGTCCTTGCATAAATCCCATCACTTTCCGTTCTGCCAAAATGCCATATGTAACGAAGCCAAGAACTGCAAATAGTAGCAGCACCGCTAATCCGAAAAAAATAAAAAAGTTCGTCCAGCTTGAAGGTGATTGTAAGAGCGACTCAATCATTAGCCATCAACCTCCCCAAGTACAATATCAACTCCACCTAAAATCGTAATTAAATTGGCGATATTTTCACCTTTCAATAACTTCGGTAAAATTTGCAAATTATAAAAAGAAGGTCTGCGGAATTTCAGACGATACGGCTCTTTCTTTCCATCACTAGCAATATAGCAACCAATCTCTCCGCGCGGCGACTCTATACGGACGAACGCCTCCCCTTTAGGAGCCTTAATAATTTTAGGTACTTTAGCAAGTACCGCTCCATCTTTCGGGAACTGCTGGACTGCTTGCTCAACAATTTTTAACGACTCCTCAATTTCTTCCATTCGGCAAACGTAGCGATCCCAAGCATCTCCCACGCTCCCAACAGGAATATCAAAGTCAAAACGATCATAAATCGAATACGGCTCATCTTTGCGAAGATCCCAGTTTACTCCAGTGCATCGCAAGTTCGCTCCGCTTAAAGAATACGAAATCGCTTCTTCCGCGCTATATATACCAACGCCCTTCACACGATTCAAGAAAATTTCATTACCGCTAACGAGGTCGTGATAACCTGCCAATTGCTCTCTCATATACGGAACAAACTCTTCTACCTTTTCAATCCAACCATCCGGTGCATCCCACTTCACACCTCCGACCCTCATATAGTTAAAAGTAAGCCGTGCACCGCATAATTCATTTAATAAATTGATAATCATCTCTCGTTCGCGAAACGCGTACAAAAACGGACTAACCGCTCCTATATCAAGAAGATTTGTCCCCCACCAAACGAGATGACTTGCAATTCGTCCAAGCTCCATCGCAAGTACTCGCAAATATTCGGCACGCTCTGGGATTTCAAGCCCCATCATCGTCTCTACAGCATGGCAAATGACGTAATTATTCGTCATGGCCGATAAATAATCCATTCGATCTGTATAAGGAATAATTTGCGTATACTGCAAACTCTCAGCGATCTTTTCAGTCCCGCGATGCAAATACCCAATAACCGGTGTAGCTTCTTTAATAATTTCCCCGTCAATCTTAATAACAAGCCTGAATACACCATGTGTACTCGGATGCTGAGGCCCTACATTCAACAGCATTTCTTCCGTACGGATCATAAGCTACACCTCCACATCATACGGTTCATAATCTTTCCGAAGCGGATACCCTACCCAATCATCGGGCATTAATATACGTGATAAATTCGGATGCCCTTTAAATACAATACCAAGCAAATCATACGCTTCACGCTCCGGCCAGTCCGCCCCTTTCCAAAGCGCTGTCACCGATTCTACTTGCGGCGCCTCCCGGTCCAGCTTTACTTTCACCGCTACTGACTGTTTCTTTCCATATGAAAATAAATGAACATACACTTCCATATGTGTCACAAAATCCGTCGCATGCAGCTCTGACATATAATCAAAAGCAAGTCCCTCATGGAATCGCAATAACTCCATTACTTCATAATATTTCGCGGAATCCACCACAAGAGTTGGCACATCTTTTGAAAGTTTATTAATATAGGAATCTACTAATGCAGCCGCTCCTACTTTCTCCCTAATAACCTCAACATACTGATTCAAATACGGCTGATTCACAGACGGCTCTTCCTGCTTCAGCTCGTCTTCCTTCTTATCTTCCGTTCCCTTTGTCTTCGCTCTTGCCGCTGCGGCCGCTTTCGCCTTCGCTGCTGCAATCGCCTTTACCTTTTCATCTCCTGAATCTCCATCACCTTGTGAGGCTTTTGCCTTCGCTAGCGCCGCCGCTTTCGCTTTTGCGGCTGCCACAGCCTTCGCCTTTGCTTTGGCCTTTTCCTCTTCCGTTACTTCTTCACTTCCTTCTCTCTTTTGCTTCGCTAGTGCAGCCGCTTTTGCTTTCGCTGCTGCTGCTGCCTTCGCCTTCGCTTTAGCCTTTTCCTCTTCCGGTACTTCTTCTATTCCTTCTCTCTTTTGCTTCGCTAGTGCAGCCGCTTTTGCTTTCGCTGCCGCTGCTGCCTTCGCCTTGGCCTTTTCTTCTTCCGGTACTCCTTCTGTTCCTTCTCGCTTTTGCTTCGCTAGTGCAGCCGCTTTTGCTTTTGCTGCCGCTGCTGCCTTCGCCTTCGCTTTGGCCTTTTCCTCTTCCGTTACTTCTTCGCTTCCTTCTCGCTTTTGCTTCGCTAGTGCAGCCGCTTTTGCTTTTGCTGCTGCTGCGGCACGACGTTTTGCTTCTTCTACAGTCAATTCGTCATTTTTTGGTAGCGCTTTCTCTTTTTCCTGATTTTCTTCCTCAAGTTTACTTATTTCTGTCTCATGTTTCGCAGCAAGACGTTTTCTCGCTTCTTCCTTCGCCCGCCTAGCCGCTTCTTTTTTCAAATCCTCTAAATCTTTATTTGGATCACTCATTTATTCGTCACCTGCTTCCCCGTCTTTGCCTCGTAACGAATTTTCTCTTTTAACTTATTAATTCCATAAATTAAAGCTGCAGGATTGGGTGGGCATCCAGGAATATACACATCAACGGGGACAATTTGATCTACCCCTTTCACAACAGCGTACGAATTTACATACGGGCCACCAGCTGTCGCACAAGACCCCATCGCAATAACCCATTTCGGTTCAGGCATTTGATCGTATAAACGCCGAACAATAGGAGCCATCTTCTTCGTTACCGTTCCCGACACAATCATGACATCCGATTGCCTTGGTGAAGTCCGAAAAAATGACCCAAATCGATCTAAATCATAATGTGATGAACCTACTCCCATCATTTCAATGGCACAGCATGCCAGTCCAAACGTCATCGGCCATAAAGAATTGCTCCGTGCCCATCCTTTCAACTGTTCCAATGTAGAAAAAAAGATATTTTGTTCTAATTCCGCTCGTTCATTTGGATGTAATTCCTCAAAATTTATAACCATTGTAACACCTTCTTTTTCCAAGCATACGCTAATCCAACTAGCAACATTACAACAAAGATGAGCATTTCAATTAATGCAAATAAACCTAGCTTGTCATATGCGACAGCCCATGGATATAAAAATAAAGTTTCTACATCAAAGATGACAAACAATAGGGCAAAAATATAATAACGAGCATGAAACCGAATATTTGCATCATGAAAAGGCTCAATTCCACTCTCATACGTCGTCGCTTTCGCTGCACTCGGCTTATTTGGGCGCAACATTCTTCCTAATGTAAGAGCCACTACCGGCAGCAATATGCCTACTAGCAAGAAAATCAAAACGATCATATAACTATTTTCATATACACTCGCCATTGTGAAACCCTCCCCCCTAAATTAAGAACAAGTTCACATAGTAAACAATATGTCCTAGTTGCAGTAATTATTATTTTTAAATTTTTCTAAATAATGCAACTATTTTAATTATTATAACAAACTTCAAATTCCGATGTCGATACGTTGGGGACAGAAACAAAAATTATTAAAATCTATTTTTATAACCCGCTATATCTGTGCAAAATAAACATAGAAATTATATATATATGTCTTTTAGTAATCGTAAAAAATAAAATGAAAAGTTTATATGTATATAACGTAGGTGATATAAATGAAAAAACAAACACATGTAAGTATTCTTATAAGCATTTTATTGTTATGTATCGTGATTCATTACGCAGTAATGCCCTTTCTATATGAATACTCATTTCCTTTTCAAATATTAATCGGCATGAATACCTTATTAATTGATATTATCGCTTGTAGCTATATACTCTATTTTTCAAATATGAAAAAAGGATTACCTCGTTTATTTTGGATGATATTATCAGTTGGAGCTCTTTCTTATTTCATCGGTGATATAGTCGTTGCCTATCAACGTTTAATTTTAAAGGACTTCTATACATTCGTTGATCCGTCTGATTTTTTTTACTTACTTTTTTTAACTAGCTTTGCGCTTGCCTTTCTATACGAAATCATTTACAACCGAGATTTATTAGAAAAGCTTTTTATGCTATGTGATATTTGCATTATCGTTACAGCCCAATTTACTTTAAGTTACTACTTACTCATTGAACGAACCATTCACATTTTTACAACATCCTATATCGATATATTCGTTCAACTTACCTATCCAATGGTTGATTTACTCTTTCTTTTAATAGGAATCAATCTTTTATTTAGACCATTATCCTTATTACCAAAACGGGTTGGTGCACTTCTTGGCAGTGCTTTAATTTTATATGCTACTACCGATGCTATTTATGCTTATATAAAATATTTCACACCAGAGTATTCTATGTTTATAGTTACTCCACTCTATCAAGTGATCTTAGTGCTAGTAGCAATCGCCTGTATTCTTCATACAAAAGAGCCTGAAGAACAAGAACAAGTATTACTAACACCTAGAATTGGTGAATCCATCCGATTATCATTACCTTATGTTTCAGTGGTAATGCTTATTGTTTTTATATTGGTCGAAAATGTTTTTGCACCTATTGTAGTAATCGGGCTTATGATTACTTTCTCTTTCGTTCTCATACGCCATAGTTTAGTTCGAAAACAAAATAAAATATTATTACTATATCAAATGCAATTTAACTTAGAACTCGAGAAACAAATTGAACTACGCACAGAAGATTTAGTGAAACAAAAAAACGAGTTATACCATAACCAACAAATGTTTAAATCTTTATACGAGCATCATCCAGATCCAATCTTCACACTAGATTTGTACGGTAATTTTCTCAAAGTGAATAACGCTGGTACTACGTTACTCGGTTATCAAACGAATGAATTATTAAATCAGCCCTATTACTCACTCATATACGAGGGAGATTTAGAAAAAATTATTAATGCTTTTCATCATGTGAAAAATGGAAGTTCTATTTCTTTAGAAATACGGGCATATCACAAAAACAGAGATATTTACTACTTGCATGTTACAGCTGTTCCCATCTTTTTAAAGGAGCACATTTCTGGAGTCTATTTAATGATTAAAGATATTACGGAAAGCAAACAGCAACAAGAACAAATTAATTTCCTGGCATATCATGATACGTTAACGGAGCTGGCAAATCGCCGTTCCTTTCATCAATATTTAGAAGAAGCGATTGCACAAGCAAAAATAACGAAAAGACCTTTTGCTGTTATGTTTCTCGACCTAGACCGCTTTAAAGTAATTAATGATACCCTCGGTCACCGGGTAGGAGATCTCCTTTTAATTGCAGTAGCAAGAAGGCTCGAACAAGTATCAACACCAAATATGAAACTTGCTCGACTAGCCGGGGATGAATTCACAATCCTCATCGAAAATTATAAAAAAAAGCCAGATGTACAAAAAATAGCTGATATGATTGTAGCTGCCATGAACAAACCATTTGAAATCGAAAATCAACATTTACAAATTTCACCGAGTATCGGAATTGCGATATATCCTGAAGCAGGTGAAGATCCTTTGTCTATTTTGCAGCATGCTGATATGGCCATGTACGAAGCAAAAAACAGAGGGAAAAATAGGAGCTCTCTTTACACGAAAGAACTGTATAAAAAAATAGAACGAAAAGCTCGAATCGAAAAAGATTTGCCACTCGCTTTAGTAAATAAAGAGTTCTATCTCGTGTATCAACCACAAATTGATATTACAACAAAAAAAATTATTGGTGCTGAAGCATTAATACGTTGGAAACACCCACTACTAGGTGACATTCCGCCACATGAGTTCATTCCTATTGTAGAAGAGACTCCTCAAGTCATCCCGCTTGGACACTGGGTGCTAAAAGAGTCCTGTTACCAATTAAAAATATGGCACATGCTTGGTTACACAGATTTAAAAATGAGTGTGAATTTATCAGCAAAAGAGTTTCAGCAAAATCAGTTAATCGAAAATATTTCCCAAATACTACAAGAAGTCAATGTTCATCCTAAATCTGTAACACTCGAGCTAACCGAGAGAATTGCGATGATCAATGAACAGGAAACATTATTGAGACTCAAACAATTAAAAGAATATGGTATTCACACATCTATTGACGACTTCGGTACCGGTTACTCTTCTCTTGCATATTTGTCAATTTTCCCTATCGATACATTAAAAATACCGAGGGAATTCACACAACTAGCCGATCATCGACCTGAAGAAAGAGCCATCGTTTCAACCATTCTTTCTCTTGCAAATACTTTAAATCTTTCAGTCGTTGCCGAAGGAATTGAAACAGAAAAACAGCTGAAATTTTTACAAAAAAACAACTGTAAATATATGCAAGGTTACTATTTCAGTAAACCTCTAACAAGTAAACAATTTATAAGATTTCTACAAAAAACACCCAGTATGAACAAATAGTTCACACTGGGTGTTTTTATCCCGCTATTTACGGGCAGTAAATAGCGGGGGGATGGCTCTAGACTGATTACAATTTCACTTTATATTGTTGGAATTTTTTTCTCATAATATTCTTCTGCAATCTCTTCGTAAAAAGCTGCAGCTGTTGTATAGAAATATGGAATTAACCATAGGAATCCAATCCCGAGTGTAATACAACTTAATATGAACCAACCAATAAAGCTTAAACATAAAAGGAAATACTCCATTTTATGCCC
Source organism: Bacillus sp. NPDC094064 (assembly GCF_050279585.1). Classification (NCBI taxonomy): domain Bacteria; kingdom Bacillati; phylum Bacillota; class Bacilli; order Caryophanales; family Bacillaceae; genus Bacillus; species Bacillus sp. NPDC094064. Next base: position 334,295 of record NZ_JBNNUI010000005.1, read on the forward strand.
ATCCATCATACGACGGCTTTCTGTAATAGCTTGGTTCAATGAATACTCAGGATGATCGTTTATAATAAAATATGTCATCGCATAAGAAAACGATTTAATAATGCCTGGAATAATGAGAAGTAACGTCCATAAAAAAAGATAAAGATTCACTAATAAATATACTAAAAATGATTTTAGAAATCTTTTCCCAGCCGTAAACCAAATAAATATATTACCGATGCTAGCTTGTTTTTCACGAATGATATTTAAAGCAAGATAATATCCACCTAAAGTTAATGGTCCAGTAACAAAAAATGTAAGAAAATTCACTGAAAGTGAACCCCCTATTTCTTGTCGATCTAAAACAGCAGAAACTCCCCAATCAACACTAAAACTAAAAGCCGTAATAAGAATGGAAATGAGTAGTGTTGCCCCAACTGCTAAGCCCCATTTTCCTTCAAGCGAGTCTAGCGCTTCTCCTTTTAAATCACTAATCATAACTTTCCTCCTATACGTAATAATTCTATTAGTATAGCATGTTCCTACTGCAATTCACCTTTTGAAATGTAGCGATAAAAATGTGCTGTCGTTGTATTCATATACGGACTAACCCAAAGGAAGCCTATTCCGAGTGTAAGAAGTGCTAAAATAGCCCACCCTATAAAACTAAGCCATAAAAGAAACAAATCTAACTTATGTCCCTTCATAAGATGCTTACTTTCTTTCATTGCCTGTGACACACTATATTCTGGATTTTCAATCATCACATAGTACGTCATCGTATAAGAAAAATACATCACAATTATACCAACAATTGAAATAGCTAATAGTACGAAGAAAGCAATTGTAAACGACGTATTCCCTTCTTCACCTAAGAATATGAATAAACCTGTTAACAATATCGGAATCCATGTACCTGTATATAATAAAATCGCAAGCATTGCCCACATTGTTTTCATCATTCTCTTAAAGCCACGAAATCCTTCGAATAAGTGATCTATTTTAGCACCTTCTCGTTTACTAACCTGTAGAAACACATTCGTATAACCATATGACGTAATACCATAAGATGCATTACTCAAAATGATCATTATGCAATACAAAATTCCAAATGTAATACCTGCTCCAATTGACATTGTTTCCTCTTCAATTGAACCTGTTAAACCAGCAAATAAGAAAAATATAATAACTCCCGGAATAAAAAGTATAAACATTGCAGCCATTGCAACAACATAGCTTAAAATAAAATATAAAATTGTTGCTCCAACACCTAGTCCCCATTTTCCCTTTAAAGAGTGCAATGCTTCTCGTTTCATTTCACCAATCATGTGTTCATCCCCTTTATAAATTGTTGTACATTCTCTACTTATACGAGCATCAATACAATTATACCATTTTTGTAAAATTATCCATAAACTACAATAAAAAAATCCGTAAAGGCAAAGCCTTTACGGATTTTTTATTTCATATCGGAAACGTTTAAACGGTTCACAGCACGTTGTAATGCCATTTCTGCACGTCTAAAGTCAACGTGAGCTTGTTTATCTTGCATACGTTGCTCAGCGCGACGCTTCGCTTCATTTGCACGATGGATATCGATATGGTTTGCTTCTTCAGCAGATGATGATAATACAGTTACTTTATCTGGACGAACTTCGATAAAGCCACCGCTTACTGCTACATAATCAGTGTGTCCACCATTTTTCAGACGAACTGCACTAATTTTTAATGGTGCAACAGTTGGAATGTGACCTGGTAAGATCCCCATTTCCCCACTCTCTGCTTTTACACTTACCATTTCTACTTCTTTTTCGTAAACCGGTCCATCAGGAGTTACAATACTGACTGGAAATGTCTTCATACTTCGTCCCTCCTAAGGCCTTACGCCATCATTTTCTTCGCGTTCTCAATAACTTCTTCAATGCCACCAACTAAGCGGAATGCATCTTCTGGAAGGTCATCATATTTTCCTTCTAGAATTTCTTTGAAGCCACTAACTGTATTTTTTACAGGTACGTAAGAACCTTTTTGACCTGTAAACTGTTCAGCTACGTGGAAGTTTTGAGATAAGAAGAATTGAATACGACGAGCACGATGTACAACTAACTTATCTTCTTCAGATAACTCATCCATACCTAAGATAGCGATGATATCTTGAAGCTCTTTGTAACGTTGTAAAGTTTGTTGCACTTGACGTGCTACTTCATAATGCTCTTCTCCTACGATTTCCGGAGAAAGCGCACGAGATGTAGATGCTAATGGATCTACCGCTGGGTAAATACCCATTTGTGTTAAACGACGCTCTAAGTTTGTTGTTGCATCTAAGTGAGCGAACGTTGTAGCTGGTGCTGGATCAGTATAGTCATCGGCTGGTACATATACCGCTTGGATAGACGTGATAGACCCTTTATTTGTAGATGTAATACGCTCTTGTAATTGACCCATTTCTGTCGCAAGAGTTGGTTGGTAACCTACCGCAGATGGCATACGACCAAGAAGGGCAGATACTTCAGAACCTGCTTGCGTGAAACGGAAGATGTTATCGATGAACAATAGTACGTCTTGTCCTTGCTCATCACGGAAATGCTCAGCCATTGTTAAACCTGTTAATGCAACACGTTGACGTGCTCCAGGTGGCTCGTTCATTTGTCCGAATACCATCGCAGTTTTCTTGATTACGCCAGAATCGCTCATTTCGTGGTATAAGTCATTACCCTCACGAGTACGCTCACCTACACCAGCGAATACAGAGATACCACCGTGCTCTTGTGCGATGTTGTTAATTAATTCCTGAATTAATACTGTTTTACCTACACCGGCACCACCGAATAGACCGATTTTACCACCCTTAATGTAAGGAGCAAGTAAGTCTACTACTTTAATACCAGTTTCAAGAATTTCTACTTTAGTAGATAGTTCTTCAAATGCAGGTGCTTGACGGTGAATTGGATCACGACGTACATCCGCAGGAACATCACCATCTAAGTCAATTGCATCACCTAATACGTTGAATACACGACCAAGTGTTGCATCACCAACTGGTACAGAGATTGCTTTACCAGTATCTTCTACTTCTGTGCCACGAACAAGTCCATCTGTGGAAGACATCGCAACTGTACGAACTGTATCATCACCTAAATGAAGTGCAACTTCAAATGTTAAGTTAATGCTTGCTCCGTTTTCGTTGCTTTGTTTTACCGTAAGGGCGTTGTAGATTTCTGGTAGCTTTCCGCCATCAAACTTAACGTCTACAACCGGACCCATGATTTGCGTAACGCGCCCTTTATTCATCGGGTTCCCTCCTAGCTTTCTTTTAATTAGCCAACTTTCTAAAAGAAGTCGGCTTTTAATTTTTTTATTAGTTTAGCTTACGCGACTCTTTTGACAGAGCCGCTTCCGCTTTTTATTACTACTCTAACGCTGCTGCTCCACCAACGATTTCCGTAATTTCTTGCGTAATCGCTGCTTGACGCGCACGGTTGAATGAAAGTGTAAGTGAATCGATAACTTCCATTGCGTTGTCTGTAGCACTCTTCATTGCTGTCATACGCGCTGCGTGCTCACTTGCTTTACCGTCTAGTAATGCACCGTACACTAAGCTTTCTGCGTATTGTGGCAATAATACTTTTAAAATTTCTTCTTCAGAAGGTTCGAATTCATAAGATGTCGTCGGTTTGTCAGACGCCACATCAGTAAGCGGTAAAATTTTATTTTCCGTTACTTCTTGTGAAATTTTACTTACGTAATGGTTGTAGTAAATGTACAGCTCATCATAAGCACCATCTGCAAACATCGCAATTGCTCGAGAAGCAAGATCTTTAATATCAGTAAATGATGGGTGGTCAGATAGTCCAACTACTTCATCAATGATGTTAAAGCCGCGACGTTTTAAATAATCACGTCCTAGTCGTCCAAGCACAATAATAGAATATTGGTTTGAATCCATATTATGACGTTCACGAATTACGTTACTAACTGTACGTAATACGTTACTGTTATAACCACCTGCTAGTCCGCGATCCGATGTAATAACGATGTATCCTGTACGCTTTACAGGACGCGCATTTAGCATTGGATGATTAATCCCTTTGCTTCCTTGCGCAATGCTCGCTACTACTTCTTGAATCTTTTCCATATACGGAACGAAAGATTTAGCATTTTGCTCTGCACGGTTTAACTTAGATGCAGATACCATCTCCATCGCTTTCGTAATTTGACTCGTTTTCTTTGTCGAGGTAATCTTCGCTTTTATATCGCGTAAAGATGCCACAGGTTTTCACCACCTTTTTTCCGGAAGTTGGCACGATTAGTAAGAATCCTCTTCCTAATCTACGTTGCAAGATATTCTTGCTCATGATTGAAGGAAAAGAATAGGTGCACCTACTCTTTTCCTTTACATGACCTTTAGCAATCTCAGAGCCCGAGATGCCTTTTATATATACTATCTAGCTCCAGCGGCTTGAATGTTCGGTGGCTTCACTTCTTCCTACGAGGCAAAGACCGCCTCTTCGTCAGAAGCTCCATCCCCCTCACATTCAGAACGAGCCGCTTCCGCTTTTATTATTCAGAAGCTACGAATACTTTTTTAAATCCGTTAATTGCTGCTGCAAATTTATCGTCATCCGCAAGTTTCTTAGTTGTGCGGATTTCTTCTAATAAGTCAGTCGCATTTGAATCTAACCAAGCATGGAATTCTTCTTCGAAACGAGTGATATCTACTACTGGGATATCATCTAGGAATCCACGTGTTAAAGCGTAAAGAATGATAACTTGTTTCTCTACACGTAACGGTTTGTGTAATCCTTGTTTTAGTACTTCAACAGTACGAGCACCACGGTTTAATTTCGCTTGTGTTGCTTTATCAAGGTCAGAACCGAACTGAGCGAACGCTTCTAACTCACGGTAAGATGCAAGGTCAAGACGAAGTGTACCTGATACTTTACTCATCGCTTTAATCTGAGCAGATCCACCAACACGAGATACTGAAGTACCCGCATCGATCGCTGGACGTACGCCAGAGAAGAATAGGTCAGATTGTAAGAAGATTTGTCCATCCGTAATCGAGATTACGTTTGTTGGGATGTAAGCTGATACGTCCCCTGCTTGTGTTTCGATGAAAGGTAGTGCAGTTAAAGAACCGCCGCCTCTTGCATCACTTAATTTTGCTGCACGCTCTAATAAGCGAGAATGTAAGTAGAATACATCCCCTGGGTAAGCTTCACGACCTGGAGGACGACGTAATAGTAATGACAGCTCACGGTAAGCCGCTGCTTGTTTTGATAAGTCATCATATACTACTAATACGTGTTTACCATTGTACATGAACTCTTCACCCATTGTTACACCAGCATAAGGAGCTAAGTATAATAATGGAGCTGGTTGAGAAGCAGATGCAGTTACAACGATTGTGTACTCTAATGCACCGTGCTTACGTAGTGTTTCTACTACGTTACGTACAGTTGATTCTTTTTGTCCGATAGCTACATAGATACAAATCATATCTTCATCTTTTTGGTTAATGATTGTATCAAGTGCAACTGCTGTTTTACCTGTTTGGCGGTCACCGATGATTAACTCACGTTGACCACGGCCAATTGGTACAAGAGCATCGATCGCTTTAATACCTGTTTGAAGTGGTTCATGAACAGATTTACGATCCATTACACCTGGTGCTGGACTTTCGATTGGACGAGTGTTTGTTGTATTGATTGGGCCTAAACCATCAACTGGTTGACCTAATGGGTTTACAACACGACCGATTAGTTCTTTACCTACTGGTACTTGCATGATGCGACCAGTACGACGAACTTCGTCACCTTCACGGATTTCTGTGTAAGGTCCTAAAATAATAATACCTACGTTGTTTTCTTCTAAGTTTTGTGCTAGTCCCATAACGCCGTTAGAGAACTCTACAAGTTCACCAGCCATAACGTTATCAAGACCATGAGCACGCGCGATACCGTCACCAACTTGGATAACTGTACCAACATCACTAACTTCGATTTCAGACTGATAGTTCTCGATTTGTTGCTTTATCAGTGCGCTAATTTCTTCAGCTCTGATGCTCATGTGCTTCACCCCTATCTATTCTTCATTAATTCACGCTGAATACGTGCTAATTTTCCTTGTAAACTTCCGTCATAAATGCGATTTCCAATACGTACTTTAATTCCGCCTAGTAAATCTTCATCTACAACATTTTTCACGCGAATAGCATCTTTTCCCGTTCTCTTTGCAAATGCTTCTGCAATGTTAAGCTTCTCTTCTTCAGATAGAAGACGAATAGAATATACAGTTGCATCCGCTACGTTACGTTCTTCATTAGCAAGAACAACATATTCATTTGCAATTTCAGGTAAGATTTCAATACGCTTGTTATCAATTAAAATATATAACGTATTTAAAATAGATTCAGAAACAGATCCGAATACGTTTGCAAGAAACGTTTTCTTCTGCTCTTTTGAAATGTTCGGTTGCGTTAAAAAGCTATGTAGTTCTCCGTTTTTCACATAAACGTTTTGTACAAGGCGTAATTCTTCTTCAAACATTTCTAATACGTGTTTTTCTTTTGCAATTTTAAAAAGAGCGACAGCATAACGTTTTGCTACAATCCCATTGCTCATCGCGCTTCTCCTACTTCTTTAATATAATCGCGAATTAACTTCACTTGATCTTCTTCTTTTAATTCTTTTTCAATTACTTTAGAAGCAATTTGAACAGATAAAGAAGCAACTTGTTCTTGTAAAGCAGCAATCGCTTGCTCTTTTTCGCGTTGAATTTCTTGTACAGCAGATGCTTTAATTGATTCTGCTTCTTCTTTCGCAGCAGCAACAATAACATCTTTTTGATCTACAGCTTGTTTTTTCGCTCTTTCGATTAACTCTTGTGCTTCAACACGCGATTGTTTTAACATTTCACGTTGTTCTTCTACTAACTTCTTCGCTTCAGCGTTACTTCTTTCTGCAGCATCGATTTCATTAGTAACATGCTCTTCACGTTCTTTCATAATTCCCATTAAAGGACCCCACGCAAATTTGCGTAGCATTACTAATAGAAGTAAGAAAATGAACAATGTGTAAGCAATCGTTCCAAATGGAATGGAAGCGCCTAATAATAAAGTTGGCACAAGGATTCACTCCCTTCAAAATATCTAAATTGATCATATGAAAAAAAAAGACATACGTTTCGTTCATAAAGCAATGGCGAAGAAAGTTCAAAAAACACTCTTCGCCATCTATGTAAGGGGAGTCTCCCTTATTTGTTCATTACGATGAAAGCAATAACTACACCGATGATTGGAAGTGCCTCAACTAAAGCAACCCCGATGAACATAATTGTTTGAAGTGCGCCTTTTAATTCTGGTTGACGAGCAACACCTTCGATTGTACGTGATACGATAAGACCGTTACCAATACCTGCACCTAATGCTGATAAACCAATTGCAATTGCAGCTGCGATTACACCTAAACTCATTTAATTTGTCCTCCTTTGTATTATAAAAAAATAAATTTTTTCTTACTTAAATTATATTAATGGTCATGGCTTACTTTATGAGCCATATAAACCATCGTTAACATAACGAAAATAAATGACTGGATTGATCCAACGAATACACTGAATCCCATCCATGCTAACATCGGTACAAGTGCACCTAATGCGCCAAGAACTGATGCTCCGCCCAACTTAGCAAGTAATCCTAATAAGATCTCCCCTGCATAAATGTTACCGAATAAACGAAGACCTAACGTTAATGTGTTAGCAAACTCCTCAATAACCTTTAATGGGAATAAGAATTTCATAGGTTGGAAATAACCTTTAATGTATTCTTTCGTACCCTTCATCTTAATTCCATAATAATGGGTGAGGGTAACTACCATCACGGCTAATGTTAATGTAACTGCTGGATCAGACGTTGGTGATCTCCACCATGCAATATGTTCGCCAGCCTCAACTGTTGAATACATGAATGGTAAACCAAGGAAGTTCGATACGATGATAAACATGATAAGCGTAACGCCAAGCGTTAAGAAACGTCCACCTGTTTTCCAGTCCATCGTACTATTGATAATCCCTTTCACGAAGTCAAACACCCATTCCATGAAGTTTTGCATCCCGGTTGGGCGAAGGGCTAAGCTGCGAGTTCCGATAACAGCGATTAAGAAAACAATAACTGCTGCTACAGTAACCATCATAACTGATGACAAATCGAACGTTAAACCTAGAAATTCAACTAATTTACCGTGTTCCACTAGTAATTCACCTCTCTTCCCTGCTCTTATACTCTAAATAAAGAAAATCTATGATCATGACAAGGTATCCTGTCAGCAATCCTACACCTAAGCCCCACATCGCAATTAACTCTTGATATTTGGCTGCAAATAAAATTAATAACCCAATCGTGGCAAACCTTGAATATGTACTTACCGCTGTTGCCTTAAACTTCACGTTTTCTCCATTTGTTACGCGATCTAACAGCTTGTCTGTTCTACGTGCAATGATGCGCAAACTAAGAAAACTGAAAATCGTTCCGATAATCAGCCCAAGAAATACATCCTTGTAAGAGGTAAAGCCCCATCCTAGCACTAGAAGCGCAAGCAAGTAGTACATATATTTCTTCTGTCTTTGGACAAGTCCATGTACGTCTATCATCATTGCTCTCCCGAATAGTAATGTCGAATGAGTCGAATCATTGCGTATACCCCTGTTCCTAACCCGAGTAATAACCCTACAATAAGAAACAATGGAAACGTTCCAACCTTATTATCAATCCACTGCCCACCAAAGATTCCAACAAGAATAGAACCGACTAACTGAGCAAGAATTCCTGACATTAAAGCATATGCTTTTATATGGCTGCGATCGTTTTTTTGCAAGGATTCATCCCTCCAATATGTAACCCTCATTCACGATGTGTTAATAATAACTCATTTTTCTGCATAAATTCTATACAAAATAAAAAGTTTACATTTTCGTCACGGAATAGATGCATTTTTGTCACTGAAAGCCCTACCATCTATCCCCGTTGTTAGCATACAATAGGGTATTAACAGTGTCAACGAGAAATCGTAAAAAATCAAAAAATTTGAGTATTAGTCATTTCCTCCCAAAAATGAAAACGTTCCCCTTCTAAATACTGGTTAGAGATATGCAATTTCTAACAGTATTCTCTTTATAATAGAAGAAAATGTTCACAACTTTGTCACTATTACGTTTTTTAAACATAGCGCTTCCCTTCCATAATATAGTGTTCCCAAGACGTAAGACTTCTATATTATATGTGATACGTATGCTACTTATGTTGTATATACGATGTATATTTATCCTCCCCTCCCCCACTTGCTTCTGGCCAAAAAAAAGACGAGCTAGGGAATCTCCCCTTCTCGTCAGTTGTCTTACTTCGTTCCGAATAAACGGTCACCAGCATCACCAAGACCTGGCACTACATATCCGTGATCATTTAATTTCTCATCTAATGCTGCAACATAAATATCCACATCAGGATGCTCTTCTTGTACTACTTTCACGCCTTCTGGAGCAGCTACGATACACATTAATTTAATTTGTTTCGCACCGCGCTTTTTCAGAGAGTTAATTGCTTCAGCTGCAGAACCACCTGTTGCTAACATCGGATCTAGTACGATGAAGTCACGCTCTTCTACATCTGTTGGAAGTTTCACATAGTATTCTACCGGTTGCAATGTTTCAGGGTCACGGTATAAACCAACGTGTCCTACTTTTGCTGCTGGAATTAATTTCAGAATTCCATCAACCATTCCTAAACCTGCACGTAAAATCGGAATTAAACCAAGTTTTTTACCAGCGATCACTTTTGTTGTCGCTTTGCTTACAGGTGTTTCAATCTCAATGTCTTTAAGTGGAAGATCGCGAGTAATTTCGAAAGCCATTAAGCTTGCTACTTCATCCACTAATTCACGAAAATCTTTCGTACCTGTATTCTTATCGCGAATATATGTAATCTTATGTTGAATTAACGGGTGATCAAATACATACAGTTTTCCCATGTGAATCTCTCCTTTAGATGATATTCATGCGTTTGCACGCTTTTTTACACTATTTACGATTGTAAAGAAAACGCTACTAATATTCAAGGGCAAATTTGGTAAAGTCATGATTTTGCACGAATCTATCTAGTATCTTTACCAATTATGGGAGCTGTATCCTTCATTATATCGCCAAAATTTATTCATCATTTGTATACATACTTTATAAGTGATATATGTCCATGAAAAAAGACTGCCGAAACAATTACATTTCAACAGTCTTTTTCAATCTTTTATAGATTTGGATACATTGGGAATTTGCTCGTTAACGCTTCTACACGCTTACGTGCTTCTTCTAATGCAGCTTCATTCTCATGATTTTTTAATGTATAAGCAATAAGTGACGCAATTTCATCCATTTCTTCTAAACCGAAACCACGAGATGTTACAGCTGCTGTACCGATACGTACGCCGCTCGTTACAAATGGGCTCGCTGTTTCAAATGGAATTGTATTTTTGTTCACTGTAATGCCAACTTCATCTAATACGTGCTCTGCTACTTTACCTGTAATTTCTAGGTTACGAACATCAATTAAGATTAAGTGATTATCTGTTCCACCAGAAACAAGTGTAAGTCCTTCTTTTTGAAGGCCTTCAGCTAAGCGATTCGCATTGTTAATAATATTTTGTGCATATGCTTTAAAGTCATCTTGAAGTGCCTCACCAAACGCAACAGCTTTCGCAGCAATTACGTGCATAAGTGGGCCACCTTGAATACCAGGGAAGATTGATTTATCAATTTGTTTTGCAAATTGCTCTTCACATAAAATCATACCACCACGTGGGCCACGTAATGTTTTATGTGTTGTCGTTGTAACGAAATGTGCATGTGGTACTGGGTTTGGATGTAAACCAGCTGCTACTAAACCAGCGATATGAGCCATATCAACCATTAAGTATGCGCCCACTTCATCTGCAATCTCACGGAATCGTTTGAAATCGATAACACGAGGGTATGCACTTGCACCTGCAACGATTAATTTTGGTTTATGTTCTTTCGCTTTTGCTAATACATCATCGTAATTAATACGGTGAGATTCAGCATCCACGCCATATTCTACGAAATTATATTGTACTCCACTGAAGTTAACAGGGCTTCCGTGTGTTAAATGACCACCATGAGATAAATTCATGCCAAGTACTGTATCGCCTTGTTCTAAAATTGTGAAGTATACTGCCATGTTCGCTTGTGCACCAGAATGCGGTTGAACATTTACGTGCTCTGCGCCGAAAATTTCTTTTACGCGGTCACGTGCGATATCTTCTACTACGTCTACGTGTTCACAGCCACCATAGTAACGTTTCCCAGGATATCCTTCAGCATACTTATTCGTTAAAACAGAACCTTGCGCCTCCATTACCGCTTCACTTACGAAGTTTTCTGAAGCAATTAACTCAATCTTTGAACGCTGTCTACCTAGTTCTGCCTCAATTGCAGCAAATACCTTTTCATCTTGACGTTTTAAATGATCCACCAAAATCCCCCTTTTCTGAACGAATTACATCGATTCCCAATAGTTTTTTCTTTTTTATCCAGAAAAAACGAAAATTCAGGTTGTAATTCTTTCGAACCTTCATGTTTTCAACTACATTCTAACATGACTTTCTATATCATAAAAGAAAAAAAAGACCGAAAATCGGTCTTTTCTTTCTTCTATTATAAAGTCAGACAACATACCTTCTATCATATTTACCGGCAAGTGATAGTTTCTTCCTCTGCCGCATAGACAGCACGCGCTCCACCAATTAGTTTTCCACGTGTTTTTGCCATCGTTACATGTGCACTCCCAATTTCCTTCACACTTGTACGAACCGGGACGGCTACATGCTTTAAATGCATACCGATAAATGTATCACCAATATCCATTCCTGCATCCGCCTTAATAAACTCAATTACTACCGGATCTTTCAAATTGTGATATGCATATGTTGCTAATGCACCACCTGCTGATCTAACAGGCGTAACTGTTACAATTTCAAATTGATATTTTATCGCCACATCTCTCTCAACTACTAAAGCACGATTTAAATGCTCACAACATTGAAAAGCCAATTCGATACCTGTTTGCTCTTGAAATTGTTTTAACTCAGAAAAAATCGCTTCTGCCACTTCCATCGTTCCCGATGTTCCAATTCTTTCTCCTAGCACCTCGCTCGTGCTACACCCCACTACAAAAATTTGACCACTTTGTAATGAAGCTTGTTCTTGGAAATCAGAAAGCGACATTTGCAGCTGTTCTCTTACCTTTACGATTTCTGTCATTACGCCTCTTCCTTTCACAGGTTGGTTCACCAAATTATATTTCATACTGCTTCTAGTTAGAATCTATTACTTTGTTTCGTATGTTTTAATTTTTCCTACGCGGTTTTCGTGACGGCCACCTTCATAGTCAGTTGTTAACCAAATTTTTGCGATATCACGCGCTAAACCAGCACCAATTACACGCTCACCCATCGCTAGCATGTTAGTGTCATTATGCTCTCTCGTTGCTTTCGCGCTGAAAGTATCATGAACTAACGCACAACGGATACCGTTTACTTTGTTTGCTGCAATTGACATACCAATGCCTGTCCCACAAACTAAAATACCACGATCCACTTCACCATTCGCTACCATCTCTGCTGCAGGAAATGCAAAATCAGGGTAATCAACAGAACCAGCTTCACATTCACAACCTAAATCAATATATTCAATATTTAATTCTTCTAATAAACTTACAAGTTCTTTACGGATATTCATACCGCCGTGATCAGATGCTACTACTACTTTCATTTTTACCCCTCCAAAGTTTCAATCCATTATCTTCATTGCTCACTCCACTACCTTAATAGTAGGAAATGCTCTCCAATATCGTATTATACACGAAACATTAATCCTCTGAATGTTTTTTCAATAAAGTTTGCACAAGGGCTTCCATCTCTTTTAACGTCTCCTTATAAACAGAAAGAGAGCCTCCAAACGGATCGGAAATATCCTTACTTACACCTTCAGTTAATCCATATAGTGTATACACTTTTTCTTCATTATTAGGATAATGCCCAAGTATAATTCCCTTATGATTTTCTGTCATTGCTATTACAATATCCGCCCAATCAAGCAACGTTTCATTTATTTGCTTTGAAGCATGATCGATGGAAATTCCTTTTTCAATAAGTGCTTCTTTCGCATAAACCGACGCATCGCTCCCAGGATAGGCGAAAACACCAGCAGATTGCACTTCAAACTTACCTTCTCCATGATGACGAAGTAACGCCTCAGCCATCGGACTACGGCATGTATTTCCAGTGCAAACAAATAATACTCGTTTCATCCCAACCCACCCCTTATATTGTATCTTCTCCCTTTAATAATAGCTTACATTAGGATAGAACAAAAGAAATGTGAATATACGAAAGGCGCATTTTTTCTAAGAAAAAATGCGCCTTATCCACATATATGTGAAACCCTAGTTCCAAGTGCCCAAAGTATTTTACCATACATAACGTGCACACTACAAAACAAAATAAGGAATCCATTTCATACGAAACAGATTCCTCTTATACAAGCATTATTTCATTGTAACTTTCATTACTTCTGTTGAACCTTTTGTAGCTGTTACGCCTATAGTTGTCTTAATAGACTCGGCTGCATCTGTGTTTGTAATAACGATTGGAGTAATTGTACTTTTCGCTTTTTCACGGATTAATTCTAAGTCGAATGAGATTAATTTATCTCCAGCTTTTACAGCTTGGCCTTCAGAAACGTGAGCTTCGAAACCTTCGCCTTCCATTTTTACAGTTTCTAATCCAACGTGGATTAAGATTTCTGTACCGTTTTTCGCTTTAATTCCAATAGCATGTTTTGTGTGGAATAATTGTACGATTTCACCATCAACTGGAGATACAACTACACCTTCAGTAGGATCAATTGCAACACCGTCACCCATCATACGACCAGCGAATACTGGATCTGGTACTTCTTCAATATTTTTCACTGCTCCAGTTAATGGAGCTACGATTGTTTCTTCATTTGTTTTTGAACCAAGACCGAATAATTTTTTAAACATAGGATAGTCCTCCTTATAATTTACCTAAAAGTTTATAGGGCAATCCCTAGTAAAGATCGGGATACATGTAAGACTTCATACTTCGAATATTATATTGTAAAAACGCTTTCGAAATAAATTACGTCATTACTAATAGACTCTTATTGTAGCGCTTCACAAAATTCCAGTCAATTCTGATTGTCTGAATAACAATAAGAAGTTAACTTCTATTTATATTTTCTCTTTTTTTATCTAACTTGTCTAGAGGTCTTTACTACATTTTATTTTTTGTTGTTAATTTGTAAAATTCATTTCATAATTTCTTCAAAATGCACTTGACTAAAGTAAGTAACTATTTTATTATTACTTACATAAGATAAGTTAATAACTTTTAGGAGGTTTTAAAAATGATGGATATCGGTCTTCTTATTATTCGTCTTGTTGTAGGAATTACATTCATGGGTCACGGTGCTCAAAAATTATTTGGTTGGTTTGGTGGCTACGGTCTGAAAGGAACAGGCGGCTGGATGGAATCAATCGGTTTACGCCCTGGTGTATTTATGGCATTTATGGCGGGTGCAACTGAACTATTAGGTGGCTTCTTATTCGCATCAGGTATTTTCACTGCAATTGGTGCATTATTTATCGTCGGAACAATGTTAATGGCAATCTTCACTGTTCATGGAAAAAATGGTTACTGGGTAACCCAAAATGGATATGAATATAACTTAATGTTAATCGCTGTTGCTGTTGGTGTAGCTTTAATCGGCCCTGGCGCATACGTTTTACTTTAAAATTTATCTCAATTTCGAGATTTTTCAAAAGGAACTTACTTCATCACGATTGAAGTAAGTTCCTTTTTATATAACAAAAATATTATTTTCAGCAGGAGATTCCCATTGATATCTTGTAAACAAACAATGAGTCTTCATATTTAGAAAGGGGATCACAACATGTTATCCATTAATCCAAACGAACAAACCGAAAAAGATAATTACAAATTACTAACAGGAAGTATCATTCCACGTCCTGTTGCATTCGTTACTTCTGTAACAAAAGACGGCGTATTGAACGGTGCACCATATAGTTATTTCAATATCGTCGCTGCCAATCCACCGCTTATTTCAGTTTCCGTACAACGAAAAGAAGGAGAACGAAAGGACACTTCCCGAAACGCAATCGAAAAGGGCGAATTTGTCGTACACATTTCTGATGAATCTTACGTAGAAGCAATTAACGAAACAGCAGCCAACCTACCTCCTAACGAAAGTGAAATCGAATTAGCAAAACTAACACCGATTGACAGCGATGTCATCTCAGTACCAGGTGTAAAAGAAGCAAACATTCGAATGGAATGCGTATTAGAACAAGCAATTCCTCTTGGTGGAACAGAAGGCGCACCCGCTTGCGACCTACTAATCGGACGCGTCGTTCGTTTCCACATCGCAGAACACCTATACGAAAACGGCCGCATCCACGCCGAAGAACTAAAACCAATAAGCCGCCTAGCAGGACACAACTACGCAAAACTAGGAGAACAATTTGAATTAGTGAGGCCAATCTAAAAGCGGAAGCGGCTCGTTTAGCTCTGACCAGCTAAGGTTCTCTCGCACAAAAGGTGCTTTTTACCTTTAGTGCGGGAGGTTCTTAGATGCGAAGAGCTGGCCACTGGAGCTGGATACCACCTAAAGGCGGAAGCGGCTCGCTCAGAATCGCATGACACTTCAAGCTCTCGACCTTGAAGCGCTTTTTGCTTCATGAGAGAGAGTGAAATGACCGGAGATTCTAGCCGCTCTACTACATCATCCAAAAAATCCCCCGCTTAAAGCGGGGGATTTTTTTATAATTCTTCCTTATTTTCCTCTAAAGTAGGCATCTTCTCTTTTTTCGGTTTCCCAAGCTTAATTACTAAGAAGTATAGGGAAAGCAATGTAATAAGAAAAACAATTAAAAACGGGTATGGAGAATAAAAAGTACGCGCTGCCTCCGTTTTCCCCGCAACAAATTTCAATGACTCAATATCTAAAAACTCAGCAAACATTTGTACACCGAGCATACTAAACCAGAAAACAAAAAAACTAATAATAATACCAAAAACTTGCTTCAATCTCGTCATCCATCTCATCCTTTCTATATCTGTAATTTTTTAGTGCGATCAATATAGTACAAACAAAACTATGCACAGAAAGGAACTATCTTATCATTCGCGAATTAACTTAATCCAACCTAAAATCGAATATACCATTCCAATACCCTGTTCATAACGTCCTCCTCCTCAAAATTATATAGGGAAAAGGAGATATAATCCAAATCCAACTAGAATGATACCACCTACTATTTCACCATATGTACCGAGCATATCTTTCGCATGTCTACCAATTAATAAACCAATCCAAGCTAATAACATGCTAACAAATCCAAAAAGTAATATCGTAATAATCGTCTGTGCCCCGTAAATTCCAAGACTAAGTCCTACTGAAAAACTATCTATACTAACGCCGAATGCAAATACGAATAAACTAATTCCAATAGGGGCAATCCTAGCCTCTTCATTCTCCAAAATAGATGAATATACAATATAGAATCCTAGTCCAATTAATAAAATAGCACCTGCAAAATGTGCAATGTCTCCATACTTCTCTGATAAAAAACGACCTAATACCATTCCTATAAATGGCATGATAATATGAAAAATCCCTATCGTCATACCGATATACAGGATTTGTCTTAACTTTAAGGTCATCATCCCCATACCAAGACTCACCGAGAACGCATCCATCCCTAAGGCGAATGCCATAATTATTAAAGGTATTATCTGTTCAAACGTCATTCATGTCCCTCCTCGGACGTGCTACTTCAAAATATGCTTATCCGAGGAGAAATATTCTGTTTGCTAATCACACCTTATCATTCAGTAATAATATGATGTCCTGCTGCTTTTGTTAAACGATTCATAATGGCATTGCCTATTCCTTCATTTGGGAACGACTCACTAAAAATAACATCTACTTCACTTGCATCAAATGTTCTAAGTACATCATATAATTTAGCCGCAACACTATCTAAATCACTTCGAACACCACAAGATAATATAACATCTGCACTATATACATGCTGATACTCTTCTGTCGTTAATACACCTACTTTGAATCCTTCTTCCTTCTTCTTATCCACCATAAGCTGAATAAACTCACGTGATCCTTCAACAATACTAAGTGGCGCTTTCGGTGCATAATGTGTATATTTCATTCCAGGTGATTTCGGCTTTTCCTTCTCATCCTTTAAAGCTGGATCTAAAGAAACAGTACCTATCACCGCTTCCAACTGTTCCTTCGTAATGCCACCTGGACGTAGAATCGTTGGAACTGTGCTCGTACAATCAATTACAGTCGATTCAACACCTACCCCCGTTGCACCACCATCTACAATACCCGCGATTTTCTCATTTAAATCTTCATATACGTGAGACGCTAACGTTGGACTTGGACGACCTGAACGATTTGCACTTGGTGCCGCAACAGGTACATTTGCCTCCTCAATAAGAGCAAGCGCCACTGGATGATCAGGCATTCTTACTCCAACCGTATCAAGCCCTGCCGTCACCTTCTCTGAAATACCTTCTTTTCTAGGTAAAATAATTGTTAACGGTCCTGGCCAAAAGTGTTCCATTAACTTCTCCGCAACTGGCGGAATTTCCGTCACAATCCCATCTAACTGAGATTTCGTGCCTATGTGGACAATAAGTGGATTATCACTCGGTCTTCCTTTCGCTTCAAAAATCTTCGCGATTGCTTCATCATTCATCGCATTCGCACCTAGTCCATATACCGTTTCTGTAGGGAAGGCAATTGCTTCATTTTCCCTTAATAATTTTGCTGCTTCTTGTAACTGTGGATAATATTTTTTTCTTTCCACAACATTATCCACAACCCACATATTTGTATGCATTTTTTCCCACGTCCTTTTCTACCATGAAATACTTGTCTATTTTTAGTTTACTATGAGATTTATCCAAAAGACAAACAAGGTTTATCCACAAAATGTGGATAAACCTAATTAATCCGTGGATAACTTTGTGAATAGCTGACAATTTAGTATTATTGCATTTGGCTCTTTTATATTTTTACAAAAGTGTTCTAACTGTCGAATTCCCTTTGGCACGTTTTCTTTTTCTATAGTGACAAAGTCAAAAAACTGAAAGATTGTTATAGATTGTGGATGATTTGTTAATAAGTACAATTGTCGAATATTTTTTTCTTTCATATACTGCAAAAACATTTCAAAAAAATACAAGAAAGTTTGTTTATCCACATTAGGTGTGAATAAACAAGAACGAATTAGTACATCTTCCCCACTTTGTTCATAACCAATTACAGCCCGTATTTCTTCCGCCTCTTCCAAAATCATAAATTGTGCGTACAACTCATTTATTTTATCATCTTTTTTATTAGCTTGTCCGAAAAAAGAATGTAATCTTTCCACATCTGCTTTCGTAGCAAAATACACCTTCTTCATAGTAAATCCCTCCTCTTTTTTATATATGAGGAAGGACTTGTTAATAGTACTATTTAGAAAATAAAGATGTAAAAGCTTCTACAATAAATAACTTAACTTCTGGCTTTTCTTCTTCCTCCTCTACTTTTACATACTCATTTTGTTTTTCTTGTTTTTGTTCCACAGGTTTCTCCACTTTTTCCACAGTTTTTGTTTCTTCTTTACTTACAGGTTGTTCTTCTACTTTCGTTTCATTTTTTACTACTTTCTTTTCAGAAGCTGTTACTTTTTTTGCGACTTCCTGCTTTACAACTTTCTTTTCTTTTACCTCATCCTCTTTGTTCTCTTGTGTATCTACTACTTCCTCATCTAGTTGTTTTACCTGCTTCTCTTCAGGAGATTCAGCCTTCACAACATGTTCTTCTTTCCTTACAGCTGTACCACTTGAAAAATCTAAGAAACACATCGGTGGAAATAATACACACCACCAGTTCGCCCCTTCACCTTCTCCGATTGTAATCAATACTGCTTCATATTCCCCTGCTGGATAAATAAAATTCCCATATACCTTTGTAGGAAACTTTACATTCTTGCTAAACTTTACTTGAAATGACTCTTTGCTACCTTCTCTTTTTAACGTATTTGCCACTGTTTTCTCGATTTCTGGAATATGACTTTGAATGACTTTTCGCGCCTCTTCAAATGAAGTTAAATCTGCTACCCATCCATCAATTTGCGCTTTTACTTCATCACGTACTTTACGCTTTAACGCCTGATCTTTATCTGAATCGCTATTTGCTAAAATTCGTAATCGAACGGCCTCTTTCGGAATAACTGAAGGCCCTTTCGCATCAGCTTTCATATATCCAAACTGCACAAGTAACTGTGCACCAATTAATAATAGAAGAAGATAAGCAATAACTTGTTTTTTCATTTCCTCCACCGTCCCTTCTACAAACAGTGTGGACAGACTTTCATCTTTCTAAACTATTAAATTAAAAATCTATATAAATTTCCCCACAAAAAATAGAGTAAGGCGTGAACCTTACTCCATCTCTGCAAATACCATACGGTCTTTTCCGTTAATATCAAAAACCACTTCAACATGAGCATGTGGAAAAGCTTGTTGTAACAGTCCCTTTACATCCTCACCTTGTCCTACTCCAATTTCAAACGCCACAATCGCTTTCTTCTGCAACACATTCGGCAATTCTTCCATAAAACGGCGATAGAAATCTAATCCATCTTCACCACCAACAAGCGCTCTCTTCGGCTCATGCTCTTTCACAACAGGAGAAAGGCCACGCCAATCCTCTTCTGGTATATATGGAGGATTTGAAACAACAACATCTAACTTTTGACCTGTTTCATAAAATGGTGACAATAAATCACCGTGATAGAACGTTACTTCTGCGCCCAAAGTTTTTGCATTTTCTTTTGCAACTTCAATCGACTCCTGGGCAATATCTACCGTATACACATGAAGATTTTTATTTTCTAAAGCAAGCGTAATAGAAATCGCTCCACTACCGGTGCCGATATCTGCTACATGCAGTTTCTCATTACCAAAATGGCGCTCGATTCTTTCTAACACTCCGACTATAAGCTCTTCTGTTTCTGGCCTTGGTATTAATACTTCTTCATTCACAAAGAACGATCGCCCATAAAACATTTCATAACCAATCATATATTGAATCGGAATACCTTCTACATGCTTGTTAATAACTTCTGTGAAACTCTTCTCTTGTTCCTCAGTTATTTCTTCACGCATATTCATAAGTAACCCTGTTCTGTTCGTCTTTAATACATGACAAAGGACAATTTCTCCCGCATTTTTATCTCGTCCATTTTCCTGTAAAAAAGAAGAAGCCCATTTCAGGGCTTCATAGACACGCATTACTCAGCTGCCTCCATCTTTTGAGCCTGATCTTCCATAACTAAGGCATTGATGAAATCATCTAACTTACCTTGTAAGATTTGATCTAGCTTTTGAATCGTTAAACCGATTCGATGGTCTGTAACACGGTTTTGCGGGAAGTTATACGTACGAATACGCTCTGAACGATCACCCGTACCAACTGCTTGTTTACGGTTTTGATCATACTCAGCTTGTGCTTCTTGTCTAAACTTATCATAAACACGTGCGCGTAATACTTTCATCGCTTTTTCTTTATTCTTAATTTGTGATTTCTCATCCTGACAAGATACAACTACACCAGTCGGTAAATGCGTTAAGCGTACCGCTGACATCGTTGTATTAACGCTCTGTCCACCAGGACCACTAGAAGCGAATGTATCAACACGAACATCTTTCTCATGAATGTCGATTTCTACTTCTTCTGCCTCTGGTAATACAGCTACAGTTGCTGTAGATGTATGAATACGTCCACCAGATTCCGTTTCAGGAACACGTTGTACACGGTGAGCACCATTCTCGAATTTTAGCTTCGCGAACGCACCTTTACCGTTAATCATAAAGATAATCTCTTTATATCCACCTAATTCTGTATAGCTAGCCTCGATAATTTCAGTTTTCCAACCTTGCACCTCAGCATAACGGCTATACATACGATATAAGTCACCAGCAAATAAAGCCGCCTCATCACCGCCAGCAGCTCCACGAACCTCAACGATAACGTTCTTATCATCGTTAGGGTCTTTTGGAACAAGTAATATTTTCAGACGCTCTGACAATTCTTTATCTTGTCCTTCTAATTCAGAAACCTCTTCTTTTACCATGTCACGCATTTCTGCGTCTAACTTATCTTCTAACATTGCTTTCGCATCTTTTAACTGCTCACGAACATCCTTATACTCACGATACACTTCTACCGTCTCTTGTATATCAGATTGTTCCTTTGAATACTCACGAAGCTTATTTGTATCACTAATAATCTCTGGGTCACTTAACAATTCATTTAACTTCTCATAACGATCTTCTACAGCTTGCAAACGATCTAACACATCATTCACCTCTACATCCTAGTATCTAATACAAATAGTATATGGTACTTACTCAAAAAAACGCAAATTATATTTAAAAGCGCAAGCGGCTCGCTCAGAATCGCAGGATATTGGAACTCTCGATCTTGAAGCGCTCTTTGCTTCGAGTGAGAGAGTGAAATAGCCGGAGATTCTAGCCGCTGGAGCTAGATAATATATTTAAAAGTGGAGGTGGCTTGCTCAGCTCTGACTGGCTAAGGTTCTCTCGCACAGAAGACGCTTTTTGTCTTCTCGTGCGGGAGGTTCTTAGACATGAAGAGCTAGCCACCGGAACTAGATATCACAATTTAAAAGCGCAAGCGGCTCGCTCAGAATCGCAGGATATTTGAACTCTCGATCTTGAAGCGCTCTTCGCTTCGAGTGAGAGAGTGAAATAGCCGGAGATTCTAGCCGCTGGAGCTAGATAATATATTTAAAAGTGGAGGTGGCTTGCTCAGCTCTGACTGGCTAAGGTTCTCTCGCACAGAAGACGCTTTTTGTCTTCTCGTGCGGGAGGTTCTTAGACGCAAGGACCTAGGAGGCGGAGCTAGATAATATCTAAAAGCGCAAGCGGCTTACACCACTCATTCTCTCTATTTCGAAAAAAACCCGCCTTGCGCAGCGAGTTTTACTGATCTTTGTTTGTAGGAACTGCATGACAATGACGACAGCGCGGTTCATACGATTCTGAAGCCCCAACTAAAATAATTGGATCATCAAATGCCGCTGGTTCCCCATTAATTAATCGTTGTGTACGACTTGCTGGAGATCCACATGCAGAACATACTGCTTGCAATTTTGTTACATGTTCAGCAATCGCCATCAGCTGAGGAACTTGTCCAAATGGTAGACCACGGAAATCTTGGTCTAAACCAGCTACAATGACACGATAGCCACGATTTGCCAATACTTGCACCACTTCCACAATGTCCCCATCAAAAAACTGTACCTCATCGATTGCAATAACATCCATATCTTCTGTTATATGATCAAATATATCTTTTGAGGCAGCAACAGGAACTGCTTTCACCTTTAATCCGTTATGTGATACAACATCTTCTTCGCTATAACGATTATCAATACATGGTTTAAATACAATTGCATGTTGTTTCGCAAATTGTGTACGACGCACACGGCGGATAAGCTCTTCTGATTTACCAGAAAACATACTACCGCAAATCACTTCAATCCAGCCATTTTGATTTATTAAGTACATGAAGCTCTCCTTTCATCTACTTTTTAGTTAAAAGTAGGGTAAAGGTATAATATTTTCGCAAAAAAAACAGACAAGCGAATACATACACTTGCCTGTTTTATGTTTTTATTACTTAAGACCGTATTTCTTATTGAAGCGGTCAACGCGTCCGTCTGCAGTAGCAAACTTCTGACGTCCAGTGTAGAATGGGTGAGAATCAGAACTGATCTCAACTTTTAGTAATGGATAAGTGTTACCATCTTCCCACTCAACAGTTTCGTTAGATCCTTTAGTAGATCCGCTTAAGAATTTGAAGCCTGTGTTTGTGTCCATGAATACAACTTTCTTGTAATCTGGGTGAATTCCTGCTTTCATTCTTTTCATCTCCTTCCGCCCTGAATCATTTTCGAAACAGAGTTTTTCATCTTCAGCTGCATACACAACTATATTGATGAAACACATATGATGAAATTATAACAAGGCTAACTTCATTTTGCAACTACCTGTTTTTGTCTTTTGAAAAATTAAAAGCGCAAGCGGCTCGTTCAAAATCGGAGGGCATTGGAGCTCTCGACCTTGAAGCGCTTTTTGCTTCATGCGAGAGAGCGAAATGACCGGAGATTTTAGCCGCTGGAGCTGGATATCATTTAAAAGCGCAAGCGGCTCGTTCAGAATGGGAGGAGGATGGAGCTTCTGACGCAGAGGCGCTTTTTGCCTCGTAGGAAGACGCGAAGCCACCGACCATTCTAGCCGCTGGAGCTGGATACCATTTAAAAGCGCAAGCGGCTCGTTCAGAATCGCAGGGCATTGGAGCTCTCGACCAAGAAGCGCTTTTTGCTTCGACCGAGAGAGCGAAATGACCGGAGATTCTAGCCGCTGGAGCTGGATACCATATTAAAGTGAAGACGTCTCATCCAACCCTGAATAACTAACATCCTTTCACCCAAAATCTAATTCCCAGCCAAAAAACAACTACCTTTCCATATACAACCATCTCTATTATTCCCTTATCAACATAAAAAACTCGCTTACTATAAAATAAGCGAGTCCCAATCTTTTCCCTTTACTTAGTTGTTACATATCTTTTCGAGTCTGCAACAATGTTTTGTAAAAACTCTTCATTTGTCTTTGTTTGACGAAGCTTACGTAAGAAACCTTCAACAAAGTCTGGTGTATCGCGCATTGTTTTACGAATACCCCATAGCTTGTCTAAATGTTCTTTCGGAATTAATAGATCTTCTTTACGTGTACCAGAACGACGAATATCAATCGCCGGGAAGATACGACGCTCAGCTAATGAACGATCTAAGTGAAGTTCCATGTTTCCAGTTCCTTTAAACTCCTCGTAAATTACATCGTCCATACGAGATCCTGTATCGACAAGCGCTGTCGCTAAAATAGTTAAGCTACCGCCTTCTTCAATATTACGTGCAGCTCCAAAGAAGCGCTTCGGTCTATGGAAGGCAGCTGGGTCGATACCACCCGATAATGTTCTACCACTTGGCGGAATAACAAGGTTGTAAGCTCGCGCTAAACGGGTAATACTATCCATTAAAATGATAACATCTTTTTTGTGCTCTACAAGACGCATCGCACGTTCTAACACAAGTTCAGCTACTTTAATATGATTTTCTGGTACTTCATCAAAAGTAGAACTTACAACATCTCCCTTAACAGAACGTTCAATGTCTGTTACTTCCTCTGGACGCTCATCAATTAAAAGTACAATTAATTCTGCTTCCGGATGATTTGTTGTAACACTGTGTGCGATTTCTTTTAATAGACTCGTCTTACCAGCCTTTGGAGGCGCGACAATTAAACCACGTTGTCCAAATCCAACTGGTGCGATTAAATCCATGATACGTGTCGGTAACTTTTTCGGTTCCGTTTCCAATTTCATTTGGCGATCTGGGTATAATGGTGTTAATGCAGGGAAATGCACACGCTCTTTTGCTGACTCTGGATCATCTCCGTTTACAGCTTCAACTTGTAACAATCCAAAATAGCGCTCATTTTCTTTCGGAGGTCGTACTTTACCAGAAACCTTATCTCCATTACGCAAATCGAAACGACGAATTTGCGAAGCTGAGATATAAATATCTTCTGAGCTTGGAGAATAGTTGATAGGACGTAGGAATCCAAATCCTTCTGATTGAATAATTTCTAATACGCCTTCCATGAAAAAGAAACCTTCTTTTTCTGCTCGAGCTTTTAAAATAGCGAAGATTAACTCTTTTTTCGTTAACTTGCTATAATACGAAATCTTAAATTCTTTCGCAAGCTCATATAACTCTTTTAATTTCATGTTTTCTAATGCTGCAATTGACAAATTCATTCAGACACCACACTTTAACGTTATTCTCTTTTCAAATGGGTAAAGGGAAAAAATACGGAAGGCAAATAATTAATAATGAAAGGCAATAAGTTCAAGTAGGGTAATATTCACTATTGTAACCCTTTTATCTAGTTTTAATCAATACGTTGGAACACAAATACAAGAAGCGAAGACAAGAAAATTTGTCTTCGCTTTTTACTATTTCTTGTTTTTTTCTACTTACCTTATTTTAAGGAAGGATACATAAGCCGTTTATGCCTTCTGGGCAAGCTGCTTACGCTTTTTATTGAAATCCAGCTCCAGCGGCTAGAATCTCCGGTCATTTCACTCTCTCACTCGAAGCAAAGAGCGCTTCAAGGTCGAGAGTTTGAAGTGTCCTGGATTCTAAACGAGCCGCTTCCGCTTTTTATTTAATCCAGCTCCAGTGGCTAGAAGGGTCAGTCATTTCACCCCTTCCTACGAGGCAAAAAACGCCTCTTCGTCAGGAGCTCCAATGCCTTCCCCTTCTGAGCAAGCCACCTCCGCTTTTTATTTAATAACCAAGTTTGGTTTTTTATTTAAGCTATGGCGTCCGTCTACGAAGCGTAATGTGCCTGATTTCGCACGCATAACAAGAGAGTGCGTTGTTCCTACACTACCTTTAAATTGAACACCGCGTAATAATTCTCCATCTGTTACGCCTGTTGCTGCAAAGATTGCATCGTCGCCTTTTACTAAGTCTTCCATACGAAGGATGCGATTTATATCTTCAATGCCCATTCTTTTACAACGTTCTAATTCAGCTTCGTCTTGTGGCAATAATTTCCCCTGAATTTCTCCACCTAAGCATTTTAACGCAACCGCAGCTAATACACCTTCAGGAGCTCCACCAGAACCGAATAAAATATCTACACCTGTACGGTCAAATGCTGTATTGATTGCTCCAGCTACGTCTCCATCATTAATCAATTTAATACGAGCACCCGCTTTACGAATTTCTTCGATAATCGCTTGATGACGTGGACGATTTAAAACTGTCGCTACAACATCTTCAATATCTTTATTCTTCGCTTTTGCAACTGCACGTAAGTTATCGATAATAGGTGCATCAATATCAACTGCCCCAACTGCTTCTGGGCCAACCGCAATTTTATCCATGTACATGTCAGGAGCATGTAACAAATTACCGTGATCTGCAATTGCGATAACAGCAAGTGCATTCCACCCGCCAGCTGCTACGATGTTTGTCCCTTCTAAAGGATCAACTGCAACGTCTACACGTGGACCATATCCTGTACCTAATTTCTCTCCGATATACAGCATTGGCGCTTCATCCATTTCACCTTCACCAATTACAACTGTACCTTTCATCGGAATTGTATCAAATACATCACGCATAGCTGATGTTGCTGCACCGTCTGCTTCATCCTTTTTCCCGCGTCCCATCCAACGCGCTGATGATAATGCTGCAGCCTCTGTTACACGTACTAACTCCATAGATAAACTTCTTTCCACAATAATCCCTCTCCTTTAAGTCTGTAATATTTCTGCCGTATTTTTGTGAACGGTGTTTTTCTATATAGTGCACTTCCGCTAATGATGATTCTTCGCTCCCCATTAACGGAAGTATCACCAATTTAAGCGTTCTTCAATTCTTCAATCTCTTGCTTTGTCATTTGTTCTCGCCAAATGTTTGCACCAAGCCCTTTAAGCTTGTCTACTATATTTTCGTAACCTCGATCAATATGCTCAAGTCCGGTTACTTCTGTAATTCCATCTGCCATTAACCCCGCAATAACAAGCGCAGCTCCAGCTCGCAAATCACTCGCCTTCACTTTTGCACCTTGCAATAAAACAGGGCCAGTTACAATCGCCGAACGACCTTCTACTTTAATTTGCGCATTCATACGACGTAGTTCGTCAATATGTTTGAAACGTGCACCATAAATTGTATCAGTAACAACACCCGTCCCATGCGCTTTTGTTAAAAGCGTTGTGAATGGCTGTTGTAGATCTGTTGGGAATCCTGGATATACAAGCGTTTTTATATCGACTACCTTTAACCTTCTATTACCGTTCACTGTAATTTGGTCATCGTTCGTTTCAACTTGCACACCAGCTTCTCTTAGCTTCGCAGTAACTGACTCTAAATGCTGAGGAATAACATTATCAACTGTTACTTCTCCTCCTGATGCAGCTCCTAAAATCATATACGTACCAGCTTCAATACGATCTGGAATGATCGTGTGGTGACAACCATGCAGTGAATCCACACCATCAATTCGGATTACATCTGTACCAGCACCTTTAATACGTGCTCCCATGCTCGTCAACAATGTAGCTACATCAATAATCTCAGGTTCTTTCGCTGCATTTTCAATAACAGTTCTACCTTTCGCTCGTACAGCTGCTAACATAATATTAATCGTAGCCCCTACACTAACAACGTCTAAATAAATACGTGCCCCGCGCAATTCATCTGCTCTTAAGTAGATAGCACCCTGTTCATTTGTAACTTGTGCACCTAGCGCTTCAAAACCTTTAATATGCTGATCAATCGGTCTTGGTCCTAAATGACATCCACCTGGAAGCCCAATAACAGCTTTTTTAAAACGGCCAAGCATCGCACCCATTAAATAATAAGAAGCACGCAATTTTTTCACTTTTCCACTTGGCAAAGGCATCGCAACCATATTAGAAGGATCAACTACCATCTCTTCCTCCTGTCCATAAGTTACTTTCCCTCCAATTTCCTCTAGTAAGTCTCCTAACATTTTTACGTCTGAAATATTAGG
Organism: Bacillus sp. NPDC094064; assembly: GCF_050279585.1. Taxonomy (NCBI): domain Bacteria; kingdom Bacillati; phylum Bacillota; class Bacilli; order Caryophanales; family Bacillaceae; genus Bacillus; species Bacillus sp. NPDC094064. Next base: position 362,140 of record NZ_JBNNUI010000005.1, read on the forward strand.
AACACCACCAATAGTTACTGGAGTATCTGCTAAAATTGTCGCTGGAATCAGTGCAACGGCGCTGTTCTTTGCACCACTCACGCGAATTGTTCCATTTAAAGCTCTTCCGCCTTCAATTAGCAATTTTTCCATATTGAGCTCCCTTCTTGTGAATGTATTTACTTTCTATTTTTTTATAGAAAGCTCCCCCTTAAGAATCTCAAATACTCTTTCCACCCTAAAAACCATCACCTACAGTTCCCCTGTAGTATAAATAGGTGACGGTTAACTATTGAATTATAAATCAGATACTTATCACATTTATTAATAGGACTATGCACATTATTTTCTATATTTAAAGATTTAAAAATTCACTTTATAAAATCTTTCGACTTGTTCACGCTTTCATTATACAACGAAAGGAAACCGTCTAAAAGACTAGACGGTTTCCAAAACGGGATTTTATTCTTACGCTTTACCGTTAGAACCGAATTCGCGAATTTTACCAGCAACAGTTGCTTTGATAGCGTCGCGGCCAGGTCCAATAAATTTACGAGGATCGTAAACTTCTTGGTCTTTGTTTAATACTTCACGAACAGCTTTTGTAAACTCGATTTGGTTCTCAGTGTTTACGTTAATTTTTGAAGTACCTAAAGAGATAGCTTTTACGATATCAGCAGTTGGGATACCAGTACCACCATGTAATACTAAAGGTACACCAGTGAAGTCACGAACTTGTTCCATTTCAGCGAATCCTAAGTTAGGCTCACCTTTGTAAGGACCGTGTACAGAACCTAAAGCTGGAGCTAGGCAGTCGATGCCAGTTGCTTCAACAAGGTGTTTACACTCTGCAGGATCAGCGTAAATTACGCCTTCAGCGATTACGTCGTCTTCTTGTCCGCCAACTGTTCCAAGCTCAGCTTCAACAGATACGTTACGAGCGTGTGCATATTCTACTACTTTTTTAGTAGTTTCAACGTTTTCTTCGAATGGGTGGTGAGAAGCGTCGATCATTACAGATGTGAAACCTGCATCGATTGCTTCTTTACATTTTTCAAAGCTTGAACCATGGTCAAGGTGAATCGCTACAGGAACAGAAATGTTCATTTCTTCGATTAAAGCTTTAACCATAGCTACAACTGTTTTGAAACCAGTCATATGACGAGCTGCACCCTCAGATACACCTAGGATTACAGGAGATTTTTCTTCTTCCGCAGCAGCTAAGATAGCTTGAGTCCACTCTAAGTTGTTCATGTTGAATTGACCAACTGCGTATTTTCCTTCAAGTGCTTTGTTTAGCATTTCTTTCATAGAAACTAAAGGCATGGTGAATCCTCCTAAAAAACGTTTTTTGTATCCGATAAGTTCTTATCGCTGGTAGTATGACCAGGACAAGGTAAAATATGTATATCTACATACCGGACTTTTTTCTACACTCAATAGGATAACAACTTGTACTCAAAAACTCAACCGTATTCACCTGCACAATAGTCCATGTAAACGCTTTTTTCCATATTTTTTATAAAAAATTCATTTTTATGCCTCTACAGCAAGCTCATTTCTCACCGCTTGACGAATTTCATCAATATCAAATGGTTTAGCAAAGTGCATTAAAGCTCCTAAATCTTTTGCTTCTTGGATCATATCAAGCTCTCCATAAGCAGTCATTAAAATTACTTTAATACTCTCATCAATTTCTTTTACATGCTTTAAAATCTCTATACCATCCATACCTGGAATTTTCATATCTAACACGACTAAATCTGGATTATCCTTTTTCACGATATCTAAAGCTTGAAAACCATTCGCTGCTTGGAACGTCTGATAACCTTCTTTTTGGAACACTTCATGTAATAACACACGAATGCCATATTGATCATCAACGATTAAAATTTTCCCTTCCATAACTCCCAACCTTTCTGTGTAAGTACAAGATTTACAGCTTCTTATATCTTATCGATTTATTTTCGCTATTCTTTGCCAAATTCCTTCCTATTCTTTCTTATTTTACCGTTTCCTATTTCGTTACGCCACCCTACGATTTCACCTTTCTAAAAAAATAAACTATAATGAAAACCGGCAAACACGTACGAAAGGAGTAACATTATGTTAAAAATTTTTTCAACTCAATTAAGTGGTTATTTCTCCAAAATTTCCCAAAAAGAGGAAATGAATATAGAGGATAGTGCTCGTCTACTTGCTCAAGCATTAATTGGTGATGGCTTCATTTATTTACATGGTACAAATGAAATGGAGGGCGTTGTTGTTGAAGCACTATTCGGTGCTGAATCGATGAAGCAAGCAAAACGCTTTTTCGAAAATGGTAAAGAAGCAACAGTAACTTCTGCAGATCGCGTACTTCTTATTAGCCGTTTTTCAACAGATGAAGAAAATATAAAAATTGCAAAAAAACTTCAAGAAGAAGGTCACTCTATCGTTGGAATCTCTGCCATTCAAGAAGGTGCTGAATCACTGGAACAATATACAGATGTACATATTGATACAAAGCTATTAAAAGGTCTTATTCCAGACGACGAAGGTAACCGCTACGGATTCCCAAGTTTAATTGTAACTTTATTTGCTTATCACGGATTAAAGTTTACAATTGATGAAATGTTAAACGAATATTAAAAAAAGCGCCCTATTTCAGGCGCTTTTTTTTATTACTTGCTCTCTTTATTCGTAATAGAAGCACTTACGAAATCATGGAACAACGGTTGTGGACGGTTTGGACGAGATACAAGTTCTGGGTGGAACTGTGCTGCCACGAACCAAGGATGGTCTTTTAATTCAATGATTTCAACTAGACGGCCGTCTGGGCTTGTACCAGAGAATACAAATCCTGCTTTTTCCATATCCGGGCGGAATTGATTGTTGAACTCATAACGATGACGATGACGCTCATATACAACCGGCTCATGGTAAGCTCTGTAAGCATTTGTTTCTTCAGCAAGCTTACATGGATATAGACCAAGACGAAGTGTACCACCTAAGTCTTCTACATCTTTTTGTTCTGGTAATAAGTCGATGATTGCATAAGGTGTGTCAGGATTAATTTCAGAAGAGTTAGCTCCTTCTAATCCTAATACGTTACGTGCGAATTCGATTGATGCAAGTTGCATACCTAAACAAATTCCTAAGAATGGAACTTTATTTTCACGAGCATATTGAATTGCAACGATTTTACCTTCTACACCACGATCGCCGAAGCCACCTGGTACAAGGATACCATCTGTGTCTCCTACTAATTCTTGTACATTTTCTGCTGTTACGTGCTCAGCATTTACCCATTTCACTTCTACATCTGTATCGAAAGAGTAACCTGCATGGCGAAGTGCTTCTACAACAGAAATGTATGCATCTTGAAGTTCTACATACTTACCAACAAGAGCAATTTTTGTTTTCTTAGAAAGATTACGTACTTTCTCAACTAGCGCAGTCCACTCTGTCATATCTGCAGCTGGATTGTCTAATTTTAAGTGATCACAAACGATTTGGTCCATGTTTTGCTCTTGAAGAGATAATGGAACTGCATATAAAGTATCTGCATCGCGTGCTTCAATAACAGCTTTTGTATCAATGTCACAGAATAGTGCAAGCTTGTCTTTCATATCTTGAGAAACAGGCATTTCTGTACGAACAACGATGATGTTTGGTTGAATACCTAAGCTACGAAGTTCTTTAACACTATGTTGTGTTGGCTTTGTTTTCATTTCGCCTGCTGCTTTTAAGTATGGAATTAATGTACAGTGAATGTACATTACATTGTCACGACCGATGTCGCTCTTAATTTGACGGATTGCTTCTAAGAATGGTAGAGACTCGATATCACCAACAGTTCCACCGATTTCTGTAATAACAACGTCCGCGTTTGTTTCGCGACCAGAACGGTATACACGTTCTTTAATTTCATTCGTAATGTGAGGAATAACTTGAACTGTTCCTCCTAGGTATTCACCACGACGCTCTTTTTGAAGAACTGAAGAGTAAATTTTACCTGTTGTTACGTTGCTGTATTTGTTTAAGTTGATGTCGATGAAACGCTCATAGTGACCAAGATCTAAGTCAGTTTCTGCGCCATCATCTGTTACGAATACCTCACCGTGTTGGTACGGACTCATAGTCCCTGGGTCTACGTTAATGTATGGATCAAACTTTTGAATCGTTACGTTTAAACCACGGTTTTTTAATAGTCTTCCAAGAGATGCTGCTGTAATACCTTTACCTAAAGACGATACTACACCGCCTGTTACAAAAATATACTTAGTCATGAAAAAGCTCCCTTCTACTTCGCTGTTATATAATCACCGTTGCAAAGCGCAACGTATGTAGATAACACTGTATCCATCTTATTGTTAGACTCTTTTTATTTTCTAAACAAAAAACAAAAAAGAAAATTGCTCCCCTCATCACATAAAGTAATAAGTAGGGAGCAATTTTCTTTTATATTTACACTTTAAAAGTATTATCGTCCTTTTTTAAAGAGCCCAAAAATGATTCTACATGGACGATAATGAAAAGTCAAGAACTACAGCTCTTCCTCTTCTTCTTCTTCAGTTTCATCGTACTCAAGTTCTTCTTCAGCGAAGTCATCTTCATCTTCGTCTAAATCATCAAGATCGTCGTCATCTCCGTCTTCGTCTTCAAGAACCTTGTCCAAATCTTCTACATCGTCTTCATCTTCATCTGCATTTCCGTCTGCATCGTCAAAGTCATCTTCATCTTCATCAATGTAGTCGTCAAAACCGTCTTCTTCAACTTTACGTTTCTTCTTCGGTTTTGGTTGCGGTAAGATTTCTTCATCAATTTGCTCATATGGGTACCAGCTACGTAATCCCCAACGATTTTCTCCTAAATTAATGAAACGTCCGTCGATGTTTAAATCTGTATAAAATTGTGCGAGTTTCGCATTAACTTGCTCTTGAGATAGTCCCAGCACTTGAGCGATTTCTTGAACCAACTCGTTGAATGTCGTTGCTTGTCTTTTATCCCCTAAAACGCTATGTACAACTTCAATCATTGAACATTCTTTTAGCTCTTCTGGTGAATATTGCTTAAAATCCACTTATGCGGCACTTCCTTTCATCAAATATAACCTTATATATAACGGTCTGCTTAAAAAAATCCATACTATTCATTATAAACAAAAGTCGCACAAATATGCTACAAAAAAAACGTGAAACTTTTATCCCGTTATTTGCGAGCAGTAAAACTCCCACCTCAAAATTCAGTTAGAGCGAAAAGTTAGGGGAGATCCATTGCCCATAAACGCCCGATTGGTGAAAGCTAATAATCAGTGGGTATCAACACCCCACTGATTAAAGTTTCACTTTATATAGTAATAAAATTATAATTTGTCCATTCCTTATTTCGGAAGCATATGCGCCCCCTGCAACACATACCTAATTTGCATTTCTGTATATTCTTCGAGCGTATATAATTTTTGCAAGGCCCAGCGTCTAAATCCCCACATTTGTCCTTGTATGAAAATATTATGTGCAAGAAGCTGTATTTCCTTTTTATTTAATATAAATGTTCCGTTTTCTGTACACTGTTCTAAAATATTTTCAAACATCCCTACCATTTGAAACTCTTTTTCTAATACGTATGGAAGAGATTCTTTCGGTAAAAAACGTACCTCTTGATACATAATTAATACTTCTTCTTGCAATTCGTCCATAACCTTAAAATAATTCGTTATCGCTATCTTTAAACTTTCTATACTTCCCTTCTCTGTACACACTACTTCCTCTAAGCGTTCTTTTACATGTTCATAAATACTATCACAAACTAAATATAAAACATCATCTTTTGTACGAATGTACTCATAAAGTGTTCCAATACTAAATCCAGCCGCTTTCGCAATTTCCCTCGTTGTTGTGCGCGGAAATCCTTTTTGCTTAAACAATTGCACCGCACCTTTAATCATTTGTTCACGCCTTAACGCAACTAGCTTTTCATCCTTTACTGATGCATGCACGTTATGTTTAACCATCCCCTTCACCTCTCTCTATTATTTTTTGGAAGGAAAAAGCGTAGGAAAATACCTACGCTTTCGTTCCTACTTCGTTAACATACGAGAAATTACAAGTCTTTGAATCTCTTGTGTTCCTTCATAAATCTGTGTAATCTTTGCATCTCGCATATAACGCTCTACTGGATAATCTTTCGTATAACCGTAACCACCAAATACTTGTACTGCTTCAGTCGTCACCTTCATCGCTGTATCACCTGCAAATACTTTTGACATCGCTGATTCTTTCCCATACGGAAGCCCTTCCGATTCAAGCCAAGCTGCTTGATATGTTAAAAGGCGCGCCGCCTCTATATCCGTTGCCATATCCGCAAGTTTAAAGCCAATCCCTTGCTGCGCCGCAATCGGTTTTCCAAATTGATGGCGCTCTCTTGCATATTCTACAGAAGCATCTAAAGCCCCTTGTGCAATACCAACTGCTTGCGCCGCAATGCCATTACGACCGCCATCTAATGTTTGCATCGCAATCTTAAATCCTTGCCCTTCCTCTCCAAGTAGGTTCTCTACAGGAATACGGCAATCTTCGAACATAATTTCAGTCGTTGGCGAAGAACGAATCCCTAGCTTGCTTTCCTTCTTCCCAACTGAAAATCCTGGTGTATCACTTTCTACGATAAACGCGCTCGTGCCGCGCTGCTTCGATTCAGGATCTGTTAACGCAAAAACAACATAAATATCAGCAATGCCGCCATTTGTAATAAAGATTTTCGATCCATTTAATACGTAATGGTCTCCATCCCTTTTTGCAATTGTCTTCATTCCACCAGCGTCCGATCCAGATCCTGGTTCTGTTAAACCGTATGCACCAATTTTCGTCCCTTCAGCCATCGGTCGCAAAAACTTTTGCTTTTGCTCTTCTGTCCCGAATTTAAAAATCGGCCATCCAGCAAGTGAAGTATGCGCAGACAGTGTTACACCTGTAGAGGCACAAACGCGAGATAACTCTTCGATTGCAATTACGTACGCCAAGTAATCGCTTCCAATCCCACCATACTCTTCAGGCCATGGGATGCCTGTCAAACCAAGCTCTGCCATTTGATCAAATAACGCACGATCAAAGCTCTCTTCCTCATCACGCTGCGCTGCTGTTGGTGCTACTTCGTTTTTAGCAAAGTCTCGAACCATTTTTCTTATCATTTCATGTTCTTCTGATAGTTTAAAATGCATCTTTGTCTCCCCCTCGTCCTTTTATAAAGCACGGCTAATAACAAGTTTTTGTATCTCACTCGTTCCTTCATAAATTTGCGTGATCTTCGCATCACGGAAAAATCGTTCTACTGGATAATCTTTCGTATAACCGTAACCACCAAATACTTGCACCGCTTCAATCGAAACTTCAACCGCTGTCTTAGAAGCGAATAATTTCGCAATAGACGCTTCTTTCCCGCACGGTAATCCTTGTGCTCTAAGCGATGCAGCTCTATATACGAGTAATCGCGCAGCCTCCACATTTGTTGCCATATCTGCAAGTTTGAAGCCAATCCCTTGCTGCGCCGCAATCGGCTTCCCGAATTGCTCTCGTTCTTTTGCATAAGCAATTGCACATGCAAGCGCCGCTTCAGCAATTCCTAACGCCTGTGCGCCGATTCCAATTCGTCCAACATCTAAATTCGCCATCGCCACCTTGAACCCTTGCCCTTCTTCCCCAAGTAAATTCTCAGCTGGCACTTTCATATCTTCAAACGTAAGTTGTACTGTACGAGAACCGAGAAGCCCCATCTTATGCTCATCTTTTCCTATGATTAAACCAGGCGTATCTTTCTCTACTATGAACGCGGAAATACCACTTTTTCCTGCCTCAGGATTTGTAGAAGCGAATACAATGTATGTATTTGCTTCACCACCATTTGTAATAAATACTTTCGATCCATTAATAATATAGTGGTCGCCTTTTTTTACAGCTCTTGATTTCAAACTTCCTGCATCTGATCCTGCATTCGGTTCTGTTAAAGCAAATGCGCCTAAATATTCACCAGTCGCAAGCTTAGAAACGTATTTCTCTTTTTGTTCTTCTGTTCCGAAATATAAAATCGGGTTCATGCCAACTGACGTATGTACAGCTAAAATTACACCAACTGTTGCGCTTACCTTTGAGATTTCTTCGATTGCTAAAATGTAAGAAATAAAATCCATTTCTGCGCCGCCGTATTTTGCAGGCGCTGGAATACCCATCAGTCCAAGCTCACCCATCTTTTGCAAAATCTCTTTCGGGAACACCCCTTGTTCCATACTAGGAACAAAGGGAGCTATTTCTTTTTGCGCAAAATCCCGAACCATTTTCCTCATCATTTGCTGCTCTTCAGTAAAATGAAAATTCATATACTCCGCCTCCATCTGCTATATATCCTTTTAACAATTTGGTAAGACCACTATTTTGTAACAAAGGGGAATTTATTCGTAAACGTAGAAACCACGGCCCGTTTTACGTCCTAACCATCCTGCATTTACGTACTTACGCAGTAATGGACATGGGCGATATTTACTATCTCCTAATCCTTCATGCAACACTTCCATAATGTATAAACATGTATCTAAGCCGATAAAGTCAGCTAGCGTTAGAGGTCCCATCGGATGATTCATACCGAGTTTCATTACTTCGTCAATCGCTTCTTTCGTCGCTACACCTTCATATAACGTGTAAATCGCTTCGTTAATCATCGGTAATAAAATACGGTTTGATACAAACCCTGGGAAATCATTTACTTCAACTGGCACTTTCCCAATTTTCTTCGTGATATCTTCAATCGTTTCGTATACCGCATCATCCGTAGCTAAACCACGAATAATTTCAACAAGCTTCATAACAGGGACTGGATTCATAAAGTGCATACCGATTACTTTTTCTGGACGTTTCGTTACCGCTGCAATTTCTGTAATTGGCAACGATGACGTATTCGTTGCTAAAATGGCATGATCAGGTGCGATTTCATCTAGATTCGCAAAAATTTTCTTTTTAATATCCATTTTCTCAACAGCCGCTTCAATAATAAGATCTGCTTCTTTCACACAATCTAAATCAAGCGTTACTGTAAGACGATTTAACGTTGCTTCCTTCTCTTCTTCCTTCATACGTCCTTTTTCTACTTGGCGTGCTAAGTTTTTCGTAATGATAGCCAGCCCTCTATCTAATTGTTCTTGTTTTAAATCTTGTACTTTCACGTCATATCCTGCCATTGCACACACTTGCGCGATTCCTGATCCCATTTGTCCTGCACCAATTACAACAATCTTCTGTACACCCATTTTTTCTTCCCCCTTAATTGTTAATAAACTATATAACTTCTAAAATTAGTGAACTTCAATCATCACTGCGTCACCTTGACCGCCACCGCTACAAATCGAAGCAATTCCAATTCCGCCACCGCGCTGCTTTAATGCATGGATAAGTGTAACGATAATACGCGCTCCGCTTGCTCCAATCGGATGGCCCATCGCCACTGCGCCGCCATTTACATTCAATTTTTCTGGGTCAATCCCTGCAATCTCTGTACTTGCAATTGCTACTGCTGCAAAAGCTTCATTAATCTCAAATAAATCGATATCTTCAATTGTCTTGCCTGTTTTTTTCAACAATTCGTTAATTGCATAACCTGGTGTTCTTGGGAAATCTTTTGATTCTACCGCGATTGCCGTATGCGCTAAAATTGTCGCTAATGGCTTTCTTCCTTCTTGCTTCGCTCTGTCCTCGCTCATTAATACAAGTGCAGCACCGCCATCATTAAGTCCCGGGGCATTACCTGCTGTCACTGTTGACGTCTTATCAAATACAGGCTTTAATTTCGCTAATTTTTCAATCGTTGTATCCTCGCGTGGCGCCTCATCCTTTGCAACGACGATAGGATCTCCTTTTCTTTGCGGAATCGTTACTGGTACAATCTCCTCTTCAAAACGACCTTCCTTATGTGCTGAAACCGCACGTTGATGGCTACGGTATGCCCACTCATCTTGCGCTTCACGCGAGATTCCGTCTTCCTTTGCAACTTCTCCGCCATAAACACCCATGTGTATGCCTGAGAATGCGCACGTTAAACCATCGGCAACGTTTAAATCGATAACTTCATTGTTACCCATTCTGTATCCCCATCTTGCCCCTCGTAAAATGTAAGGACTATTACTCATTGATTCCATGCCACCAGCTACAATAAGCGATTGGTCGCCAGTACGAATAATTTGATCCGCTAGCGTAACCGCACGAAGCCCTGATGCACAAACTTTATTTACTGTTTCCGTCTGCACTTCCCAAGGGATTCCAGCAGCTCTCGCAGCTTGGCGAGATGGAATTTGTCCTTGTCCTCCTTGAATAACCGTTCCAAATATAACTTCTTCAACATCACTAGCAGAAACATTCGCTCTCTCAAGCGCCGCTTTAATTGCAATTCCTCCAAGTTCTATCGCTTTCACGTCTTTTAAAGTTCCTCCAAATTTTCCAACCGGTGTTCTTGCAGCACCTAAAATAACTGTTTTACTCATGTCTATTTCCCCCATTTTTTTTATTAGCGCTGAGCGCTCGCTCGGTATTCTTACATTGAGAAGAGGTGCACTGACTGCACCTCTTTCTAAAGTTGTATGCATTCCTACAAACTACATTGCTTCTTTCTTCTGTCCGATAACAGATCGTTCTAAAATCTCTGTTACATCAAGCGTTTGAACTTTCTCTTCTACTTCTTTCGCTTTCGTCCCATCACTAATCATCGTTAAGCAATATGGACAACCTGTACCGATAATGGATGGCTGCACAGCTAATGCTTGTTCTGTACGAGCAACGTTAATACGAGAACCTGTTGTCTCCTCCATCCACATTAAGCCACCACCTGCTCCACAGCACATTCCCGTTTCACGGTTACGTGCCATTTCTACAAGATTCACCCCAGGAATCGCTTTCAAAATATCACGTGGTGCTTCGTATACTTCGTTGTATCTTCCTAAGTAACAGGAATCATGATAAGTAACTGTCTCCTCAATAGCGTGAACAGGTTTTAAGCGCCCTTCTTTCACCCACTGAGCTAACAATTCTGTATGATGATAGACTTCCGCTTGCAAGCCAAAGTCCGGATACTCATTTTTAAATGTGTTATAAGCATGAGGATCAATCGTAACGATTTTCTTCACTCCTGCCTTTTCAAATTCTTCGATATTCTTTGTCGCCATCTCTTGGAATACAAATTCATTTCCAAGGCGGCGCGGTGTATCTCCAGAATTCTTTTCTTTATTACCGAGAATCGCGAATGAAATGCCTGCTTCGTTCATTAACTTCGCAAACGATATCGCAATCTTCTGACTACGATTGTCGTATGATCCCATTGAACCAACCCAGAATAAATACTCGAATTCCTCACCAGCTTTTGATTTTTCTTTTACCGTTGGCACTGTTACTTCGTCATCACCTTGGCGCCATGTTTCACGCTCTTTACGGTTCAGACCCCACGGATTTCCTTGACGTTCAATGTTTGTCATTGCGCGTTGTGCTTCCGCGTCCATTTTTCCTTCTGTTAAAACGAGATAGCGGCGTAAATCAATAATTTTGTCAACATGTTCATTCATAACTGGACATTGATCTTCACAGTTACGACACGTTGTACATGCCCAAATCTCTTCTTCTGTAATAACATCTCCGATTAAACTCGGATCGTAAGCGAGCGTTGTAGCTGCTGATTCTTGTTGCCCTTTCCCAGCTGCCATCATCGCTAACTGATTTCCTTGTGTATTATTAAAAGCAACGACTGGAACCCACGGTGCTTTTGATGTTACCGCAGCTCCTTTATCAGTTAAATGATCGCGAAGCTTTAAAATTAAGTCCATCGGCGATAACATTTTTCCTGTGCCTGTTGCTGGACACATATTTGTGCAGCGGCCACACTCTACGCAAGCGTATAAGTCAATAAGTTGATTTTGTCTAAAGTCTTCAATTTTACCAACACCAAATGTTTCTTGCGTTTCATCTTCAAAATCAATCTTTTCAAGCTTCCCTGGGTTTGAAAGACGACCGAAGAATACGTTAGCTGGTCCCGCAATTAAATGCGCATGTTTTGATTGTGGAACATATACTAAAAATGTTAACAAGATTAGTAAATGCACCCACCAAGAGAAATAGAACACTGAAATGGCTACGGTTTCATTTATCCCACCGAAAACGTAAGCGATTGCAGAAGCGATCGGTTCACTCCATGAAAGCTCCTCGCCATGCCATATAATTCCCATACCGTTACCAAGTAGCACAGAAACCATTAAGCCTCCGATAAAAATAAGAACAAGGCCTGATTTAAAATTACGTTTTAAACGAACAAGCTTTTCAACGTAGCGTCTATGAAAAGCCCAAAAGACTGCAATTAAAATTACGAGTGTGACAATTTCCTGGAAGAATGTAAATGCAGGATATAGTGGTCCAAGTGGAAGATGTGATCCTGGTGCGAGCCCTTTCCAAACGAAGTCGATTGCTCCAAATTGGACAAGAATAAATCCGTAAAAGAACATAACGTGAATAATGCCGCTCTTCTTATCTTTCAGCAGCTTTTTCTGACCGAAAACATTGACCTTAAGGAGATCCCAACGCTCTTTAAAACGGCGGTCAAATTCAATCTTTTTTCCTAACTGTATGTAGGCCATCCTCGTTCGTATAAGATATACAAACAAATATCCCGCATAAGCAATAACAGCAATGGCAGCCAGCCAATTAATGATCAGTAAGCTATTCATTTTTATGCTACCCCTCTCTTTGTAAGCCCTCTTTCTTTTTTAGAATCTTCAAAAACATATAATTTTCTGAATTTTATCCCCTATCTTCATTATATAATGAGTGAGCATTCAGTCAACAGTTTTTTGTTATACAACAACATATTTTTTAATAAAGCTGTTTATTTCGGTGAAACTATAAAGCGAAACTTTAATTAGTGGACTGTCCATTCCCCACTAATTATTAGCCTGCACCGATCGGGCTTTTACGGGCCATTGATCTCCCGCTCAACTTTTTTGAACTGGGAGTCTTACCGCCCGCAAATAGCAGGGAAAAGTGAAGGAGCAAAGAATGCAAAGGAGGGAATTCACTCATGTTCTTCTTATCTCTCTTGTTAATATGCGTTACGCTTTGGATCATAATTGATTTTTTATATGGGAGACACCTTCACTTACAACGTGTGCGCCCTCGCACTTTCCCTTTACGTCAAAGTGATTTTCACCTTTATACATACGGAAAAGACTTATATGATGCTTTATTTACTGATATAAAACAAGCGAAGCACCACGTACACGTTTTGTTCTTCATTGTAAAAAATGATAAGATCAGTCGTCAGTTTTTAAAGTTACTTATCGATAAAGCACAGGAAGGAATTGAAGTAAGACTTTTACTCGATCGATTTGGTAGCCATTATTTATCAAACGAAGCAATTCGTTCCCTACAAAAACACGGCGTCTCTTTTTCTTTTTGTCATAAAGTGAAACTCCCTTTCCCTTTCTTTTCTGCCAATCAAAGAAATCATAGAAAAATTACAGTCATTGATGGGAAAATTGGTTATATTGGAGGCTTTAATATCGGCGAGGAGTACTTGGGACATAATGAACAATTAGGACTGTGGCGAGACTATCATTTACGTCTTACAGGAGAAGGGGTTCAAGATTTACAGAAGCAATTTTTACATGACTGGTTAGATGATACAACCGAAAATTTACTGGAGGCTTCTCCTTATTTTCCGAAACAACAACCAGGTACCATCCTACATCAATTTGTTCCGACCGATGGAGCCTATTTACAACATACTTTTTTACACTTAATTGAAAAGGCAAAAAAAGAACTCTTTATCGGTACACCTTATTTCATTCCCGGTAAAAAAATTATGAGCGCTCTATTAAAAGCACGTGAAAGAGGGGTTCACGTAACAATTCTCGTTCCAGAAAAGGCCGATCACGCCCTTGTTCGAGAAGCAAAATTCCCGTACTGCCGAAAATTAATACAAGCTGGTTGTAATATTTACGCATTTCAACGAGGGTTTTTTCACGCTAAAATTATTATAGTAGACGATGAAATTTGTGATATCGGAACTGCAAACTTTGATATGAGAAGTTTATATAGTAACCATGAAATTAACTGCCTTTTATATAATAAACATTTCATACAAACAGTAAAAAATAAATTCCATGAAGATCTAGACAATGCATCATTGCTTTCCTTTGAAGATGTCAGCCCCCTTTCTCTTATCGATAGGGGAAAAGAGTGGCTAGGAACAATCCTTGCTTTCTTCCTATAGGAAAGGGAATAAATAAAAGAGGTATATCACATATGATTATAAGATTTGGATACGTCTCACATGCAATGGCATTGTGGGACTGTTCTCCTGCCAAAACAATGACGTTTACAAGCTTCAAAAAACTTAATAAACAAGAGCGCGAGGATAAATTGTACGATGTTACAAGACAAAATCTTGAAAACACAATACGTATCCTTCATTACAATATAGCGCATGAAATCCCACTATATCGCCTATCGTCTTCCATCGTCCCACTTGCAACACACCCTGAGGTTGAGTTTGATTACATTGAAGCATTTTCACCACTTTGGCGTAAAATAGGGACATTAATTCAAGAACACAATTTACGAGTAAGTTTTCATCCAAATCAATTTACATTATTCACAAGCGACAAGCCGCATATTACAACTAACGCTATTACAGATATGAACTATCATTACAAAGTATTAGATGCGATAGGAATTGCCGATTCTTCTTACATTAATATTCATGTTGGTGGGGCCTATGGAAATAAGGAAAAAGCAATTGAACGTTTCCATGAAAACATAAAAAAACTTCCTACACATATAAAAAAACAAATGACTCTTGAAAACGATGATAAAACATATACAACTTCTGAAACTTTATCTATTTGCCAAAAAGAAAATATTCCTTTTGTATTTGATTACCATCATCACATGGCCAATCTTTGCGAGGAACCGCTAGAAGAGCTACTACCTGCGATTTTTGAAACTTGGTCACACACAAACGTCCCACCAAAAGTTCACATTTCTTCTCCTAGATCAGAAAAAGAATTTAGAGCTCACGCTGCATATATTGATTTAGAGTTTATTAAACCGTTCTTACACATTGCAAAAAAAATCAATCATAATTTCGATATTATGATTGAAAGTAAACAGAAAGATTTAGCACTATTACAATTAATAGGTGAAATCTCTTCTATACGAGGCGTAAAAAGACAAAATGGTGCAACGTTACAGTGGTAAATTGTAACATTGCGCTATTTTTTTTCAAAAAAAGTAATTTGTATAGTAAAAAACACCCTATTTTATATGCTATTATTTAAATTAGCATTTTCCACCTGAGATTCAACTTTATTGAAACGGAGCCATAATATGATTAATCAAAAAAAGTATGTACAATTTGTCATAATGTATATAATTATATTTTCCCTTTGGATATTCTTTATTCCTAAGGACTTGACTATAAAAGAAATTGGGATTCTCTTCTTATTTTGTTTTGCTACACTCTTTTCTTGCTATTGCCTATATAAAGCAATTAAGAAAATGAAGCACGGCGACAAGCTATTTTGGGTTCTAGTATTATGCACTTGTATATGTGGATTAACTATGGAAATAACTTTATTTCTTCATTCACTTTCTATATATGATCAAGTCATATTCTCCTATAAGGCTTTGCCTTTTTTCATCGTACAATATATTTTGCTCTTTTCTGGCTTTACTATAAAGTTTATAAAACATTACTCTATTAGAGGTCTTGCTCAATTTTCATTCGATAGCCTCTTCATTATTATTATGAATATTTATTTCACTTTAACTTTTATTTTGGATCTCTCAAGCTTTCGTATGTTAACAACGGATATGTGGGTTTTAATTGGATACTTTATTGCACAATCATTAGTAATTTACGCCGTTATTAGCCTATATAGAAGAGAACGGTATTCTTCTAGTAGAATTTCGTTAATTATCGGCTTTACTATTATACTTGTATACGGATATGTACATCTGTTCCAATTAAATGCCGGGATGGACTCTTCTTCTGAGATCTCTTATTTAATACATACCGCTTCCATTCTACTGATAGGTTTATCGTCCATACTATACATTTTGGATAAACCAATACAACATGAAACGAAAATGAAATATTATCGATTCGATTATGTACGATTTATATTACCTTATTTTAGTATAATCATTACTTTTTCTTTTATTGTCCTTCAGCCTTGGGATGATCAGTTCATGCTAATCGGTCTAGTATTATCACTAATCTTATTATTCCTACGACAACTTTACATGTGGAAAGATAATCAAGCATTAATTGATACTTACGAAAAGTTGACTATACAACTAGAAGACGAGGTTGAAGAAGGTGCATCTGCATTATCAAAAAGTGAACAACGTTATAAATCTTTATTTGAAGATCACCCTGATGCCGTGTTCTCCTTAAATATGAATGGTATTTTTCAACGTTCTAATCAGGCATGTGAAAGTTTATTTACTGCTTACTATTGTGAAGTAGCTAGCTATTCTCTTCTACATTTCATTGATTCAAAAGACCATGAACTACTAAAGAAGGCTTTACAGCTTACAAAAGAAGGTAGACCACAAACTTTAGAAGTTCGTACAAAAGAAAAAGAAGGCTACTATTATTACCTTCATATTACGCTTATCCCCACGTTTATAAATAAAGAAGTTGTTGGGATGTTTGGAATAGCACGTGATATTACAACTTTATATGAAAAACAAAAGCAAGTAGAGCATTTAGCTTTTCATGATGCACTTACCGGGCTACCAAATCGCCGTAAGTTTGAAAAAGATTTAAAAGCTATTTTAAATACGGCACAAACTAGTGCAAATGACATTGCCGTCATGTTCCTTGATTTAGATCGATTCAAAAAAATTAATGATCGCCTTGGCCATGATGTTGGAGATTTACTATTAATCGAAGTAGCAAAAAGATTACGTGGGTGTTTGCGTTCTAAAGATATCGTTGCTCGTCAAGGTGGCGATGAGTTTACAATTCTATTACCGGATATGTACTCTGAAAAAGGTGCATCTTTCATCGCTGAACAAATTTTAACTATTTTAAACAAACCGTTCTTCATTCAAGACGAAGAACTATCTATTACACCAAGTATCGGAATTGCAATGTATCCTGATTATGGAACTACTGTAACCGAATTAATGAAAAATGCCGATATAGCTATGTATTGTGCGAAAGCAAATGGAAAAAACAGATTTGTTTTCTTCTCAAAAGAAATGAGCATTGCTCAAAATGAGAGCAACTTCCTAGAAGGCGAACTTTCAAAAGCATTACAACAAAATGAATTTTTCCTTGAATATCAACCGCAAGTACATACAAAAACAAAACAAATTATTGGTTTTGAAGCGTTAATTCGCTGGAAACATTCAAAACTCGGAATTGTATCACCTGCCCAGTTCATTCCTCTAGCAGAGGAAACGGGATTTATTATTGAACTTGGTAATTGGATTTTGCGTACAGCCTGCTTGGAAGCAAAAAAGTGGCATAACCAAGGCTTTTCTCATTTAAAAGTTGGTGTGAATTTATCTGTTGTGCAATTTAATCACCCAGACTTAATACCAACTATTTCAAAAGTCCTAGAAGAAACAAAATTAAAACCAGAAGCACTAGATATTGAGATTACGGAAAGTATCGCGATTAATCAAAATCATTCTGTAATCGCTAAACTCGAAGAACTTCAAAATCTTGGTATTCAAATTTCAATTGATGACTTCGGAACTGGTTATAGTTCTTTAGCCTATTTAACAAAATACCCAATCAACACATTAAAAATTGCCCGAGAATTTATTTGTGGCATTACAAATAGCCCTTTAGAAGAAGCAATTATTGCTTCCATTATTACGCTATCAAAAGAATTAAATTTAGAAGTTATTGCCGAAGGTGTAGAAACAGAAGAACAGTGGAATTTTTTACGCGCACAAAACTGTGATCATATTCAAGGTTTCTTCTTTAGCAAACCTGTTTCTAATACAGATGTTTGGATGTTACTCCACAAAAAAACAACCGTCTAAGTAAGACGGTTGTTTTTTAATATTCATAAGGCATATCTGAAGCTAATTGTACCTCTTGATCATTATGAGAAATCACTTGGCTTTTTTCTAAAGCTGTATCTGTTAATGAAATACCCCATGCCATCGCTAACGTTAATAGACTACCAATAAGTAGTTTTTTCATATTCCATCACCCACATTTTTTCTTTTAATATATCATGAAAATTTCTCCATACATTATGCAATTATGCATATTTCGTTTTCTGGTTGTTTTATTTCTTCATTTTCTTTATAAACTTTTCCTTATACGGATGCATTTCTAAAATATCGAAAAAGAAGCAAGCTTTTTCATAAGCCTCTTCAACCTCTGCCCTATCGTATTCTAGCTTTTCTAAGCACTCACCTTTTTGATAGTATAACTGTCCAATCAATGCCATACTATTAATTCGACAAGATATTTCAATAGCTTTATTTATTTGGTAAAGCGCTTCTTCATATTGATTATCTACGTATAATGTTTTTGCATAATTATGTCTTACTTTCACATCAAACTCTTTATTTTCAGGCAATGCTTCTAATTGCTTTAATATACCTTCAAATAATTCCAGACCCTTCTTAAGGTGACCATTTTCAGAATAAATATTTGCAATTGCATTTTCTATATAAAGATTTTGATATACGTCTATTCCAGCTAATTGTTGGTTTAACAAATTTTTTAATTCTAAAATACAATATTCGTAATCAATTTTCTTCAATATGTAAGCTGCTACATGATATTGCCATTGGAGAAACTGCTGAAATTCAGGATGATATTCTTCCTTTTTCAGCTCATTCCATACTTTATTATAAATTTCTTTATATTTCTTTTGCTTACAAAGCATAATGATTTGATCTTTTAACTGCTTTTTCCTCTCAATATCGGAATAAACGAGTACCTCATAAAAGTGAATAATGGGAACTTGTAATTTTGCTGCAATACCTTGCAATATATCCATACTTGGGTATACCGCGCCTGATTCAATTCGGCTCACTTCCGATTGATGACATATGTTCTCGGATAACTGTTTTTGTGTGAATCCCCTCATTACCCTAATCTTCTTAATTTCACTTCCTAATTTTTCTGCGTGCATACTTACTCACCATCCCATTAGAACAATCTAATTTGTTAAGTTGTCATACCACTACAATAATGTGAATTCGACAATTTTTGATATGAAATAATGCATAATATATATAAAATTCGGCAAATTCATCTCACATACAGGAATAGCTTAGAAGGGTTATAGATGAATGATAGGAGAATTGCCAGTGATTTCATTGTAAAAGTAGATAAAAATGGAGTAATTACTACTATTAGTGGTAAGCTGTCCAACATTTAGAACAACAACCTAATCTTACTATAACAAATTTTTTGTCGAAAAATGAAGTAAAACCTACATTACGTAATACACTTCAAATTCCAAACGATGCGGTTGAAACAGAATTCTCTAACAAAACCGTTGTTTATCCCGATTGGTGAAGACTAATAACCAGAGAGGGATGGACACCCCCATTGATTAAAGTTTCATTTTATAAGAAAAAGAAGTTTACCTCTCACAGGTAAACTTCTTTTTATATCCATCCCTTTTCTTCCGCAATTGTAATTGCTTCAATTCTATTTTTTGCATCGAGTTTCGTTAATACTTCAGAAATGTAATTACGTACTGTACCAGGTGACAGATAAAGTGCCTTCGCAATTTCATTTGCCGTCTTTCCTTCTTTCGCGAGCAACAGTACTTCTTTTTCACGGTCTGATAACGGATTTTGCTCTTGCCATAATCCGAACATTAAATCTTGAGAGATCTCCCGCTTTCCTTTCATTACATTACGAATTGCTGCCGCTAAATCTTCACTTGGGCTATCCTTTAATAAATAACCGTGCACACCAGCTTTCATTGCTCGTTCAAAATACCCCGGCCTTGCAAATGTTGTTAAAATCATTACTTTGCATGCTGATTTTTCTTTCTTTAAAGTTTCAGCAACATCTAATCCACTTTGAATTGGCATTTCAATATCCATAATACTTATATCAGGTTTTAGCGATTCGATTAACTTCAACGCTTCTTCCCCATTTGCAGCTTGCCCAATTACTTCAATATCATCTTCTAGATCAAGAAGGGCCCCTAATGCACCACGAAGCATCCGTTGATCTTCTGCAATAATAATTCGAATCATGCCTTCACCTCATCTTTTCCTGTTCGAATGACAACTGGAACTTTCACTGTTAATACCGTCCCTGGGTTTATCGTATGTAGTTCAACAAATCCATCAATAAGAGCAATTCGCTCTTTCATACCACGAATACCATTTCCATCGTGATTTTGATCCACTAAACCGATACCATTGTCTTCTACTTTTAAAATTAATTCACCCTGTGATTCCAATACAGAAACTGTACACCGCGACGCCTTACTATGCTTTACAACATTCGTAACAGCCTCACGTAAACACATCCCGACAATATTTTGTTCAATCGGTGATAACGAACTCGAATTTGCTTCCTGCTTTACTTCTAATTCAATGTTAGCTGCTTGCAAGATTGCCCCTATTTGTTCAAGCTCTTCTTCTACTGTAATCATACGCATATCAGAAATTAATTCCCTTAGCTGCTTTAAGGCTGTGCGGGATGTCTGTGTAATTTCCTTTGCTTCCACACTTGCACGTTCTGGATTTTTCACAATTAACTTCTCCACGAGCTGGCTTTTTAAAGTAATAAGAGATAACGTATGCCCTAACGTGTCATGAAGATCCCTTGCGATTCGCTGCCGTTCTTCACGTTTTACTAAGTCTTTAATTTGTTCATTTGCTTCGTTTAATTGATTTTTCAACATCTTTTTTTGATTAAAATTACGCATCCCAAATGGCGTAAGAAGCATTAAAATAAACATCGGAACGATATTCACTAAACTTGCAGTTGTTAACTGATTCTTATATACAAATACAAAAGCCCCAAGCATTATAACTAATAAACATAACAACACTCGAAACACTTTCTTACTTGGCGTAAATCCCATCGCACTTGCTGTGAAAAACCCAAAAAATATCATGAAAGGGTTGTAAAATAAAGCAAATAAAAAAATAAGTACCATCTGAATACACGCCCATAAAATGAACGTCTTCTGAACAAAATAAAGTTGACGGTATGTGACAATGAAAACTATCAACATACCGATTCCTAACACAAGCTTCCACCCCGATGCTTGTGTTAAATGGTAAATTGGAAATAACAGATACACGAACCACATATACGGGAAGAAACCCATATGTTTCGGAAAAATCTCAATCCTCTTCTTTTCTATCATTTATACCGCTTCCTGTCTTTTTCTTATATATATTGATACTACAACAAATATAAGGAAATAACCTCCTAGTACCGCGATATTTTCCCAACCAATTGATTTTCCAGCTACAATATCCCATGCTCCGCTTCCGAAATGATATGTCGGTGTCCACTCACCAATCGTTCTTAATATTTTGGGGAATACTTCAATTGGCATCCATAGACCACCAAGAATTGCTAAACACATATTTAAAATATTTGCTAAGCCCGCAGCTGCATCCGCCTTTTTAATGGAACCTATTACTGTTCCGAGCGCTAAAAATGGTGTCACACCTAACAACAACCATAATCCGGCGCCAATCCACTGCCCTACCGTTAACTCGACATGATTAATTAATATTCCTGCGATAAAGATAACTAAGATTGAAAAAGCATTTACTACTGTTTGAGCGATAATTTTTGCTGTTAAATATGCCCCCTCTGGAAGTGGTGTAATTTTTAAAAGATGTGTCCATCCTTGCCCTTTTTCCTGAGAAATTCTAACACCGAAACTAAAAAGTGCCGTCCCTACAATACTGAAAGTTGCCATCGAAATTAAATAGTGTGCTTTCCACGCATCCCCGTTTTGTGGCACTTGAACGACATTTGTGAAAATGTAGTAAAACATAACTGGCATTAATAATGAGAAAAAGATAAATAATTTATTACGAAACGTACGTAAAATTTCTATTTTGCATTGCATCCATAAAGCCTTCATGCGATTTCCCCCTTTTGATTTGCGACAAATTGTTCAAATGCTTCATCAAGACTTCCGCGTTCAACTGAAACGTCTGTTACAGGTAAATTCCTTTGATAAATTGCTTGTAAAGTTGCGTCCGTATCCTCAGTTGTTAACGTGAAGCGTCCTTCCTTTACCTGTACGTCTGTCACGTGCGGCAATTCCTTTAATAAATTCTTAGGAATTTTTTCTTTCGAATAAAACGAGATTGTTTTTCGAGAAATCGTCGCTTTCATCTCGTCAGGCGTGCCATCTGCGATAACCTTTCCATTCGCAAATAATAAAATACGATTCGCTAAAGCATCCGCTTCTTCTAAGTAGTGCGTCGTTAAAATAATCGTTTTCCCTTCACTTGCTAACTTTCGAATCGTTTCCCAAAACGTTCTTCGAGACGTAATATCCATTCCAACTGTCGGCTCATCTAAAAATAGCAAATCTGGATTCCCTGCAAGCGCGAGCGCAAAGTTTAACCTTCTTTTTTGTCCCCCTGATAATTTCTCACATCTTTGCTTTCGCTCTGATTCTAAATTTGATAATTGTAGTAATGTTTCTTTCGCTACCGGGTTCGTATAGTAACTGCGGAATAACTCGATTGCTTCTTCCACCGAAATGCTATCAATGACACTTACTTCTTGTAGCATTGCACCGAGGCTATTCCGAACAGCTCTATGCTTTGGACTCTTCCCAAATACAGAAACCGTTCCTTCTGCCGGATCCTTTAATCCAAGCATCATAGAAATCATCGTTGTTTTACCGGCACCATTCGGGCCAAGTAACGCTACTATTTCTCCTTTATCCACATGAAATGAAACATTATTTACTGCTTTTTTATGTTTAAATGTTTTAGAAACACCATTTACTTCAATAATCCTTTCCATCTCTCCACCCCCGCTGTTTCTTATATTTACATTGTATTAATTGGAAGACTTAGGAAACAGTATGATGCGTCATAACATCGATATGACAATTGTCATGTATTCCACATGAGACGAATCAACCCGCATACCGCAAGCGAGTAGCAGGACGAAAATAAACATGATACAATCGGATAAGATATATATTCGAGGAAGGACAGTGGTTTTCATGATTATTCGTAATGAACAAGATTTAGAAGGTTTACGAAAAATCGGTCGCATCGTTGCGCTTGCACGTGAAGAAATGAAAAAACAAGCAAAGCCAGGCATGACAACGAAAGAACTTGATTTAATCGGTAAAAAAGTATTAGATGAGCATGGTGCTATTTCTGCACCTGAAAAAGAATATGATTTCCCTGGTGTAACTTGTATCAGTGTAAATGAAGAAGTTGCTCACGGTATTCCAGGAGATCGTGTATTAAAAGAAGGCGACTTAGTAAATGTCGACGTATCTGCTGCACTTGGTGGTTATTATGCAGATACAGGTATTTCATTTGTACTTGGGGAAGATGAAGCAAAAGAAAAGCTTTGCCAAGCAGCCGTTGATGCATTTTGGGCAGCAATGAAAAAGGTGAAGGCTGGTTCAAAACAAAATCAAATCGGTCGCGCTGTTTCAAACTTCGCACATAAAAATGGATACAACGTTATTCAAAACTTAACTGGTCACGGCATTGGTCTTAGCTTGCATGAAGCACCAAACCATATTTTAAGCTATTATGATCCAATGGATAATGCGCTTCTAAAAGACGGCCTTGTTATCGCTGTAGAGCCATTCATTTCTATGAAAGCTGATCACATTATCGAGCGCGGTGACGATGGTTGGACATTCGTTACACCTGACAAAAGCCTTGTTGCACAATGTGAACATACAGTTGTCGTAACACGCGGCGAACCGATAATCTTAACAGAAATATAAAAAAACAGCCGTTTTGGTAGATTTCTGCTACTAAAACGGCTGTTTTTTATTATTTTTAGGTATGTAAAAGTTTATATAAATAAAAGGTGGTGCATCAGGGCACCACCTTTTTAACGGGGTGAGGCTGCCCAACAGTACGGAAAACTCTTGAACAGCCTCGTATTTTCATATGGATGCCTTACATATATCACTGATGATAATTATGAAATGCGGAAACATATTTACCATCACATGATTCAAACATGAGAAAAGAAACCATATAATAGTCCCTTTTCCCTACATAATCTAAAGTTTGGGTACACTAGATTCATGCAATGTAGGAGCCTTCTGAGCAGAAAGCGAACCTTCATCTAAAATGATAGCATACATATCTTCGCCAAAAATATGCAAATATACATATAGCGTTTTTTATTTCTCAACAACAAAATATTGAAAATTCAGTCTTTCAAAGATAAAATAAAGTCGTTAACCGTCTTCTTTTGTCAGTCAGAGAGAATAGAAGAATGGGAGAGGAAAAAATGAGAAAATCACTGAAACAAAAAATAGTAAGCTCCTTGCTTGCTGTATCACTCGCCGTTAGCTTAGCTCCAATTGGACAAGTAAAAGCTGATTCCACGTCAGAAATCACACAAACCCCACCTATTACAAAACAAGTTGATGCAAGCCGTGCCATCGAACATATCCGATTTTTATCCGAAACAATCGGTCCCCGTCCTGGTGGGACAAAATCAGAAGAATGGGCTTCTCGCTATATTGGTATGCAGCTCAAATCAATGGGCTACGAGGTAGAATATCAGCCATTTCAAGTACCAGATCAGTACGTTGGATTTATCGAATCACCATTATCGACAAAGCGTAATTGGCAAGCTGGTGCTGCTCCTAACGCTCTAATTTCTACAGAAGCTGTTACAGCTCCCCTTATCTTTGTTCAAGGTGGAACAAAATTAGAAGATATTCCAAATGAGGTAAACGGAAAAATTGTTTTATTTGAAAGAGGAACAACAGTAGCAGACTACAATAAACAAGTCGAAAATGCTGTTAGCAAAGGAGCAAAAGGTGTTCTTTTATACAGTTTAATTGGCGGCCGTGGAAACTACGGACAAACTTTCAACCCTCGCTTAACGAAAAAGCAATCTGTACCAGTTTTTGGCCTTGCTTACGCGCAAGGAAATGCGTTTAAAGAAGAAATCGCTAAGAAAGGAACAACAATTCTTTCCTTAAAAGCGAGACATGAATCTAATTTAACATCCCTAAATGTCATCGCTAAAAAGAAACCAAAAAATAGTACAGGTAATGAAAAAGCTGTCGTTGTAAGTTCACACTACGATAGCGTTGTTGGGGCACCTGGAGCAAATGACAATGCTTCTGGTACAGGTTTAGTATTAGAGTTAGCTCGTGCTTTTCAAAATGTAGAAACGGATAAAGAAATTCGTTTTATTGCTTTCGGTTCTGAAGAAATCGGATTACTTGGCTCTGATTATTATGTGAATAGTCTGTCCCAAAAAGAACGTGATCGAATTTTAGGTGTCTTTAATGCAGACATGGTTGCAACAAATTATGATAAGGCAAAGAATTTATACGCAATGACTCCTGATGGCTCAACAAACCTTGTAACAGATGCTGCCTTACAAGCAGGTAAACAATTAAATAATGATCTCGTTCTTCAAGGAAAATTTGGCTCTAGTGATCACGTACCATTTGCTGAAGTGGGTATTCCTTCTGCACTATTTATTTGGATGGGTGTCGATAGTTGGAATCCATTAATCTATCATATCGAAAAGGTATATCACACACCTCAAGATAACCTATTTGAGAACATTTCATCAGAACGTATGAAAATGGCATTAGAGGTCATTGGTACAGGTGTCTATAATAGCCTTCAACCTACCGTGAAAACAGGACAAAAAGCTGCTTAATACTATTTCAAGCCACCGATTAATCGGTGGTTTTTTATTAAGAAAAAATAAATATGTATATCAGTATATTTATTACATGGCGTTATTACCCGAAAAAAATAAATTAATTAATTAAAGTATATTAATCATAAGTTTTATTGTGTATAATATAAAACGTAATATATTGATTTAGTTTAATCATTGGATGGTATTACCATGTAAAATAAAAATTGTAATAATAGTAATTACATTTAATAAAGAAGGCTTTCTACTATAAAAAAATTATTCTTGCAGTTATGTTAGCTTTAACGGTTATTTCAGGAACTAATGCTTTTATTCCTGAAACAAACACTGATGCAGCTACTCACGAGCAAAGTTTTACAAAATACTATTTCTAAATTAGCCATAAAAATGGCTATGCATTCATCCAAAACTTAACGGAACATGGTCATTGATCTTAAATTATATGAGATACCACACCACATTCTAAGCTTATGGTCCAATGGATAATCGACTTATCGAAAACGGTTTCTTTGTTACTTTAGAGCCACTTATCTCTATGAAAGCCGACCATATTATTCGGCCGGTGATTGAGTCCAACCTGAAACTGTTCTCTTTTTCTAAAAAACCCTTCAGGTTGCATTCTTGCCTTCACTTTATCGTGAAGTGTTTTTGAATACTTACCTAAAGGGCGTAATATCAATAGTAATTTTTTATTTGTCTGCTACTCAGATTACAGTGTAATCAATAATCTAAATCTTTTTTATTATTTTATTCGCTGACGAGCGAGTAGGATTCCACCTAAAAGTAACAATACCATACCTCCAAGAATTGAACTCATTCCTGCTGATGTTCCTCCTGTGTTAGGAAGTAATGTTGGCTTATCATTTTCTGTAGTAGGTGGAACTTTTGAATCGCTATTTTTGTCTGCATTTGTGCTTGAATCTTTTGGATCTGTGCTTGAATCTTTTGGATCTGTGCTTGGATCTTTTGGATCTACATTGGGTTCGTCCTTGATTTTTGTATTTGTGATGTCATAACCATTTACTTCGGATTTGTATCCCGCTACTGGTTGTTCTTTCACTTCATACTTGTACGCTAACCCGTTTGCATCATATACTTGTAGTTTTTCAAACGTGTACTTCCAGTTTGTTGCCACACTTACTTCTTTCGTGTCAATAACTTTTCCATTTTGTAATAAGTCTACTTTGATGGATACTGGACGATCTATTGCGTTGTTATCATCCCAGACTTTCTTACCACTTACTTCTGTTGTTTCTGTATTCTTGTAAATATTTGTAATCGTTGTTCCTTCTACCTTTGTTTCGTAGCCATCAACTTTTACTTCATTTACTGTATACGTGTACGCATTTCCTTGTTCATCGTACTTTGGTAGTTCTTTGAAGTCGAAACTCCAGTTACCATCCTTATCAGCCTTCACTTCTTTTGTTTGGAACTCTGTTCCATTTTGAAGTAATTGTACTGTGATGCCTTCTGGACGTGTACCAAACTTATTGTTGTAGTCTTCCCAGACTTTTTTACCACTTACTTCTGTTGTTTCTGTATTCTTGTAAGTGTTCGTGATCGTTGTTCCTTCTACTTTTGTTTCATAGTTGTCAACTTTTACTTCATTTACTGTGTACGTGTACGCATTTCCTTGTTCATCGTACTTTGGTAGTTCTTTGAAACTGAAAGTCCAGTTGCCTTTTTCATTAGCCTTCACTTCTTTTGTTTGGAACTCTGTTCCATTTTGAAGCAATTGTACTGTGATACTTTCTGGGCGTGTACCAAACTTATTATTGTAGTCTTCCCAGACTTTCTTACCACTTAGTTCTGTTGTTTCTGTATTCTTGTAAGTGTTCGTGATCGTTGTTCCTTCTACTTTTGTTTCATAGTTGTCAACTTTTACTTCATTTACTGTGTACGTGTACGCATTTCCTTGTTCATCGTACTTTGGTAGTTCTTTGAAACTGAAAGTCCAGTTGCCTTTTTCATCAGCCTTCACTTCTTTTGTTTGGAACTCGGTTCCATTTTGAAGTAATTGTACTGTGATGCCTTCTGGACGTGTACCAAACTTATTGTTGTAGTCTTCCCAGACTTTTTTACCACTTACTTCTGT
>NZ_JBNNUI010000006.1:0-39474 GCF_050279585.1 Bacillus sp. NPDC094064
AGATGTGTAGTCGTTGTGGAAACAAAAAAGAAATGCCATTATGTGAACGCACGTATGCGTGTTCGTGTGGACTCACAATCAGTCGTGACTATAACTCAGCTATCAATATCAAAAAGGAAGCCATGCGGTTATTAGCATTGATATAAATCGTAAGAAATAACCTTTGGAACAAGGGAGTTAGCTCGGCTGTCCTAAGACAAATTCGTTAGCTATCAAAAGTAGCGATAAACCGAGAAGCCCCCACTTTGGGGTAAGCTCGTAAGAGATACTAAGTGGTGGGTAGTTCACTTACGAACGTTTCGTTTAATAAACTTCAAAATTCCTTTTAAGAGGAGAATAATACTTACTATCCAAGTGATTCCTGATAAGACCAATTGAAGTGAATTATCCTCTGATGTCATAGGATAATTAGAAAAGTTAGGTCCGATTAGTAGATTTATCAAAAGGAATAAACTTAAAGCAAGTGTTAAGAAGTGTGCAATAAACCAGATGATATTTTTTTCTTTGTACTTAAAGAGCCAATAAATGAGAAGTATTAAAGAAACTATAATTACAAGACAGGAACCTGTAACTAAATATCCTCTAATCTCTTGTTCCATTGGCATATACATATTGATCACCCATTTCATCTAAGCGTCTATATCTATTTTTAGTATGGGTCATTATTACTTTGGATAGTCCTTAGAGTAATGTGAATGACTTCGAATCAGTTGTATATCAATGAGATGTTTGTTTTTGTTCATGTAGTTTTTAGATTCTTTATTTATAGTGTTTTGAATGTATACTTTTTCCCTACAGTCTGTTTTTGACCAAGGGTAATTCTTTTTTTATTTTAGGTAATTTTCAGGTTTGATGAATTCCTATCACTCTTTATTTTTTTATGACATTAGGAGAGGCTAGCTCCTCGCTCCACTTTACCCCAGCCTTTACCTCATACCGAAAAATAAAGGGGATAGGTATACTTTCCTGTTTGATATTTGCTTTGTTTAAAATGTTGTTCGTATAGGAAGCGAATAAGCTTCCTATACGAACAACATTACATATTAATAATTTATAGTGTTTTAAAAATAAAGAGGTGGTTTTTAAATGTATAATGAGTCAATATATTTTCCTTATATAAATTATGAGCAATGCTTCGATCGTTAATTCCTTGGTCCTCAGATTCCAGGTATACCTGGAATACCAGTTTTTCCGGGTGTACCAAGTTTTCCAGGACAGCAAAGTTCACAAGCTTCAACAGCTCCTCCCCCATCATTTATTCCTCAACAATCAACTGGTTCACCATTTGCTGTTGATCCAGGAGCAATTTCATTATGTTTATTTCGAAATACTTATATATGACTTAGTAATGGTGAACAGTTTTGGTATTTCCTAATTTTTGTAGGATCAAGGTCTGTTGCTGGTTTTAGATGGAACGGTAGGTTTTGGGTTTTTTTGGGGATTGATACAAGAAGGATTATTTCATTTACATGTATTTAAAAATTATAGAGTAACGATAGAGGTTAAATTATATAAACAAAAGAGGTATTTGAATGAAAAAATTTCAATCAGTTGATGGTACAATAACTATGATTAACGATTTTGTAACAGGATCAAACGAAGAAATAGGATGTAATAAATTAATGTCCGTATATAATGGTTATGGGAATCTAATAAATTTTGTAGTGAAACCAAATACGTATTTTATCGACTATGCAACGGTAGTAGTAGGAGATAAAGTAACTGGGTTTTACGATGCTAACGCTCCTGCTCCTCTCATTTTCCCACCACAATTTCAAGCAATTGTTATTGTAAAATATACACCGCATCAAAATGTAAAAGTAGACTATTTTAATGAGCAGTTGGAGAGTAGTGATGGGAAATTAAAATTAAATATTTCTCCTTCTACTCAAATTTTATTAACAAATGGTCAATTTTTTACAGGTAATCTTGTAAATCGAAATTTAATAGCTATTTATGGTCTTACAACAATGAGTATACCAGCTCAAACTACACCATATAAAATCATTGTTTTGTGTCAAAAGTGATTTCTATTCTAAAGGGTCTCTCGGTTTATCAAATTACAACCCATTGTACAATCAAACATTTAAACAATCTTATTGAACAGGATCATAGGCATGTAAGGAGACGTTTTGCCAAATTCGTAGGATTCCAAAATCTTCGTCATGCTTCACGTACGATAAAAGGTATCGAGAGCATTCATGCCCTATATAAACAAAGGCAAAGTCTTCAAAGAGACTCCGCCTTTTCAACGTACAATGAAATTCAACCATTACTAGCTAATGCTTAAACCTTTATCCTTATTTACCAACTAGTTTATGCTTTTTCCAAACTTTGCAACAGAACCTCTCCTTTACTATTTCTATAGTCTTACTCAAATAAACGATATTCCGTAAAGTCTTGATGGTGATGGGCAGCCCGCACTTAAAATTTTTTAAACTTAATTGGACTTACCATTAAGAGGGCGAGGATTAATGTAATCCATGCATTGCTATATGAAAACAATCCCATGCCAGCCAATGGTAATCCAGCAGCTGGAATAGGTAATCCCTTAAAATATCCAATGGTTGGTTTAACACTGAATTTAGCTAATCTTAAAGCACCCATCGTTGGGAAAAGGATAAATGCCAAAGAAGTTAAAATAGATGGTGTTGCTATCGAATGAAATAAAAGTGCAGGAGCAACTCCGAAACTAACAATATCAGCTAAGGAATCCAATTCTACACCAAACTCACTGTTCACTTTTAATTTTCTCGCGATCCTTCCATCAAGAAAATCAAAAACAGCTGAAAAGAAAATGAAAATGGAGGCTACTTCCAAATAGTCATTCATATTCATAGTAATTGAAAAAACACCGCACAATAAATTTCCAATCGTAAATAAATTCGGTATAGCTTTTACCATATGATTGAACAAGGTTGTCCCCCCTAAGTTGATTAAACTGCACATTTATGTAGCATTTTCTATATATTCTTCCGTTATTCTTAAAAATATATGACCACTGTATGCTAAGTGAATTTCGACAAGAGAAAAGCCGATTTCCTGTCCGTTATGTTGGTTTATAAAAATGTTTGATCATTTTCGGTACACGTTGTTGAACATTAGCACCTGATAGTTGAAGTTTCGGGTAGTTTTTCCTTAATAAAATGAAAACTAATTGTCGCTTCGATAGTACGAAGGAAATGGTCTTGTGGAACTAACTCTTCTATAGAAACGGATACAAGCTCATCACGATGATTTTTTTAAGCACTCATCATAAAAAATCTCTCTTTTTTCTCTTTTTTATCAGTGTTGACACATGAAAAGACTTTCTCCACAGCCTGAAAAAACCTTACTTTTGAGAGTAAGGTTTCTTTTTTACATATGAGTTCTTTTAAACCGATTTTAATAAAGAATAAAAATTTGTATCATATGGAATATCATCTTGATACATATAATTTTTTAGAACTCCTTCTTTTTCAAACCCTAGTTTTAATAGCACTTTATTTGATGCCTCATTTTCAAGGAAGACAATTGCACCGATACGCTTTAAATGAATAGTATGGAAGCCGTAAGATATAACTTCAGAAACTGC
The DNA here is from genome assembly GCF_050279585.1 of Bacillus sp. NPDC094064. Taxonomy (NCBI): domain Bacteria; kingdom Bacillati; phylum Bacillota; class Bacilli; order Caryophanales; family Bacillaceae; genus Bacillus; species Bacillus sp. NPDC094064. The sequence continues at coordinate 3,575 of NZ_JBNNUI010000006.1, forward strand.
CTCAGTAGCATATCCATTTCCCCAGTGTTCAGGCAAAAAGGCATAACTAATATTTGCTCGTTTATGCTCAGAAGACCAATCGTGAAAACCAATTGTTCCAATGAGCCCTTTCTTGTCTTTTAATTCGATGCCCCATTTTATACCGTTTCTTGCATTGTAACTCAACTTGAAATTATTAATAATTTGCTTTACTTGATCTACATTCTGTAATGGTTTTTGGCCATAATAGCGCAGTACATCAGTATTAGAAAAGCATTGTAGTATACCCGGTGCATCTTCTTCAGTAAGTTCTCTTAAAATCAGTCGCTCAGTTTTTAATTTAGGAAACATGTTTTCACTCCATTTCTTATGAAACTAGAATGCATTTGTTATTATATAATTTAATCTGAAAATAAAGATTACTCAAGGTGTAATGGTGATTTTGACTTAGGTTAAAGAAAAAGGTATTCCAAATTCAATTTGGAATACCTTTTTTCATTACCCTACAAATGTTTGATACAGTAAGAAAATATTTAAAATGATAACAAGTGCAGCAATGATCCAAGCGATAAAGGTTGTTATGCGGTGATTAACGAGCGCACCCATAATTTTTTTGTTGCTTGTAAACATAATAAGCGGTACTAATGCAAAAGCAATACCGAAGGATAATACAACTTGACTCATAACGAGAGCGTAAGTTGGATTTACGCCTAAAGCGATAATAACGAGAGGCGGAATCATTGTTATAAATCGGCGTAAATATAACGGAATATGCATGCGAATGAATCCTTGCATAATAATATCACCTGACATTGTACCGACAGACGAGCTAGATAATCCCGCTATTAACAAGCCAATTCCAAATAAAGCAGCGGATACTGGACCAACTAAGTTACTAAATTGGTTAAAGGCGACATCAAGGTCTTCGACGTGCAAGCCGTTTTTAAAGAACAGTGCAGCAGCAACAATTAACATACTTGCATTAATTGCTCCAGCGATAACCATTGCAATAATAATATCAATGAATTCGAAACGGAAAATCTTTTTCTTTTGTTCCTCATTTGTTCCGACTACGCGGCGCTGTGTTAAGGCCGAATGTAAATAGATTGCGTGTGGCATAACTGTCGCACCTAAAATTCCTGCTGCAAGTAATATACTGTCTACCCCTTGGAATTTTGGAATGAAAAGTCCTGAAAGAAGAGGACTTAATTCCGGTTTTGCGTAAAAGACTTGTACACCAAAAGCGATAACAACGATAAAAATCATCCCTGTTATGATAGCTTCTAATGGACGGAAGCCTCTGCGTTGAAATTCGAGAATAATAAACGACCCAACTGCTGTAATTAAAGCGGCGGGTAACATTGGAATTCCGAATAATAAATATAATCCGAGTGCGGCGCCAATAAATTCAGCTAAATCGGTCGCCATAATAACGAGTTCGCCTTGTATCCATAAACCGATGGATACCGGTTTTGGGAAGTTTTCTCGAGCGATTTCAGGAAGGTTTCGTCCTGTAGCGATTCCTAATTTAGCGGATAAAGTTTGAATTAATACAGCCATTAAATTAGACACGAGTATTACCCAAAGTAATAAATAACCATATTGTGATCCAGCAGCAATATTCGTTGCGAAGTTCCCAGGATCAATATAAGCAACTGAAGCAATAAAAGCGGGACCTAAAAATGGTAATAGTCTTTTCAAACCTTTCGTTTGTCCGCTTAATGCTAAATGGGCGGATTGAACGGTTGTGCTTTGAGAAGGGACTTGTTCCTCTTTTGTTATATCTTTATTCATAGTAGTATTCCCCTTTGAAATCTTAACTTAATTGAGATTATTGTATTGATTTTTACGCGTTATTTCAATACATTTGGATATATTATGTGCCATTTTTATTTGAGCATAAAAGTTTCCTTAATGCAAATTATATGACTGTGCGCAAAGAATGGTGTAATGATGCAAAAATATTTTGGGAGTTTATGGTCGCTGAATAAAGGAGAAGATAATAAATTAGAGGGTTGTTTTTGAAATTTATGTGAACATACAGCCTATATTACAGCATATTAATTGATGGAAATGAAATTGTATGATATATAATATATTGGGATTGCAACATAACCGTAGTGTTTTGATGTGTAATCTTGTTTTTTATTTTTGTTAACTTATAAAAAATAGTATAAAGAGAAGAAAATGGGATTCATTTTCTTATTATATATGTTTTGATATGAACGTTAACTTATACATGATTTTAAAATTTAGATAGGTGGTAGAAATACATTGGCAACTACAAAACCATATAGAGTATTACTATATTACATGTACACAACAATTGAAAACCCAGAAGAATTCGCTGCAGAACATTTAGAATTTTGTAATTCACTTGAGTTAAAAGGAAGAATCCTTGTAGCTAAAGAAGGTATTAACGGAACTTGTTCTGGTACTGTAGAGCAAACAGAGAAATACATGGAAGCAATGAACAATGATCCACGTTTTGATGGCATCGTGTTTAAAATCGATGAAGAAGAAGGGCATGCATTCAAAAAAATGCACGTACGTCCTCGTCCAGAGTTAGTTACACTTCGTCTAGAAGATGACATTAACCCACACGAAATAACTGGGAAGTATTTAGAGCCGAAAGATTTTTATGAAGCAATGAAACAAGAAAATACAGTTATCATTGATGCACGAAATGATTATGAATTTGATTTAGGTCACTTCAAAGGTGCGATTAAACCTGATATCGAATCATTCCGTGAATTACCAGATTGGATTCGCGAAAATAAAGAGGTGCTTGAAGGTAAAAAGATTTTAACGTACTGTACAGGCGGAATTCGTTGTGAGAAGTTCTCTGGTTGGTTAGTTCGTGAAGGTCATGAAGATGTAAGTCAGCTTCATGGCGGAATTGTAACGTACGGAAAAGACCCTGAAGTACAAGGTGAACTTTGGGATGGTCAATGTTACGTATTTGACGAGCGTATCTCTGTACCAGTAAACCAAAAAGAGCATGTTATCGTTGGTAAAGACCACTTTACAGGTGAACCTTGTGAGCGCTATGTAAACTGTGCAAATCCAGAATGTAACAAGAAAATTTTATGTTCTGAAGAAAACGAAGCGAAATATTTACGTGCATGTTCTCATGAGTGTCGTGTAAGCCCACGTAACCGCTACGTAATACAGCATGAATTAACTGAAGAACAAGTAGCTGCTGCATTAGAGAAGATCGAAGCAGGGAAGTAAGTGAAATTTGTGTAATAAAAAAGGGTACTCCAAACTTCATTTTGGAGTACCCTTTTTATATCGTCCGGTTCTGCCTTGTGTTGGTAAGTCGATATATCTGAAAAATCGCTGGTAAAAATTTCATTTACTGAATTACACTACGTGTTTGTAATTTGAAAATAATCTTCTTTACTTCTTATAATCTTTCTCTTTCACAGCAGACAGTACAGTTTGTTTTACCCATGCTTTTCTTCTTCTATGCTGTATACCCCATTGATATAAACCTTGCGCACCTAAAATAAGTGAAATGACTATACCGCTAATCGCTATTAAAAGAGCGAAAAATTCAAGAGGTGAGGACACTTTGTTGGAATCAGTATTTTTTAGAAGATCGATCATAGTAAACCCTAACATTTGGCCTACTACAGAGTAAAGCGTTAAAATTAATAATAAAAGGCTATCTTTTTTTGACGCAACATTTTCTTGATATTTAAACAAACTATCAAGATTTTGTTTCGCGTTTGCATATAAAATTTCAATGTTAAAAAGCTTTCTTAAGCGGAAAAATATATCTTCACTTTGTGATTGAGATACTAATTCTAAAGAAAAGTAATTCGCTGTAAACGAGTTAATCGAATAAATTAATTTCTCTATTTCATTTGTATCTTGTTCAATATTTAGCTCAGCATAAGCGTTTGCCATTTTTAATAAAACAATTTTATGAAATAGATTTAATAATAAAGCGTAATAAAACTCCCCGTACATTTGACTAGCAAGTTTCGCTATTTCATCGTCATCTTCGTTCGTAATACATGTGAAAATATGTTCCTCCATTATGAAATAACGATTAGGTGCCCATCTCTGGTAGGCATGTTGCTTTAAATAATCATGAATATAGGGAAGGTTATTTGCGCTCACATATGGATTACCATCACTTGTTAAGCCAGATAAACTAGAAGTACGATACACATCAACTACATGAAGTTCCATATCTTTTTTTAGCGACAATAAAGTTTGTACGTACATTCTTTGGTCTTCAAAGAAAGGGAAGGTTTGAAAGTATGAACTTCTTAATCTCTTCTTCTCAAAGAAATCTGTTACGCCATAAAATAAATAACCAAAAATGAACCTTTCAACTTGGGAATATTTTTTCCCGTCACATTCTATACAAATCCTCTCTTCGCTTTCATTTTTTGTTTCGAGAACACGGAAGCGAGAAGCGAATTCGATGGACTCTGATAACGTCATATTTGGAGAAGTGTTCACTTCGGTTCGTATTGTTAAAAATCCAAGTTCATAAGGGCATAATGTTATATCGATTGAGTGTACTGTGAATGGAATAGAAATCAAATTTGTTGTTAATAGTCCGCTTAAGTTAAGATCTTTAGAGTAACGTTGTAATCCTTTTTGATGCTCTGAGTGAGGAAAGAGAATTTTATTTGTAAATGAAAGATAATATGCTTCCATATTTTGATGTGAAACTTTAAACTTCCCGTAGTATGTATTTTGATTTTCAAGATGATCGAGCCGAAAGGGACGAAAATCATTTTTTTGTAAGAAAGGGAACATATTTTGTTCATATCCAGTTTTAAATGAAAACGGAAATATAAATTGAAATACAGCTGTTGTTACATCTTTTTCCTCAATTGTTTGTATTGCCTCCATCTACAATGTTTCCTTTCCATATATGCTATAGAAACAACATGCCCAAATTCAGTTGAAAATAACCACTGTTTTATATCGGGTTAAGAATGAAAATTCAGCTTATTCAGTAGGGGACATGTATAATGTTATGTATACTAAAGTTAATATTTTGAAAAGGGGGATTAGTATGCGTATTTTAGTATTAGGAGCTGGAGGCGTCGGAGGCTTTTTTGGTGGCCGATTAGTAGAAAAGGGAGAGAATGTAACATTTCTCGTTCGTAGTAGACGAAAGCAGCAATTACAGGAAAAGGGACTTGTAATTCGTAGTGTTAACGGGGATTTTTCCTTTCAACCAAAATTAATAACGAAAGAAGATCGGACTGCTCCATTTGATGTGATTTTATTCTCAACAAAGGCGTATCATTTAAACGATGCGATTATAGATGTAAAGCCGTTTGTAGGTGAAAATACCGTAATAATTCCATTGCTAAATGGTATTGCTCATTTATCATTGTTACAAAAGGAATTCGGCGATGAAAAAGTAATTGGGGGTCTATGCTTTATCGAGACGACGTTAAATGATCAAGGTGAAATTGTACAGACTAGTACTGCTAACAGACTTGTATTTGGAGAAATTAAGCCTCAAGATTCAGCGAGGATAGAGCGTATTTCTAAAGCTTTTGCAGGTACGAAATCTAGTTTTGTTTTAAGTGAAAATATTACGCAAGATATGTGGCAGAAATATTTATTTATTACTGTAATGTCAGGTGTGACAACATTAATGCGTGCGCCGATAGGACCGATTCGTGAAAGCGAGGGTGGTCGTGATTTTATCCGAAACTTATTTGAAGAATCTGTACAAATCATGAGGGCGTTAGGAGCTCCAGTAAAGGAAAATATTGCCCAAGAACATATGAAAACGATCGATAAAATTTCGTATGATATGAAGTCATCGATGCAGCGAGATATGGAAAAAGGTTCATTCATTGAAGGGAAACACTTGCAAGGATATTTACTGGATTTAGCAGAGCAATTTTCTATAAAAGCACCATTATTAGGCGCTGTATATCAAAATTTAAAGGTGTATGAAGAGATAAGCTTTAGTAAGGCTGTAATAGAATTAGATGTATGAAAAAATAAAAAAGATAGCAATATATAAGTGTATTGCTATCTTTTTTGTTTTTGTATGGCAAATTATTTGTTTCTTTTCGTTCTATCTGTCAAATTTATTTCCTGTTCACGTTTACCGTATAACTGATTAATTTCATTTGCTACTGCATCTAAATATGAATCGGAAAAAATAGGCTTCTTTTCTTTAGACATATGGGTCTCCTTTGCGGATTTTTTAGTATTCATTATGTATATTTATCGGTGGATTATACACAATCATTTTAATTATTTTCTTTTTGAAAATTTTTGTTTACTTTTTGAAAATAAAGGAGTATTATAATCCACAGTTTCAATTTTCTAAATCGCTGAAACCGCATGGTACGGGGGACCCGTTTTTATGGATTAATACATAATCCAATGGGGTGAATCCTTGAAAAAGGTAGGGCTACTCATAGGCCCGAATCCGACAGCTAACCTCGTAAGCGTTATATTGAGAAGGAAGGTGGAGCTTGTGCGACAAAAAAAATAATGTCTACAAGTCTATTTCGTTATGGCTTGTAGACATTTTTTGTTTTCTGAAGAAATAGTTTATGATCTGTAACTAGCAGAAAATTTCGTACAAAATTATTGGAGAGTGGACAGCAGTGGTTTCATCTATCAAAAAGTTTTTAATTGGAAGGCCGTTAAAATCAACAGAGCTTGGAGAACAAAAGCTTAATAAAACGAAGGCGCTAGCAATTTTGTCTTCTGACGCATTGTCATCGGTTGCATACGGCCCAGAGCAAATATTAATCGCGCTAGCGGGTCTTGGCGCAGTAGCTTATTGGTACTCCATCCCGATTGCTATAGGGGTATTAGTATTACTAACAGCTCTTATTTTATCTTATCGACAAATTATTTTTGCTTATCCTCATGGCGGAGGCGCGTATGTTGTATCAAAAGAGAATTTAGGGATGAATCCAGGCTTAATAGCAGGAGGGTCTTTATTAGTCGATTATATTTTAACGGTCGCAGTAAGTGTATCTGCAGGTACAGATGCGCTCACATCTGCCTTTCCTAGCCTACATGCACATAATGTAATTATTGCAATTATATTTGTAATACTAATTACCATTTTAAATTTAAGAGGGGTAACTGAATCAGCTTCCATTTTGGCATATCCTGTTTATTTATTTGTTTTAGCATTATTTATATTAATTGGTGTAGGGGTATACAATATTTTAACTGGTCACGTTTCACCTACGCTACATTCACCGATTGGAACACCGGTTGCGGGAATTAGTTTGTTTTTACTGTTAAGAGCATTTGCATCAGGTAGTTCAGCTTTAACAGGGGTTGAAGCAATTTCAAACGCAATTCCAAACTTTAAAGATCCTGCACCTAACAATGCAGCGAAAACATTGCTTGCAATGGGGGCATTACTTGCAGTTTTATTTTCAGGAATTGTTTTCTTAGCTTATTATTATGGAATTTCCCCAAGTAAAGAAGTAACAGTTGTTTCACAAATTGCTGAACAAACATTTGGACGTAATTTCATGTACTATTTCATACAAGGTACAACAGCTTTAATATTAATTCTTGCTGCTAATACAGGGTACTCTGCATTTCCTTTATTAGCGGTTAACCTTGCAAAAGATAAATTCATACCGAGAATGTTTACGATTAGAGGAGACCGCTTAGGTTACTCAAACGGTATTATTATACTTGGAATCGCTTCGATTATTTTAATTGTAGCTTTCCAAGGACAAACAGAACATTTAATTCCGTTATATGCAGTCGGTGTATTTATTCCATTTACACTTTCTCAAACTGGAATGGTATTAAAGTGGCTTCGTGAAAAGCCTGAAGGATGGGCTTTGAGATTAACGGTTAATTTAATTGGGGCAGTCATTAGTTTTATCGTAATGAGCATGTTCTTTTTAACTAAATTCGCACAAGTTTGGTCGATTCTTATTTTCTTACCTGTTATCATCTTCTTATTCCATCGAATTAAGAAGCATTACGATGCAGTGGGCGATCAATTAAGTTTAAAAACTTGTGAGCGAATTGTTCCGATTGAGGGAAATGTAATTGTCGTTCCTGTAGCAGGCATGACTCATGTAGTAGAAAATTCTTTGAACTATGCGAAGGCTCTTTCTGCAGATCAAGTTATCGCTGTATATGTTGCTTTTGACAGAGAAGAGGAAAAGAAATTTGAAGAGAAATGGAAGAAGTGGCAACCTGAAGTAAGGCTTGTTACATTGCATTCTCATTATAGAAGTATTATTCAGCCGTTAACCAAGTTTATTGATACAGTGCAATATAAAGCGAGTGAATCAAATTACCGAGTTACGGTCGTTATACCACAGTTCATTCCGAAAAAAGGTTGGCATAACATTCTTCATAACCAGTCTAGTTTACTCATACGTGCGTATTTACTCTATAAGCGAAATGTTGTTATTACGACAGTTCCATATCATTTGAAAAAGTAAGGGTGTTTTTTAAGGATAGCTTCACGAAAGTGAAGCTATCCTTTTTGTGTATATGCTATGCATAATTGCATACACACTTAAAAATTATATTAACATAATTTTATTTATTGTAAGCAAGTAGAGTTTTCTGTTGTGATATATGGATATTTCAATTGAGAAAATGAATCGAATTTTATTTTGGAATAAGGACATGAGAGCTTGAAAATAAAGGGAATGAAAATACTTCTTTACGGTATATAAATAGCTGTGTTTAAATGACCTTACAGTACAAAACTTACATGAAAACAAAACAAAATTTCATACTTTCGTACGTTAATTAGTTTAAAATGAATAATATTTTCAGGTGATATATTCACTGTGCGAATGCTGGACTTGCGGTAATATAGAAATTTTATACAATATTATTCACACTAAGCACATATGAAAAGTTATGAAATGTTTTATAACAATAAGTTAGTACTGTAGCAATAAAATTTGAGATAGGTGATTCGTACATGAATCACGGTGATAATGTTCTCTATTTTTACCATCTCAAATCATGTGCAAAAAAATAGAATAATAAAATGCGATAGTAATAGTTGCTAATACATAGGAGGAGTTAAAGTGAAGAAGACTTTAATTACAGGGTTATTGGTTACAGCAGTATCTACGAGTTGCTTCGTTCCTGTAAGCGCTTACGCTAAGGAGGGGCAAACAGAAGTGAAAACAGTATATGCGCAAAATGTAATTGCTCCAAATACATTATCTAATTCAATTAGAATGTTAGGATCACAGTCACCGCTTACACAAGCATACGGATTAGTTATTTTACAACAGCCAGACATTAAGGTAAACGCTATGAGTAGTTTGACGAATCATCAAAAGTTTGCAAAGGCGAACGTACGAGAGTGGATTGATGAATATAATCCGAAGCTAATCGACTTAAATCAAGAGATGATGAGATATAGCACTAGATTTAATAGCTATTATAGTAAGCTCTATGAACTAGCAGGAAACGTAAATGAAGATGAACAGGCAAAAGCAGATTTTACAAGCGCATATGGAAAATTACAATTGCAAGTACAAAGCATTCAAGGGAGCATGGAGCAAGATTTATTAGAGTTACATCGATTTAAAACGGTATTAGAAAAAGATAGTAGCAATTTATCAACTAAAGCTGATGAAGCAATAAAAACACTGCAAGGATCAAGTGGAGATATTGTGAAATTAAGAGAAGATATTAAAAGAATTCAAGGGGAAATTCAAGCTGAACTTACTAATATTTTGAATAGACCACAAGAAATTATTAAAGGTTCTATTAATATCGGTAAACAAGTATTTACAATTACAAATCAAACTGCCCAAACGAAAACAATCGATTTTGTTTCTATCGGTACTTTAAGTAATGAAATTGTAAATGCTGCAGATAGTCAAACGAGGGAATCTGCTCTTCGTATTCAACAAAAGCAAAAAGAGTTATTGCCACTAATTCAAAAGTTATCACAAACTGAAGCGGAGGCGACTCAAATTACATTTATTGAAGATCAAGTAAGTAGCTTTACAGAACTAATTGATCGCCAAATTACAACTTTAGAAACGTTATTAACGGATTGGAAAGTTTTAAATAATAATATGATCCAAATTCAAACAAATATTGAAGCAGGCACGTATACAGACAGTAGTTTACTTCAAAAACATTTTAATCAAATTAAAAAAGTAAGTGATGAGATGAATAAGCAAACAAATCAATTTGAAGATTACGTTACAAATGTTGAAGTACATTAAGCAGAAAAATAATTAGCGATATAGGGAGAGAAGAAAAATGACAAAAAAGCCTTATAAAGTAATGGCTCTATCAGCACTTATGGCAGTATTTGCAGCAGGGAATATTATGCCAGCCCATACGTATGCAGCAGAAACTGCAGTAAAGCAAGCTCCAGTTCATGCGGTAGCAAAAGCTTATAATGACTATGAAGAATATTCATTAGGACCTGAAGGCCTGAAAGACGCAATGGAAAGAACAGGTTCAAACGCTTTAGTAATGGATCTATACGCTTTAACAATTATTAAACAAGGTAATGTTAACTTTGGTAATGTATCGTCTGTTGATGCGGCTTTAAAAGGAAAAGTGATCCAGCACCAAGATACAGCTAGAGGAAATGCGAAACAATGGTTAGATGTATTAAAACCACAGCTTATTTCAACGAATCAAAATATTATTAATTACAATACAAAATTCCAAAACTATTATGATACGTTAGTTGCTGCGGTAGATGCAAAGGATAAAGCAACTCTTACGAAAGGTTTAACTAGATTATCAAATAGTATTAATGAAAATAAAGCGCAAGTAGATCAATTAGTAGAAGACTTGAAGAAATTCCGAAATAAAATGACGTCGGATACTCAAAATTTCAAGGGAGATGCAAATCAAATTACATCTATATTAGCTAGTCAAGATGCTGGAATTCCGCTATTGCAAAATCAAATCACAACGTATAATGAAGCGATTAGTAAATATAATGCAATTATCATCGGTTCATCTGTTGCGACAGCTTTAGGCCCAATTGCAATTATCGGTGGTGCTGTTGTAATTGCTACTGGCGCAGGAACTCCGCTAGGAATCGCATTAATTGCAGGTGGAGCAGGAGCTATAGGTGGTGGTACAGCTGGAATTGTACTAGCTAAAAAAGAACTGGATAATGCACAAGCTGAAATTCAAAAAATAACTGGACAAGTTACAACTGCCCAATTAGAAGTGGCAGGGCTAACGAACATTAAAACTCAAACGGAATATTTAACAAATACAATTGACACTGCAATTACAGCATTGCAAAACATTTCAAATCAATGGTACACAATGGGATCAAAATACAATTCTTTACTTCAAAATGTAGATTCAATTAATCCGAATGACCTTGTTTTTATTAAAGAAGATTTAAACATCGCGAAAGATAGCTGGAAAAACATTAAAGACTATGCAGAAAAAATTTATGCTGAAGATATTAAAGTAGTAGATACAAAAAAAGCATAATCGAATATGAATCGTTAGAGCGTTAAGTATTGATAAACGAGTTAAAGCTCCTGTTCAGTTGTGAGCAGGAGCTTTTTATATCCTTATAAAGAAAAAAGGTGGAAAGTATGCAGAAAAGATTTTATAAAAAATGTCTTTTAACGTTAATGATTGCTGGGGTGGCAACGAGTAATGCGTTTCCTTTATATCCTTTCGCGGCGGAACAAAACGTAAATACATTACAAGAAACTGCGAAAAATTATTCTCTCGGACCAGCAGGATTCCAAGATGTAATGGCGCAAACGACATCGAGCATATTCGCGATGGATTCATATGCAAAATTAATTCAAAATCAACAGGAGACTGATTTGAGCAAAATAAGTTCGATTAATGGTGAGTTTAAAGGGAATATGGTGCAGCACCAAAGAGATGCAAAAATTAACGCAGCATATTGGTTAAATAGTATGAAACCTCAAATTATGAAAACGGATCAAAATATTATTGATTACAATAATACTTTTCAAACGTATTATAATGACATGCTAGTAGCGATTGATCAAAAGGATAGCGGTAAATTAAAAGCTGATTTAGAAAAGTTGTATGCGGATATTGTAAAGAATCAAAATGAGGTAGAGGTATTATTAGGGGATTTAAAAGCTTTTCGCGATAGAATGGCGAAAGACACAAATAGTTTTAAAGAGGATACAAATCAATTAACGGCGATTTTAGCGAGTACGAATGCGGGCATTCCAGCTTTAGAGCAACAAATCAATACATATAACGATTCGATCAAAAAGAGCAATGATATGGTTATTGCCGGTGGTGTACTTTGCGCAGCGCTAATAACATGTCTTGCTGGCGGACCGATGATTGCGATTGCGAAAAACGATATCGCAAATGTAGAAAGAGAAATCGCCAATTTAAAAGATAGAATTTCAGGAGCACAAGCAGAGGTCGCAATTTTGAATGATGTGAAAAATAAAACAACAAACATGACAGAAACAATTGACGCAGCAATTACAGCACTGCAAAACATATCAAATCAATGGTATACAGTAGGGGCAAAATATAATAATTTACTACAAAACGTAAAAGGAATCAGTCCTGAAGAATTTACGTTTATAAAAGAAGATTTACATACAGCAAAAGATAGCTGGAAGGATGTAAAGGATTATACAGAAAAATTACATGAAGGTGTGGCGAAATAAACAATGGCGGTTATTTATCGTTTTTTGTGCAATTACTGTTCTTATATTTAAGTTACCTAATTATTATGTTACAAACACTTGTAATAATTAAAACACCTGCATTGTGCAATACAAGGTTGTAGTAGCACCACTGTAACATAAAAGTTGCAAGTGCTGCTATTTCCATGAATATCGGTAGCCGTACAAGTTACGGTAGTGGTTCCCACATTAAAAAAGGAGCCGGATGGTGGGAAGCAAGTCACCGAAGCTACACCACAGTTGGTGCTTGCAGTAGGTGCAAAGTTGACTATAGGTTCTACCTGACAAGGTGCAATAGCTACAGTAATGTTGGCAGGACAATTGATGATCGGTGGTTCAGTATCATTTACTGTGACGGTAAAGGAACATGTAGCTGTGTTTCCAGATGCATCTGTGGCTGTACAAGTCACAGGAGTGGTTCCTACAGAGAAGAAGGATCCAGAAGCTGGCGAACAGGAAAAAGTTACACCTGGACAGTTATCTGTAACCGTAGGTTGAAATGTAACAATAGCACCGCATTCACCAGGATCATTTGCTTTTGTAATATTGTTAGGGCATTGAATTTTTGGTGGTTCAGTATCGTTTACTGTGACGGTAAAGGAACATGTAGCTGTATTTCCCGATGCGTCCGTGGCTGTACAAGTCACAGGAGTGGTTCCTACAGAGAAGAAAGATCCAGAAGCTGGCGAACAGGAAAAAGTTACACCTGGACAGTTATCTGTAACCGTAGGTTGAAATGTAACAATAGCACCGCATTCACCAGGATCATTTGCTTTTGTAATATTGTTAGGGCATTGGATTTTTGGTGGTTCAGTATCGTTTACTGTAACCGTAAAAGAGCATTCTCCAGTTCCTCCACAAATGTCAGTAGCAGTGCAAGTGACAGTGGTTTCACCTACTGGAAATAGGGATCCAGAAGCAGGGCTGCAGCTAAAAGTCACTCCAGGACAGCTAGTACTTACAGTTGGCGGTGGATAGTTCACTATCGCCCCACAAACACCCGGGTCATTATCCTGAGTGATATTACCAGGACAGCTGATGGATGGGATCCGTTCAAGATCACTGATGTTGCCAAAGATATCTTGACTGTTGTTGCTCCGAGTGTCAGTCCATACTGAGATTAACTTTTCCGGTTCCGGCAAAGCTGGAGGAATAAAGGCAGAAAAGATATAATCGCCTATAAATGTGCACGGATTACCAAAGGAAGGATCGGCGTTAGGGTCAAAAGAAACGTCTGTTATCCGTGTATTTGTAAATGTGGCTCCACCATTAGTCGAAACTGCTAAAAAAACATCTAGAAGAGAAGAAGATTCCCGGTTTGTATAGTAAATCACGGTTACGGTGCCACTACATGGGGAAACTGCTACAAACGGGAAAAAATTTTGGGTATTCTCAGGACTATTATCAACACGTATTGGGGTTGACCATGTGACTCCGCCATTATCGGAGAAAGACAAAAGAATATGAGCATTTGTTGGGTCGTTAGCCTGCCATACAGCATACACTCTCGCAAAGTTTGCAGAACCAAAACATTCTGATCTATCTACCGCGAGAAAAGCAAAGGTAGGCACACGGAATGCCCAGGGAGGAAGAGGATCAGGAACTCGAATAATCGCACTGACATTAACAGTGGGACCGAATGTTACCCCACCATCATCAGATCGGCGAATTCGAAACGTGGCGTTAGTGAAATCTCCCTCAATCCAGGCAACATATACCTCTCCATTCGGACCTACTTGAACATTTGATCCTTGTACAAAGGAGGTAGGTCCTGCAATTACCCCTGAGATTGCAACTGGTGGCAGCCATGTTGATCCACCATCTATAGACCTTTGAAGTAAAATTTGAGAGGTTCCTGTATCATTAGTAAACCTAGTATAACTAATATAGGCATTCCCTACAAACGAACTTGATGAGGTCTTGTCGAATGCAAGATATTCTTTATCATCAAAGAAATTGTTATTTATACCAGAAACGTTAATGGCATTAGAAAAGGTTGCTCCATCGTCAACTGACCGATAAACAATGATTGATGCTCTATCTACTGTTGATGAAAGAGGTTGAACAGCGATACCGGCTAATAGCCACCTATTGTTTAGATCGGCGTCTATGATTGGATCGCCAGTATTTCTGAACCCTGCTGGGACTGGGAGAAAATTAGTCGTGAATGTGGCCCCACCATTAGTGGATCGATATAATCCAAATTGAGGAAACCCACTTGGAAGCGTATAGGCGTGAGAAGCAGCAATAATTGACATTGGATTATTTGGATTGACCCCAACAGTAGGCTCATTTTCGGGATTTCCATTTAATGTTGAGATTCGAAAATCAGTTGAGTCCACTTGCTGTATTGATATGGATGAATTATCTCTATTTTCTCTATGTCCATTATTTTGGTTTATAATTTGTTGTCTTTGTGGTGCACTCATTTTCTTAGATAAACTTTCTTCTAACATGAAATACTCACCTTCTTATTATTTTTAATCGAGCTTGTCTAACATTTGGAATATAAATCAAACTGTGCAAAATATTAGTTCGCACACTATAGTATATGAACTTCTAAAAATAGGGTTTGGACAAACTCTCATTTATTTAAAATCCCCCCCTAAAATGAAAAAACACGCTATCCTTTCTGTAGAATCAAAGAAAAGGAGCAGCTAGTATTGGGGATTGAACGAGAAGTAGTAGCGTGGTATCGAAGCTCAAAAACGTAGGTTAGATTATTTCACTAATACGGACTTTAGTTGAAGAACAAGCCATAATAAAATGGCTGTTTAATATATTAGTCATGTATAATATGTTAAACAACTTATGTTCTTTTTTTCTAAATTTAATAGATAAGATGAATATAAGAATTAGAGGAGGGGGAAAATTGAGATTTTTCACGATATTCGCATCAAGGAACGATACAAATGATATAGAAGGTTTCATTACTCAAGTTTTCCAAAATAGATTCAAGGTTGAACGCAATAAAAATGAATATACTATTCAATCAAAGGGACTATTTGGCAAAAATAAAATTATTATTCGGGTGGATTCTGAAGAATCATCTCCTGATTATTTTTCCAATAATATTCCTGGAATGATGCATATGTACGATCAAATTGCATTTCAAGAAGAACGTCTTAAGAGGATGGTTTTGGCACAGATTTCTGTAATTAATACCATAATTGCTATAGAGACGAAGAAGGATTATAGTGATGACTACGTGGAGCTGTTCCTTAAGTTACTTAATCAGGTAAACGGTATTGGTTTTATCCCTGATCGAACTCTCATCGGGAAGGATGGACAAGTAATCGTATTTCCCGATGGATCCTCTGGTCCTTCAGAATTTACTCCTCACGCATGTACGAAAAAAATAACGGGACAGAATAGTACTTCTACCGATGGGGAAAAAAGAAGACAGAAATCGATAAGCTACCTGCAAGATAAAGGGATTCCATATATCGAAGGGTTGCCTCAATTGCCTCCTTTGACAAGTATTCAGTTAAGAAGTCGAGAAGAGATTACGAAGAGAGCGGTAGCTTTGCTGATTGTCATACAATATGCTTGTGATGTTGCCCAAGAAGGTGATTTGAAAACTTCCAAAGAGTTCGTCATGGAGCTGCTGAACAAATTCGATGTGGTTGAATCATTAACGAAGCAGGAAAGAAATTTCCTAAATTCAGAGCACCCTGACCAGAAAGAAGCAATACAGATTACATGGCAGTATGAAGCCCAATGGGTTTTACTTTGGTCAATAGGACTCATAAATAC
Source organism: Bacillus sp. NPDC094064 (assembly GCF_050279585.1). Lineage (NCBI taxonomy): Bacteria > Bacillati > Bacillota > Bacilli > Caryophanales > Bacillaceae > Bacillus > Bacillus sp. NPDC094064. The sequence continues at coordinate 19,963 of NZ_JBNNUI010000006.1, forward strand.
ACTGAAATTTCCAAAAGATATCTGTGATTGTCATTACGCAATTAAACTTGTTTCTGATTGTAGTTCTTTTAATGAATTTTATCAACAAACAAGATTGCGAAGTGCAGAAGAGATGTTGGACGAGGCCGACCTCATTTATCGGCTTCATTGGGCTTGTGTACATGATAGAATTAATGAGAGAGAAGCAACTGCAGGTATGCAGGAAAGTATTGTTATTGAAAGACGAAGGGGCTTGTTCTGGCTAATCAATCATAGAAATGAAGATTGGGACTGCATTTCTATGGATACATAATCTATATTCTTTGTTTTGTAGAGCTTTTTTATTAAGGAAGTTCCATCAACGATGTTTAATGTTTGTTATCGTTACTACAAAAAAAAACAAAAAGAATGAATCAAATATAAATCGATTTACATGTTTCAAGAGCATCTATATTGAGTTTATAAATATATACAATAAGGTTTCGTTGTATATATTAAGTGTAGTAGAAGTTCAGTTAGAAAAAATTCGGTATTCGAATTTTTTACATAAAGCTGTATAATGCTTGTAACGAAAAGGAAATACAGGAAAGGATATGTAATGAGTTACTATGGATAAAGATAAACAACAATTAAGCGTTGAAGTTGCAAGATTATATTATCAATCAGATTATAGTCAGCAAGAAATTGCTAATAAATTAAATATTTCAAGACCGACTATCTCTAGATTATTAAAGTACGCGAAGGAAAAAGGATTTGTTCAAATTAGTATAGCCGATCCATTTGCTGATTTAGATAACGTTGGAAATTTACTGAAAGAAAAATACAACTTGTTAGAGGCACATGTCGTATTTTCTCCAGTTCCAGAATATGCAACGATTACAGAATATATTAGTAAATATGCAGCTGAGTATATGGAAAAGACGGTTAAAAACGGTGATATCGTTGGTGTAAGCTGGGGAATGACGATGTATGAAATCGCTAGAAAAATTGTACCGCAACATGTAAAAGGTGTAGAAGTTGTCCAGTTAAAAGGCGGTATTAGTCATTCGAGTGTAAATACATATGCGAATGAGACCATTGCTTTATTTGCAGAGGCTTTTCAAACGACACCACGAAATTTACCGCTCCCAGTTATATTTGATAATGCAGTGACAAAAGAATTGGTAGAGCAGGATCGACATATTCATCACATTATCGAAATGGGGAAACAAGCAAATATTGCAATTTTCACTGTTGGAACAGTGCGAGATGAAGCGTTATTATTCCGATTAGGATATTTCGATAAGGATGAAACGAACATTTTGAAAAAACAAGCTGTCGGTGACATTTGTTCACGTTTCTTTGATGGAGACGGAAATATTAGTAGTGAAGAAATTAATAAGCGTACTATTGGAATTGAGTTAGAGGAACTGAAATTAAAGAAACGTTCAATTTTAGTTGCTGGTGGTAATAGAAAAATAAAAGCAATTGATGGTGCGTTACGTGGCGGCTATGCAAATGTATTAATTATCGATCAGCATACAGCGAAAGAATTGTTACATTATTAAAAAAGTTAGTAATAAAAGGCTTTCTCAAAATTACGATTTTGAGAAAGCCTTTTATTTAGTCGTGCATGAATGAAAAAGATTCCTTTTTTTAAAATAATTATGGATATTGAGATACATACTACCAGTGTTAACATCAAAGTTTTGATTTCAACATGTAATCTATATCAGTTGTTTTTCAGCTAGATTGCGTTTCATTCAATGTAAGAAACGCCTTTTCGGAAAAGAATGAACAAAATTTCAAAAGTGTATTTACATTTGTTCAACTAAGGGTTAGAATGAAGTTGTTAAAAGATATGAGGAGTGAATATAATGAACATTGCAAAGTTAATTGATCATACAATTTTAAAAGCTAATTCTACAAAAGAAGATGTTATGAAAGTAATCGAAGAGGCAAAAGAATATAAATTTGCTTCAGTTTGTATTAATCCTACATGGGTAAAGCTAGCTGCTGAAGAATTAGCTGGACATGATGTAGACGTTTGTACTGTAATCGGTTTCCCATTAGGAGCAAGCACGACTGAAACAAAAGCATTTGAAACAAAAGATGCTATCGCAAAAGGTGCAACTGAAGTTGATATGGTAATCAACGTAGGCGCTTTAAAAGATGGCGATAATGAACTTGTTGAAAAAGACATTTATGAAGTAGTACAAGCAGCAAAAGGAAAAGCTCTTGTAAAAGTAATCATTGAAACTTGCTTATTAACAGATGAAGAGAAAGTACGCGCTTGTGAATTATCAGTAAAAGCTGGTGCTGATTTCGTAAAAACTTCAACTGGATTCTCAACTGGCGGAGCAACTGCTGAAGACATCGCATTAATGCGCAAAACAGTAGGACCAAACGTTGGTGTAAAAGCATCTGGCGGCGTTCGTACACGTGAAGATGCAGACAAAATGGTAGCTGCTGGAGCTTCTCGCGTTGGAGCAAGTGCTAGTGTTGCAATCGTATTAAACGATGCAAAAGGTGCTACAGATAACTACTAATTACAAATGAATGAAAGAGCACTAGATACACGTTTCAAGTAAATTGTATCTAGTGCTTTAACAATTGAAAAAAATGTAAGCGGATACGAAAGGGAGAAGACGACTTATGAAATATTTAATAGGTATTTTCGGCCTCGTATTGATTTTAGGTATCGCTTGGCTGGCTAGTAATGATAGAAAGAAAGTCAAATATCGCCCAATCATAACGATGGTTATATTACAGTTCATTTTGGGGTTTTTATTATTAAATACAAGCGCTGGGAATATATTAATTAGCGGAATAGCAGATGGGTTTGGAGAATTATTAAAATATGCTGCTGACGGTGTGAATTTCGTATTTGGTGGATTAGTAAATCAAAAAGAGTTTTCATTCTTTTTAAGTGTATTAATGCCAATCGTATTTATATCAGCTTTAATAGGTATTTTGCAACATATTAAAGTATTACCTATTATTGTGAAATCTATCGGTTTAGCATTAAGTAAAGTAAATGGCATGGGGAAACTAGAATCGTATAACGCTGTTGCTTCTGCGATTTTAGGACAATCTGAAGTGTTTATTTCAGTTAAGAAACAACTAGGTTTATTGCCAGAGAAAAGAATGTACACATTATGTGCATCTGCGATGTCAACAGTATCTATGTCTATCGTTGGATCGTACATGGTGTTATTAAAACCGCAATATGTTGTAACCGCTTTAGTGCTTAACTTATTTGGTGGTTTCATTATTGCTTCTATCATTAACCCGTACGAAGTTACTGAAGAAGAAGATATGTTAGAAGTACAAGAAGAAGAGAAAAAGACCTTCTTTGAAGTATTAGGGGAATACATTATAGATGGATTTAAAGTTGCGATTACAGTAGCGGCTATGTTAGTTGGTTTCGTTGCTCTTATCGCATTCATTAATGCATTGTTTAAAGGTGTAATCGGTATCTCATTCCAAGAAATTCTTGGTTATGTATTTGCACCATTTGCATTTATTATGGGTGTGCCTTGGCACGAAGCAGTTAATGCCGGTAATATTATGGCAACAAAACTTGTATCGAATGAATTTGTAGCTATGACAGATTTAGCACAAGGAAACTTCAATTTCTCAGATAGAACAACAGCGATTATATCTGTATTCTTAGTTTCATTTGCCAACTTCTCTTCAATTGGAATTATTGCAGGAGCGGTGAAAAGCTTAAATGAAAAACAAGGAAATGTAGTCGCGAGATTTGGTTTGAAATTACTTTTCGGTGCAACATTAGTAAGTTTCTTATCGGCAACAATCGTTGGCTTATTATTTTAACAGATTCATATAATATGAAAAGGAATGGTGATTATAATGAGAATGGTAGATATTATTGCGAAAAAACGTGACGGAAAAGAATTAACGACTGAAGAAATCAAATTCTTTATTAATGGATATACAGATGGAAGTATTCCGGATTATCAAGTGAGTGCACTTGCAATGGCAATTTTCTTTAAAGATATGACAGATCGTGAACGTGCAGATTTAACAATGGCAATGGTTGAATCTGGAGAAACGATTGACTTATCAGCAATTGAAGGAATTAAAGTAGACAAACATTCAACTGGCGGTGTTGGTGACACAACAACATTAGTATTAGGACCATTAGTTGCTGCTTTAGATGTACCAGTAGCAAAAATGTCTGGTCGTGGTTTAGGACATACAGGCGGAACAATTGATAAATTAGAAGCGGTAGAAGGATTCCACGTTGAAATTACGAACGAGCAGTTCATCGATATTGTAAACCGTGATAAAGTGGCTGTTATCGGACAAACAGGAAACTTAACACCAGCTGATAAAAAGATTTATGCATTACGTGATGTAACAGGAACAGTAAACTCAATTCCATTAATCGCAAGTTCAATTATGAGTAAAAAAATTGCAGCAGGTGCTGACGCAATCGTACTTGATGTAAAAACAGGTGCCGGCGCATTTATGAAAACAGAAGAAGATGCAAAAGAATTAGCACATGCAATGGTACGTATCGGAAATAATGTTGGACGTCAAACGATGGCTGTTATTTCAGATATGTCACAACCTCTTGGTTTTGCGATTGGTAATGCCCTTGAAGTGAAAGAAGCAATCGATACATTAAAAGGCGAAGGTCCAGAAGACTTAACAGAATTAGTGCTTGTATTAGGTAGCCAAATGGTTGTATTGGCGAAAAAAGCAAATACATTAGAAGAAGCACGTGAAATGTTAATTGAAGTTATGAAAAACGGAAAAGCAACTGAGAAGTTTAAAGAGTTCTTAAGCAATCAAGGAGGAGATAGCTCGATTGTAGATCATCCAGAAAAAATGCCACAAGCGAAATATGTCATTGATGTACCGGCTAAAACTTCAGGCGTTATTTCTAACATTGTTGCAGATGAAATCGGTATCGCAGCTATGTTATTAGGTGCAGGCCGTGCGACAAAAGAAGATGAAATCGATTTAGCAGTAGGTTTAATGTTACGTAAAAAAGTTGGCGATGCAGTAAAAGAAGGCGAGCCGTTCGTAACGATTTATGCAAATCGCGAAAATGTAGAAGATGTAAAAGCTAAAATTTATGAGAACATTTCTATCGCTGAAACAGCAGTTGCTCCAAAATTAGTTCATACAGTTATTACTGATTAATCATCATTACATTTACTTTCAGGGGGAAATAATATGGATAAGAAAAAATATATTGAAGAAGCAAATAAGATGTTATTAAAAGCGTATATTCCGTATTCTAAATTTCCAGTTGGTGCAGCATTAGTTACGAAAGAAGGTAAAATCTATACTGGTTGTAATATAGAAAATGCTTCTTACGGTTTATGTAACTGTGCAGAAAGAACAGCGATATTTAAAGCAGTATCAGAAGGTGAGCGTGATTTTAGTTACTTAGTTATTACAGGAGAAACGGACGGGCCGATTTCACCATGTGGTGCTTGTAGACAAGTAATTGCTGAGTTTTGTAATCCGAAAATGCCTGTATTACTAACGAATGTAAAAGGTGATGAAAAAGAAGTAACTGTTGAACAGTTACTTCCAGGCGCTTTCTCAATTGAAGATTTAAAATAAGTGAAGAATCCATTTCGCAATCAATAGATATGCTCCCCATTAGGTAGACAGATAAAAAATAAAAATCTGTTTATCTAAGGGGAGTATTTTCTTATGGCTCGAATGAAATATTCTAAAGCTGAAAAATTGGCTATTTTAGCTCTTTATAAAGATGGTCATCAATCAATAGCTGACATTGCTGATAAATTCTTGATTGATCCTGGGACAATTAGAGATTGGGAGAGAAGGTATGAAGCGAATGGTGAAGATGGCCTAGAAGAAGCACTTTCTTGGAAGCGTTATTCAAAAGAGTTAAAGTTAGCAGCCGTCAATGATTATCTATCTGGACACTATTCGTTAAGCAAGGTTATCCAAAAATACAATATATATAGTACTGCGATTTTGAGAAAATGGATAAAAAAGTATAATAGTCATAGAGAATTAAATATTACTAGTTTTAAATCTCCTCTTACAGCCATTGCATTCTTTTGAGGAAACTGAAACCTCTTTGACTACACCATGTTTAGAATTAATTCCATTCAGTAAATTTAATTAGTTGCACTTAACCTCTTCTTTATCGAATTTGTAGTAGCCATGTTTAACCAATAGATGACAATGTGCATCTCTCAATACACACCAGTTCTTCTCAACATTAAATTCTTCTATATGATTGTTAAGATAGAAAAGATATGTTAATGTATGGAAGGGGAACGTTAATGTATTGAAGGGGTGGTTTTATGAAGTTTGGTAAAAAGGGATTATTGGTTGTAGCAAGTTTAAGTCTTTTTGCTTTATCTGCGTGTGGAAAATCTGCAAAAGAAACAGTTGTTTCTTCAACAGAAAGCATTTTAAATGCAAAACAAATGGAATCAAGCGGTTCAATTTCTATTAAACTCGATTCTAATGCGAAAGATATGAAACCGGAAGATAAAGCGGCAATTGATATGTTAAAAAACATATCAATTACAGTTGATTCAAAAACAGATAAAGATGCAAAAAAAGATGAAATAACAATTGGTGCAAATATTAAAACAGATGCAATGAAAATGGATATATCGATTCCAATGCTTATGGATGAAGGGAAAAAGGCTTTATATGTAAAAGCGAATAATGTAAAATCACTATTACAATTAGCTGGAATTCCTAGTGATAGTTTTTCTACTCTAGAGGGAAAAGTTATCAAAATGGATATGAAAGATTTAGGAGAAGTAGATACAAAAGAATCTACGGAAATCCAAGAGAAAGTACAGAAATCGTTATTAGATGCAATCAAAGCGCTTCCTGAAGACAACTTTACAAAAGAAGAAGATGTATATACTGTGAAATTAACAGGTAAAGATTTAAAAGCAGTGATTGAAAAGGTATTTGATGAAATGTCTACAATGAAAAACTTTACTGGAACAAAACAAGAAATTGCAGACTTTAAGAAAGAATTGGAAGGTGCAAACCTTGGTAAATCTTCTGTTTCTTTAATTTATACAATGGATGGAAAAACAATTAAAAAACAGGATGCAGTAATTCATTTCGAAGCAAAAAATCCTAAAGATGAAAAAGAAACATTTAAATTTGATATGAATATTAATTCTGATATCAAATCTATTGATAAACCAATCAAATTCACATTCGATACTTCTGAAAAGAACATTGTTCCAATGGATGAGTTGCAAAAAATGATTGGTGAATTTATGAATCAATTCATGATGAATAGTGAATTGGATGGTGGGAAAGTAACTCCTGTTCAACCAGTTCCAACAGAACCTGCAGCATAAAAATACCCCTTAAGGGGCATAGCCATTAAGTTAGCAAAAATAAACCAGATGCTTTTTAGCATCTGGTTTATTTTTGCTAACTATAGAATATAAGCTTTCCTATTTGATATATTCCAATAGGATCTCAATATATATTTTTTTAGAGGTGTGTTGAAGTGGATTTTGATATTCTTGAGTTATACTAATATGCTTTTCTACCAATTTTTAAAAGGCACATAAAGAAACGATAACCAGTGCTTGACATTTTCTTGTACGTTAAATCAGTCTTGTCTCATGTGCAAGTGATTCTAAGATAGAGGTATTAAAACTTTAGGCTAACTAAATGGTGTGAAAATAAGTGTAGGAGGAGAGTGAGAGTAATACGGTTCTGGTGCAAGAAATCTATAAATCTTGAATATATGGTGCGGAACCAGTGGTAGCCCTTCATCGATTGGAACGTCAATTTGAAGCATCGGCACCAAATGAAAAGTGGTTTACGGATGTGACTTATCTATTATTTGGAGAGCGTACCTTGTATTTATCAACGATTATGGATGCCTTTAATCGTGAAATTATTAGTTATGTCATCAGTGAATCACAAACGCTGACATTAGCGATGGAGACATTAAAAAAAGCAATGAGAGGGCGAAAAGTAAAAGATGTCATCCTTCACTCGGATCAAGGAAGCATTTACACCGCGAAAGAATTTCAAGCGTATGCCAAAGAAAAAGGCATTATTACCAGCATGTTCCGGAGAGGAAAAGGCCATGATAATGCGTCATGGAAAGCTTCTTTCGTCATTTGAAAAGCGAAGCTTTCTATTCACAACAGATAACAAAAGTATCCAACACAACTGTGCGAAAGATTGTACTAGAATACATTCATTACTATAATTGTGTGCGAATTCAAGAGAAATTAAACCACCTATCCCCTAAAGAATATAGGGAACAGATGGTTTAGGTGTTTTTTCATGTACTACTATTTGGGTGCACATCATTTCAGGCGGTTTTCTTTTATGCTTCTATATCTTTCCCCTCTGCTACCACTGTATCTCTCCACAACGCAAGCAGTTCTCTAAATTCAGAGGTCTCAATTTTACATTGATTATTTGGGGCACTCATAAAGAAGTTAATAGCACTGGTATGATTAGGTTCAATGTAGACTGCTGCTACGTTCCCTTCTATTTCATATTGCGGAACTTTTTGGTCTACTACATTATCTAAAATCTGTATATACTCATCTGCTTCATCATCTAAAATATCTTCTAAAAAATGAGAAATTATAGAAATCTCCTTTGGCAAACGTATTCTCAATCCGCCAAGTCCATCACGATAAAATTCGTATGTATATTTCATTTTTTACCTCCTAGTATAAACAGGATATGCGGTTATTTTCATTTCATCAGTTGATAATTTCGAAGCCAATTCTACAGGGGATAAATGTAATTATGTATATTTAATACAAGTCAAATGCAGAACTTACTTTATGCAACAAATTATGTTTATCATTTTAGCCAAGAAGATTCCTTTAGAACAAGGTATAGGCAATTAGTACAATCGAAAAGCAACATTAGTCATTGCTATCGATGGTAAAGTAAACGTATATAATTTAAAAGGGAACGCGTACAACAATACGAATAGTTATTTGTATGTGAACGTAAAAAATAACAAGACCGCCTCTGGCGAGGAGGGGGTCTTGTTATCTATTTTAGTTAAGATTACGGTTTTGTAAGTCATTTTCATACTCTGTTAACCATACTAACATCAAGTTCTTTAATTCAATCGTTTCAATTTCGCAAGTGTATTCTTCATCTTCCACATACCGGTGGATAATCTTTGTGAAATCTGGTTTAACGTCCAAATCACAAGAGTTACCTCTAAAATTTGCACAATTAATTTCTTTATTCAAAACTTTATCTAGTTCTTCTACCCACTCTTTACCATGAACATCATTCTCTAATAACTCTGAAACTAATTCAATTTCTTTTGGAAGTTTAATCATTAGGACATTAAAAGGTCCTTTAAAAAATTCATATGTATATTTCATAGAAAAACTATCCTTTCATTTATTGATATTTTGGAAAAGTAGGAATAATACGATCATTCAAATCGATAAATATTCTAATTTACATACTGTTTGATGTTGTACCAATATAACTATTTGATCTTCTTGTATATACTTTATTGTTATAAGCTTCTTTAATTGCTTGTAAGACTTCTACTCTACTCCATTCATTTGGGAAAAATGTAGAAGTTGGTCCTTTTACTTTACCATTAACGGTTATTTTATGCTTCATATACGCCATATTTATTAGGCTGTTTTGTAATCTTTAAAATTTCCCCTTCACCCATCATACTAACATGATGATATCCACCAGCGTCCCCTTTACCATTTATATTCCCATGAAGATATGAAATTGCAAGGCAATTTATATAACAAAGAATTCTCAGCAGTAAGAGATGGATGTGTTACATGTGGTCATGGTTTAATATTTGACGTATATAATGACAAGGTGAATATTAGGGGCAGAGACTTCAACACTTTGACAACAATTTGGAACGGTACGGTACAACTGAAACCGAATAAAATCGGCGTGTACGAAGCTGAAGATGGTGCGTTCGCTTACGCAACCATGAGCGATGACGTCAATGTGTTTAGTAGTAAGGTTGTCAATATGAACGATGGACGAGCATATTTAGAAATGCTTAAGATTGACGGAGGAACTTCAGGCGGTAAAAAATATTGAAAATAAGGTATGCGACTGACGCTACCAATAGTACCAAGAGCTTATATGTAAACGGAGAAAAGGTACAGACACTCCGCTTTCCGACTACCGGAGGCATGAGTTCCTATAGTGACGGTTCTACACGGAATATGAAGGTAAGTGCTGACAACATAACCCGCTTTAAAAGTATTGCTGAGGAAATGGGTCAGACCGTAACGTATACGGTAGGTGGAAAAAGTATTTTTATTATTTCCACTGTCTACTTGACAAGGAGCTGTTCAAATAGTTGTGAAATGGATTTTTTATTTTCGAAAATAGAATGTAATGTTTTGTTCATACTCCGTTCATAATCTGTACGTAAAATGATTGCATCGAATATGGAAAGTTTACAGCAGGAGGAGTATAATGAAGAAATTATATAATGCAGCATTCATGTACTTAATAATTGGTTTATTATCAGGTGTATTTGCAAGAGAGTATACGAAAGCACAAGGAATTAAAGGTTCTACTATGTTGCAATTAGTGCATACACACGTATTAGTATTAGGATTCATATTCTTTTTGGTCGCTTTCGCTTTATTTAAAGTATTTCAAATGCAAGATACAAAAAGTTTTCGTGCATGGTTTGTTGTTTATAATATAGGACTCATTTTTACTATTGCTACAATGGTATTTAGAGGTCTTCTACAAGTAAACGGAACTGATTTTAACGGTTTAAGCCATATGGCTGGATTAGCTCATGTCATTATAAGTGTCGGGCTCGTTTGGTTTATGATTTTGCTTAAAAAGTCTTTTAAATAGGTAGGAGTGGAGAATATGAATGTAGCACTTTTATCAAGTATCGTAGCAGTTTGTATGGCTGTTGGAGTAATGTTTCTACGTTTTAAAGCAGCGAAAAAACCAGTAACGAAAAAGAAAATTATATTACCACCGTTTTTTATGAGTACTGGTGCTATGATGTACTTCTTACCAGAGTTTCGGTTAACATCATTAGAAATAGTAGAAGCAATTGCAGTAGGGCTTATTTTCTCTATATTTCTTATTAAAACAACGAAGTTCGAAGTAAGAAGCGAACAAATATATATGAAACCGTCAAAAGCATTTATATTTATTTTAGTTGGCTTATTAGCAGTGCGAGTAGCAATGAAATCGTATTTAAGTCAATCGATCGATTTAGCACAGTTAAGCGGAATGTTTTTCTTACTCGCATTTGCGATGATTGTATCGTGGAGAATTGCGATGTATCGCTCATATGTTAAATTAGAAAAGACAATAAAAAGAGCTGGAATTTCTATATAGGAATTCCAGCTTTTTTATGTTTTATTGAAATTTTTTAGCGCGGAACTCATTTGCTAAATTTCAAACGATCTTGAGCGTCTTGTAATGCAAATGGTGTAACATTAATACCATTTGGATCAACAATTTTTGTGTTTAATAAAATGGAATCTAAGCTTCCGCGAAATGTTTTTGTATAGTTTTGTCGCAACATTTGTTGTTCTTGTTTTTCATCAATTGTTAATCCAGATGTTCTTTCTTTTTTTGCTAATTCGTTAATACGGAATAAAATGTTTTGCATTTGTTTTCACCTCTAGTTAAATTTAATTAAATTAGTTACTTACTAATTTATAGTTATTGTAACGCTTAATTTTTATTATGTCAATACCGTCTAAAAAGATTAAAAATTGACGAAAAATTATAACAATAATAAAATGAATAGCAGAAGACAATTAGCTTTACATATATAGAACGCTAGGGGGATTATTATGAAATCAACATTTTTTGCTCAAAATAGAGAGAGACTAACGAAAACATTACCAGATGAGTCCATTACTATTTTATTCGCTGGACAAGCACCTCACATGTCAGCTGATGGACATTATAAGTTTGTGCCGAATCGCAATTTTTACTATGTAACAGGAATCGATGGGCCGAATGTTATTTTCATGTTGAAGAAGCTAGGAAATAGCGTAGAAGAAATACTTTTCATTGAAAAATCAGATCCAGTGATGGAAAAATGGGTCGGTAAAACAGTTTCTAGTGAAGAAGCAGAGAAAATTTCAGGTATAAAGAAAGTTGTATATTTGGATAGCTTTGAAAAGACAATGTCAAATATACTTTTTACAGAAAATGTGAAGCACATCTATTTAGATTTAGAGCGTCGAGAGTGGAATGGTACGGAGACAAAAGTTTTAACGTTTGCTAAACATATAAGAGAACAATATCCACACGTTTTAATTGGTAACGTATATCCGAATATTTGTGAATTACGAGTGTTTAAAACAGAAGAAGAAATTGAAATTATTAAAGAAGCGATTGCTGTAACGAAAGATGGTATTTACAATGTGCTAAAGCATGCAAAAGTAGACATGATGGAATATGAATTAGAAGCTCATTTTGATTTTACGCTGAAATCAGCAGGTATTAAACATCATGCGTTTCATACAATTTTGGCGAGTGGTAAAAATGCCACAGTCCTGCATTATGAAGATAATGATGCACAAATTCAAAATGGTGATTTAGTACTGTTGGATTTAGGTGCTCAAAAAGACTATTACAACGCTGATATTAGTTATACATTCCCAGTAAGTGGAACATTCTCTAGTCGCCAAAAGCAAATATATAATATCGTGTTAAAAGCATTGAAAGAAACAACTGAACTTATTAAGCCAGGAGTAAAGTTTGCTGCATTAAATGAGCATACAAAAAAAGTACTAGCAGAAGAGTGTAAAGCAATTGGCTTAATTCAAGAAGACGAGGAATTGTCTAAATACTATTATCATGGAGTAAGCCATTTCCTTGGCTTAGATACGCATGATGTAGGAACATACAAAGATAGGGTGTTAGAAGAAGGTATGGTTATTACGATTGAACCAGGTTTATATATCGAAGAAGAATCAATCGGTATTCGTATTGAAGATGATATTCTTGTAACGAAAGATGGGTATGAAAACTTATCAAAAGATATCATTAGAGAAGTTGAAGAGATTGAAGAGTTTATGAGTGGAAATAATGCTCATGTAAAGGAAAATCAGTCTGTAGTTAAATAATAAGAAAAAGGTAACCGCTACGTTATGGGTTACCTTTTTTGCTATTGAGAAACTAAGTATCATTTCTTTTTAAGAAACAACGTCATAATAAATACGAGAACTGCTAATACAGTTGTTACGAGGAAAGCATCTTGCATACCTAAAATACTTGCCTCTTGTAAAGCCTCTACTTTTGGTAATTTTCCCATTAAGTCAGGTAAATAATTTTTCGTTTGTGTAGACATAACGGTTGTTAATAATGCGGTACCAATTGCTCCTGAAACCATGCGAGCAGTATTTGCTGCTGCTGCCCCATGACGACTCATAGAAGGAGGAAGCTGATTTAACCCAAATGTCATCACGGTCATCATAATGCAAGAAATCCCAAACATAAAAGTAGAGTAAAGGACAGTGACATATAATAAACTTGAATCTAAACTTAAATTTGTATAGAACCATGAAGTGACTATAATCGTAAGCATACCGACAAAAGTTAATGGTCGTATACCGTAACGATCTAAAATAATACCAGTTATAGGAGACATAATTCCCATCACAATTGCACCAGGTAATAAAATTAACCCAGTTTGAAGTGTGGAGTGTCCTAAAATATTTTGAATATAAACAGGTGTTAAAAGTTCTACACTATACATCGCAAGCGCAATAAAAGCTCCAATTCCAATTGTTAGTGCAAACTGCTTGTTTTTAAACACAGATAGGTTAAGCATAGGTTGTTCAGCGACTAATTCTCTCCAAATAAATAGACTAATAAAGATGACTCCAATGATGATAGTAACGATTACTTCATTTGTACTCCATCCAAGACTTCCAGCCATAGAAAATCCATATAATAACGAGCCTAAGCCAATTGTTGATGTAATTACACCTAACAAATCAAATTTAGGATTGCTTTTTTCTGTAACGTTACGTAAAAAGAAGAAAGCTAGAATTAAATCAATTATGCCAATAGGGATAATGATATAGAATAGAACTCGCCAAGAATAGTGCTGTAAAATCCATCCTGATAATGTGGGGCCGATAGCTGGTGCAAATGTCATAGCGATACCAATCATCCCCATTGCTTTGCCTCGTTTTTCAGGTGGGTACAAACTAAAAATAACAGTTTGTACGAGTGGCATCATTACACCAGCACCTGTTGCTTGTAGTAATCTTCCCACTAATAAAATTGAAAAGTTAGGTGCGATGGCACTTACAATTGTACCAATTGAAAAAAGTGCAACAGAACTTATAAATAACTGCCTTGTAGAAAATTTTCCGATAAGATACGCGGTGATGGGAATTACGATTCCATTCACCATAATAAATCCAGTACTCAACCATTGAACGGTATTTACATCTAATTGAAATACTTTACTTAATTCAGGAATTGCGACATTTAATAGCGTTTGGTTTAAAAGAGTCATAAATGATCCGAGAACAAAAATAGATAGAATTAATAACCTTGCTTTACTGCTCATATTTAATGAGTTGAATTTATGTTGAGTCGCTTCTATGATAATCATCTCCATTTATAGTGTATAAAATAAAAATTTCCGCAATCTTTTACATATAAAATCCCTCCGAAATATATTTTTAGTTTCTAAAATTCGATAATGAAGAAAGATATAATAGTTGTCAACGCAACTATTATATCTTTCTATTAAAGAAGTTAAATTGAAAAATAAATATATTAGTTGTTAACGCAACTAATATTACGGTAAAATTATAAATGAATCAAGTTTTATGTTTTTAGAGGGAATACTCCAATACTTTACATGAATGTTACAATTCAAATATGTATAATAATTGTATCAGCAATGTAATCTCAGAAAGGGGACTTACAAATGAATATAAACGATAAAGAGTCAGTTGGACGTTGGATTTCATTACTACATAGATATGGAAATGTGTATATAAATGAACAATTAAAAGAGTTTAATATTGGAGCAGGACAATATCAATTTTTGGCAGTGTTGTACGAAAATGAAGGTGCGTCTCAAGATGAAATAGCTTCCATACTAAAGGTTGATAAAGGAACAACTGCAAGAGCGATAGCTAAATTAGAAAAGGAAGGTTATGTAGAAAGAAAAGTATTTACAGTTGATAAACGTATAAAAAAATTATATTTAACGGATAAAGCATATACATTTGAAGCAAAACTAACTGAAATTTTATTGGGCTGGAAAAACATTTTAGTCGAAGATTTATCTACTGAGGAGCAAGAATATGTATTGAAATTATTTAAAAAGATGGCTGGAAATGCTGAGGTTTCTCTTGCTAAAATTAAATAATCAAGTAAAAAACAAAGTCGTTCCCATTCTATTCGTATAACGGGAGCGACTTTGTTTTTTTACTGATTTCTAATGGTTCACTTCGTTCGTTTTACATAATATAAGAAATTATCATTTACAAGTGTAAGAGTAATATCTGTTTAATGCGTATGTTGATTATGCTTAGAGGAGGGTGGAGGAGTATGATCTGGGAATGTTACGAATACAGAAATAATAATTACCCCACTAATTGAAAGTAATAATAAAAAGAGCCGGTGGATAAAAGTAGAAAAGGTTTCAGATAAAAGCTGAATCATACATGACATAGTTATCGTTATAGTAAGTAAAAGGCTGATGAACAATATGCTATGGGCTTGTTGCGCATTTAGCATTTCTGTAATCATAGCTCCCATCATACTGGCCATTAATCCAGAGAACATTCCTTCTAATGCAGTATACAGATGAAAACGTAGACCAACAAAAAAACCGATAAAGCTACTAATTAAAATAGCAAGCAAAGTAGAATATAGTAATTCTCCCTTAAAGAGAATCCCAAAATAAAAACCAATACTTAACCCGATACTCATACTAAAAGACATAATAAATACCATATACTCCATTAGGGTACCCCTGCGTTTAGAAACATACGATGTAATAAAAATCGAGATACAACAAAGTGTTAAGGTAGTTAATGTATAAGCAAACATCATGATACCTCCCTGTCCGATCATTCACTTCATCATATGTTCATAGGGGGAGTACTTATGCTTATTTATATCTGCATATTATCTGCACAATTTCAGGAATGGAAGGAAGTAGGCGCTTCATGTTTCAGGGCTTCTTTTTCGTTTGTGAGCAAGCGAAAGAAATTGTTATATAATGAGTTTCTATTGTGAAGCCATGACGAATAAGCGTATAATATTATAGTTATCCCATTACTTGGAGTAACCCGCGAATGATAAATAAGATTGTTGTTTTATCATCGCTTCTAAACATATATACAACGAAAGTAACACTGGAATACAGATAGGGAGTTATAAAATGAAATTAATTATTGCCGAGAAACCAGATCAAGGTTTGGCTCTTGTTTCACAGTTTAAATATCGCCGGAAAGATGGATATTTAGAAGTAGAAGCAAATGAGTTATTTCCAAATGGAGCGTACTGTACATGGGCAATTGGTCATTTGACGCAGTTATGTAATCCAGAATATTATCATGCTGAATGGAAGAAATGGTCACTTGATACGTTACCTATGATTCCTGAACGTTTTCAATTTGAAGTAACAAAGTCAAAGTATAAACAATTTAACGTTGTGAAACAGCTGTTACATAATCCGGGGGTAACAGAAATTATTCACGCGGGCGATGCTGGGCGCGAAGGGGAATTGATTGTACGAAATATTATTAATCTTTGTAACGTACAAAAACCGATGAAACGTCTTTGGATTTCATCTTTAACAAAGCAAGCGATTTATCAAGGATTTAAAAACTTGCTTGATGAATCAGATACAATCAATACGTACTATGAGGCATATACAAGGTCATGTGCGGACTGGGTTGTTGGTATGAATGCATCTCGTGTCTTTAGTATTTTGCTAAAGAAAAAAGGAATGAATGATGTATTTTCCGCCGGTCGTGTACAAACACCAACGTTAGCATTGATTGTAAAACGTGAGAAAGAAATTGAAAACTTTAAATCAGAGCCGTTTTGGGAAGTGTTTGCAACCTTTAATATAGAAGGAAAGAAGTATGAGGGGAAATGGGAGAAAGATAGTGAATCTCGCTTAAAAGACCCTGATATGGCAAATAAAATTGCGGCATTTTGTCAAGGGAAACCAGCTGAAGTGAAGGAAATGAAAACGGAGCGTAAAGAGTTTCAACCACCGCTTTTATTTAATTTATCATCACTACAAGCAACGGCAAATAAAGCATTTAAATTTTCACCGAAAAAGACACTTGATATAACGCAAGCACTATATCAAAAAGGGATAGTGTCTTATCCTCGTTCGGATTCTAACTATGTTACGCAAGGAGAAGCAGCAACATTCCCTGATATTTTACAGAAATTAAGTCAATTCGATGAATATAAAGGCTTATTACCAGCACCAATTGAATCAATTATGAACAATAAGCGTTATGTGAATGAAAAGAAAGTTACAGATCACTACGCCATTATTCCGACAGAGCAAGTTACAAACCCAAGTAGATTATCGGGTGATGAAAAGAAAATTTACGATATGATCGTAAGAAGACTCATTGCTGCTCACTATGAAGTCGCAATCTTTGACTATACAACAATCATTACGCTTGTAGATGAACGTGCTGCATTCGTTTCAAAAGGAAAACAGCAAATTCAAGAAGGATGGCGTAAAGTTATTTTCCAAGACGATAAAGATGACGAAACGATTCTTCCAATTGTAGCTGAAGGTGAACTAGGAAAAGTTGTAAAGGTGAAAGTGAAAGAAGGAAAAACACAGCCACCGAAGCGTTATACAGAAGGACAACTTATTACGTTAATGAAAACAGCAGGTAAGTATTTAGAGAATGAAGAATTAGAGAAAGTATTAAAGAAAACAGAAGGTTTAGGTACGGAAGCGACTCGCGCTGGAATTATTACGATGCTGAAAGACCGTAAATATATAGATGTACAGAAAAACCAAGTGTATGCGACCGATAAGGGGAAAGTATTAATTACCGCAATCGGTGACAAAATACTAGCTTCACCAGAAATGACGGCGAAGTGGGAGCAACGCCTTGCCGAAATTGGAGAAGGTACAGCTTCACCAGCTACATTTATGGAACAAACGAAAAAGCTATCAGCGAAAATTATTGAAGATGCGGTGGAAATGTCTGAGAAGTGGGATTTCACTGGATTACATGTTGAATCGATTGAGCGAAAAGGATCGAAATTTACAACAGGTAAAAAGGTTGGTAGCTGTAAAAAATGTGATGGTGATGTAGTCGATAAGTCGACATTTTACGGTTGTGCTAACTATAATACAACACAATGTGATTTTACTATCTCGAAGAAGATTTTAAGCAAAACAATTTCGCAAAAGAATATGACAAAGCTCTTAAAAGGTGAGAAGACCGATTTAATTAAAGGTTTTAAAAAAGGCGAGAAAACGTTTGATGCGAAGTTAGAGTGGAAAGATAATAAGATTAATTTTGTGTTTGAGAATTAATTTATAAAAAGAGGATGGCAGTTAGATGTCATCCTCTTTTACATATATTGATGTAATGAACTGTGAATTCAGATAATTAAATGAAACTTCTTATTAAGAGAGGTGGAGGGACTGGCTCATTGTAACCTCAGCAACCACATCCGCTTATTCCTTCTATTTATCATTCGATCATTGGGTAATGTATTTACATCAGCTTCAAATACAGTGTTAGTAATGTATGTGGAAGAAAAGCATGTACAACAGGCTATTCCCTTCTTATTAATGAGTAAGAGATAATAATTTTCGTTAATTATGTAATTTCTAAATAATAAAAAGCACTCCATATACTTGAGAAACTATGATAGATCAAGTGTATGGGAGTGCTTTTTAATTTTTAGAACTTCTTTAATATTAAATTACTTTTTATTTAGTTTTTCTTTTTCGTCTATTGAAGAAGAATAAGCTACTTCCTAACGCTGCGAATAACGCTCCTAATGATGTTAAAAGAGAATTTTCAGTGCTAGCACCGGCTTTTGGTAAAACTTTTGTAGAATTGTCAGATTCAATACCGGAATTGCTTTCATTATTCGAGCCATTATTCGATCCGTTGTTTGAGCCATTGCCAGATTCGTTGCTTGAACCATTGTCAGAGTCACCATCAGAATCAGAGTCACTGTCAGAATCAGAATCGCTATCGGAATCAGAGTCGCTGTCGCTATCAGAGTCACTGTCAGAATCAGAGTCGGAATCAGAGTCACTGTCAGAATCGGAATCGGAATCAGAGTCGGAATCAGAGTCAGAGTCAGAGTCAGAATCAGAGTCAGAGTCGGAATCAGAATCACTGTCGCTATCAGAATCGGAATCACTATCGGAATCAGAGTCACTGTCAGAATCGGAATCACTATCGGAATCAGAGTCGCTGTCAGAATCGGAATCGGAATCAGAATCGGAATCACTATCGGAATCAGAGTCGCTGTCAGAATCGGAATCGGAATCAGAATCGGAATCACTATCGGAATCAGAGTCGCTGTCAGAAT
>NZ_JBNNUI010000006.1:39570-360539 GCF_050279585.1 Bacillus sp. NPDC094064
GAATCAGAATCGCTGTCAGAATCGCTGTCAGAGTCGGAATCAGAATCAGAGTCACTATCGGAATCAGAGTCACTATCGGAATCAGAGTCACTGTCAGAATCGGAATCAGAATCAGAGTCACTGTCAGAATCGGAATCAGAGTCAGAGTCACTATCGGAATCAGAGTCACTGTCAGAATCAGAGTCAGAATCGCTGTCGGAATCGGAATCAGAGTCGCTATCAGAATCAGAATCGCTGTCGGAATCAGAGTCACTATCGGAATCACTATCAGAGTCGCTATCAGAATCAGAGTCAGAGTCAGAATCAGAGTCAGAATCAGAGTCGCTATCGGAATCAGAATCAGAGTCACTGTCAGAATCAGAGTCGGAATCAGAGTCACTGTCAGAATCGGAATCGGAATCAGAGTCGGAATCAGAATCAGAGTCACTATCGGAATCAGAGTCACTATCGGAATCAGAGTCAGAATCGCTGTCGGAATCAGAGTCAGAATCAGAGTCGCTGTCGCTATCAGAGTCACTGTCAGAATCGGAATCAGAGTCAGAGTCAGAATCAGAGTCAGAATCGCTGTCGGAATCGGAATCAGAGTCGCTGTCGCTATCAGAGTCACTGTCAGAATCGGAATCAGAGTCAGAGTCACTATCGGAATCAGAATCAGAGTCACTGTCAGAATCAGAGTCAGAATCGCTGTCGGAATCGGAATCAGAGTCGCTGTCGCTATCAGAGTCACTGTCAGAATCGGAATCAGAGTCAGAATCAGAGTCACTGTCAGAATCAGAATCAGAATCAGAATCGGAATCAGAGTCAGAATCGGAATCAGAGTCGCTGTCAGAATCAGAGTCACTATCGGAATCAGAATCACTGTCGCTATCAGAATCGGAATCGGAATCAGAATCAGAATCAGAGTCGGAATCAGAGTCACTGTCAGAATCAGAGTCGCTGTCGCTATCGGAATCACTGTCGCTATCAGAATCGGAATCAGAATCGCTGTCGGAATCAGAGTCACTATCGGAATCACTATCAGAATCACTATCAGAGTCGCTATCAGAATCAGAGTCACTGTCAGAATCAGAATCGCTGTCGGAATCAGAGTCAGAGTCAGAGTCACTATCGGAATCAGAGTCGGAATCAGAGTCGGAATCAGAGTCGGAATCAGAGTCGGAATCAGAGTCGGAATCAGAATCAGAGTCACTGTCAGAATCAGAGTCGCTGTCGCTATCGGAATCACTGTCGCTATCAGAATCGCTGTCGGAATCAGAGTCACTATCGGAATCACTATCAGAGTCGCTATCAGAATCAGAGTCGCTATCGGAATCAGAATCAGAGTCACTGTCAGAATCAGAATCGCTGTCAGAGTCGGAATCGCTGTCAGAGTCGGAATCAGAGTCAGAGTCAGAGTCAGAGTCAGAGTCAGAGTCACTATCGGAATCAGAGTCGGAATCAGAGTCGGAATCAGAATCAGAGTCACTATCGGAATCAGAGTCGCTATCAGAATCGGAATCAGAATCAGAATCAGAGTCACTATCGGAATCAGAGTCACTGTCAGAATCAGAGTCAGAATCGCTGTCGGAATCGGAGTCGCTATCAGAATCAGAGTCGCTGTCGCTATCAGAGTCACTGTCAGAATCGGAATCAGAGTCGCTGTCGCTATCAGAGTCACTATCGGAATCAGAGTCGGAATCAGAGTCGGAATCAGAGTCAGAATCAGAGTCAGAATCAGAGTCACTGTCAGAATCAGAATCAGAATCGGAATCAGAGTCAGAGTCGGAATCAGAATCGGAATCAGAGTCAGAATCGGAATCAGAGTCGCTGTCAGAATCAGAATCACTATCGGAATCAGAGTCAGAATCAGAATCAGAGTCGCTATCGGAATCAGAGTCAGAATCAGAGTCAGAATCAGAATCAGAGTCGCTGTCAGAATCAGAGTCACTATCGGAATCACTATCTGAGTCAGAGTCAGAATCAGAATCAGAGTCGCTGTCGGAATCAGAGTCACTGTCAGAATCAGAATCAGAATCAGAGTCGCTATCGGAATCAGAGTCACTGTCGCTATCAGAGTCACTGTCAGAATCAGAGTCAGAATCGCTGTCGGAATCGGAATCAGAGTCGCTATCAGAATCAGAGTCGCTGTCGCTATCAGAGTCACTGTCAGAATCGGAATCAGAGTCAGAGTCGGAATCAGAGTCAGAATCAGAGTCACTGTCAGAATCAGAATCAGAATCAGAATCAGAATCGGAATCAGAGTCGGAATCAGAATCAGAGTCGGAATCAGAATCAGAGTCGGAATCAGAATCAGAGTCGGAATCGGAATCAGAGTCGGAATCAGAGTCAGAATCAGAGTCAGAGTCGGAATCAGAATCGGAATCAGAGTCAGAATCGGAATCAGAGTCGCTGTCAGAATCAGAGTCACTATCGGAATCAGAATCACTGTCGCTATCAGAATCGGAATCGGAATCAGAATCAGAATCACTGTCGCTATCAGAATCGGAATCGGAATCAGAATCGGAATCAGAGTCAGAGTCGGAATCACTATCGGAATCAGAATCGCTGTCAGAGTCGCTATCAGAATCGGAATCGGAATCAGAGTCACTGTCGCTATCAGAATCAGAGTCGGAATCGGAATCAGAATCAGAATCACTGTCGCTATCAGAGTCAGAGTCAGAATCAGAATCGCTATCGGAATCAGAGTCGCTATCGGAATCAGAGTCACTGTCGCTATCAGAGTCAGAGTCAGAGTCACTATCAGAATCAGAGTCACTGTCAGAATCAGAATCAGAATCAGAATCGGAATCAGAGTCAGAGTCGGAATCAGAATCAGAGTCGGAATCAGAATCAGAGTCGGAATCAGAGTCAGAGTCGGAATCAGAATCAGAGTCACTGTCGCTATCAGAATCAGAGTCAGAGTCAGAGTCAGAGTCGCTATCAGAATCAGAGTCAGAGTCGCTATCGGAATCAGAGTCACTATCGGAATCAGAATCAGAGTCGCTATCAGAGTCGCTGTCGCTATCAGAGTCACTGTCAGAATCAGAGTCAGAATCGCTATCGGAGTCAGAGTCGGAATCAGAGTCACTGTCAGAATCGGAATCAGAATCAGAGTCGGAATCAGAGTCGCTATCGGAATCAGAGTCAGAATCAGAGTCAGAATCGGAATCGCTATCAGAATCGCTATCAGAATCGGAATCAGAGTCACTATCGGAATCAGAATCAGAGTCAGAATCAGAGTCACTATCAGAATCAGAGTCAGAATCAGAGTCGGAATCGGAATCGGAATCAGAATCAGAATCAGAATCAGAATCAGAGTCGGAATCGGAATCGGAATCGGAATCAGAGTCGGAATCGGAATCGGAATCAGAGTCGGAATCAGAATCAGAGTCGGAATCAGAGTCAGAGTCGGAATCAGAATCGGAATCAGAGTCGGAATCAGAATCAGAATCAGAATCAGAGTCAGAGTCACTATCGGAATCAGAGTCAGAGTCAGAGTCGGAATCAGAGTCACTATCAGAGTCACTATCGGAATCACTATCGGAATCAGAATCGCTGTCAGAGTCGCTGTCGGAATCAGAGTCGCTATCAGAATCGGAATCACTGTCGGAATCGGAATCAGAGTCGGAATCAGAGTCACTGTCAGAATCAGAGTCAGAGTCGCTGTCAGAATCGGAATCAGAATCAGAGTCAGAATCAGAGTCAGAATCAGAGTCGGAATCAGAGTCGCTATCAGAGTCATCTTTCCAGTAAATTCTTTGTTTCGATGCGCCTGAAGTAATTAAATCTAGATTAATTAAATTCCCTTTTATTGCTGCGGCATGGAAATCAGAAAGCGGAATATTCGGATCTAAAGTTGTTGCATGCAATGTATATTTGTTTTCTCCTAGAATTCTAGCATTTAGTAGTGCATTAGCTAGATCTCCAGTTCCGTTAATTACTCCTTGAAGTAGGGCTAGTACCGGTTTTAAAGCAGTATCTACAATTGGAGTTAAAACTGGCCCTAGAATTTTCCCTAAAACTGGAAGTCCGTTTATTAACTCCTTAACAAATTGATCCAATCCATTCACAAGAGGACTAAGAATTTCCGCATATGTTTTTTGCAAGTAATTCCCTAGACCTTCATCGAAATCGACAGTAATAGTACTACCGTCGTTTGAAATTACACCTGGAAGTGAGTCTGTATAAGTTCCTAAATGTTTTAGTCCTTCGATAGTTTGATTGATGTTAGTTGTTAAATTTGTAATCGCAGTTATGAGCCCACTAACAAGTCTACCAACAAGTGGAACTTTACTGATTGGTTTTAAGATACCGTTAACCGTTTCCAATGTTGCTTGAAGACCAGTTAAAGTAGTGTTTAGTAATGGGACATCTGCAAGTTGTAAAGGTAATAGTTCGACGCTGATGTCAACTGTCGGATTTGTAATTTTTCCCCGAAGTTCTTTTGGAATTGTGAAAACAATTTTTTTATCATCTAAAGCGCCTACTTCAGCTAGTGCTCGGCCTGATAATGTTAAATCAAAATCGTATGATCCATCAGGTTTTTGTACTGGACGATCGTTAGACGTTGTTAATTTTGCATTTTGTAGAATCGTAATATCTGTAAGACCATCTGCGTAAGCTACCCCTGATTGAGCAAATGGTATATGATTTGAAGCATTTGGTGCGAAAGGTGCAATCAGTACACAAGTTGCTGTTAATAGTTTGGCAGATAGCATTAGTTTTCTAGAGTTATTAGCGTTCAACTTTTTCTTATAGTTGACCTTCTTTTTCATGTATTCTCTTCCCCTTTGATTAACTACATGTAATATTAATTTCGTGTAGTTAGTTTCATGTAATATTAAGTGAATAAATTTACTCTTTTGTAGTATAGAAGTACTAGATTAATTTCACTTAATATAAAAGTAATAATTAACTCTATGTAATGTTAGTTAAATAAATTAATATTATGTAATAATGGTTTAATTAATTTATTTCATGTAATATTAAGTACATAAAATGTAATTCCGTTAACTGTTACAAAAAGTTGTTAAGTATGACACAAAATTGCTGTAAAATGTATATTTGTGTCACACCTATGATATGGTATCATATTAAAATGGAAATGTTTAGGATTTTTTTTGTTTTTATGTATTTAATGAAAAAATTTCAAATTAGAATTCTTATATGAAGGAGAGATAGAAGGTAAAAGGGAGTGAAAATCTACTTTCCGAAAAATGGTAATGTGTGTATAATGTAAAACGTATAATTGATAGATGGAGTGAGAAAATGACACGAATATCCCGATCTGAGTTACTTGAAAAGGTAAAAAAAAGAGTACTAGCATCATTACCACAGGATCATTCTCAGAAAATAGCTTTTGTTTCTGTAGGTTTTCTAAACAAACGAGCTTTCGTATGGCAAACTCGACATGAAAATTCCAATAGAATTTGGACGAAGATAGAACGTCATATTGATAGATATTACAACGTTTCACCATGGATTAAGATTGACGTTGTTGATTCAGTACGTACTATGAGTTATGAAGAATTACAGCAACAATTTAGCACGATAGAAAGAAACAATTATTTTAGATACGGCATAGCTTTTGATAATCGATTTGAAGTAGCCTTTTTAGAGCAAGAGATAAATGCAAATGAAATTTTAAAACCTGGTCCTAATTATCGGATTTCACAATTAGGTAATGTTGATTTGCATTTTGATTTTAATAATCTTAATAAGTATATTTTTGAAAAGTATAAAAGACCACTCTTCCTAAAAGAAGAAATGCTCCATTCAAAAGTTTTACATATATTCACAACGAAATCATTTCTTATTGAAGAAAGCGGTACATTAGTAGACTTGCAAAAAAGAGAGTTGTATAACGGTATCCGTTTTATAAATGGAAAAAATGAAAAGAAACTACTAACTCATATTGTGGAAGAGGGTGGAAAGTTTTTAGTAAATCAACTTTCACATGACGGTAAATTTGTATACGGATATTTTCCTTGCTATGACCGTACTTTGACAAGTTATAATACAATTCGTCATTTTTCTAGTTTATATGCCTTATTAGAAGTTCTTGAATATACAAAGGACTTTTCGATGGTTAAAAAAATTAAATCCTCTATTGATTGGGGAATTAAACATTTAAGTAAACTAGTAGATAATCAACGGTTCTTTTTTGAAAGTACAAATAGGGAGATTAAACTAGGTGCGCAAGGTATGGTCTTGCTTGCATTAAGTAAATATATGTCTATTACAGGATCAAGAGAGTATGAATCCTCTTGTTTACAGGTTGTTTCCGCCCTTGAAAGAATGGTGGACAAGGCTGGAAATACCGTACATGTTTTAGATGGGGAAACACTTCAAGTAGTAGAAGAGTTTCGGACGGTTTATTATGATGGAGAAGCTGTTTTTGGATTAATGCGTTTATATACTTTAGTTCAAGATAAGCATATTTTAGAGCTTGCGCAACGCATTTTTGACCGTTTGATTGAAAAGAAATATTGGAAATATCATGACCATTGGTTAAGTTACGCCGCAAATGAAATTACATATTATATCAATTGTCCTGACTATTTCGATTTTGGAATTAGAAATGCTTTTGAACACTTGGAATTTATTGATAAAAGAGAGACGGCATACCCTACTCTTCTAGAGCTTATGAACTCTGCTCATTTATTAATAGAAAAATGTAAAAAA
Organism: Bacillus sp. NPDC094064; assembly: GCF_050279585.1. Taxonomy (NCBI): domain Bacteria; kingdom Bacillati; phylum Bacillota; class Bacilli; order Caryophanales; family Bacillaceae; genus Bacillus; species Bacillus sp. NPDC094064. Next base: position 46,234 of record NZ_JBNNUI010000006.1, read on the forward strand.
GAACATCCTGAACTATTAGAAAAATATGATGTAGAGAAGTTTGAAAAAATTAGAACCAAACGAGCTCGACATGAAATTACAGGAGTTTTTCTGCCAGAAATAGCAATGTATTTTAAAAACCCACAAAAGATACAATATGGATTCTATTCTCGGCATGATCGTTTTAGAACTAGAATAGATGATGCAGAGCATTTTCTTTCAGGATTTATTAATTATTTAAAAAATCCACAAAATTAAGTTTGGGTATAAAGTGAAAGTTTAGTCCGGTGGGATTTTGTTCATCTCCCACTTAACTTCTTTGTTTAAGCTGAATTTTGAAGTGGAGTTTTACTGCTCACAAATAGTGGGATAAATAACGTATTAATGATTATACAGTTATAGTGGAACTTCTTTAAGTAGGTTTTTGAGTGAAAGGAGATTTTTAATGAGGAAAATAGGAGTGTATTTTCTAAATTTAGATTATGGTGAAAAATTAACGGGGATTGAGATATCTTCGCTAAAGAGAGCCCAAATCTTTGATGAATTTTTAAATTATGATATAAAACTATTATCATTAAAATATAGAAGAACATTAGATAAATGCAGATCGATGTATTTGGATTCTTATAGATTGTCTAATAAGGTGAATTTCGCAAATCTATATGGAGATTTTCAACACTCGGAAAATCGGAAAATATCTAAACATGTTAGTGAGAGTATATGGTCTGCTGCTCAAGAACCTAATCAAGAAAATGTTGTGAAAGTAATAAATGAAAATAAAGAAGTTATAAAATACATCGTATACGATGAGAAAGACAAACAGAAAATTAACTATATTAACAATTTTATTCATGGGAAAAAGTATATGAAGGAGCTATTTGATGAATACGGTACATTGTCTAGTAAGCAGTATTTCGATGATACACAAAAAATAGTACGTGAAGAATATTACAGAACAGACGGCACAATAGCTTTAGTTAAAGATATAAAACAGGATATTTTCTTGTTAATGGATGAATGTGGTAACTTTCGCAAAAGTGTGACAGAAGAAGAATTAATTCAAATTTGGATTACACAGAAAATAAAAAATGATGATGAAAGCATTTTGTTCGTGGACAAAAATCGATTTTATTATCATATTGTAAAAAACATAAGAAACCCCAAGGTCCACGTTGTTCCTATAATTCATAGTACTTTTTATAATAATCCGAGTGATAAATTAAATGGGGCACTTAATTCGAATTACATACCGATTTGGAAGGACTTTAATCAAGTTGAGAAAATTGTGGTTTTAACCGGAAAGCAAAAGCAGGATATTGCTAATAGATTCGGGGGAGAAGAGAAGTTAGCTGTAATACCTCATTCTATTTCTGGTGAAATTGAAAAAGTTCCTTTTGAAAAACGTGAAAAAAATAAGTGTGTTTTATTTGCAAGATTATCACCCGAAAAACAGATTGATAAAATGGTTGGAATTTTTACAAGGGTAGTGAAAAAAATTCCTTCTGCAACATTGCATATTTATGGAGAAGGTAAAGAAAAAAGTAAATTAATAGATATAATAAAGAGAAATAATATGGAGAAAAGTATTTTTATACATCCCTTTACGTTTCAAACTAAACAAATTTTAAACGAAAGTAGCTGTTTTTTACTAACAAGCCGCAATGAGGGATTTTGTTTAGCTGCCCAAGAAGCAATTGCATGTGGATGTCCCGTTATTTATTTTGATATTGATTATTTAGGGGATTACTTAAGACATGGTGAAAATTCTATGAAAGTTGAAGCGGATAATATGGAACAATTTGCTGAAAAAGTAATAGAATTATTACAACATGATCAAACAAGAGAACGCTATAGTGAGAATTCATATGAAGTAATTAAGGAATTTACAGGAGCAATTGTTTCTAAGCAGTGGGAATCTTTAATAAAAGATTTACTATTAACAACTCCCAATAATTAAAATAATGAATACAACATGTTACTCTCAAATAGCTAGTTACTTATAGGGATACGGACCAATCACTATTAAGCTAAGGGGTTGCACGAATCATAAATTGAAAAAATAACGCTTTTGAATGATTCAATTTTTGACGAAGTTCAAAGGATATCTTATTGAAAATAGAGGATATTAGAGTGTAAGAGGAAGTCCGTATTATAAAATTACTTACTATATGTTCTTTAAAAAAACTGTAATAATAAAACTCGTCGCATGTGTAAATGGACACTGGGACGAGTTTTTATTTTTCCTAGTTTACCTAGTATTGTTTTTTCTTAATAAGCAACAACACTTGTGAAACACAAGCGAGTACGGGCAGCTCAATCAACGGCCCAATAACGAGTGCAAGTGCAATAAGAGGCTCGTCTGGAAAAGCAGTCACAGCAATAGCGAGCGCAACAGGCGAGTTTCTTGCTAATGTTGTTAAGTTTAGGCTTACTGTATCTTTATAAGATAAACGCATAATGCGCCCGATAAATTGTCCTAGTAAAAAATTAATAATGAAGAACAATAGAACAGGAATCAGTAATAATAAAACGACATTCATGTTTTGTAGTAAATATTTACCTTGGGATGCAAACATCGCTACTATGGCTAAACTTAAAAATACAATTTGGGCAGAGCTGAAAAATGGAATGAGTTTATTCTCGAGTGTTTTAGCTTTTTTCATTTTATTCATAATGAATTTTGTAGCGTGTGCAAGTAAAAATGGTAAGACGATTACGATAACAATACTTTCTACTAAAACAGAAACTGCTACGGTCTTCATTACACCAGCAAATAAAAATAAATAAATTGGAAGGAGTAGTACTTGCAAAATTAAATTTACAGGTAGAATTGCAGTAGAAAGCGCCACATTTCCTTTCGCTATTTCAGTAAATATTAAGTACCAATCTGTACATGGAGTAACCATTAACATAATAAACCCAACCCAAAGTGCTGGATGATCTGAAAGAAATAGTGCACCTAATCCCCAAGCGAGGAGAGGTGTCCATAAAAAATTAATGGTAAGGCTTGTTCCAGCAAATTTTAAATTGCGGAATCCGTTTTTTATTTCTTTTAATGGGATGCTGAGGAATAGTCCATATAGCATGAAAAATAAGAAGGGGACAATAAATTTTTCAGAATGCATATGTATCATATTAAATTGCCCCAATATAACTCCGAATATAACAGCTGCAAGAATGATAAAGGTTTGAATCTTTTCTAAAGTACTCATTAATAAATCCTCTCTATTGGTGAATTTCTCTCTCTAATTGTATTATACAAGGTATTTCACGTATGTGTTTTCGAGTTTAACATTTTGACTGAGGGAATATCTTTCTTATATATTTTTAATTTGAGATATTTTTAATTTTAAAAAGTTACTTGACTAAAGTAAGTGGTTGTAATATACTCACTTACATAAGGTAATTAAATAACAAAAAGTTTTAGAGAGTTTAACTTAAGGTATCTATTGGAATTTTTTCTTAGAATAAGAATTTTTATGATGATGAATAATGAATATGAAAAGAAAGTTTAGGTGAGGCGAGTGGGATTATTTAGCTCATTATTTGGTAAAAAAGAAGAAAATACAAAAGTAGAGGAGAATCAAGTTATGTCAAAAGTATTATTTGTAAAAGCAAACGATCGTCCAGCGGAGCAAGCAGTTAGTTCAAAAATGTATGAAACATTTGTAAGTACTTATAAAGAAGCAAATCCAAATACAGAAGTGACGGAGTTAGATTTATTTGCACTAGATCTTCCTTATTACGGAAATGTCGCTATTTCAGGCGGATATAAACGTAGTCAAGGAATGGAGTTAACAGCAGAAGAAGAAAAGGCTGTAGCAACAGTAGATCAATATTTAAATCAGTTTTTAGAAGCAGATAAAGTTGTATTTGCATTCCCATTATGGAACTTTACAGTGCCAGCACCATTAATTACGTATATTTCATACCTTTCTCAAGCGGGCAAAACGTTTAAATATACAGCAAATGGTCCAGAAGGTTTAGCTGGTGATAAGAAAGTAGTTGTGTTAGGTGCTCGTGGTTCAGATTACTCTTCAGATCAAATGGCTCCTATGGAAATGGCAGTTAATTATGTAACAAATGTGCTTGGATTCTGGGGAATTACAAATCCAGAGACAGTTGTAATTGAAGGACACAATCAATATCCAGATCGTTCACAACAAATTGTTGAAGAAGGTTTAGAAAACGTGAAAAAAGTAGCGGCGCAATTTTAACTAATGATAGTAAATGGAAAAACCAACATGGATGACCATGTTGGTTTTTTAGTCTATTACTAATGTTAAAAAATGTATATTAATAAAATGAAAGAAAAGTTTGAAAATAGTATTGCAAAATATTATCTTTCAAACTATAATTAGTTCAAGAATAGTTGATGTTCAAATTAAATATTCAGAAAATTCAATTAGTTAAAAATGGAAATGATATAGGTTATTTTGAATGGAGGTTATATGATGACGAATAAAGTACCGTTCTCGTTCGTTGTAGTTATTGGTTTAATGTTATTCGCCCTATTTTTTGGAGCAGGAAATTTAATATTCCCAGCGATGCTTGGTCAATCGGCAGGAGAAAATGTATGGATTGCTAACGCTGGATTTTTAGTAACAGGTGTTGGATTACCATTACTAGGTGTACTAGCATTTGGTTTTTCAGGTAAAGATGATTTACAGTCATTAGCAAGTCGTGTTCACCCAGTGTTCGGGATTGTGTTTACAACAGTTTTATACTTAGCAATCGGCCCGTTATTTGCAATACCAAGAACAGGAAATGTTTCTTATGAAATTGGTCTTAAACCGTTTATACCAGAAGGATTAGGTTCTACATCGTTAATTCTTTTTACAATTATATTCTTTAGCATCACTTGTTTTTTTTCGCTAAATCCTGCAAAAATTGTCGATATTGTTGGGAAAATATTAACACCAATTAAATTAACATTCATCGGGATTTTAGTAATCGTTGCTTTTATTCATCCGATTGGAGATCTGCAAGCGCCAGTTGAAGATTATACATCGCATGCGTTCTTTAAAGGATTCCAAGAAGGATACTTAACAATGGACACACTTGCATCATTCGTATTTGGGATCATCATCATTAATGCAATTAAAGAAAAAGGTGCGAAAACGAAAAAACAAATTATGGTCGTTTGTGCAAAGGCGACAATCATTGCAGCATCTATTTTAGCAATTATTTATACAGCGCTTTCTTATATGGGGGCTTCAAGTGTTGCGAAACTTGGATATTTAGAAAACGGTGGAGAAGTATTAGCAAAAGTTTCTAACTACTATTTCGGATCATATGGTGGCGTATTATTAGGATTGATGATTACAGTTGCTTGTTTAACGACTAGTGTGGGACTTGTATCAGCATGTTCTTCATTCTTCCATAAGTTATTCCCAAATGTTCCTTACAAAGCAATCGCAATCACGCTATGTGTATTTAGTGCAATTGTTGCAAACGTAGGATTAACACAACTAATCGCAGTTTCTGTTCCGGTATTGACAGCAATTTATCCACTAGCAATTGTATTGATTTTCTTAACATTCTTCCATTCACTATTTAAAGGAAGAGCTGAAGTTTATCAAGTGAGTTTAATCGTAACATTTATCATCAGCTTATTCGATGGATTGAGTGCAGCTGGAGTTAACATTGAAGTAGTAAGCAAAGTGTTCACTAAATTCCTTCCAATGCAAGAAGTAGGATTAGGCTGGATCTTCCCAGCGATTATCGGTGGATTTATCGGATATGGTATTAGCGTTTTAAAAGTGAAAAATCAAGTTCAACCAGCAACTAGAGCGGGTAAGAAAATAGGTTAAATAAAAAAAGTTATAGAACTTGTTTCTATGACTTTTTTTGTTACTATTAATAGTGAGAAAAAATAAAGTATTAGGGGAAATAAAATGAAAAAAACAATTGATCATATTGGAATCGCAGTTCGTGATATAGATAGTACGATACATTTTTATGAAACGGTTTTGTCAGGAACTTTAATTGACCGTTACGTAAGTGAAGCGCCAGGAGTTGAAAGTGAAGTTGCTATTATGGAAGTAGACGGTGATAGAATTGAATTACTTGCGCCTACGAATAATACGACATCTCCAATCGCACGATTTATTAAACAAAAGGGGAAAGGCGTTCATCATGTTGCGTATCGTGTAGATGATTTAGATGTAGCTTTAGAAGAATTGAAAGAACAAGGAATTCGAACGTTAGAGCATACACTTCGAATAAATAAACATGGTAGACGATTGATTTACCTTAACCCAGCGGATACGGAAGGGACAATTATTGAATATTGTGATTATCCGGAAGAGAAATAAAAGAAGAATATTTTTTGTGGAAGGTGTTACATACTAATGTGACACCTTTTTATTTATGTATTTCACATTTTCTTCACAAATGATTCACGAGAACTTTTCTTCTTCTGGAACTTACATAAATATATTTTGTGATATAATAACAATCGGCTTTAAAAATGTAAGTTGTATCAATGGAAGTAGTAGCTATAATATTGGAAGTTAAGAGGTGAAGGATAAATAAAGTATTGCACTATGTAGAAACCTATACTTAACCAGATTAACATTTTGATAGAAAATCAAAATAAACAGTATTGAAAGTGTAGTAACGAAGACGAAAGAAGTGAAATAAGCTTGAAAGTAATGAGAAGGTTAGGGGTATGGCTATTAGTTGCGTGTGTATGTATCATATTGATACCAAAAAGCGTATCTGCTCATGCATATGTGGTGAAATCAAATCCTACTGAAAATGAAACGTTGAAGAAAGCACCATCTGTTGTAAAAATTGAATTTGATGAGGATATACAAGTTTCGCATTTTAATACATTGTTTGTAAGAGATTCCTCAGGTAAAAGAGTAGATTTAAAAGATGCTCATATTGATAAAAAGAATAAAAAAGTATTAGAAGCTGGGTTAAAAGAGAACCTCAAAAATGGTCTCTACTCAATTCAATGGAAAGTTATTTCAGCTGACGGGCATCCCATTCAAGGTGTGATTCCATTTCGTGTTGGGTTAGCAGAAGCTGGCACAGACGATATACAAGTAGAAGAGATGGGGTATGTTCCGCAAATTGATATGATTATGGAACGCGGGATTCTATATACAAGTTTCGCACTATTTTTAGGAGTTCTATTTTTTAATCTTATTATGTATAAAGTAAATGCAATAGAAGTTCAATCAAGAAGTAAGAGAATAATATGGATCTCATTAATTGGTATATTCATTAGTTTACTATTCAATCTACCGTTGCAATCGAAAATGAATGCTGATGTTTCATGGCTAGAAGCATTTGATCCTTTCTTATTAAAAGAAACATTACAGCTATCTGTTTTTGGTTATGTATGGATAACGCAAATGGCTCTTATTAGTATGCTTATACTAGTTACATATTTTGCGGTGAAGCGTGAGAAGCTTTCGTCGTTTAAAGTATGGAGCATTCCAATACTATTGTTTACTGGGCTGCTTGTTATGAAAGCTTTAAATAGTCATGCATATGGTTTGAAGTTTAAAGGCATTGCTATCGTTATGGATTTTCTACATTTATTTGCAGCGTCATTATGGATTGGCGGTTTATCATCAATTATTCTTCTTTTACGTAAAGAGGAGGATAAGTGGACTAAGTATTGGGATGCAATTAAGCGTTTTTCACCGTGGGCAACAGGTGCTGTTATAGTGATTGTAATAACGGGTCTTTTTAATAGTACATTTTTTATTCCTACGATCCATTCACTATTTGATACGAAGTATGGATTAGCTTTATTAGCAAAGATACTTTTATTCGTTTGCATGGGAATATTGGGAATTGTTCATTATGTGAAGGGAAGAATGCGGGCGCAGCAAAGGTTAGGAGCTACGGTGAAAATAGAATTTATCATAGGAATTATCGTTTTTATAATCGTAGCTTTTATGACAAACGTACAAACACCGCCGATGCCTCCTACTGGACCTTTTACAGAGAGTAAGCAATTAAATAATGGATATGAACTTACTCTACAGGTGAGTCCTAATAAGGTAGGACAAAATATATTTCATATTACTTTAAAGGATGAGAATGGACAGCTTGTTACTGATATGGAACAAATTGTATTGACAACTCAATCGTTAGATATGAATATGGGCAAAGGTTCATTTAAAGCTTCAGCTGTTTCACCAGGAGAATATGAAGCGGAAGGTATGTATATTAACATGACAGGAAACTGGAATATACATGTTCATGGATTAACAAAATCTCTTGATAGCTTCGATGCAGATTATAAATTTATTGTAGGTGGCAGATAAAGGGGCCTAATAGATGAAAAGGAGTTAATAGAAAATGAAACGTATAAAAAAATTAGGAACAACAATGATAGCAACAATCATTGCAATGGGAATTTTTGTGTTACCTGTTAGTGCTCACGTAACTGTGAAACCAGCAACTTCAGATGTTAACTCTTGGGAGACTTATACGATAAAAGTACCCGTTGAAAAGAATGTGGCAACGACAAAAGTCACACTAAAAATACCGTCTGGAGTTGAATTTCAGCAATATGAACCAGTGCCGGGATGGAAAGTGGAAGAGAAAAAAGATACAGATGGAAAAGTTAAAACTGTAGTATGGGAAGCAACAGGTGAGGGAATTTTACCTGGTCAGTTTCAGCGATTTACTTTCGTTGCTAAAAATCCAAATAAGGAACAAAAAATAGCTTGGGATGCATATCAACAATATAAAGATGGAGAAATTGTTGAATGGACAGGCGACGAAAAAGCGGAGAAACCACATTCACTTACTGCAATTACAAAAGGTACATCATTAACAGGAGAACATGGAGAAGTGTCAAGTGTTGAAAAAAATGAGAGTACAAGTAATATGACAACAATAGCAATTGTCTTATCTATTTTGGCGATTGTATCGTCGGTGGGCGCGTGTGTGTTTGTCGTACGTCGTAAAAAATAAGGAAAGAGAAAGAGCCTACAAACAGTAGGCTCTTTCTCTAGATTGTGGAGAAGACTTTTCAGCAGCCAGAAAAGGTGTTACGTAAAACATGGAATTGTTAATCAAGTATGTCTAATTATTACGTATACGTTGTTCTGTATCAATATCGAAAAAATGAGCTTTAGTTAAACTAAAAGCTAACGGAATTTTATCGGTTGCTTTAATTTCGGAACGGGCATTGATTCGTGCAATAAAGTTTTGGCTCGCAAGTTTGCCATGAATCATCGTTTCGGCACCTAATAACTCAGCAACTTCTACTGTAATTTCGACAGTGGATTCAGGAGAAGCTTGAAGAACAATTGGTTCATCATGAATGTCTTCAGGACGAATACCGAGTATGATTGTTTTTCCATTATACCCCTGTTTAGTTAATGTTTTTAATAGACCCTCTGGTACCTTGAAGCGAATATTTTCTATATGGAAATATTTATCTTGTAATGTTCCGGTAAAGAAATTCATAGCTGGAGAACCGATGAATCCTCCAACAAAAATGTTTTCAGGATTATCATATACTTCTTTTGGAGTACCAATTTGCTGAATAAGTCCATCTTTCATAACAACTAGGCGCGATGCCATTGTCATTGCTTCTGTTTGATCATGTGTCACATATATAGTAGTCGTGTTTAAACGACGATGAAGTTTAGAGATTTCGGAACGCATACTTACGCGTAATTTTGCGTCTAAATTGGATAGAGGCTCGTCCATTAAAAATATTTTTGCGTCACGAACGATAGCTCTTCCTAGCGCAACACGTTGGCGTTGTCCACCTGATAATGCTTTCGGTTTTCGTTGTAAGTAATCTTCAAGCCCTAAGATTTTCGCCGCCTCAGTTACACGGTGATTAATTTCAGCTTTTGGTAGTTTTCGTAGTTTCAAGCCAAAAGCCATATTCTCATAAACAGACATATGTGGATATAGTGCGTAATTCTGAAATACCATTGCAATGTTGCGATCTTTTGGAGCGACATCATTCATGCGTACGCCATCAATATAAAATGAACCGTCAGAAATGTCTTCTAGACCAGCAATCATACGTAGAGTTGTTGATTTTCCACATCCAGAAGGTCCGACAAATACGATAAACTCTTTATCTTCAATATGTAAATTAAAATCAGAAACAGCAGTCGTTTTATTATCATAAACTTTAAAAATATGATCTAATACAAGTTCTGTCATAATTACTCACTCCCTTTTATAATTAATTGAATTATAAGATTATTTAAGGCGTAGGTAAATTGGCATGGTGCACAAAAGAATGTGAGGTTTTTATGCAAGTTTACGAGATATCTAATGAAAGAAAAGCCATATAAACTGTTACTGCACCCTCAAAAGTTTTTATATTAATTCCTGTCTTTTCAATGAATTTATCAATTCGATATTGTAAAGTATTACGATGTAAATATAATTGTTTAGCTGCAAGTGATACATTTAAATTACATTGAAAGAATACTTTAATACTATCTATTAGTTCCTTGTTATTAGAAATGGGTGCTAATAATTGATTCGTGTATTTTTCTCTTTCTTCTTTCGGTAATGAAATCATTAGTTGATAAGGAAGTAGTTGTTCAATATGTATAATTTTTTGCGATACATAGGGAGAAAGAACAGAAAATAAATTTCGCTCCCATTGATATAATTGAGCAATTTCATTTGTTTGTGTATAGTGTCTTCCCATAAAAAAGGATAGAGATATAAAAAAATCTGTTTCTAGTGTATCAAGGGCTGCTTGCAATACAGATGCCGGTACATCTTCTTCTAAGATGAGGGCGCCAGTTTGAGAGGTCTCCCATATTGTTGTAGTGGTGAAAGGAAACATAGACTGTAAAGCATATTGAAATTCTTCTCTTTCTACTAAAGGGTGCGTTGTGAAGAAGTGTAAAAAACGAACCGATACGATAGGAAGGCTCTTATTTTTATATAACACTTCATACCACAATTTTTCTTTTTCTGTTTCATAAAATGTATCAGTATGAATAGGTGTTAAGATAGATGAAAGCAATAGATGTTCCTTTTTATGTAATCGAGTTTTTCGTATCCCTACTTTATGTTCTTCGACTAAAAACCAGCTATAATCCTCAGACAATACGGCTTCATTAATCTTTATATCTTTACCATAATATGATTTTAATTTTTGAATCATAGGAACACCCCTTTTCTAAAATAATAGTAACAATATGTCCAAGATTTATAGATTCATTGCAAGTGTCCTTAAGTTTTTGCATCAAAATCCGTTTTATTTTTGTTAGAGTTTATAGTATTTCTGTATTTTGAAGGAGATAGATTCGTTTCTCGTTTAAATGATTGTGCAAAGAATGATTGGGAAGAAAAGCCGGTAATGGTTGAAATATTGGAAATCGGATAGTTGGTGGTTTCCAACAATATTTTGCTTTCTCTAATCCGGATTTGAATTAAGTATTCAATAGGTGAAACACCGACGAATTTCCTAAAGGAATGTGATAGATAATATTTATTGATATGACCTACTTTTGCTAATGTATCCAGGCTGATATTTTCACGAAAATGCTGCTTAATATAATTTTTAACAAATTCAATATCTTTATTGATTTTTTGAGAAGAGGTTTTCTCCACGTTAAAAGCTTTTTTTCTCATCATTTTAAGCAACAAAATTTCTAAAATATCTTGCATGATTAATTCATAATCTTCCTGTTGATTTTCCGCTTCTTCAAGCAATTGCTGAAGGTAAAAGAGAAAGTTTTTTTGCTCCTGTTTATAATTGTAAATAGTGATCTGACCCGGATTTTCTGTAGATGAAAAGGAGAGACCTTGAATACCAAGTGCAATATATTCGAGTGGGTGATTGGTATCAGACCTTTCCGTGTGCTCGACATTCGGGTTGATGATAATCAAATCATGCTCTTTGACGGGGATTTCTTCTTTGTTAAAGATAAAAGTTCCTTTGCCCTTGGTAATATACAATAGCTCTGTAAAGTGATGAGCATGATTGGTGCTATGCCAACATTTATTGTATTTTGATTTTGTTACATAAAGAAGTTTTACTGGAAGATGGTCTCTTTGAGATTGCGGAATCTCATACACCTCATTGGACAAATGAATCCCTCCTTCATAGACTTTTTATCTATTATTATAATGATTTTAGGGAAATATTAAACAAAAAGCAAGATATCTAAAAAACACGACAAGATGTTTATTGTAGAAGCGTTTTTACATACGTATAATTTAAAAAAATAGCTTGCAAAATGAGCGGGCGACCGAGGTATGTTACTAGTTTGTTCGGGGAAAGAGATTCTTACATGAGGGGGAGTCCAACTCGTACTGTTGTCCATAAAATGATAAAAGATGCATGGAACTGGCATCTTAACAATCCAAAGTGCTATGAGGATCGAGGAGGGAAACGTTGATGATATATCAAACAATTCAGCAGTTAATTGATCGTGCTATTGAAGCTAAATTGATTGAAGAAGATGATGAAATATATGTAAGGAATAAAATACTTTCCCTGTTTCGCTTAGATGGCTTTGTAGTGGAAGTGTCAGCATCTGTAAAGAAAGAAATTCCAGAATTATTAGAAGAATTAATCGAATATGCTTGTACGCATGAAATTATTGAGAAAGCATTGGATGAGAGAGAGATTTTAGCAAGCGTAATTATGGATGTCTTTATGTCCAAACCATCCGCTATCAATGCATTGTTTTATGAGAAATACGAACAAAATCCGATGACTGCGACAGATTACTTCTATGAATTAAGTAAAAATAGCAACTATATCCAAATGAAGCAAATTGCCCAAAACATAAATTATAAAGTAAAAACGGAATACGGTGCCATTGATATAACGATTAACTTATCAAAACCGGAAAAAAACCCGGAACAAATTGCGAGAGAAAAAGCATTGGAAAGTAAGAACTATCCAAAATGTTTACTCTGTATTGAGAATGAAGGATATATGGGGAGAATTGGACATCCTGCACGCTCGAACCACCGCATGATTCATATGAATCTTACAAACGAAAGATGGTTTCTGCAGTATTCTCCGTATATATATTACAATGAACACTGTATTGTCCGCAGAACACCGAAATATGAAAATTGACCGTCAAACGTTTATGCGTTTATTAAAATTTGCAGAATAAGAAGAAGTGTCTCATATATCGTAATGAGGCACTTTTTTAGTTTACTCTAAAAAGTCTATGAAAAGGATTGACTTATCTTTTTGTTGTAACTATAATGATTACATCGAGGTGGTGATCATAATGAAAATTAGTAGCCGCTTTTCTATAGCAGTTCATATTTTATCTATTTTGAAAAACAATCCATCTTCACTTTGCACTTCAGACTATATGGCTGAGAGCGTAAATACAAATCCAGTAGTCATTCGTAAAATTATGTCGTACTTAAAACAAGCTGGCTTTGTTTACGTAAATCGAGGTCCAGGTGGTGCTGGATTATTAAAGGATTTACATGAAATCACATTGTTAGATGTGTATCATGCAGTGAATGTAGTGGAAGAGGATAAACTATTTCATATTCATGAGCAACCAAATCCAGATTGTCCAATTGGCGCGAATATTCAAGCTGTATTAGAAGTTATTTTGATTCAAGCACAATCCGCGATGGAAGAAGTTTTGAGAAATATTACGATGGCGCAGTTGTTTGAATCGTTGCAAGAGAAAATGAATGCTTAAATAATATTTATATTTTTTTGTTATTAATGTAACTATTTTGATTACAACAATAAAGGTAAGGTGTAAAAACTATGACTGTAAAAATGAAAGTATACTCAGATTTTATATGTCCGTTTTGTTTTTTAGCAAAAGGTCCATTAGATGAAGTAGAGAAAGAGAAAGATGTAGAAATCGAATGGATGCCATTTGAATTACGTCCAAGTCCATATTCAAAAATAGATCCTTGGAACGAACCAGATAAATTAGGTTCATGGGATGCGTTCATTCGTCCTACAGCTGAGAAATTAGGAATTGAAATGCGTCTACCACGTGTTTCTCCGCACCCATATACACATTTAGCTTTTGAGGGATGCCAATTTGCGAAAGAACATGAACTAGGAAATGAATATCATCACCGTGTATTCACAGCATTTTTCCAAGAGGAACAAAACATTGAAGATATTGATGTGTTAACAAAATTAGCAGTAGAAGTAGGTCTTCCTGAAGCTGAATTTAAAAATGCTTTAGTAACTCGTAAATATAAAGAAAAACATCAAGAAGCAATTCAGCACGCATATGATGAAGCAAACATTATGGCTGTCCCAACTATTATGATTGGAGATGAAGTCATTCAAGGGCTTGCGAGTAAAGAAACGCTAGAAAGATTCATTGATAAAGAAATTGAAAAGGATAAAATAAATTCATTTGAGGGCATGCAATGTAATACGGATGGGTATTGCTAATTTGTTTGTCATGAAATAACTAAAATAAAAAAACATACATTTGGAGGAATTACCATGTCAGCAACTACAACAAATTTAAAAGAAGCGATCGTGAACCGCCGTTCAATTCGTAAAGTAACAAAAAACGATGCAATTACGAAAGAAAGAATTGAAGAAGTTTTAAAAACAGCTTTACATGCACCAACTTCATTCAATATGCAAAGTGGCCGTATGATCGTATTAATGGACGGAGAACATGAAAAGTTTTGGGATATTGTAAAAGAAACACTTAGATCACGAGTACCAGCAGAAAACTTTGAAGCGACTGTAGAAAGGCTAAAAGGATTCCATACAGGTGTAGGAACTGTATTATTCTTTGAAGATCAGGCGACAGTAGAAAAGATGCAAGAAAACGCTCCATTATATAAAGGTCAGTTCCCATTCTGGTCTCATCAAGGAAATGCAATGTTACAACATACTGTATGGATGCTATTAGCTGCTGAAGGAATCGGAGCGTCATTACAACATTATAATCCAATCGTAGACGCAGAAGTAAAAGAGACTTGGAGTATTCCAGCTGAGTGGAATTTAGTAGGACAAATGCCATTTGGTGAACCAAATGAACAACCGGGAGAAAGAACATTTTTACCTACTGAAGACGTAGTGAAATTTTATTAAAAAATAGAATATAAAACGAGGAGGAAGCTGTGCTTAGAAGCAGCTTCCTTTTTTGTATAGGTGTTAATTTATGTGTATTTAGGGAAGGAATATAAGAAATAAACTGATGAAAAAGGAAGTGGAAACATGGGTAATGAGAAAAAATATACAGTGGTAGGTACTGATGTTGAGGAAGTAAAGCGTTTAAATAAAAATTCAGGGTTAACTTATAACCAAGTAAAGGAATTATTAGCGAAGCAAATGCAAAAAAAGAACCGATTAGATTGAAGTAATTAAGTTTTTTATTTAGCATTTTGTCTAGAGAGTTACGGGGAATATAACTCTCTGAACAGCAGCCGGAAAATAGAAGATCACCTAAGCTGTAATAGATTATACTAAAAAATGAACTTCACAGAAATATGTTGCTGGGCTGATTTCGAAAGAATCTAACAATATGAAAAGAAAAAAAGGATTCTTCCCAATTAGTAAGAAAGATTGTCTATATAAGTTCATAACATGTAATAGTATTACAATGAATAAGTACGTTTTGTAATATAGCCAATTTCCATCCGTTGAAGGGGGAGGTTAATTTTTAATGAATGAAGTGAAAAATTTTTTTCGAAGTAGAGGGTTTCAACGTTTTCTCGTTTTAATAATAGTGGCGCTTGTATTATACGGATTAAAAAGTATGATTAATTTAATATTAATTACGTTTATACTGACATTTTTAATGGATCGGTTTCAACGTTTTATATCAAAAAAATTGAATGTGAATCGAAAAATTGTTATCGCATGTTTATATATAATATTAGTTTCCTTTATCGGCACGACATTGTATAAATATTTACCTGTACTAACGATACAAATTTCACAGTTGATTTATCAATTTAAGTTGTTTTTTCAAAACCCACCTGATAATGAAATTATTAAATATGCACTTTCGACAATTAATGGAATGGAAGTATCAAAGTATATAGAACAAGGTGTAGATGTTATATATCAATCGATAACAAATATAGGGAAGGTAAGTTTACAAATATTATTGTCTCTAATTTTAAGCTTATTTTTCTTACTAGAAAAAGAGCGTATTATTACATTTACTTCTAAGTTTAAAGATAGTAAGTTAAAGATTTTTTATGAGGAGATTGCATACTTTGGTGAAAGATTTGCAAGATCGTTCGGTAAAGTAATTGAAGCACAGTTTTTAATTGCGGTTGTAAATTGTATTCTTACTGTTATTGCATTAATCGTTTTAGGATTTCCACAGCTACTCGTATTAGCTGTTATGATTTTCCTACTAGGATTGATTCCGGTTGCAGGTGTGATTATTTCTTTGTTTCCACTTTGTATCATTGCATATAACGTAGGCGGAGTTATATACGTTGTATACATACTTGTGATCATTACAGTAATCCATGCTCTTGAAAGTTATTTTTTAAACCCGAAGTTTATGTCTGCGAAAACAAATTTACCAATCTTTTATACATTTATGATACTCATCTTTTCAGAACATTTCCTCGGAATATGGGGACTTATTATCGGCATACCAATCTTTATTTTTTTCTTAGATGTACTTGATGTAAATAATGAGGAAGCGATTAAAAAATAATAGAAAATACCCGATGCTTTCAAGGAGCGAAAACATCGGGTATTTTTATCTTGAAAAATGTTAATTAACAGAAGCTAATACATAGTAAAGACGGACGGAACGCTACTGATTAAAGTTTTACTTTATTTTTTCTTAGCAGGTGGAAGTTTAATGAATTTATTGGCTAGTAAAGCGATAGTAACAGCAGTAAAAAGAAATACTGCGATTATGCTAATTCCCATACCTGTCCAGCCTCCGATAAGGAAGATGCTTATCGGTATTGTTAATAAGCAAATAATAAGTAGAATGAATCCGAGATTTTTGTCATGTTTTTGAGTTGGAAATAGAGTCCTGATGATTAAAAAGAGGAAAAGGATTAAGGATGAAATAGCCAATAAGAGGATTACAATTGTCCAAGAATCATTCATAAAATCACTCCTTTCTATTATGGATAATATTATGGTTTAGAGTGAGGGGGAACAATAAAAATATAAAAAGCAATCCAAAATAAATTGGATTGCTTTTTTGGAATATAAGATTAAAGAACCGGAGCCATTGTTTCTTTTAATACTTGAACAGAGTGATCGAATTTTAATTCTTCTTCTTCATTTAATTCTACTTCTAAAATTTCACGCACACCGCCGCGATTTAAAACAGCAGGTACGCCGATATAAACGTCTTTTTGGCCGTATTGACCTTCTAAGTATGCTGAAACCGTTAATACGCTATTTTCATCGTTTAAAATTGCTTTCGTAACACGTAGAAGTGACATACCAATACCATAATAAGTGGCACCTTTTCGCTCAATAATATGGTAAGCTGCATCACGAACGTTTATGAAAATTTTGTCTAAATCTTCTTGTGTATATGTGTTGTCCCTGTCAAGAAGCGTTTGTAGTTTTTGGATACCAACTGATACATGACTCCAAACTGGAAGTTCAGTATCGCCGTGTTCTCCAATAATATAAGCATGAATGTTGTGTGGGCCAATATTGAAGTATTCACCTAACATGTAACGGAAACGAGCAGAATCAAGTGTTGTACCAGAACCAATTACGCGCTCTTTCGGTAAACCAGATTCCTTCCAAGTTACGTAAGTTAAAATATCTACAGGGTTTGTTGCGATTAAGAAGATGCCATCAAATCCGCTATCCATAATACTACGAACGATTTGTTTAAAGATTTTAGCGTTTTTCTCAACTAAATCTAAACGTGTTTCGCCTGGCTTTTGTGGTAATCCAGCCGTAATGACTACAAGATCAGCATCTTTACAATCTTCGTAGCTGCCTTTCCATACTCTAGTTGGGGCAGGTGCGAATGGCACGGCATGACTTAAGTCCATTGCTTCCCCTTCAGCTTTTGCCTCATTTACATCGACTAAAACAAATTCTTCAGCTACGGCTTGGTTAATCATGCAGTACGCATAACTACATCCAACTGCTCCTGTTCCTACTAATACAACACGGTTAATACCTTTTTTCATTTCAAAATTCCTCGCAATTTCATTAATTTTATTATGTAAGATAATACGTCTTACTTCTATAGTCATATCTAGTTTATTACATTTTATAAAAGATATTCAAGTAATTGAAAATGTATCCGCTCAATAACATGAAAAACATAGGAATCATGTTAACCGAATATAATTCAGTAAAATCCTTTACAAAAGGGGAAAAGGGTATGCTGAAGCCATTAACGATAGAAAAAATGCTTCATATTATCAATGCGGGGCTCGTAAAAACGCAAAAGCCAAAACAAATTATAGTTGCTGGTGCAGGGATGTCAGGTTTAGTCGCAGCATCTTTATTAAAAGAAGCGGGTCATAAAATAACGATTATAGAAGCAAATAACCGAATAGGTGGCAGAGTATATACGATTCGTAAACCATTTAGTGCGGGCTTATATTTTAATGCTGGACCGATGAGAATTCCTGAAACCCATGAGTTAACTTTAGCGTACATTCGTAAATTTAAACTGCCGTTAAATCTTTTTATTAATAAAACTCCTTCGGATATAATTTATACGAATCATATTAGAACGAGATTGAGTATGTTTGAAGAAAACCCAAGTGTACTTAAATATCCCGTTTTAGAAAACGAAAAAGGAAAAACGGCAGAGAAATTAATGTTAAAAATATTAGAACCAATACTTAATTTTATTAAAAAAGATCCTAATAAAAACTGGATTATTGTTGAAAAAAAGTATAAAACATACTCACTTAGTTCATTTTTAACAGCATATTATTCAGACGGTGCAATAGATATGATTGGAGTACTTCTTGATATGGAGGCTTATATGGGAATGTCTTTAATTGAAGTATTACGGGAAATGATCTTCTTTACTTCAACTGCGAAATATTATGAGATAACTGGCGGGATGGATGCATTACCCAAAGCTTTTTTACCGCAGTTAAATGAAAATATATTTATGCAGTATAAGGTTGAAAAAATCATACAAGAAGATAACAAAGTGATGATGCAAGTAAACCATAAACAAACGTTAGAGCAATTTACAGTCACGGGTGATGTTGCAATTGTTACTATCCCATTTTCAGCGTTACGTTTTGTTGAGATTCAGCCTTATGATTTATTCTCTTATTTTAAAAGACGGGCAATTCGTGAATTAAACTACATAGCTGCGACTAAAATTGCGATAGAGTTTAAAAGTAGATTTTGGGAGAGAACGGGACAGTGTGGTGGCAAATCTATTACAGATTTGCCGATTCGATTTACATACTATCCAAGTTATGGGCTTCATACGCCAGGTCCAGCGGTAATGTTGGCTAGTTATACATGGGCAGATGAGGCGTTAACATGGGATAGTCTCACGCAAAGAGAACGTATTCGTTACGTATTAAAAAATTTAGCGGAAATATATGGTGACATCGTCTATAGTGAGTTTGTTACAGGTGCATCTTTTAACTGGAGTCAAAATCCGTATTCTTGCGGAGCATTTACAGCTTTTGAACCAGGGCAAGAGCTAGAGATATTTCCGTATATTACGCCGCCAGCTGGAAAGGTACACTTTGCAGGAGAGCATACGACATTAACACACGGATGGATGCAAGGAGCAATTGAGTCTGGAATTAGAGTTGCTCATGAAGTAAATGAACAGTTAATCTAGTAGTTATATTTACAAATTGCTATTCTTTTAATAAAATGATAAATATAAATCGTAATTATTACGCTTTGAATACGTTTGAAATAAAGAAATGGATGGTCGGTCGAATGAATAAAGTAGAAATTCATATATTAGGTGGTTTTTTAGGTAGCGGAAAATCAACATTATTACAAAACTTATTGTTAGCGGAGAAAAAGAAGAATAGAAAAGTTGCCGTGTTGATGAATGAGATTGGTGAATACTCAGTAGATACAGATATTATTGGAAAAGAGAATGTTTTAAGAGAGCTACTTAAAGGATGTATTTGTTGTACATTAAAAGAAGAGCTTGAAATACAATTGCATTCGTTATATCAGCAAGAAAAACCAGATGTAATTTATATAGAAACGACAGGTGTTGCGCATCCAATTGAAGTGTTAGATGCATGTGTATCACCAATTTTAGCACCTTTCCTAGAAGTGAAATCAATTGTAGTCGTTTTAGATGCAGTAAGATGGATACATCGAGGTATATTAAGTGCAAATGTGCAACAGTTATTGCATGAGCAAATGAAGTTTGGTAGCCACATTTTAATTAATAAATCAGATTTACTAACAGAAGAAGATAAAAACAAAGTACTTGAAGAAGTAAAAGCTATAAATAATCATGCGAAATTGTTTGAAACAAAGTATTGTAATATATCTTTAAAAGATATAGAAGAAGCTGAATTTATGAATGATGGGGAACATGAGACCTTGCATGTAAAACAGCATCTACATATACAAACGATGACGTATCAATTTACGAAATCAATTGATCAAGACAAATTATATGAATGGCTTTCGAATTTACCAGATAGTATTTATCGTGTGAAAGGTTTTGTGAAATTCCATGGAGATAAATACCCTCATCTATTCCAATATTCGTTCGGGGTACCAACTTTATTGGAACAAGATTTCGGTTTCCCGACTAATTTGGTAGTTATAGGGGAAGGGTTAGATAAGAAGCAATTGGTTGAAGGATTAGAGAAAGTAGAAAGTAATTAAGAGCTTTTTAGATAGGCTGCAAATAATTGACTTAATAACTTAAGTTAATTATTTGCAGTTTTTTTCGTGATGATTCCTGTAATGAAACAGTAATTTCATTTGAACAGCGGAATATATATGGATTGTATGTCCGTTTCCATTTAATAGGAAGGTGATTATAGATTTATGCCGAATGTAGAGTTTACTACAAGAGTTTTCCAATACAAATTTTGAAGTTAAACAGTCATGATTACGGACAGGGGAATTTGGCGTGTTTGATTCTATCAGAAAGTAAAGTATGGGGAGGATCACAATGTCGATAAAAAAACGTAAATGGCTAAAAACGGTGGTTACTGGTTGTGTTTTAGGGTCGCTATTGGTAACAGCAGCTTGTTCAGGTAAGAAGACAAGTACTGAGGATGAAAAAACGATTAAGGTAGGGGTTCTTGCTTCATTAACAGGTCCACTAGAATCGTATGGAAAACAAACAGTGAACGGGTTTGAATTAGGATTAGATTATGCAACTGGTGGGACGGGAAAAGTGGAAGGAAAGAAGATTAAGTTTGTTGTAGAAGATACGGAAACGAAAGCCGATGTAGCAGTTAAAAAAGCTACGAAGTTATTAGAAGAAGAGAAGGTCGATTTTTTAGTCGGCTCGTCTAGTTCAAGTGATACATTGGCAGTATTACCATTAGCTGAAGAATATGAAAAAATTATGGTTGTTGAACCGGCAGTTGCTGATAGTATCACTGGAAAAAACTGGAATAAATATATTTTTAGAACAGGAAGAAGCTCTTCACAAGATGCGATTGCTGGTGCTGCCTCAATTGCTAAAAAAGATGTAAAGATTGCGACGTTTGCCCCGGATAATGCTTTCGGTCGTGAAGGAATTGCAGCATTTAAAGCGGGAGCGAAGAAATTAGGTGCGAATATTGTAAATGAGCAATACGCAGATACGAATTCAACTGATTTCACAGCGAATATTCAAAATATCATTAGCTCAAAACCAGATTATTTATTTGTCGTTTGGGCAGGTGCCAATTCACCATGGAAACAGTTGAAAGATATGAATGTGGAAGCGCAAGGTATTAAAATTTCTACTGGTGCGCCAGATATACCAGCATTAAAAACGATGGATGCATTAGTCGGAATGCAAGGTTTTTCTGTATATTATCACAAACTTCCTAAAAATAAGGTGAACGATTGGCTAGTTGAAGAACATAAAAAACGTTTTAATGGCGCAGTGCCGGATTTATTTACAGCAGGAGGAATGTCAGCGGCAATTTCTATTGTGGAAGCTTTAAAGAAAACAAAAGGTGATACAGATGTAGATACGCTTATTAAGAAAATGGAAGGAATGGAATTTGATACACCGAAAGGAAAGATGAAATTTAGAGAGAAGGACCACCAAGCGATGCAGACACTTTATTCTATCACATTGAAAAAGCAAGATGGTGTGGATTATCCAGTGCCTGTTTTAGAGAGAGAATTAACAATGAAAGAGACAGAACCACCAGTTCAAAATAAATAGACTGAATTTTCAGTTGTTTTTTGTATAAAGAGGGGATACCCTCTTTATACGTATTTCTTTCATACTCAAAGCTTTAAAGGGAGGGATTTCGTGACGCATTTGCTAGAAACGAAAAATCTTAGCGTATCTTTCGGTGAACATCATGTTATTAAAGACGTAAATTTAAAAGTACAAAAAGGAAAGCTCATTTCAATTATTGGGCCGAATGGTGCGGGAAAGACAACATTATTTAATTTGCTAAGTGGCCAGATTTCTCCATCAAAAGGTGCAGTGTATTTTAAAGGTCAAGATATTACAAACCTATCGATTTCAGATCGAACACGCTTAGGAATTGGTCGTTCTTTTCAGCTTACGAATATATTCCCAGAGTTAACGGTGCTTGAAAATGTTCGTTTAAGTGTTCAATCATTTGTTCAAGATTACTATAGTTTCTTTCCAAGTTCAGCAAAACGTAAGCAACAAGTTGGAGAGGCAAGGCGTTTCTTAAAAACAGTATTACTTCACGAAAAAGAGAATGTATTAGCGAAGGATTTAGCGCATGGTGAAAAAAGAAAATTAGAGCTTGCGATGTTATTGGCCTTGAAAACGGATGTGTTATTACTCGACGAGCCGACGGCAGGTATATCAGTTGAGGAGGTACCTGCTATTTTACAAGTGATTGAAAATATTAAGAAACATCCAGAGAGCACAATTGTACTTATTGAACACAAAATGGATATGGTAATCGATTTGTCAGATCATCTTATCGTTTTATTTCATGGAGAATTATTGGCTGAAGGATTGCCGGAAGAAATTATGAAAGATGAGCGTGTACAAAGTGCTTATTTAGGGGGATTATATAGTGGCACTATTACAAGTAAATAATATAGAGACGTATTTAGATCAGTTTCATATTTTACAAGGGGTATCTCTTTCTGTTGAGAAAGGGACAATTACTGTATTGTTTGGAAGAAATGGGGCTGGGAAGACTACGACATTGCGATCGGTTATGGGGTTTCACCGGATTGCAGATGGTGAAATTTACTATGATAGTACACAAGTAAATGGATTATCTACACATTTGATTTCTAGGAAAGGGATAGGTTACGTACCAGAAAATCAAGGGATTTTTCATGATTTGACCGTAGAAGAAACATTCGCTCTTGCTAGGGGAAAGGGAGAAGAAGAGGAAGAGAAAATAGAGTGGATGCTTGAACTATTCCCAGATTTAAAGGAGTTTTGGAATAAAAAAAGTGGCCTTTTGAGCGGAGGACAAAAGCAAATGTTGGCTATTTCAAGAGCGTTTATTAATAGTGATGGGTTATTACTAATTGATGAGCCGAGTAAAGGACTGGCCCCAATTATGGTAGAGAAACTAATGGTAGCTATTTTGAAGATGAAAGAGAAAACAACAGTTTTACTTGTTGAACAAAACTTTATGATGGCTAGTCAAATTGGGGATTATTTTTACATTATGGATAATGGGAGAATTGTGCATAACGGTTTTATGAATGAATTACGCGAGGATAAGGAAACATGTCAAAAATATTTAGGTATTTCTTAACATTGATACGGGGGGATAGAACGTGGATGTGTTAATTAACTTATTTGTGAATGGTGTTTCAACAGGGATGCTTATATTTTTATTAGCATCTGGTCTGTCACTTATTTTCGGATTAATGAGTGTATTGAACTTTGCACATGGCGGTTTATTTGCATGGGGAGCTTTTACAGGTGTTTGGTTATTTAATATGACGGGTAGTTATTTCTTAGCGTTAGTTGGAGCAGTAGCTATGGGAATGTTGCTTGGTTTTATTTTAGAAAGATTTCTTATCAGACCTGTGTATGGAAATCATGTTCGGCAACTACTCGTTACGCTCGGAGGAATGCTCGTTCTAAGTGAATGTATCAAAATATTTTGGGGACCCAATCCAATTAGCGCAAAATTACCTTTATGGCTACAAGGAAGCTTTACATTCGGAGGCGTTATATTAATTAAATATCGTCTGTTCGTTATTGTAATCGGGATACTCATTTACATTGCATTACTATTATTACTCAAAAAAACAAAGATAGGTCTTATGATCCGCGCTGGTGTAATGGATAAAGAGATGGTTCAAGCGCTCGGCATTAATGTAAAAGCTATATTTTCTTTCGTTTTTTTATTAGGAGCAGGAATGGCGGCATTAGGTGGATTCCTACTTGCTCCATATTCAGGCGTTATTTTCGCGGAAATGGGTATGCAATATGCAATTTTAGCTTTTATTGTAGTAATAATTGGCGGGTTAGGAAGCGTACAAGGTTCAGCTATCGCTTCTTTAATTGTTGGATTAGCCGGTGCGTTTACAGCGTATTTTATGCCAGATTTATCACTCGCAATTAATATGTTAATGTTACTATTTTTCTTAATAGTGAAGCCAACTGGACTTGTTGGTGAAAAGGGGTGAAATGGTGAACGGCACATCGAACCGAATTAAAGTATACTTCGGAGTAATTATGCTCATTTGTTTAAGTGTATTTCCATTCGTAAATGATTCACGGAGCCTGTTAATTTTATTCACTCAAATCTTCATCTTTGCTATTTTTGCAATGAGTTTTGATGTATTGCTTGGGTATACAGGAATTGTATCGTTCGGTCACTGTATGTTCTTTGGGATAGGAGCATATGGGGTAGCGCTTTTATTTGATCGGCAAGGAGTATCAATAACGAACTTTTTAATAGGAATTGTAGCTGCAATTATCGTTTCGGCAATTGTTAGTTATATAATCGGTTTGCTTTCTTTACGGTTGAAAAGTCACTTTTATGCAATGTTAACACTTGCTATTTCACAGTTGTTTTTCGTACTTGCTGAAAAATGGCGTGGGCTTACCCACGGGGGAGATGGTTTTACATTTGGTGTGCCAGATGTATTTCGTGATCGTTTTACATTTTATTATGTAACATTCATATGTCTAATTATCATTTTCATTGTGTTACGTCTTTTCACAAAATCATCTATTGGAAAAGTATTGAAAGCAATCTCACAAAATGAACAACGTGTTGAAGCGCTTGGATACAAAGTTCTTCATTATAAAATAATCGCGAGTGTAGTGGCGGGAGTAGTAGCTGCAATTAGCGGTGGGTTATTTGTTATCACATTGCGCTTTGTAAATACGACAGTATTTTCAATTGAAATGACATTAAATGCATTGTTGATGACAATGATTGGAGGAGTTGGAACGTTAATAGGAGCCATTGCTGGAGCTGGCATAATTGAATCGCTGAAATATTATTTATCAGAACTAGCGACGGAGTATCCGATTTTTGAAAGATGGACGATTATGCTAGGTTTATTGTATATTATCGTGTTGCTAGTTTTTCCGAAAGGATTAGTTGGAACGGTTAAGAAGTTGAAGGGCTTTAAAAGGAGGAAGAAGGAGAAAAGCGCAGGAGTGGAGCAAAACGTGTGAAAAAACAATTGTATATAATATAAAAATCCCTCCTTTCGATTAGTGAAGGAGGGATTTTTATTGGTGTAGGTAATTAGTTAGTCTGTAAACATAGTAATTCTATTAATAAAATAGTTCATCAGGGATATGTTTTATAAAGTTTCCATTCGTAAAAAAATGAACAGCTAATTTCTCTATGGGAACATCTTCAATGGTTACTAATATATCATTTTTAACCGGCAAAAAAGCTATTCCTTTTCCATCATTAATAAATTCTTCAATAAGCGAATAAGAATCCAATTGTTGAAGTTGATGCTGGGATAGACCGTTTTCTTTAAGAAATTGTATTGTCTTATTTCGAAAAGGACACTTCTTATCGTTACTTACGAAAAAAAGTTCCTTTGAATAGTCAATGGTATACTTTTCTTTCGTTTTTAATAAGCCTACAGAAATTGATGTAGTAAACACTTTTTTAAACGCTACGTCGGAATAATCCTCATACGTTATGACCATATCAACTTTTTGTTGCTGTAGTAGTTTTTGTAAATGGCTACTACTTTCTATGTATATTTGATAATTCCTGAAATTTTCTTTAATACGCTTACTTAAATAACTTGTCAAAATAGATTGTGACGTCGCTATTACAAAAGCAGTACCGCTCGCTTTAATTTCATTTTTGGCTTCTTCTAATAGAGTTAATATTTTATTCGTGTAGTCTAATAAAATGTCACCAGAAGGTAACAGAGAAACACCTTTGTTATCTCTATGTAGTAAAGGAGTTTCTAACTCTTGTTCTAATTTTTTAATACGCTCCGTTACGTTCGGTTGAACATACCCTAATTCTTTAGCAGCTTTACTAATAGAACCCTCACTGGCTACAGTTTTGAATATGATAAGATCATTAATTTCCATGTATCTCAGCCCCTTGTTTGGTATCATTATAAATGATATCAAACATAATTTATACCTATTTTACGTCAGCCGGTCGTCGACTTATCATTATATATATAAGATCGAAAGAGAGTGATAATCATGATTGGAATGCAATATAAGGTCATTTTACCAAAGGATTATGACATGGGGATTATTAAGAAAAGGGTAAAGGATAATGGGTATAAAACAGATGGTTTTCAAGAACTGAATTTCAAGGCGTATTTAATTACTGAGGCAGGTAAAGATGGGAATTTCTATAACTGTTATGCACCTTTATATATTTGGAATAGTCATGAAGGAATGAACAAATTTATATTTGAAGGGTATTACGATAATATTTTACAATCGTTTGGATGGCAACAAATACATATAGGTGTCCCTTTAGTGATTAATTTAAGTAATGAGTTTAAAAAAAGTAGGTATGCTGTTGAATATGTAGGGAGTATTTCTCAAAAGGAATCATTGATTGGGAATCAATTTAACAGTTCGAATCATAATGTCCAAAATACAGAAAATTGCTTGGGAAATGTGGTAGTATATAATCCGGATAAATGGGGATATAGTCAGTTTCATTTTTATGAAGAGAAGCCTGAAGTTGAAGAAATGAAGGATATTACAATATATGAGGTTTTACACATTTCACAGTAGATATGAAAGATAGCTTATTTATAAAAAAATCCATTTTGAGTAAAGTAAAAAGGTTCAAAATGGATTTTTCTTAATTATCTTATGTATACTCAAAACAAATTACTGCTTTTCTTAATTCTTTATTGAAGAATAAGTATACACGATCTGCACCATAAGCTTGAAAATAATATCCTGTGACAAATCCAACATATGTAAAGGGATGACCATATTCATCTTTTGGTACATATAGAAGATTAGTATAGTCAAAAATTTCGTCTTCGTTAACGCAGTCTTCTAATAATTCTTTGCCTTCTTCTGTCATAAAGCGTATATCATTTAGGAACCCATTTACCTCGGGATAATTTAATCCCCAGCCATTTGTTTGTTTTTCAGCAAACTCTTGTTCTAATAATTCTACAGATGTAAATTCTTTTCCAAAACTAGAATAAGGATAAATTTTTTGATTGCGATTGAAATATTCTTTACGGATTTTATAGTTTTTTTCATTAAACTCGTAGGCTTTTTCTATAATATCAGAATGATTTTGTTCAATTTTAAAGTAATTCCAATTTGCTTCGAATTTATATTTCCCATCAATGACATCGAAGCCTATTGTATCTGCTTTCGTATAATTTGTGTGAAATGATTGGGTGAAATCACCAACGCACCCTTCGTGAATTTCCTTTGCTGACACAATATGTAACCATTCGTCCCATTCCGGTTCAATACATTGTAAGTTTATAGAGCAAATGGGTAAAAAGTGTTTTTTATGCAGTTCCAAATTATCATAAAATACTTCTTCATATGCAGGAAACGGTTTTATAAATTGTTTAGAAATATGCATGGCCTGTCCACCTTTATACGAGTTTTTTGTTTAATTTTATCATATTATTTGAATTTTTTCTTATTTGAAACTTTAAGATACTCATATTTATCCCGCTATTTGTAGGCAGTAAAACTCCCACCTCTAGGCTGAAGCAAAGAAGTAAGGTGGGAGTCGGGCTAATAATCAGTGGGGGGTGAACAAAACCTCCACTGATTAAAGTTTCACTTTATGAGAAGAAAGAATTCGTAAGTAAGGTAGATATCTCATTTTTGAGATTTTATCATACGTCGAAAAGACGAGGAGTGAAGTGATACTTCATACTTATAAATCGCTTTACTATATTCGACACAAAATGACAACATGCTGTTCGTCCATCTGTTATCATAATATATAGTTTTTTTGGGGTTTTTATCATTTTTATATTGGGGGAAGGGAATTTATGTTTAAAAAAATTGGGACAATCACTCTAGCAGGGACATTAGCTTTCAGTTTATCGGCATGCGATGAGAAGGAAGAAGTAGCTAAAACCGTATCAAATAATACTAAGGAAGAGCAAAGTAGTGAAAAAAAAGAAGATGCGAAGAAAGAAGATACAAGGGAATATAATGTTGAAAAAACTACTCAAATTAGAGATCAAAAATTAACAGTCCATAAGGTGCAAATAGCACAAGTGGCAGAATATGATAAGCTGGAAAAAGGTAATGAGTTTGTTATTGTTCATGTTACAGTAGAGAATGTTGGTAATCAAAAAGTTAGAATTAACCCATTAGATTTTTACCTTGAAAGAGGCGATGGAAGTGTTGTTGACCATACATTTTCAACTAGCAATAAAAATATTTTTAAAATTAATGATGTAGATCCAAATGGTAAGTTAACAGGAGCGATAACATTTGAAGCGAAAAAAGGTGATTCTAATCTTCAATTAATTTATAGACCTGATGTTATGTCTAAAGAGGAAGTAAAAGTGAAACTTAAATGATTTATCTCGTAAAAGCCCGATTTGTGTAGACAAGGGTCTTTTATGCAAATCTATACAAGTTTTAAATGAAAACGGTAAGCTTGAATGAAATGACGGTACGGCAAAAATATTAGGTTAGATAGTGTGAATTTCAAACATACCGTTTTGGAAAACAAAAATAAATGTATGATAAGGATTAGGCATTGGAGCTTAATCCTTTTTGTATGGAGATGTAGAGAACGGCAAGTAGACCTGACACTACACGAGTGATGCATTTCGATATAACTTATTGTTTCAAGTTTAAATAAGTTGAGTTGTATAAAAAAAATGTAATTATCACTTGCATTACTATCACTTGCGTAGTAAAGTGATAGTAAGATAAACGCTAGGAAGTGATGAATCATGCGTGATAATACAATAGGATCGTTAATATGGTTACGTTTAATACGATTTACGAACCAAAGTAATCAAATGTCAAATGAGTTTTTAAAACGTTTTGATTTAACGACAGCACAATTTGATGTACTTTTACAAATACGGACTTATCAGCCGTTAACGCAAATGGAGTTAGCTGAGAAGGTTACTGTTACACAAGGTGGTATTTCTCGAATGTTAACTCGCCTTGAAAAAGAAGGTTATATTATACGAAAACAAGATTGGAAGACGAAAACCATTAGTCTTACAGAGCAAGGGGAAGGGGCTTTAGAAAGAGCATTGCCAGAACAACTTGCATTTCAATCATCATTTTTTGATGATGTATTAAATGAAGAAGAGCAGAAAATACTTTATGAGTTGATGACAAAAGTTCATAAGCATAGTGAAAAAAAAGAATTACCGAGTGAGTAATTTTTTTTACAGAATCAATTGACTAATCAAGTGATTAGAGAAAAGTTAATACCGATTAATAAAGGAGAGCGCAATTATGGAAAAATACCGTATGGATACAAGTAAAGGAATTGAGTTTGGATTATATTCAATTGGGGATCATATTTTAAATCCGCATAATGGAAAAAAATTAAGTGCAGGGGAGCGAATCCGTGAGCTTATTGAAACTGCTAAGTTAGCGGATGAGGCTGGACTTGATGTATTTGCAGTTGGTGAAAGTCATCAAACGCATTTTACAACGCAAGCTCACACAGTAATTTTAGGGGCTGTTGCACAAGCAACGAAAAATATTAAAATAGCGAGTTCTGCAACAATTTTAAGTACATCAGATCCAGTTCGAGTATATGAGGATTTTGCGACTATTGATTTAATTTCTAATGGTCGTGCTGAAATCGTAGCTGGTCGTGGTTCTCGCATTGGAGGATATAGTTTACTTGGTTACGATGTAAATGATTATGAAGAGCTATTTGAAGAGAAGATGGATCTTTTACTAAAAATTAATAAAGAAGAAAATGTAACATGGAAAGGGCAGTTCAGAGCACCACTTGAACGTGCAGGTATTATTCCAAGAGCTAAAAATAATAACTTACCAATTTGGCGTGCGGTTGGTGGTCCACCAGCTAGTGCAATAAAAGCGGGGCGCGCAGGTGTTCCGATGATGATAACAACACTTGGCGGACCAGCTATTAATTTTAAAGTTTCAGTAGATGCTTATCGTGAGGCGGCTGCGCAAAGTGGATTTGATCCAGCTAGTTTACCAATTGCAACAACGAGTTTATTCTATACAGCAGAAAATTCACAGGATGCGCTAAGTGAATATTATCCTCACATTAATGCGGGAATGATTGCATTACGTGGAGGCGGATATCCGAAGCAACAATTTACAAATGCGCTAGATTACCGTGACGCGTTAATGATTGGCAGCCCGCAGCAAATTATTGAAAAAATGCTTTATCAATATGAATTATTTGGACAACAACGTTTTATGGCACAAATCGATTTTGGTGGTGTACCATTTGACAAAATTGAGAAAAACATCGAATTAATTGCTACTGAAATTTTACCAGCTGTTAGAAAACATACAGCGAAATAATTTGAAAATACCGAGAATCGAATGGATTCTCGGTATTTTTTTATGTATGTATTACGTTTGAAAAAGTGACAAAAAAATGAATTTTAGTTTAGAGAAAAGGGAGTTTTTTTCTATTTTTGAATAACAAAATGATAGGATTGAATATTAAAAATATATTTTTTTCTTGACAAAAAAATAGTGTTTTTTCTGGTTGGCTCTAAGGACATTTTTTTGAAGGGAAGTCAAATACATAAAGAGAAAAATAATGTTTTTATTAATATAAAAGCAAGTTTAACATTCAAAAAATGCATTTTATTAATGAGAAAAAAATCATTCAAAAAAATACCAAAAGACATATTTCAGACAAAATGATGTCAAGAATACGTCAAAAATCAGCTGAATTTATTATGTAAGTATATTATACAATTCGATTAACGAATAAAAACACTACAGAAATAGTGAAAAGGTAAAAAATAGAAGTGTAATAGTTCGAAAAACTGAAATTTCATATTTTATGAAAATACATACAGGATGATTTTATCTTTTCGTATTTCTTATTAATTGAGTTCATTAAGAGTGCTCAATTAATTTTTATGATAAAAACTATGAGGGAAGTGAGTTTAGCATGGAAACGCTCGAATTGGCACGAATACAATTCGCATCAACAACGATATTTCATTACTTGTTCGTTCCACTGTCCATTGGTTTAGCTTTTATTATTGCGTTAATGCAAACGTTGTATGTAGTAAAAGGGCAAGAAGTATATAAGAAGATGGGGAAATTTTGGACACAAATATTCCTTGTAAACTTTGCGGTAGGTGTAGTAACAGGTATTTTACAAGAGTTTCAATTTGGTATGAACTGGTCAACGTATTCACGTTTCGTAGGTGATGTGTTTGGTCCATCACTTGCAATTGAAGGATTATTAGCATTTTTCATTGAGTCTACATTCCTAGGTTTATGGGTATTTGGTGAGGATAAACTACCAAAGAAAATTCACCTTTTATGTATTTGGCTTCTTTCAATTGGAACGATGTTATCAGCGTTTTGGATTTTAACTGCAAATGCATTTATGCAGTCACCTGTAGGATATGAAATGGCAGCAGATGGTCGCGCACAGATGAATGATTTCTTAGCGATTATTCAAAACCCACAACTATGGGTGCAATTCCCGCATACAATTACAGCGGCACTTGCAACAGGGGCATTCTTTATTGCTGGTGTTAGTGCATGGAAAATTACAAAACAACAAGAGACTGAGGTGTTTAAGAAGTCTTTCCGAGTTTCTATCGTTGTTGGAACAATTTCAACAGCATTGGTATTATTTTTCGGTCATGCACAAGCGCAAAATTTAATTAAGACACATCCGATGAAAATGGCGGCAGCTGAAGCATTATGGAATACGAGTGAGGATCCAGCGCCATTTACGGTATTTGCAAAAATTGATACAGAGAAGAAAGAAAATTCGTTTGAAATTCAAATCCCTTATATGTTAAGTCTATTGTCATACGATAAATTTAGCGGTCAAGTAGAAGGTATGAATCAAATTCAAAAACAATATGAAGAAAAATATGGACCTGGGGATTATATTCCGCCAGTACATACAATGTTTTGGAGCTTTAGAGCGATGGTAATGAGCGGAACGTTCATGTTACTTTTAGGAGCTTACGGATGGTTCTTATCAAGAAAAGATCGATTAGCTGAAAAAACGTGGTATTTAAAATTAATGGTGTATGCAATTTCACTACCGTTTATCGGTAATACTGTCGGATGGGTTATGACTGAAATGGGTCGTCAGCCATGGGTAGTATTTGGTGTCATGAAAACAGAAGATGCTGTATCACCAAATGTAACATTCGGTGAAGTGTTATTCTCACTTATTTCATTCACATCAATGTATTTAATTATGGGTGGAATTTGTGTTTACTTATTCGTTCGTATCATTAAAGGTCATACGAATAAGAAAACGAAAAAGGATAATCAAAGCCATGATCCATTTGATAAGGAGGAAGAGTATGTTATCTCTTAATGAGTTGTGGTTTATAGTTATTGTAATCTTATTTGTAGGATTTTTCGTACTGGAAGGTTTTGATTTTGGTGTAGGAATGGTTTCGAGGTTTTTAGGGGAAAATGATTTTGAAAAACGAGTGTATTTAAATACAATTGGACCGTTCTGGCACGCGAATGAAGTATGGCTTGTTTGTGCTGGTGGCGCTATGTTTGCGGCATTTCCGCACTGGTACGCAACTTTATTTAGTGGTTTTTATATTCCATTTGTCTTTATGCTACTTGCCTTAATTTTAAGAGGGGTTTCCTTTAAGTTCCGTGCAAAAATAGATAATCATAAATGGAAGAGTGCATGGGATTGGGGGATGTTTATAGGAAGTATGTTACCTCCTATCCTTTGGGGAGTTGCAATTGCAAACTTTATGGTAGGTGTACCTATTGATGAGAGTAAAAATGTTGTAGGGGGATTCCTGCAATTACTTCATCCATTTGCGTTACTTGGAGGAGTGATGTTCCTTCTACTATGTATTGTTCACGGATTACAATTCCTTACAATACGTACAACTGGTAAATTGAGAGAACGTGCACGAATTGCTGCAATAAAAATTGCACCATTTTCATTAATTACGCTTCTTATTTTTGCTGGTATAGGGTTGTGGAAAACCGATATTTTCACTGCTCATGGAACAGAATGGATTATGGTGCCAATTGGAGCTTTTGTAGCACTATTAATGTCTACTGTATTAAATAAAAGAAGAAGAGATGGTTGGGCTTTCTTTATGACGAGTTTAACAATCATTTTACTAAGTGCGAGTGTATTTATCGGTATGTTCCCACGTGTTATGATTAGCTCTTTAGGAGCGATGAATGATTTGACAATTTACAATGCAGCATCAGGGGCTTATGCATTAAAACTTATGACTTACTTTGCGATTGCTATTTTGCCTTTCGTTATCGGAAGTCAAATATGGAGTTATTATGTATTTAGACAACCTGTTAAGTCAGACAACGATTTGGAGTACTAATGAAAAGAAAAAGAGGACTTCCGTCTTATCCCGGTAGCCGTATTTTATATGTAGCGTTAACGATTATTAGTATTTTAGAAGCTTTTAGTATTCTTGCATTAACAACCTTTTTAGCGCGCGCTATTACATTTTTATTTCATGGAGAGACAGTACAAACAGTGTTAAGTGAAATTGTTTATTTTGGTATCTCGTTTGTAGCGCGTCAAATATTAGTTCGAATATCACAAATAGTAGTGGAACGTTTTGCTGAAAAAACAGGGGCGTTACTAAGAAAACAGTTAATAGAGGCATATTTCACATTAGGTCCAAGGTATGTTCAAACGGTCGGAACAGGTCATCTGGTTACCTTGTCGATTGAAGGGATTGAGAAATTTAAAACATATATTGAATTAACAATTCCTAAAATGATTAGAAGTAGTATCGTTCCAGCCCTAATTGTTTTATATGTTTTTACGCTAGATATTGAATCTGGAATCATTTTAGTTGTAACGATTCCGATTGTGATCATATTTATGATTCTTCTAGGATTAGCAGCGCAGAAAATGGCTGATAGTCAATATGAGACGTATCGTGTACTTTCTAATCATTTTGTAGATACGTTAAAAGGATTAGAAACATTAAAGTATTTAGGAAAAAGTAAACAGCACGAAGGAAAGATTGAAAAAGTAAGTAAAAGATATAGAAAAGCGACGATGCGAACTTTGCGAGTTGCTTTTCTTTCTTCTTTTGCATTAGATTTCTTTACGAGTTTATCAATCGCATTTGTAGCAGTAGGCTTAGGAATTCGTTTAATAGACGGAACGATTCTTTTATTGCCTGCTCTTACTATATTAATTTTAGCTCCGGAATATTTTCTTCCCATCAAGCAAGTTGGAGCGAATTATCATGCTACTTTAGATGGACAACTGGCTATGGAGCAAATTGAAGGGATTTTACAGCGACAAAAGGCAATGGAAATAAAGGATTCAAATGTAGAGGTTACATGGGATTCTTCGAGTAGCTTAAAGTTACAAGCTATAAAAGTAAATAACGATGAATCTGATAAGGCGATATTAGAAGGAATTGATTTTACTTGGAAAGGTAACGGTGCTATTGGCATCATTGGTGAAAGTGGAGCTGGAAAATCGACGATAATTGATGTGTTGGCTGGATTTTTAGCTCCATCTAAAGGGAAGATGCTAGTAAATGGTGTGAACATGGACGGAACTACTCGTGCGGCTTGGCAAAAAAACATTGCTTATATTCCGCAGCAACCTTATATTTTTCCGCTTTCATTAAAAGATAACATTTGTTTCTATGAAACAAATACAACTGATGAAGAAGTGGAAAGAGTTATTAACGAAGTGGGTCTCCGTTCACTCGTTGCATCACTTCCAAATGGGATGAATGAGAGAATTGGAGAAGGTGGACGTATGCTTAGCGGCGGACAAGAACAGCGTGTTGCTATGGCACGTGCACTTTTAAGTAAAAAACCAATTATTTTATTGGACGAGCCTACGGCGCATCTTGATATTGAAACTGAATTTGAAATAAAGCAAGCAATGTTACGTCTATTTAAAGGTAAATTAGTATTTCTCGCAACACATCGTCTGCATTGGATGAAACAAATGGACCATATTCTCATTTTAAATAAAGGAAAGATTGAAGAAAGTGGAACATATGAAGAACTTTTAGAAAATGAGACATTACATTTTCATAGGAAAGGGAGGGAGTAGAGATGAGTAGCTGGATTAAACCTTATATAAAGCAAAATAAAGGTAGAATGACTTTGACTATATTTCTTGGGCTTCTCGGAGTTAGTTCAGGTGCGATGTTACTTTTCATTTCAGGTTATTTAATCTCTAAATCTGCTCTCAGACCAGAAAATGTAATGGTTGTATATGTTCCTATTGTTGCAACGCGTGCGTTTAGTATAGGGCAAGCTGTTTTTCATTATATAGAGCGGTTAGTGGGACATGATGTCGTACTACGAATATTGGAAAGAATGAGAACGAAATTATACAGAATAGTAGAACCACAGGCGTTATTTTTCCGTTCACGATTTCAAACAGGTGATGTGTTAGGTGTACTATCCGAAGATATAGAGCATTTGCAAAACCTATATTTACGTACAATATTCCCTAGTATATTGGCACTAGTTGTATATAGTATATTCG
Source organism: Bacillus sp. NPDC094064 (assembly GCF_050279585.1). Taxonomy (NCBI): domain Bacteria; kingdom Bacillati; phylum Bacillota; class Bacilli; order Caryophanales; family Bacillaceae; genus Bacillus; species Bacillus sp. NPDC094064. Next base: position 82,360 of record NZ_JBNNUI010000006.1, read on the forward strand.
TACTTGTTATTGGTGCATTTGATGTTGTGTTTGCATTCATTACAGGGTGTATGTTGGCTATTATCGTTTTTCTGCTCCCATTTGTATCATTACTATTAATGAAGCGACATCATGTTACTTTGAAGCAAGGAAGAAACCGCTTGTATCAACAATTAACAGATGCTGTTTTTGGACTATCAGATTGGCAGGCAAGTGGTAGAAAAGATGAATTTATTAATGAGTATGTAGAGCAAAATGCTCAGTTGTTAAAAACGGAAAAGAGAGTGAAACGCTGGTATCATATTCGAGACAGCCTCATTCAGTTAGTAGTAGGGATTGTAGTGATTTCAATGATTATATGGACTGGGAATGAAGCCGCAAGTGCACAGATTGCTCCTACAGTTATCGCAGCTTTCGTATTAATGACATTATCTGTAACAAATGCGCTTATTCCAATTGCAGATGCCGTCGATCGAATTCCATCGTATGTAGAATCTACTCATCGTCTTAAGCGCGTAGAAAGTGATAGTATGTTACATGATGAAATGGATTTGCATGGAGATAAAGATTACGTTGCACCAAAACATGTAGATATTGAATTGAATCATGTATCATATATGTATCCCGATAGTAATGAGATGATATTAAAAGATGTATCATTACAAATAAAAGCAGGAAAGAAAATTGCTATTTTAGGCAGAAGTGGGACAGGGAAATCTACTTTACTAAAATTGTTAACAGGGGCGTTACGCCCGGTAAATGGCGAAGTTTTATTAAATGGTGAACAAGCTCATACGAATCTTTTATCCAAATACATTTCTGTATTAAATCAAAAACCGCATTTGTTCGATACGACAATTGGAAATAATGTACGAATCGGTAAACCAGAGGCGGCTGATAAAGAGATATGGAAAGCTTTAGAGAAAGCACAATTAGCTTCGCATATTACTTCTCTTCCAGATGGGTTACAAACAAAAATGCATGAAATGGGAAAGCGGTTTTCTGGTGGGGAAAGACAAAGGGTTGCTTTTGCTAGAACCCTTATGCAAGAAACACCAATCGTTGTACTTGATGAACCGACTATCGGTTTAGATCCAAAAACAGAATTGTCTTTAATCGAAACAATGTTTTCTGCAACTGAAGAAAAGACCGTTATTTGGATTACACACCATCTTGTAGGAATAGAACATGTAGATGAAGTTATATTCCTTGATTGTGGTCAAATTGTAATGCAAGGCAGTCATGAACAACTTCTTAAAGAAAACGAAAAGTATCGTATGCTTTATGAACTTGATAAAGGCATTTAAATATGTCATAAAAAACACAAATTCTTGATAGCTCAAGGTTTGTGTTTTTTTGTAAGATTCGAATGGTTTCATTGAAGATGGTGTTTAAAATCTATCTGTCTAAGGCAATACTGAGCCATAGTGAATGTAAAGTTGGAGGGCGAGAGTATATGTTTGATGAGGATGGGATTGTTTTAATTATGGAACCTGCTGATGAACTGAACATGAGGAGATTTATTTTTACAGTACCAAAGTCAGTTTACGAAAAGAAGGGACTTTCATTACACTACGGAACAGCTATAGGACAAGGATATATGGATATAATTGAAGACATTATTAGCGTACATATAGAAATAGATGTTGTAACGATAATAGGACATGTAAGAGGATAAGTAGTAATTTGAAAAAGGTTATAAGCAATTTAGCTAGAAGTTATGAAGGGAAGCATATAGGGAATTATAAAGACGAAGGGAGTATAATGTGAAAATAAAATCCATTTTATTAGTATTTATAGTTTCAATGGGTTTAATAGGTTGTTCGATGGTAGAGGAAGGGAAGAACTCATTAGATTATGCTCAAAAAGCAACAGACTATGTGAATGAAGTCAGTGCATTTGCAAATGAAGCACCAGCATTAGTTGAAAAGGCTATTAATGATGGTGAAGCTCGTAAAGAATTGGAAACGAAGCTGAATGAAATTAAGCAAGATATACCTGCTTTCAATGAATTAACACCACCAGATGTAGCGAAGGATCTTCATGAGCAAATTGTTGGCTATAATGAGAAGTTAAGTGAATTGATTGATACATCTATGAAAAAGATAGAGGAAGGAAAAATGGATGTAGAGCAATTTAAAAACTCTGAGCTTATGCAGACGATAGATCAAGTGCGAGATTTGAAAGATAAGGTGCAAAATTTAGGACAATAATAAAAAGCTCTGTTTTTAATAAACAGAGCTTTTTAATGTTTTCTAAAAGAAAAGCTCACCATATTTTCTTCCTATAATATAAGTGTTATTAGACGTTCCATTTGTCTAAAATATGTATTGTCTTATTGGTTGCATCCATTTCTATTTTAATACCGATAGGCATAGTGATCATTGGATGGGTATGACAACAATCAAAGTCAGCTAAAAAAGGGATTTTTTGATTTTGTAGCACTTCTAATAGTATTTCGTAAGGCTTTCGATTTGTGCCGCAATCATCAAATTGCTCATGTTTTCCAAGAATGATACCTGAAACTTTATCAAATATGCCGTTAATCTTAAGTAAGGAAAAGCTTCTTTCAATAGTAGCTGCATCTTTTGAGCTATCTTCAATAAATAGAATATCTCCTTCTTGAATATGAGGCATATAGGGGCTGCCCCAAATTCCTTGTATTGTATTTAAGTTCCCGCCAATAATGCGCCCAGTAGCACGTCCATTCGTTACAGAAATCCAATTATTTGGCCTCAGTTCTTTTTCTTTCGTCTTCTCTTCCCAATTCATATATTCATCTGACCAAAATAACGGTTGTTTTATATGATAAGGAAGAGGTTGATTATGCAGTAACGTTTCTGCAAAATATTTATATGTATAATCTACAAAAGGTTCAAATTCTCCAAAGGAAGGAACAAGTGCGGGACCATAAAATGTAGGGATTCCTGTTTTTGCATAAATACCTAGTAATAAAGCGGTCGCATCTGAATAACCAATCATTATTTTAGGGTTATTTTGAAAAGCACCATAATCAATATAAGGTAATAATGAATTAGAATTCATGCCGCCAATTGTTGACATAATGCAAGAGACATTAGGATTTCTTATCAAGTCATTTAGTTCCTCAGCACGCTCCTGTATACTGCCAGAACGATAGTAATCATGTCGGCCTGTTAGGGAACCTTCTAATATACGAAATCCTTTCTGTTGTAAGTAAGATTTTGCTCGTGCAAATCTTTTTGGAGAAGTGTAGGTAATTGGTGAAGAGGGCGAGTATATGCCGATTGTATCTCCATATTTCAATGGTTTTGGAAGTATCATTTGTATGAATCCTTTCTATTATATAGTTTTTTTGGGTTTTGATATAATTGAATTTTCTCATATTTCGTTATTGTAAGTTTAACATAGCTGAAATAATAATTGTTGTAGCTAAATAAATATACTTTTTATCTTGACGATATAAAGTAATTGTTGTTAAGGTTAAATTTGAGTGTATAAAAGGTTACAAAAGGAGTTTTAAAATGAAGCAGTTGAAATGGGGAATAATGGCAATCCTATCAGTAGTAATTTTGGGTATATGTTGGTTCTTTTTCCAAGGAGCTCAAAAGAGTGGGGACAGCGTAGATGCTCAACCTTTACAGGTAGCTGAGTTACCTAAAATAGGGCTCTCTGACAAGGAAGTTCCACAAAAGTATATTCCACCAGAAATTAATGCGAAGGCGGCTATCGTTATTGATGCGAGTGATGGTGATGTTATTTATCAAAATAACGAGAATGAGGCTTTTGCGCCAGCTAGTATGTCTAAGATGATGACAGCATATCTTCTATTAGAAAGTGTACATAATGGGAAAGTTCGCTGGGAAGATCCTGTGAAAATAAGTGCAAAAGCGGCACAAACCGAAGGTGCGAGAATTCCAGTACAAGTTAATGATACGTTAACTGTAAAAGATTTATACCATGCGTTAATGATTGAGTCAGCTAACAATTCAGCAGTTGCTTTAGCTGAGCATCTGGCAAAGACGGAGAAAGATTTTGTTCAGATTATGAACGCGAAAGCGAAACAGTTGGAAATGTCGGAACATGCTAAATTCGCAAATGCTTCAGGGCTACAAGAGCCTGATGGAAGTGAAACGAAGATGACGGCTGCTGATGTTGGAAAATTAGCGTATCACCTTATAAAAGATTATCCTGAAATATTAGAAGTAACGCATTTAAGACAGAGTCAGTTAGCATTTAATAATACTACAGTTACAAATACAAATGAAATGTTAAATGAAAATAATAAAAGTTTACATATAGAAGGAATGGACGGGCTAAAAACAGGATTTACAGATAGTGCTGGGTATTGTTTTACAGGTACTGCAAAACAAGGTGATAATCGAATTATTACAGTTGTGATGGGGACATCGAGTAAAACAAAACGTTTTTCAGAGACGAATAAGTTAATGTCGTATGCATTTGGATTAGTTAATTAAGTAAAATATCGTTGTAAATTGCTACATAAGCAAGATTGTTTGTTGTTACTTATTTTAGATAACAATAAACAGTCTTTTTATTTTCATTGTAAAAAGGGGAAATATGCTAAAAATAAGTGTAATCGTTTGAGTTTGCATCCTCATATTGATATTATAAAGTTATAAACTTATTAATAATAAGTTTGAGGGGCGTAATATGATGTATACATATGAAATGGCCTCAAATGAAAATTGGAGGGAATTATGATGGCAAAAGATTTTTACGCAGCAATTGAAGACAGAAGATCTATTTACGCAATAAGCAAAGAGCAAGTAGTTTCTGATGAAAAAATTCAAGAAGTGATTTATCATGCTGTAAAACATACACCTTCAGCTTTTAACTCTCAAAGTGCTCGTGTTGTTGTTTTGCTAGGAGAACAACATGATAAATTATGGGATATTACGAAAGAAACGCTACGAAAAATTGTACCTGAAAATAACTTTGCGCCTACTGAAGAAAAAATGAATGCATTTAAAAGTGGTTATGGAACGGTTTTATTCTTTGAAGATAGTCAAGTAGTGGAAGAACTGCAACAAAACTTTGCATTATATAAAGAAAATTTCCCGATTTGGTCTCAGCAATCTTCAGGTATGTTACAATTTGCAATTTGGACAACTTTAGAAATTGAAGGATTTGGTGCTACATTGCAACATTATAATCCGTTAATTGATGAAGAAGTAAGAAAAGAATGGGATGTTCCAGGGAATTGGAAACTAACTGCACAAATGCCGTTTGGTAAACCAGTAGCACCTGCTGGTCAAAAAGAATTTCAACCATTAGAAACTCGTGTGAAAATTTATAAATAATGTAGAAATTATAAAAGGTGAACAGGAATATAACCTGTTCACCTTTTTATACGTAATAAGGATTTTTTTGCTCTGCATTTTTCATCTGATTTTTTAATTCGTTTTTAAGCGTTTCAATAGTCGATATTTTTTGTGATGTTATAAATGAGGCGAATTGAATAACTGCATAGTACAGTTCTATATTTTTATTTATAGGGTTATCTATTATATTTTTCACAAATACACCTCCCCTTTTTATTCAAATAAGAATCTCATTAAAAAAATCAATCCGCTAAAATTTCGTTTTATTTGGATGTGTATATAATACTAGAATTATCCTGGGAATTCCATAGTTAGAAAAAATGTGTAGTTGGTAGGTATGTGTTTTCGTTAAAGTAGAAATGAGGTTTTGTGAACTAAATCTTACAATTCGTCAAATTGTTTCGGAATTGTATATAGTATAGGGAATTAGTTTTCTAAAAATATTATACTATTGATAAATAAAGTCTTTTTTGTCATGATAAGAGTACACTTCATGTAAGTAACTTTATAAGGAAACACATACTTTATTTTGTATTAGGTTAATAGAATTTTTTGTAGTGGATAGACAATGAAAATTCTATATTAAAATATCAAATGAAATGTCGAATTTTAATGCAATACATAAGAAATTTGAAAAAACCGTTGCAAAAACAGTGTGTTTAATGGTAAAGTTCACATGAAGTTCACACGGATTTCACTTCGTTCGTTTAAAATGAACTCTGTGTGAAAAATAAAACTCTTGTTAAAAAATGGAACTTGATGAATATTTTACTTTGATAATATTGTAAAGTATTAAGTTTGTAAGTTTTTTTTAAGAGGATAGTAGGGAAAGGAAGTAAAGACAACTTATGAAAAAAATAATTGCAGGTTTAGCAGCAGCTTCAGTAGCAGGTGTTGCAGTTCCAGGTATGGATTCTGCTCATGCACAAGTTTCAAACGAAGCGCTAAAAGAAATTAATGGACAAACTCAAACACAAACTCAAACGACTGTAACTGAAACAAAAACTGTAGAAACAAACTCTGATTTAAAATACACAGTAACTGCTGATGTATTAAATGTTCGTTCAGGTGCTGGCACAGGACATAACGTTATTTCTAAAGTGAAATCAGGTCAAGTACTACAAGTAATTGGACAAGAAAACGGTTGGTTCAAAGTTAATGTAAACGGTCAAACTGGTTATGTAAGTGGTGACTTCGTAACGACTGGTGGCAAAACAGGAACTACTGTTCAACAAGGAACAGGTACTTACACAGTAAACGTTTCTTCACTTAACGTACGTACAGGCCCAAGTACATCTCATACAGTATTAGGCTCTGTAAATAAAGGTAAAACAGTACAAGTTGTAGGTGAAGTACAAGATTGGTTTAAAATCAACTTCAATGGTGGAACTGGATACGTAAGCAAAGACTTCGTAACAAAAGGTGGTTCTGCTGTATCTAACCAAACACAACAACCAACTACAAACAACAATACTACTACAGTTCAAACTGGTGGTTCTTATGTTGTTAACACTGGTGCTTTAAAAGTACGTACAGGCCCAGCTACATATAACGCTGTAATCGGTGGAGTAACGAACGGTACAGTATTAAACGTTACTGGCGCTGAAAATGGTTGGTATAAAATTAACCATAACGGCCGCACAGGTTACGTAAGTGCAGACTTTGTTAAGTTTGTAAAAGGCGGAGTGAACAATGTAGTTACTGGTGGTAACCAAGGTTCTAATCAAGGTTCTAACCAAGTACAAAAACCAACAGCGCCAACAGGTGGAGATACATCTTCAATCGCTGGATTCGCTAGATCATTAAATGGTTCACCATACAGAACTGCTGGTACAACACCTGCTGGTTTTGACTGCAGTGGATTCATTCACTACGTATTAAATCAAACTGGTCATACAGGCGCTCGTCAAACAGTTGCTGGATACTGGAGCTCTAAAACAAAAACTAGCAATCCACAACCAGGTGATTTAGTATACTTCCAAAATACTTATAAATCAGGTCCTTCTCACATGGGTGTTTACTTAGGAAACGGTCAGTTCATTAGTGCAGAAACTGATGCAACTGGTGTACGTATTAGTTCTGTAAACAACTCTTACTGGAGCAAGCACCTATTAGGTTATACAAAAGCATACTAAGAAAAAGTAGTTTTATATACTTTTCGTATAGAGAAAAGGCTTTCCAGGGAAACTTGGGAAGCCTTTTTATAGTTGAATAAATTGGGAGTGTAGTAGTTTTTACTTTAACTTCCCATTTAAAAATCGATCGTATAGGTCATGGAAGTAGTTAGGACGAAATAAGTTTGCTGCATGTCCTGCTAAAGGTATTTCTTTATATAGAACATTTGGCAAGATAGACTTTAAATCAAAAAGACAAGATTTATAGAGATGATCATGTTCGCCCATTACCCATAGTATAGGGTGGGGAAGTGATTTTAATTTAGATTTTAAATCGAATTCTAACCGGTGTCGTAATGATTGGGCAATAATTGAAGAATGTAATTGTAATCCGAAACGGTAATAAATATTTCTAGAAATAACTGCGAATGGATTCGCTTTTAGTATGCCGCTCGGAAAAATAGTATTTGCGTATTGAGAGAGCCATTTAGAGTATTCATCTCCTCGTTTCTCCCAAAAATTTTGAAATACGCTATATAAACGAGAAGGGTTATTATAATGTCCACCAATATGACAAATGCTTAATACTTTTTCGGGGTGCATTTGTGCAAAAATTGTAGAGATATAACAACCATAGCTTAAAGCGCAAATATGAGCCTTTTTAATGCCTTCTTTTTCGTATAAGCTCAATAATTGATCAACGAGGCGCTGTAATGAAAAATCGATAGCTTCTCCTTTATCGTCACCGTGACCTAATAAGTCATAAGTAATAATGTTGTAGGAGGCAGAAAATCGTTTATGCTCTTTTTTGAAGGCGCGACGATTGCCAACTAATCCATGAATAAAAATGATTGTTTCCTTTTCGGAATGTATATTTGTTTGCAAAAAGGATACTCCTTTCAATAACTGGAGATGTATATAGTGTTTTAATTAGCTATCTATAATCCACATAGAATAATATTAAGTACCAGGTAATAATATCAGATATTTATACATGTTGTAAAGATGAGTTTTTATGTATATTTTGTAAAAATAGAAAAAGTGTGTTTACATTCAGTTTACATTTGTATTGTATTCTAGTTTTAGAAAGAACAGTTTGGTTTAACACGAGGAGATGAACATGAATGGAAGTTAGAAATGAAGTGAAGAAAAAAGGGAATTGGAGGCAGTTTTTACGCCTTATTCAAGATACAAATCCTCCGAAAGGGATTCTTGTTTTTGCATTATTAATGAGTTTGCTTTCTACGGGAGCGAGCCTATTTATTCCGATGTTAACAAAAGGATTAGTAGATAATTTTTCGCTGTCGTCAATTAGTACAGGACAAATTGTTGGATTAGTTGCCTTCTTCATTATGCAAACTATCGCTGCAGGATTGTCTATATATTTATTAAATTATATTGGACAGAAGATTGTTGCGGGACTGAGGGAACGATTATGGAAAAAGGTGCTTATTTTGCCGGTATCTTATTACGATAAAAATAGAACAGGTGATACAATTAGTCGTATGACAAATGATACAGGTGTTGTGAAGACGTTGATTTCTGAGCACTTATCAAACTTATTAACTGGCGGTATTTCAATAATTGGATCGTTAATTGTATTATTTGTTTTAGATTGGAAAATGACAGCTTTACTATTAACGGTTATTCCATTGTCTGTGCTAATTTTAGTGCCGCTTGGACGGAAAATGTATAAGATTTCAAAAGCACTTCAAGATGAAACAGCTTCTTTTACAAGTGTGTTAACGCAAGTATTATCAGAAATCCGTTTAGTGAAATCTTCAAATACAGAAAAAAGAGAATATGAAACAGGTAATACAGGTATACAAAAGTTATTGCAATTTGGCTTGAAAGAAGGAAAAGTGCAAGCGCTGATTTCACCAGTTATGTCGTTTGTTTTAATGGCACTACTTGTTATCATCGTAGGATATGGTGGAATGCGCGTTTCTAGCGGTGCTTTAACAACAGGAGAACTGGTAGCATTTATTTTATATTTAGTTCAAATTATTATGCCGATGAGTCAATTATCTATGTTCTTTACACAATTTCAAAAGGCAATTGGTGCAACAGAAAGAATTAATACGATTTTAGAATATGAGGTAGAAGACCATGAAACTGGTATGAAAGTTACAAATGCTAAGCAATCGATAGTTCTTGAAAATGTACATTTCGAGTATAACGAAGAAGAGCAAGTGTTAAAAAATATTGATTTCACAATTGAATCAGGAAAAGTAACAGCAATCGTAGGGCCAAGTGGTAGCGGGAAAACGACGTTATTCTCACTATTAGAACGTTTTTATGAGCCAACTAGCGGTGCTATTAAATTAGGGAAAGATTCAATTACGAACTATTCATTACAGTCATGGCGACGTCAAATTGGTTACGTTTCACAAGATAGTCCGTTAATTGATGGAACGATTCGTGATAATATTTGTTACGGTGTTGAGGGCGAAGTGACAGATGAAGAAATTGAAAAAGTAGCAGCGATGGCATATGTTGATGCATTTATTCATGATTTGCCAAACGGATATGCAACAGAAGTTGGAGAGCGTGGTGTGAAGCTTTCTGGAGGACAAAGACAGCGAATTGCCATTGCCCGAGCGTTACTTCGAAATCCACAAATTCTTATGTTAGATGAAGCAACTTCAAGTCTAGATAGTAAATCAGAATCTGTCGTTCAAAAGGCATTAAATAATTTAATGAAAGGCAGAACAACGTTAGTTATTGCACATAGACTTTCTACTGTAGTAGATGCAGATAAAATTATCTTTATAGAAAAAGGGAATCTTACTGGTAGCGGTACGCATGATGAATTGTTACGCACACATGACATGTATCGTGAATTTGCAACGCAACAATTGAAAATTAAAGAGGGTGCATTATAAAATGAATCATCAGTGGGGTTGTACTCCGCTGATGATTCATTTTTAAAAGTTTTACCAAGGATGCTAATTAGAAAGGAAATGGTTCCTTTGATACTTAACATTTTAATAGTAGACGATGATCCGCATATTAGAGAACTTGTGTCTGTATTTTTAGAAAGAGAAGGTTTTCAAACATATGAAGCAATTGATGGACTAGATGCACTTCAGAAAATAGATGAAGTGAAAGTTGATATGGTTATTCTTGATATTATGATGCCGAATATGGATGGATTTGATGTATGTTTTGAATTAAGAAAATACTATGATATCCCGATTCTGATGCTAACTGCTAAAGGAGAAACGTCTCAAAAAGTAAAAGGATTTCACCTTGGAACAGATGATTATCTTGTAAAACCATTTGATCCTATAGAATTAGTAGTGAGAGTAAAGGCGTTATTGAAACGTTACCAAATTACAGTATCGCAATCAATTCAAGTTGGGCATGTATTGTTGAATCGTAAAACATTTGAAGTGACACTCGGAGAGCAAACGGTTACACTGCCATTAAAAGAATTTGAATTGCTCTTTACATTAGGATCTAAAGCAGGAAGAACTTGTTCGAGAGAGCAATTAATTGAAGACGTATGGGGGTATGATTTTGAAGGGAATGAACGCACATTAGACGTTCATATTAATCGGTTACGTGAAAAGTTTCAAGAAGAAAAGTCGAAGTTTAGTATTAAAACGATAAGAGGCTTAGGCTATCGCTTAGAGGTAAGTAAATGAGAAGAAGAGAACGAATGAGTAAGTTGAAGATGTTGAAAGTAATTGGGGCGGTAATAGCGCTCTTTTCTTTTCTCACTATAATTTGGTCTATCGCATTTTATGTGGCATCTAGCATATTAGATGCTTTTGAAATAAACGTATCGCCGTTTGTTACTTTTTTAATTAGTGATATGGTCGGCTTTGTATTTATTGTTCTTATTTGGACATTGATCGGAATTTTAATGAGACCAAAACGAGAGGCGATGATTTGGACTATTATTGAACCGATACAAAAAATTGCAAAAGGAGACTTCTCCGTAAAAATACGAAATGAAGAAAAGTATGATGGAGAAATTGGTGTACTCGTAAAAAGTATAAATGATATGACAGATGAACTGAATGCAATGGAGACAATGAGACAAGAATTTGTATCGAATGTTTCTCATGAAATACAGTCGCCATTAACTTCCATAAAAGGGTTTGCTAGAGCGCTACAAGATAACAATCTTTCTGAGGAAAAAAGAAAGCATTATCTTACCATTATTGAAACGGAAACAACGAGATTATCTAAACTGAGTCAAAACTTACTGAAGTTAACCCTTTTAGAATCAGAAGAATATACACCAGAAAGAGTGACCTATCGATTAGATCAACAGTTAAAGCAAATTGTATTAACTAGTGAGCCGCTCTGGGTTGAAAAAGAAATTGAGTTAGAACTTAATTTAGAGAAAGTACACATTACTGCCGACCAAGAAAGTATGAGTCAAGTATGGATTAATTTAATTCATAATAGTATTAAATTTACTCCAAGTGGTGGCACAATTACAATTCAGTTACAAGAACATGAGAAGTTCGTAGAAATACGTATTCATGACACGGGAATTGGGATATCCGAAGAACAGAAACAACATATTTTTGAACGTTTTTATAAAGCGGATTCTTCACGAAATCGTACGTATGGAGGAAGTGGCTTAGGTTTAGCCATCGTAAAAAAAGTACTCGACCTTCATCAAGGAGAAATAAAAGTCGAGAGTGAGGAAGGGAATGGTACGGAATTTATTGTGCGTATTCCTAAATATGAAGGAAATTAGTGTTAGGAGGAAAGCTTTCTAACACTAATTTTCTTTAAAAAATGTATGTATAACTACTATAGTTACCTACAAGTAACCTACGCACATGAAAGTGCATCATTGCCTTTTTACATAAACATAGATACAATTTTAATATAATACATAACTGAGATGATTAAGGAGTGTTATACTTGGCAGAATTATTACAAGGAAAAAATGCTTTAATTACAGGAGCAGGTAGAGGGATTGGTCGTGCTGTAGCAATCGCGTTAGCGAAAGAAGGCGTAAATGTAGGTCTTTTAGCACGTTCAGAAGAAAACTTAAAAGCAGTTGCGAAAGAAGTAGAAGCAGAAGGTGTAAAAGCTGTTATTGCGACTGCTGATGTATCTTCATATGAAGAGGTAACAACTGCGATTGAAACGTTAAAGAACGGTTTAGGATCTATCGATATTTTAATTAATAACGCTGGTATTTCTAAGTTCGGTAAGTTTTTAGAACTAGACGTTGCTGATTGGGAAAAAATCATTCAAGTAAACTTAATGGGTGTATACTATGCAACTCGTGCAGCTTTACCAAGCATGATTGAACAGCAATCTGGTGATATCATTAATATTTCATCTACAGCAGGACAAAAAGGTGCGCCTGTAACAAGTGCGTATAGTGCTTCTAAATTCGGTGTTCTTGGCTTAACAGAATCGTTAGCGATGGAAGTTCGTAAACATAACATTCGTGTAACTGCTTTAACACCAAGTACAGTAGCAACGGATATGGCTGTAGATTTAGGATTAACTGATGGAAATCCTGATAAAGTTATGCAAGCAGAAGATATTGCAGAGTTTATCGTAGCGCAGCTGAAATTAAATAAACGCACATTTATTAAATCGGCTGGACTTTGGTCTACTAATCCGTAAGGGCTAAGTTTAAAAATAAGGTAGGGACATCTATTCTGTGATGGAATGGATGTCCTTTTTTCTGTTTGTGTGAAAAACGGGAAATTCTGTATAATTAAAAGTGCATAGTAGAAAAGCATTAATAACTTTAAGAGATAGTATTTCAATGAGCACGATTGCAATATATGAGTGATGTGAGGAGGAAAAAGGGATGAAAAAGAAGTTTCAAAAATTATAACGTGTATCGTGTACGACACAGCTAGCTCGTGGACCTCCATTAGATATAGCGTTATATTGTATATTCAAAAATTGGAGGTATAAGTAGATGAGAACTGAAAAGGAAATGTTAGACTTAATTATTAATACAGCAAAAGAGGATGAAAGAATCCGAGTAGTTATCATGAATGGATCGCGTGTAAATCCAAATGTGAAAAAAGATTGTTTTCAAGACTATGATATTATGTATGTTGTAAAAGATATACAATCTTTTACGTCTAATCATAATTGGATACGTAGATTCGGAGAAATAATGATTGTACAAATGCCAGAAGAAATGTCATTAGTTCCAGCGGACGAAGACGGGAAATTTCCGTATTTAATGCAGTTTATGGATGGGAACCGAATTGATTTAACATTAATTCCAGTTGATTTAATACATACATTTGTTGGACAAGACAGTTTAAGTAAGCTGCTTCTTGATAAAGATAATTGTATGGATGAATTTTCAGCAGCAAGCGATAGGGATTACTTAATAAAAAAGCCTACAGAAAAAGAGTTTTTAGATTGCTGTAATGAATTTTGGTGGTGTAGTACGAATGTCGCAAAAGGGCTATGGAGAGAGGAACTCTCTTATGCAAAAGGAATGTTTGATGGTCCGGTGCGAGATATGTTCATCGTAATGCTAGAATGGCATATTGGTATGAAAACAGACTTTACAGTTAATACAGGGAAGTTTGGGAAGCATTTCGAACAGTATTTTGAAAAAGATATGTGGGAGCAATTTAAACAAACATTTTCAAATGCAGACTATGAAAATGTTTGGGAGTCATTCTTTGTAATGGGTGATTTATTTAGAGAAGTTGCGAATGAAATTGCTGACACTTATGGTTATCAATATCCGCAAGATGACGATGATAAAGTGACGAGTTATTTAAAACATGTGAAAACTTTGCCGAAAGATAGTACATCGATATATTAATTATATAAAGCAGTAAGACTGTCCTAATTATGGACAGTCTTATTTTTGTTCATGAATAACAATTTTTCTAACAAAGTGCAGACGAATCACATATGAAATTTTAGGGAGGTTTTTATCATGTATTATTTTTATTCACCAGAGATGTTCGTTCCATTTCAATCGGGGCTAGAACGAGATATTTCGTATGCTTATATGCCGTATCCTCCATTTTATTATGGAGACTATATAAGCTCATTGCCATACGCTTTACATGTTCCTCAAAATTATGAAGTCCAAATAAAAGAAGATCGTGGATCATGGACTCCATTTTCATGGGTTGAAAAATATGCGTATGCATTTTCAGGGCCATACAATAAAGCGGAAGTAGCTCTTACATTTGATGATGGACCAGATTTAGTATTTACGCCAAAAATATTAGATAAGTTAAAACAACATAATGTAAAAGCCACTTTCTTTCTGCTAGGGGAAAACGCAGAAAGGTATCCGAACGTAGTGAAGCGCATCGCGAATGAAGGGCATGTAATTGGTAATCATACGTATAGTCATCGGAATTTAGCGAAAGTAAATGAGGATGAGTACCGTAATCAAATTGTAAAAACAGAAGAAATATTAAATCGTTTAGCGGGTTATGCGCCGAAGTTTATACGTCCGCCGTATGGTGAAATACTTGAAAATCAATTGAAGTGGGCGACTGAGCAAAATTTTATGATTGTACAGTGGAGTGTTGATACAGTTGATTGGAAAGGTGTAAGTGCCGATACGATTACAAATAATGTGTTAGGGAATTCATTTCCAGGTAGTGTCATACTGCAGCATTCAACTCCGGGTGGGCACTTACAAGGATCTGTTGATGCGCTAGACAAAATCATTCCGCAGTTAAAAACGAAAGGTGCACGCTTTGTAACACTTCCAAGCATGTTTCAGACATCGAAAGAAAGAAAATGAATATGTTATGAATTGGGAAAAATAGGGATGTGTCGTATAATGAAAGTGTAAGTTAAGGGGGGATATAATTGATTGATGCACTAATAAACATAGGAATAAGCATATTGATTGGTATTATATTTATACTTGGGGCACTTATACTTCAAAAAAATCCACCGACAGATATTAACGCGGCATATGGTTATCGTACGAAACGATCTATGAAAAGTAAGGAACTATGGGATGCGGGTAATAGGTATAGTGCAGAAGTGATGAAACAAAATGGTTTCATCATGATGTTAATTGGAAGTGTTATTAGTATATTGTTTAGATATTCGCATACAATGATAGCAGTTATGATTGTTATGCTATTATTAATTATTCGCTTATTTATACAAGTAGAGAAAAGATTGAAGATACTTGAACAATAATGATAAATAAAGTAGGACTCCTGGGTAATATAAGCTAGGAGTCCTACTTTATTTACAAACTATCATTCTTTAGCAATTCTTTTCCTTTTTCAATTACAAATTCATAGTATGCAAGATCATACGGATAAATATCTGTAAATGTTATCGTTATCGGTTTATTGTTTAAAACAGAAATGGCCGTAAAAGATGGAACCTCTCTTTTTAATAGTTGAAGAACAGAAGTTGCATGTACTTTCATTACATCATCTACTTCTTCACCTGGTACGAATGGAAGTGAGGTGATGACATTGTGAAAATACATATGGCAAAATTCACGATCAGTGAGGTTCGAAATTTCATAATCTATTTTAAAGATGCCCTTGTATGCTAAATCAGTGGTTTGGAAGGAAAGCCCCAATTCTTCTTCAATTTCACGTAGGCCACCAATTTGTACATCTTCATCATACATAATATGTCCAGCTGAAGTGATATCCCATATATTTGGAGCTTCTTTTTTATTTTTAGAGCGCAATTGGAAATATAAGAACATATCTTCAGCATCTTTTTCTACAAACCAACAATGAAATGTTTCGTGCCAATCACCGTCACGGTGCACTTCATCACGTAATTTCTTCCCAAGTGTATTTCTTTCAGAATCAAATATCGTTAACCACTCTGTCATTTTAATTCCCCTTTCTGCAAATTTTATTATACAATATTCGTATTGAATTTTGGGAAAATAAAGAAAAAGGAGAGGGTATAAGTGGGGATAGAGAGTAAAGAAATAAAATCGATTATTTCAACAGAGGAAGAGTTACGGAAAATATTGGGGCAACCAAGTGAGCGAGCATTAAAAAAAGTTATTTCATCACTAGACCACCATTGCGTAGATTTTCTGTCTAAATCTCCTTTTCTAGTATTGTCTACTGCAAATAAATTAGGAGAGTGTGATGCTTCGCCGAGAGGGGATGCGCCTGGATTTGTATATGTATTAAATCAAAATAAAATTATCATCCCTGAAAGACCGGGTAATCGTCGCATAGACTCTATTTTAAATATTATTTCGAATCCGCACGTAGGATTAATCTTTTTTATTCCTGGTCTTGGGGAAACACTCCGAATAAATGGTAAAGCATATATTACAAACGATGAAGAAGTTTTGAAAGAAATGCAGGCGAATGGACGTAATCCGTTACTTGGAATCGTTGTTGAAATAGAAGAATGCTATATTCATTGCGCAAAAGCTTTTATTCGTTCGAAAATGTGGGAGTCAGAGTCATGGTTAAATAAAAAAGAGTTACCTTCAGCTGCAAAAATGTTACGGGAGCATGCGAAAGTAACTGCTTCAGAAGAAGACATTGCACGTTCTTTAGAAGAAAGTTATAGGGAAAGATTGTATTAAAAATTACTTTTTAAATATAGTGTTGGAGTATGAAATGCTAAACGTTTTAGAGTGAGACTGTAATATGAATATTGTTAGTTTGTATGTAATGAATAGATATGTAAGAGTAGAAATATGTATGAGATGATTTGTTATTTTAAAATATAATAATTCAGACTCTTAAAAATAGTGGAGAAAAATAGGCTTGCTTTTTAAAAAATTGATAACTATAATAAGTTAACAAATAGACATGAACGAAAAAGTAACGATAAGGACACGAAATCATTTTTACGGTTTACAGAGAGGGAAGTCAAGGGTGTGAGCTTCCTAACACGAGAAATGATTTTACCACCTTTGAACTTCAATAGTGAACGAGCAATCTAGTAATTATTGACGGTATCAGCCGTTATCTGAACTTGAGCAATCTAGAAGAAAATACGTCTAGGTTGGAACAAGGGTGGAACCACGAAAACACATTCGTCCCTTTCCTAGGGATGAGTGTGTTTTTTTACAGAATTAAAAAATGAAAATTTTAAATAATTAAAAAATAGTGTTGATTTTGTTTTTTATGCGAGTATAATGAGTTAACAAATAAACATGAACGAAAAAAGTAACGATAAGGACACGAAATCATTTTTACGGTTTACAGAGAGGGAAGTCAAGGGTGTGAGCTTCCTAACACGAGAAATGATTTTACCACCTTTGAACTTCAATAGTGAACGAGCAATCTAGTAATTATTGACGGTATCAGCCGTTATCTGAACTTGAGCAATCTAGAAGAAAATACGTCTAGGTTGGAACAAGGGTGGAACCACGAAAACACATTCGTCCCTTTCCTAGGGATGAGTGTGTTTTTTTATTACTTTGAAAGGAGGTGCTGTAACATGAAACGATTTGTTCGTACGGAAATAACCACCACCTGCATGATTAAAAAGCAGAGCAAGGTGATTGATAGGGATAAATAATAAAATTGTAGGAGGAGATTAGAAGATGAATAATGTTATTAATGTTGGGGTAATCGGTTTAGGTACGGTCGGAAGTGGTGTTGTTCATATTTTGAAAGAGCATTATAAAAAAATCGCTCTTGATACAGGGTATGAAGTAATGGTAAAGGCAGTCGTTGTACGTGACTTAGAAAAAGAACGTGATGTTTGTATTGATGGAATCGTAGTAACAAGTAATGTCGATGAAGTTCTAAATGATCCAAATATTGATATTGTAGTAGAGGTAATGGGCGGGATTGAAGAAGCAAAACAGCATATCGTTAAGGCTTTACGAAATAAGAAGCATGTCGTAACAGCAAATAAAGATTTAATGGCTGTATACGGTGCAGAGCTTCTCAAATTAGCGAACGAAAATGATTGTGATTTATGTTATGAAGCAAGTGTAGCGGGCGGTATTCCAGTGTTAAGAGGGTTAACAGATGGGTTAGCTTCAGATCAAATTGAAAAAATAATGGGAATTGTAAATGGAACAACAAATTACATGTTAACAAAGATGAGTCAAAACGGATGGTCGTATGAAGAGGCTTTACAAGAGGCGCAAAAATTAGGATTTGCAGAATCAGATCCGACAGCGGATGTAGATGGACTAGATGCGGCGAGAAAAGTAGCAATCCTTGCGAACTTAGGATTTTCGATGAATGTTTCTTTAGATGATGTGCAAGTAAGAGGGATTCGAAAGATCGAAAAAGAAGATTTACAAATGGCTGAAAAGTTAGGATTTACTATGAAATTAATTGGTAAGGCGGAGAAACAAGGATCAGCCATTCATTTAAGTGTAGAACCGACGCTTTTACCAAGTCATCATCCGTTATCGAATGTAAATAATGAGTTCAATGCAGTGTATGTTCACGGTCAAGCAGTAGGAGAAGTGATGTTTTATGGCCCTGGAGCTGGGAAGTTACCGACTGGTTCTGCAGTAGTAAGTGATATTATTTCAATCGTTAAAAATATGAATCAAGTTCCGAAAAATAAAAGTGTGTTAAAAGAACCAGTGCCGTATGAATTACAGGGAGATGAAGAAGTCGTTTCGAAATATTTCTTACGTATTTCATTACGAGATGAACCTGGGATGTTGCAAAAAATAACAGAATGTTTCGTTAGTTATTCTGTAAGTTTAAAGGAGGTAATTCAATTACCTTTGAATCGTGAGCTTGCAGAAGTCGTTGTTGTGACACATCAAACTTCAAAGTATCAATTCGAACGAGTGTTGGGAGCGATAGAAGATGTCGCAAGTGAAATAAATAGTTACTACATTATTGAGGAGGAAAAACAATATGTATAAAGGATTATTAAAACAATATGCTTCGTATTTACCAGTGAATAAAAATACACCTGATGTGAGCTTAATGGAAGGGAATACACCTCTTATTCCATTATTAAATATATCAAAACAATTAGGGATTCAGTTATACGGGAAGTATGAAGGAGCGAATCCGACAGGCTCTTTTAAAGATCGTGGTATGGTAATGGCCGTTGCAAAGGCGAAAGAAGAAGGTTCGGAGGCAATCATTTGTGCATCAACAGGTAATACATCCGCATCGGCTGCCGCATATGCGGCACGCCTCGGAATGAAATGTATTATCGTAATCCCAGAAGGAAAAATTGCGCATGGGAAATTAGCACAAGCGGTCGCATATGGAGCGGAAATTATTTCAATAGAAGGGAATTTCGATGATGCACTTAAGGCTGTAAGAAAGATTGCTGCAGAAGAGCCAATTACATTAGTTAACTCGGTAAATCCTTACCGAATTGAAGGGCAAAAAACAGCAGCGTTCGAAATTTGTGACCAGTTGCAAAGCGCACCAGATGTTCTAGCTATCCCTGTTGGGAATGCAGGAAATATTACAGCATACTGGAAGGGCTTCTGTGAATATGAAAAAGAAAAAGGCTATAAGAAGCCAAGAATTCACGGCTTTGAAGCGGAAGGAGCAGCTGCAATTGTTAAAGGACACGTAATTGAAGAACCTGAAACAATTGCAACAGCGATTCGCATCGGTAACCCAGCAAGTTGGTCATATGCAGTAGAGGCTGCTAAGCAGTCTCACGGTGAAATAGATATGGTATCAGATGAAGAAATATTACATGCGTATAGATTATTAGCAAAAACAGAAGGCGTTTTTGCTGAGCCAGGATCAAATGCTTCATTAGCGGGTGTAATGAAACATGTTCAATCTGGAAAAATCAAAAAGGGAGAAACAGTTGTTGCAGTTTTAACTGGAAACGGTTTGAAAGATCCTGATATCGCAATTTCTTCTAATCAATTAGACATTGCAAATGTTTCAAATAATATAGAACAAATTAAAGAGCATATAAAAGGGGTGATTATGTCGTGATACCATTAAGTATTCGTGTTCCTGCTAGTACAGCGAATGTTGGACCTGGATTTGATTCAGTAGGAATAGCATTATCATTATATTTAGAGGTCATTGTAAAGGAGACAGCTGATAAGTGGCAAGTCATCCATTCCTTTGAAGATTCAATTCCGACAGACGATAAAAATTTAATTGTTAGTACGGCATGTAAAGTGTGTCCTTCTTTGTCACCCTATATAATAGAAGTTACTAGTAATATTCCGCTAACAAGGGGTTTAGGAAGTAGCGCATCAGCGATTGTAGCCGGAATAGAGCTTGCGAATCAACTTGGCAATTTACATTTAACAACTGATCAAAAAGTTCAAATTGCTACAAATTTTGAAGGGCATCCAGATAATGTTGCAGCTTCTATTTTAGGCGGAACAGTAATTGGAGCCTTAGATGGAAAGAATGTTTCGCTTGTAAGAATTGAGAGTAAGGAATTAGGCGTAATTTCTCTTATTCCCAATGCAGAGTTAAATACGGATGAAAGCCGATCTGTATTACCAGATGTGTTTTCGTTTCATGAAGCAGTTAAGGCTAGTGCGATAAGTAATGTATTAGTAGCTGCATTATGTCAAAAGCGGTGGGAAGTTGTAGGTGAAATGATGGAAAGAGATCATTTTCACGAGCCATATCGTTTAGAACTCGTACCGTTATTACCATCTATACGTAAATGTGCGAAAGAATTCGGTGCATATGGCACAGCGCTTAGCGGCGCAGGACCATCTATTTTTATACTAACGCCGTATGAGAAACGTCAAGAAATTGCTGAGCAATTAGCAAGAGTATTTTCAGCTATGAAAGTATGGGAGCTTGAAATCGATCATACAGGGATTACTGTAAATAAGGAAGAACATATTGAATTATAAAGAGAGTTAGCATCGTTAGCTTTCTTTATGTTGTAAATATTTTTTTAATGGGCATATAAAATGAACACTAATATTGTATAATTTAGTGAAAAATTCATTGTTTTAGAGGTGATTATATGAGTAAAGAGTCACCAGAAGAAAAAAGAGAACGTATAAGGCAAAGTGAATTGAACAATAATCCTACCGGTTCTTTACATGATGGGCTCAATAGAGCGGAAACGGGTAGTCCAGTTGATATGACGGGTGGTATGAATTGGAAAGGTACAGCGCTAGTAATATTAGTGCTAGTTTTAGGGTATATTATATACACTTATTTTTTTAGTTAAGAAATGCATGTTAAAACTTTGAATTATTTGCTTTTATAATTAGTGAGGATAAAAAAAACGGTTATTGTACTACATATATTTTAAGCAGGTTATAGTTGTCCATATAAACTTATTTTTAATATTCACAATAGAGCTAGCTATACGTTAGCTCTATTGTTTTTTTCCATATTCCTGTAACAAAGCACCTGTATATTCATTAGTGGAGGTGCAGAAGATGAAAAAATGATAGTGATATGTCTTCTTACAACGATGTCATTTTGCATATTTGTCAGAGGATATATTAGTGCAATTTTCTTCATATAGAAAAGATATTAAAATCATTGTGAAATTCTCTAACGATGATGTGGAAATAGAAAAAGAAAGTTAAAGCAAAATCCACGTTAATTATTAATAATGGGAAGCAAATCATGTATAAACTGAATTAATTAAATTAATATATATGAATTTAATGTTTTTGTATAAATAGTCTCTTGCCAAAAATAAACACAAGAGTATAATGTGAAATGGAATACATATTGGATTCATAAAGTAACCTTACAAAAATGTAAGGTAATTGAAAGGAAATTCAATATGAAGATAAATAGACTTACATTATACTAGGGAAAGAGAAAGCGAGGCGAATGGATATGAGCTCTGAATTAGAACAAAACACGAGAAGTAATAAAAAACGTTCTAAAAGAAAGTCAATAAAATGGTTCATTATAATTCCATTTTTCCTACTTATTTTTGGAGGAGTAGGATATGGATCGTTCATATATAACAAAGCAAAAGCGGTTGTAAGTGCTTCATATGCAGAAATTGATAAGTCATCAAAACGTGATAAAGAAGTTGAACCATTAAAGGATAACATCTCAATTTTAATTATGGGTGTAGATGGAAGTGACATGAGAAAAAGCCAATATGGTGATGCAGTTCGAACAGATGCACTTTTATTAGCAACAATTAATAAAGAGGATAAATCTGTTAAATTAGTTAGTATTCCGCGTGATTCACGTGTGTATATTCCATCTAGAAAAAAATTAGATAAAATTACTCATGCACACGTATTTGGTGGTGTTGAAAGTACGCGAGATACTGTGGAAAGATTTTTAAATGTTCCAGTTGATTACTATGTGAAGTTTAACTTTGAGTCATTTGTTCAAATTGTAGATTCACTAGGCGGTATTGATATTGATGTACCTGTTACTTTCACAGAGCAAGATAGTAAAGACCAAGCAGGTATGATTCATTTAGAAAAAGGTTATCAACATTTAAATGGTGAACAAGCACTTGCACTTGCAAGAACACGTAAAATTGATAGTGACGCAATGCGTGGGCAAAGACAACAACTTGTAATTGAAGCAATTGCGAAAAAAGCTATGTCTGTTCAATCAATTAGCAAAATGGGCTCGTTACTTGATGCAGTGGATAACAATATGAAAACAAATTTAACGTTTGATGATATGCTTGCTATTACGAAAAATATGGCTGGATCTGATCTGCAAATGGAAAAAATGCAAATTGAAGGTACAGATAAACGTATCGGTGGTATTTATTATTACATTCCAAATGAAAAAAATGTGAAAGATATTTCAAATAAGTTGAATCAGCATTTAGGTGTAACACCACAACCAGTTCGTAATGAATAGTATAAAAAAAGATTGGCCTTTGCCAATCTTTTTTTATCGGAATGGATTTGTAACTTTTCTGTAACGTTTTTTGATTTTAGAAAAATAATAGTTAAATCATTTTAATTTATATAAACAAAAGGTGCAATTGTACGATATACTAGAGAAGATGATTTGGTAATTGACTCCTAAAGAGGAAAAAAAGAAAATTCATTTCATTATTGTAAATAAAGAAGAATAGGAACAACAATTTTGATAAAACTCCCATTATAATACATATGTAGTCTATTCATATAGTGAAATAAAGTAAATAGATGTATAATTATATTGGGCGATTTATATATAAGATTAATAGGGAGAGGGATTCGATAGAATGGGAAAAGCTTTTAAAATTAAACGAGTAGTAGTCGTTTTAATAGCGATTGCAGCAGTAGCTATTGGGTATTTCATGTTTCAATCTATTACTTCACCAGCAAAAGCTGTTGCGAAACAAGAAAATGTAGTTCAGCTTGCAAGTGAACAACCGAAAGTCGAAATGAATAAAACGGCACCGAGTCGTTTTAATGGAAAAGAAAGAAAAGTTGCTTATTTGACATTTGATGATGGTCCTGGGAAATATACGGCTGAATTATTAAATACGTTAAAACAACATGATGCGAAGGCGACATTCTTTTTAATCGGAGCGAATGTAAAAGAGTTTCCGGATTTAGTAAAACGTGAAAATGCAGAGGGTCATTATGTAGGTATGCATAGTATGACACATAGTTTTGCGAAGTTATATAAAAATGGCGAGTATGTAAATGAGATGAAAGAAGATCAAAGCTTAATCGCAAATATTATTGGGAAATCACCTAAATTAACACGTCCACCATACGGTTCGATGCCTGGATTAAATGAAGGCCTTCGAAATAAAGTGGTAGAGGACGGTTTTAAAGTATGGGATTGGACAATTGATTCATTAGATTGGAAATATAACAAAATGCAAGTTGATGCAGCTGCAGCACAAATTGCTCAAAATGTAATAACAAATGCAACAAAACCACAGGAAGTCATTTTAATGCATGACATACATCCGCAATCAGTTGCTGCTGTGCCAGCAATTTTAAAAGGGTTAAAGGAAAAGGGTTATGAGTTTGAAGCTTATCATGAAGAGAGTCACTTCCCAGTGAATTTCTGGCATGATAACCGTATGTAATGGAGGAATGAACGTTGAAGTATGGAAAAGTAGCAGTAGTGGGAGCACTATCAGTAGGACTATTAACAGGTTGTTTCGGTGAAAAACCAGAAGAAAATCTATATACAGCTTTCGAAACAGCGGCGACACAAGAAAAAACATTAGTTGATGAAGCGAAGAAGTTAGAGAAGTTAGAGAAAGAAGGTCAAGAACTATATTCTCAAATTTTACAAGAAGGTAAAGAGCATAATGAAGCTGTTATGAAGAAAATAGAGCAAGCTACTGCAAATGTAGATGACCGTGAAAAAGTATTGAAAAATGAGAAAGAAATGCTTGAAAAAGCACAGAAGGAAACGAAATCTGTTCAAGAAAATATAGAGAAGCTTGAAGATAAGAAGTTACAAAAACAAGCGAAAGCAGTAGAAGAGTCGTATAAAAATCGTTATGATGCATTCCAAAAGATGAATGAAAATTATACGAAGGCGTTAGCAACTGAAAAAGAACTGTATGAAAAATTAAAAGTAAAAGAAACGAAATTAAAAGAGATTGATGAAAAAGTTAAAGTTGTTAATGAATTAACTGAGGAAGCACAAAAATCAAAAGAGCAATTTAACAATTTCACAAAAGAGTATAATGACAGTAAATTAGCATTCTACAAAGATGCAGAGATTAAGATTAAAGATCAGAAATAAAGAAGAACCTTAAGTGTAATAAAAAGCCGGAGAAACATCGTTACAAATGTTTTTTCGGTTTTTTACGTTAAATGAATAGAAAAGGCTGGAATTGATATCATAAAAGAGTTATAGTGAGTTATTCGAAGGGAATCATTGGAAAGTAAGGAGAATGAAATATGTCATATGAATTTTTACTCAAATTAGGTTTAGCACTCTTTTTAGGATTATTCATCGGGATAGATAGGCAGCTAAAGAATAAACCACTTGGTGTGAAAACAAGTATGGTTATTTCTGTAGCAAGTTGTTTAATTACGATAGTTTCAATTGAATCAGTACATGTATATTCAGTGCCAGGACATACAAATATGGATCCAATGCGTCTTGCTGCTCAAATTGTTAGTGGGATTGGTTTTCTTGGTGCAGGTGTTATTTTACGAAGAAGTAATGACGTTATTTCTGGATTAACGACAGCCTCTATGGTGTGGGCTGCTTCAGCTTTAGGTATTGCAATTGGGGCGGGATTTTATATACAAGCGACGGTTGCTATGATTTTAATTATTTTAGCGATTAACGTACTTCCTCATCTTGTGAAAATTGCCGGCCCGTATTCATTAAGACAAAAGGACCTATCTATAAAAATTACTGTAAAAGAGCATCAAGAATTAGATCGTATATTTAAGCAGATTAAAAAATTAGGCATGCATGTGAAACGAGTGAAAATTAAAGATATAGATAGCGGAGCATTCCAGCAACTAGAGATGGTTATTTTAGCTCCAGAAGATTTATATACAACTGAGTTATATAGTTCACTAAAAGAAATTGATCGTGTTGTTTCAGTTGAAGTGGAGAGTAGATAATTGTAAGGAAAAAAGAGTGAAGTGAATTCACTCTTTTTTATTTGGAATTTTAAGGAGGGGAATTGATATAATGATGAGTAAACAAGGGGGAGAAAATGATGGAGATACATATTAGAAAAGCGATAAAAGATGATATATCAGGTATAGCGAAGGTACACACTGATAGCTGGAAAACAACGTACAAAGGGATATTCGCTAACGAAATTTTAGAAAGTATAACATATGAACAACGAGAAAAACAATGGAAAAACATTTTTCAAAAAGAAGGTGATCACCAATATAGATTTGTAGCAGAGACATTAAATGGAGAAATAGTTGGATTCATCGATGGAGGTATAGAAAGAACAGGTACATATAATTGCGATGGGGAATTATATGCGATATACCTTTTACAACAGTATCAAGGAATGAAAATAGGACAAAAGTTATTTCAAGCGTTACTATCGGAATGTATAAAACATGATATACAATCTCTTTTAGTTTGGGTCGTTACAAATAATCCTTCTAAAAAGTTTTATGAAAAATTTAATCCTGAAAAAATTGATACGAAATTTTTAGAGAGATTACAGGTAGAAGAAACAGCGTATTGTTGGAGAAATATAAATAATATTATTATGTAAACTTAATGTTTGAAAGAGGTATACCAATTTAGGTATACCTCTTTTGTTTAACTATTTTGGATGGGTTACTAATGAGAATAGTAAGTATATAGTTTGGAAATAAGAATTTTTCTTGTGTATTTTTAATTAGATTAAAGAAAGGCTAAAAAAATACATATTTATTAAGATTTAAAAATTCTGAAATAAACTATTGAATTGATAATGATAATCATTTACAATTTATAATTGATAACGATATTCAATTATAAGTTGTAATATGAGATTCCGCTAGTGTTCATATAAAGAGGAGGAGAAGTATGCAGCATGCGAAAAAAATCGCAGAACATGCAACAATACAAAGTTTTTTAAACTGTTATTTAAGAGAAACAGGAAGTGGAGAATGGATTACAGGGGATGAAAGAATGGAAAATATCTTCAGTAATACGATGAATAGAAATACAGTTCCCACATATTTATGTTGTAGGCTATCGGCACAGAATGTTACTTTGTTTGGAGAAGTTATATATAAATCATCAACAGATCGTCATTTGTTTGGAGAACAGTTTTATTATCAAATTGGAGAAAGTAAAACTGTTATAAAGGCAGATTACGTTACAGTTATTATGTTTTTAATAAAAGAGATGTCTATCAACTACGGGGAAGGAACGAATCCTGCTGAACTGATGCTTCGAGTTATTCGTAGTTGTCAAAATATTGAGGAATTTATGAAGGAGAGAATAGAAGATACGTCTGCATTATATAGTTTCCATACAACCTTTATAGAGGCGGAGCAGTCTTTATTATTTGGGCATTTAACTCATCCTACACCAAAAAGTAGACAAGGTATATTGGATTGGAAAAGTGCAATGTATTCTCCAGAATTAAAAGGAGAATGCCAGCTTCATTATTTTCGGGCACATAAAAATATAGTAAATGAAAGATCATTATTATTAGACTCTACTACAACGATTATAAAAAAAGAATTAAGTAATGATGAGATGGTGAGTAAGGAATTTAAATTGAAGTATTGTAAGAAAGATGAATATTCATTAATTCCAATTCATCCGCTTCAGGCAGAATGGCTATTACACCAACCATACGTACAAGAGTGGATAGAACAAGGGGTACTTGAATCTATCGGTCCTGCAGGAAAGTATTATATGGCAACATCCTCACTTAGGACGCTATATCATCCCCATTCAAAATATATGTTTAAGTTTTCATTTCCAGTGAAAGTAACAAATTCAATGCGCATTAATAAATTGAAGGAACTAGAGAGTGGTATTGAAGGGAAAGAAATGCTAAATACGGCAATTGGTGAAGTGCTAGAAAAGTTCCCAGGTTTCGATTTTATTTGTGATCCGGCATTTATTACACTACATTACGGAACAGAAGAGTCTGGATTTGAAGTGATTATACGAGAGAATCCTTTTTATAATGAGCAAGCAAATGATGTTACTTTAATAGCTGGATTAGTTCAAGATGCTATCCCTGGAGAACGTACACGCTTATCAAACATCATTCATCACCTAGCAGATTTAGAAAGTAAAAGCTGTGAAGAAGTAAGTTTAGAGTGGTTTAGACGATATATAAATATTTCTTTAAAACCGATGGTATGGATGTATTTACAGTATGGTGTTGCATTAGAAGCTCATCAGCAAAATAGTGTTGTTCAGCTGAAGGATGGTTATCCGGTAAAATATTATTTCCGTGATAATCAAGGGTTTTATTTCTGTAATTCAATGAAAGAGATGCTGAATAATGAGTTGGCTGGTATTGGCGAATGTACTGGAAATTTATATGACGATTATATTGTAGATGAAAGATTTCGTTACTATTTAATTTTTAATCATATGTTTGGACTCATTAATGGTTTTGGTACAGCAGGATTAATTAAGGAGGAAGTTCTTCTCTCGGAATTAAGATCTGTACTTGAATCGTTTCTTCCTTATAACCGTGAACCTTCTACCTTTTTAAGAGAATTGTTGGAAGAGGATAAGTTGGCATGTAAAGCAAATTTATTAACGAGATTTTTCGATGTCGATGAGTTAAGCAATCCGTTAGAACAAGCAATTTATGTACAAGTACATAATCCACTTGTAAGAGCAGTGGCAGTTCGTTCATAAGTAACGATAAAATTTCACGCAATACAAATAATGGAATTTGATGTTTTGTCATAAGGTGGAGGGATTTATGAGAGTGGATATGTATCACACGAAAATATTGAAGGCGCTGGAATCAGAAGATTACATTTCAGTGCGAAGAAGAGTGTTACGTCAATTAGTAGAATCGTTAATTTATGAGGGGATTATAACGCCAGTTCGTGTAGAGAAGGAAGAAAAAATTCTGTTTATTATACAAGGACTTGATGAAGAAAACAAAAGTGTTTCGTACCAATGCTACGGAAGAGAAAGAGTGACATTCGGACGTATCTCTTTAGACTCATTAATAGTAAGAGTCCAAGATGAACAACAAGAAATACAATCTGTGTCGCAATTTTTGGAAGAAGTTTTTCGAGTTGTTAACGTGGAACGAACTAAATTAGATTCTTTTATTTACGAATTAGAACAAACGATATTTAAAGACACGATTGCACAATATGAAAGAAATAATAAGGAAGAATACACTCGAAAATCTTACGATGAGTTTGAAAGTCATTTAATAGATGGCCATCCCTATCATCCTAGCTATAAAGCACGTATTGGCTTTCAATATCGTGATAATTTTCAATACGGATATGAGTTTATGCAGCCAATGAAACTCATATGGATTGCAGCTCATAAAAAATACACAAGTGTAGGTTATGAGAATGAAGTAATTTATAACAAAATTTTAATAGATGAGATTGGCGAGCGTAAATTAGAAGAGTTTATGGAACGAATTTACAGTGCGGGATGTAATCCAAAACAGTACGTGTTTATACCTATTCATCCTTGGCAGTGGGAGAATTTCATCATTCCGCATTATGCTGATCATATACAGGATAAATGTATTATTTATTTAGGAAAATCAGAAGATGATTATTGTGCACAACAATCTATGAGGACGTTAAGAAATGTTACGAATCCAAAGAAACCGTATGTAAAGTTATCGTTGAATATACTCAACACTTCAACACTCCGTACGTTAAAACCATATTCTGTTGTGAGTGCACCAGCTATATCGAATTGGTTACATGAGGTGGTAAGTCATGATTCGTATTTACGAGATGAATCACGCATCATTTTGTTAAATGAGTTTTCGAGTGTAACGTATGATACGAATAAGAAATCTGTATATGGTTCATTAGGATGTATTTGGCGCGAAAGCGTTCACAAACATTTAGATGAACAAGAGGACGCAGTGCCCTTTAACGGCTTATATGCAAAAGAGAAAGATGGTACACCAATTATTGATGCATGGTTAAAGAAATATGGAATAGAAAATTGGCTACAATTACTCATTCAAAAAGCGATAATACCGGTTTTACATCTTGTTGTAGAGCATGGAATTGCATTAGAATCACACGGGCAAAATATGATTTTCGTTCATAAAGAAGGAGTCCCTGTCCGTATTGCATTAAAGGACTTTCATGAAGGAATTGAGTTTTATCGTCCATTCTTGAAAGAAATTGACAAATGTCCGGACTTTACTAAAATGCATAAAACGTATGCAAATGGAAAAATGAATGATTTCTTTGAAATGGATCGTATCGAATGTTTGCAAGAGATGGTATTAGATGCACTTTTCTTATTTAACTTAGGAGAATTAGCTTTCGTACTTGCGGATGAATATGAATGGAAAGAAGAAAGTTTTTGGATGATGGTTGTTGAAGAAATTGAAAATCATTTAAGAAAATATCCACATTTGCAAGATAGGTTTGAAAACATTCAATTATACACTCCTACATTCTATGCCGAACAATTAACGAAGCGTCGTTTATATTTGGACGTGGAATCACTTGTTCATGAAGTCCCAAACCCATTATATAAAGCAAGGCAACTTATCATACAAAAATCAGTTGTTACAGGGGGAAATTATGCTAATCGTTAATAAACAAGAGTATAGCAAAAGTGATTTTGACTTGAGATTACAAGTTTATGAGGAAATGGAACAATTTCAAGAAGCAGAAGGAAATAGATTTGCGCTTTGTCTGAAAGATCCATTTGATATTATTACGCTTGTGTTGTTCTTAAAAGAAAAGAAATCATCAGTATTACTTATACACGAAGATACGCCAAAAGAAACGGCTATTGAAATGGCAAAACGTGCAAATTGTATCGGGATTTTATGTGGAGAATATGGCAGTTTTACGAAATTAGAAGTAGTGAACGCTTTACTAGAAGAGCCTTCTTTATTGCAATATAGTTCTGGAACAACAGGAGAACCGAAACTGATTCGTAGAGCCTGGACGGAAGTTGAAGCGGAAATTACTGCTTATAATGAAGCTTTAAACTGTGAAGTGGATGAAGTGCCGATCGTTATGGCTCCTGTTTCACATTCATATGGGCTAATATGTGGTACGTTATCTGCAATTACGAGGGGAAGCAAGCCTA
Source organism: Bacillus sp. NPDC094064 (assembly GCF_050279585.1). Lineage (NCBI taxonomy): Bacteria > Bacillati > Bacillota > Bacilli > Caryophanales > Bacillaceae > Bacillus > Bacillus sp. NPDC094064. The sequence goes on from NZ_JBNNUI010000006.1 coordinate 113,278, forward strand.
TCATCATTACGAATAAAAATCCTAAATTCGCATTAAATATAGTTCGCAATACAGAAAAACATATCATATATGCAGTACCACTTATGCTGCATATTATGGGGAGTTTCCCTCAGGGGACGTTTCAGTTTCATAAAATTATGACATCTGGAGCACCTTTGCCAGAAGCACTATTTCATAAACTAAAAGAAATGACAACATATATGATGCAGCAATACGGTTGTTCTGAAGCAGGTTGTATTAGTGTATGTCATGATATGAAAAGCCATTTAGATCTAGGAAATCCACTACCTCATGTGAGTATAAGCATAGGTTCAGATGAAAATACGCCTGAAGAAATCGTAGTGAAAATGAACGATAAGGAAATTTTTACGAAAGATTTGGGATATCAATCTGAGCATGGCCTTCATTTTATAGGGCGCATGGATGATGTTATTAATGTTTCAGGATTAAAAGTCTTTCCTATAGAGGTAGAAGAAATGATGCTTCGATTAGAAGGTGTCCAAGAGGTGATAGTATATCGAGGAAAACATCCCGTGATGGGCGAAATTGTGAAAGCGAAAGTGATCTCTCAAATAGATCCCGTGCAAATCAGGGAATGGTGTATGAAGCACTTACCGTCTTATAAAGTTCCGCATGAAATTGAAAGTGTAACTGAAATTCCGAAAAATAAGACTGGAAAAGTAAGTAGAAAGTTACTAGAGATGAGAGAGGTTACAGTATGAGACGTGAAACGTTAAAGAATGCAGTGTTGAAAATTATGACAGGAAAAATGGAACTGAAAAATGTAACGCATTTAGAAGAAATAATGCGCTTAAATCAAGATTTATATATAGATTCGGTCATGATGTTACAGCTCATCGTATACATAGAAATGGATTTGAAGTTATGTGTCCCAGAGGATGAGGTGGATCCAAAGGCATTTCTTACTGTAGGATCTTTACTTGATTTTATGGAGGATTTACAGCCGTTACAAGAAGTAAATATGAATAACTAACCTTGGAGAAAGTGGATGAGAGTATGACTTCAATAAAAGTGCACTGCTTAGTGAGTTGTTTTTGTGAAATTATAAAAAGGCGTAGTGATATAGATTTTCGTCCATTTTATTTTGGACTATGGGATGGAGATTTTGATATAACAGATGGCGGAATTATTTCATATCACTCCGAAAATATTAACCATGATCATTACTTACTTTGGTATGAAAAATTGTACGGTATTAAAGTGAGCGAATGGTATGATCATGAAAGAGATAAAAGTAGTAATGTAGAAACATTTTTAGAATTAGTAGAAAACAAGCCAGAGAATCGCTATGTAATTGTAATGGTTGATATGTCCTTATTACCTGAGAGGGAAAATAAATTCCATCAAAAACCGTTTCCACATTATTTAATGATATCGAAGACAGAGAAAGAAGAAGAATGGTTCATGTTAGATCCTGATTTTCGCTGGGAAGGGAATATGGAAAGAGAAAAAGTGCTTCACTCTGTTCAAGATAACCCTTTTGGTGGAGGATATTTCATTGATATAGAAGGAATTGGGGAGCCGACACAAGAAATGGTAGCTAGTTATTTCACGGAAACATTCAAAAAGAAGGAAAATGAATTAACTATGGAGCTGAAAAACTTAATTATAAAAATGGCAAATGAGGAAGAGGGGTATGAGCTTTCTAGGCTTGTAGCGGCAGTAAAACAAATTCCAGTACTTGCGATTCGTAAATATAGTTATGAGCATGCCTTTGCATACTTCCGTGAAACGTTACAATATTCAGAGCAAGAATTTGATTATTGGTGTGATCGAGTAGAAGATATTGTACAAGGATTTACAAATGTACAGTATCGTGCAATTAAAATGGCAATGACGAATAATAAAGGTATGCTAGTATCGATTGTTGAAAAACTGGATGAAATGAATGCAATTGAACTGCAAATTAAGGAAGAGTTAAAGAAACAATTTCTAGCGTGGAAAGCTATAAGAATAAATCAGTCTGTCGTAACTCTTTAAAAAGTTTACTGAATTTAAGATAAGGGAGTTTAAAGCTATGAAATATTCACTATGTACCATTTCATTTCGCCATCAATTAATTTCATTTACTGATATTGTTCAATTTGCATACGAAAACGGTTTTGAAGGAATTGAATTATGGGGGACTCATGCACAAAATTTGTATATGCAAGAGCGTGAAACGACAGAACGAGAATTGGCTTTTTTAAAGGATAAAAATTTAGAAGTTACGATGATTAGTGATTATTTAGACATATCCTTATCAGCAAATTTTGAAAAAACGATAGAGAAGTGTAAACAGCTCATAACGTTAGCGAATTGGTTTCATACAAACAAGATTCGTACGTTTGCCGGTCAAAAAGGGAGCAAAGACTTTTCGGTTCAAGAGAGGAAAGAGTATGTGAAGCGAATTCGCAAAATTTGTGATTTATTTGCTCAGCATAATATGTATGTACTGTTAGAAACACATCCAAATACGTTAACGGACACATTGCCTTCTACTATGGAATTATTGGAAGAAGTAAATCATCCGAATTTGAAAATAAACCTTGATTTTCTTCATATATGGGAGTCTGGTGCAGATCCAATAGACAGTTTCCAGCGGTTAAGGCCATGGATCCAACATTACCACTTTAAGAATATATCTTCAGCGGATTATTTACATGTGTTTGAACCTAATAATGTATATGCAGCAGCAGGAAGCCGAATTGGTATGGTCCCATTATTTGAAGGTATCGTAAATTATGATGAGATCATCCAAGAAGTGAAAGATACTAACTATTTTGCTTCACTGGAGTGGTTTGGCCATAATACGAAAGATATACTGAAAGAAGAAATAAAGCTATTAACAAATAGAGAATTAGAAGTAGTAACTTCATAAAGTGAAATGATGAAAGAGTCTCGTTTAGGAGACTCTTTTTTTATGTGAAAAAAATAACCAAAAATTACCATGTATTTAAATTCGATTTTGACACAATTTATATATAAATAAGGAGGTGATTGGTAATGGCTAGAAATCGTACTTCTAATCAATTAGCATCACATGGAGCACAAGCAGCTCTAGATCAAATGAAATATGAAATTGCACAAGAGTTCGGTGTACAACTTGGAGCTGATACTTCTTCTCGTGCAAACGGTTCTGTAGGCGGTGAAATCACAAAACGTCTTGTAGCGATGGCAGAACAACAGCTTGGTGGCGGATATACTCGCTAAGTGTAGAAGGTTATAGGAGAAAGGAAGGATCCTTCCTTTCTTTTTTATTTTCAATTAATTGGTATGGATATAAAACGAACTGGATTCAAAGAATAAAAATAATGCTATATTTTAGCCTATTTCTTTTGTTGTGAATGGAAGGTAGTAACCATGTAATAGCCCTGGTGGAATGAACATTACGTTCCACCAGGGTTATTACATGGTAAGAAATATATGATGAAAGGTTTAGAAATCAACATGTTAAAAAAAGAAAACTGTTGTTTAATTGCGCTTGCATCAGTTCCGCTTGTTATGACATTAGGGAATTCCATGCTCATTCCAATCTTGCCGACTATTGAAAAGAAATTACATATTTCATCGTTTCAAGTATCCATGATTATAACAATTTATTCTATCATTGCAATTGTGCTTATTCCGATTGCTGGTTATTTATCAGACAGATGGGGACGGAAGATGGTAATGGTTCCGAGTTTATTGATTGCAGCTATCGGAGGTGCGGTAACTGGCTGGGTATCATGGAAAGTTGATAATCCGTACACTTGGATACTTATCGGTAGAGCGATTCAAGGCATTGGCGCTGCTGGTGCTATGCCAGTTGTTATACCGTGTGTTGGTGATTTATACAAAGATGAAAAACAAGTTAGTACAGGTTTAGGAATCATTGAGACATCCAATACATTTGGAAAAGTACTCAGCCCTATTTTAGGATCTGCTCTGGCTGCCATTGTATGGTTTTTACCGTTTTGGGCCATTCCTGTTTTATGTGTAGTATCGATTGTTTTATTACTCGTACTAGTAAAGGCAAAAAAACAAGAAGGGGAAGTACCGCCATTAAAGGAATTTATTCAATCTATTATCTCCACGTTTCGAGAAAAGGGAAGATGGTTAATTGCCATTTTTATACTAGGTGCAATTATTATGCTTATTTTATTCGGAATTCTCTTTTATTTATCTACTATACTGGAGTCAAAGTATGACATTCATGGTATATGGAAAGGATGTGTAATTGCCATTCCTTTGCTTGTCTTATCTCTTAGTTCCTATTTGGCTGGTAAAAAAATTGGAGATAATCAAAATGTTATGAAGAAGTGTATTTATATTGGTTTTTTACTAGCGGCTACATCAGTCGTAATGCCTTTATTTGTGAAAGGGATTTATTTACTACTTCTTTGTCTCGTTATTATGGGAATAGGAATTGGTATGGCACTCCCATGTTTAGATGCCTTAATTACACAAGGGATTGAAAAGGAGCAGAGAGGAACGGTTACGTCATTTTATAGTTCAATGCGATTTATCGGTGTAGCAGCTGGACCGCCTCTATATTCTTTTTTCATGAAAGGGGCGGACCATGAAGTGTTTTATTTGACAAGTATTTTCGCTATTATTGGTGCTGTTATAGCAATGATTTGGATTAAACCAGCAAAAGATACAAAGATGGTAACATAGAACGCGGAACCGCTTTCATAATTACAAAGAGAATGGCATGATGTGTAATTAACATGCCATTCTCTTTATTTAGTTAAAAAATAACTTGTTTTAACATATAAAGTGCGACGCCCCAAATGATGACTCCTGAAACTTTATTTAATAATGCAAGTGTTTTTCCAGTTGAATCTAGCCTTTTTAAAAATTTACCAGCTAAAGCTAAGCAAATAAACCAAATCCAAGAAACAATAATTGTGGCAATTGTAAAAGCCCATTTGTCACTTCCTATGTATTGAATCGAATTTGTTCCAATTACACCGATCGTATCTAAAATTGCATGTGGATTTAATAACGAAACGGATGCAGCGAAAAGTATTTGTTTTTTTACTGGAATGCTTTCTTCTTGTTTTGCATCATTGGAAGGGTTACTTCTCCAAATAACAAGGCCCATATATATGAGAAAGAAAAATCCAATCACATATAACGTGTTAGTCAACCAGGAAAAAGTAAGGAGTATAAGGGAGACACCTTGTACTGCAATTAATATTAGTAACGTATCGCACATAGAGGCAGTTAATACTACAGGAGCTGCTCTCCAAATGTTTGGTTGGCTCGCACCTTGGTTAAAGACGAACACATTTTGGACGCCTAATGGAATGATAAGACCAAATGCAAGAATGATACCATGAATAATTGCTTCACCCATCATATTACCTCCTACTTAAATTCATTATGATAGTGTATATTGTATAGAAGAAATGAAAATTTGTATCCATCCATATGGTTGGGGAGGTCGCCAACCAAAAAGAATGTAAGGTGATATGATGGAAAGATTCGTTTGGAAACCGAATACGTCTCTAGCGACTCCTTTGTATAAACAAATAGAAACGTATATAAAAGAAAAAATTGTTAATGGAGAATGGACTATTGGAACGAGATTACCTTCCCAAAGAGATTTGGCACATACATTTGGTGTGAATCGAAGTACGATTGTCATGGCTTTTGATGAACTAGTCGCAAGGGGATACATTGAAGGGAATGGCAGGAAAGGAACAATTGTTGTAAATAATAATGAGAATGCTTCAACATACGCACCCCCGCCTAATTGGCAGTCTTATGTAGAAACAGGACTTCATTATCCGAATCTGCCTGCTATTCAAGAGATTAATCAAGCTGAGTTTTATCCGTATGTAATTCGTTTAGGAACAGGTGAGCTCGCGCCAAGTCTTTTACCTGAAAAAAAGATGAAAGTAGTAATGAATAAGCTTTTAAAATCAAACGTGATACTTGGGTATGAACAGCCAAAAGGTAATCTTAATTTAAGGAGGCAAATTGCGGACTATTTAAAAGGACATGGTATATATGTATCTCCTGACTCTATATTGATTGTTTCAGGAGCAATCCAAGCGCTTCAACTCATTTCTATTGGGCTTCTTCCGAAAGGAGCATCCATTTTATTAGAAAAACCATCATATTTATACTCTCTCAATGTTTTTCAATCAGCAGGAATACGTTTAATTGGAATGCCATTGGATGAGAGTGGGCTAGATGTGTCATATATTGCGAAATATAAGAAGCAATTTAATGCTTCTATTTTATATACAATTCCGTCTTTTCATAATCCAACGAATTTTAGCATGGATACGAAGAAGCGGACAGAAGTGATGGAGATATGCAATGAAATTGGATTGCCTATTATAGAGGACGCAGTGTATCAAGACTTATGGTTTGATGCCCCTATTTCGAAACCTTTAAAAGCATATGATAAAAATGGAATCGTACTACATATTGGAAGCATGTCTAAAGTAATTAGTCCTGGATTAAGAATTGGATGGATTGTTGGACCTGAGCCAGTCATTCAAAGATTGGCAGACATAAAAATGCAAACAGATTATGGATCGAGTTCTATATCTCAGCAAATTGCCACAGAGTGGTTTAAAGATGGATTGTATGAAGAACATTTACAGTTTGTAAGAGGTGAGCTTAAAAAACGTAGGGACTTTATGGTGAGTATGTTAAAGAAGTATTGTAGTGAAATAGCGACATGGTATGAACCGGCAGGTGGTTTTTATATTTGGTTACATATGAGTGTTCCGATTTCAAATCGTAGTTTATTTGACAAAGCTTTGAAAGAAAAGATTTTATTAAATCCGGGTACTTTGTATGATAGAAGTGCAAACCAATTTTTGCGTCTATCATATTCATACGCAACGTTAGAAGAAATTGAAGTAGGTATAAAGAAGCTTGCACAACTAATGAAAAAGTAAGAGGAGAAAATAATGAAACAATATGTAATTTGCCAAATTATTAATGGAGATAAATATTTAGCTGCTTATGCGGATACGAAGCAGGAAGCAATTGAAAAAGCAGAATTGTTAGGATTACGAACGGGAAATCGATACACCGTTATTACTGCGGAGGAAGCTGAAGGGCTAACATATCCTTAAGCAACGTATAATAATTATGTAGGAAGTAAATAAGCCTAGTAATATATAATATTACTAGGCTTATTTTTTTTGAAAGCGTTACGTGTTCGCGTATGAAAAATAATAGTATTATGAGTCAAGTTGACGGAAATACCGATTTGTTTTTCGATCCTGATTTCCGTTTCTATATTCATCAATATATTGACTGAAGTTCCAAGATTGTAAAAATTTATTCGCGGCGTTATAACCAGAATTGTAAAGCCACTCTTTTTCTTCCTTTGTTAACTCAAAGTTTGTACTTGTAATGGACCCTGTTGGAATTGTAATTGTTCTTGCTTTTGACTCCTTGTCTAAATGACGTAAATCATGAGCTTGCATCATTGTTTTAAATAGTCCTTTGAACATGGAGATAGGCTCGGTATAGTGGGCAGGATCAGCTTGAATTTCATCTTTTACAAAATGAAACCCAAAAGTTGGCCAGCGAGGAGAGGTAGGGGAGTCAAAAATCCAAATTGGGTAATTGCTTAAAATCCCTCCATCAACCATATAACAAGGTTGCTTCCATTTTGGGGTTCTCCATTTTACTGGTTCAAAGAAGAAGGGGATTGTACTGCTCATTCTTACAGCTTTAGCAATAGAGAAGCGATAATTTAAAAATCCGTAGTTTGGTAAGTCATCAGGAAAGATGACCATTTTACCGTTACTTATATCAGAAGCGATAATTTTAAGCTTATTTAAATCAGGTAAATCTGTAAATAAGTGAACGCCTTTTTTTCGAAGTAATTCTTCAATCCATTCTTCTATAAAGATATTAGAGTAAATACCAAGAGTAGTCCATGCGCTTAACCCCTTTCCGATAAACGGGATTCTGTCAATAAAGGTTCTCTTCGTAAATTTATTATAATCAATATCAGTTATAATCGTTTTTAACTCTGAACAAGAATATCCTGCTGCTAGGAGCGCAGCGATAATGGAACCAGCTGATGTTCCAGCTACACGCTCCCATTCATAGCCTTTTTCAGCTAACGCACAAATTGCCCCTACATGCGCAATTCCGCGTACACCGCCTCCTTCAAAAACACCATCAATCTTCATCAATCATACTTCCTTTCGAATAAAAGATTTGAAAATGGCAAAAAAGCACGTATTGTACGTGCTTTTTTACAATAGTTTTTAAGTTTACTAGCAGCCTACAAAGCCGCCCCAACAGCTAGCTCCGATGATGATTAGAAGGATAAATAAAACGATTAATAAAGCGAAACCTCCATAACCACATCCACCACAACTACCGCCGTAACCGTAACCGCCGTAACCGCCGCAACTATATCCGTAACCCATGTGGAATTCCTCCTTAAATTAAAAATGAAAATGAACGAGGGGAAAATGTACTGGAAGAAATAATGAACTATCATGTTTGTAGGAACAATGTATACTATGCTTTTTTAAACTTGTTCGCGTATGGAGGAAGAGCCCGTTTTTTGAAGGCTTGTTGTTTTTACAAAGAATGGAGTATAATTTTTGTGCAATGATACAAATAAGTATGTGAATATAAGGAGAATTTATGAATAAACAAATTGAAGTATTAATTGATAAATATGGACTGACACATTTAAAAGAGGAACTTATTAATACTGTATTTCCTTGTGTAAAAGTTGTGCCAAAGCAGGAGGAAACAGTTGCGATAGGTAGTTCGAAAATGGGGGGAGTTCCGGATTTACCGGATTCATTTGAATATCCAACATATAAAGGAAATCCGTTACAGTTTATCGCTCAATTTAATTTAAATGATTTACAAAATGTTGGTATGGAGCACAATCTTCCTAAGGCAGGAATGTTATACTTCTTTAGTATTGAAAATTATTTTGAAGAAGATGTAAATCCAAACGAGGCCGGGCGTGTACTTTATTATGATATCCCTGTAGAGCATTTACGAAGAGTAGATGAAGTTCAGGGGGAATTTAACCAATGTGCAATTTCATTTGAATTAACGTATAAATTGCCAGAGCTTTTCATTGAAGATGAGGCTGATTCAGATCGTTTCTTGCAATTACTTGAAGAGTTAATTCCAGACAACTACGATAATCACCAAATGTTTGGGGAGCCATTCTCTGTACAAGAAGAAGTATTACATGAAACAGGAGACTATATGGGGATAGACCCACAACAAATGACACTTTTATTCCAAATTGATTCAGATACTAAAAATTGTAATATGATGTGGGGAGATTTAGGAATGCTTTATTTCTGTATTGGAAATGAAGATTTGAAAAAACAACGTTTTGAAAATGCATGCTGCGTATTACAAACTTGTTAATGAAAAAGGTTGTTCTTGTAAAAAGAACAACCTTTTTATAATGTTAAATATGCATAATCTCATATGACCTATACGAAAAAGTATTGTATACTCTGAAACTATACGATACTTTTTCGTATAGTTATAGAATGTAAGGAGTGACAAAATGGGAAAGACAAGTAAGTATGTGGCAGCTACCCTACTTTGTTCAACTATCGTAATGGGAGGCTTACACGCGTCATCTGTATCATATGCAGCTACGAATTCAACTGTAGCGACTGCACAATCAGATGCAAAGTTGTTAAATGATTTTAGAAAAGAATTAAAAAAACAAATTGATAATCGAGAAGAAAATATTAAAATCACATATAAAACAAAAAATAAAAATGCTAGAAATATTATGGACCAATTGTATGGCGAGTTTAATAAAATTGTAGATGCAGATGAGTATGTAAAATATAATGTAGCCTCTACTAAATACTCTATTAAAGGGCTACCAGGAAACTATACGTTTACACTGCAAGTGAAATATCGTGAATCGAAGGAACAAACGCAATATGTAAAATCTCAGGTGAAATCGATTATAGGATCAATTGTAAAACCGGGAATGGATGATCATGAGAAAGTGAAAGTTATTCATGATTACGTTGTAAAACATGTATCGTATGACACGTCTTATCAAGCATATACAGCATATGAAGCGTTAGCGAATCGTTCTGCCGTTTGCCAAGGATATGCTTTATTAACATATGAGTTACTAAAAGAAGCGGGTATTCAAAATCATATTGTAACAGGTACAGGAAATGGACAAGCTCACGCCTGGAATTTAGTGAACATTGAAAACAAGTGGTACCACCTTGATACGACATTCGATGATCCAGTACCTGATAAAGCTGGGCACGTAACATATTCATATTTTAATATGTCTGATGAGCAATTAAGTAAAGATCATGAATGGGATCGTAGTAAATATCCAGCAGCAACTACAAGTTACTTTAGTGAATTAACAAACAAAATAAATACGGGTAGTTCAAAGACTGCTGCATATGAACAAATGTTAAAAGAAACAAATTTAAAATATTTGTCTGCACAATATGGGGCAGAAAATTACAGTGAATTTAAGAAAAAATTACAGCAACAATTCGCTTCTAAGCCAGAAAAGGTAGAAGTACGATATAAGCAGTCTATGGATGGAACAATGCAAGATATAAAGAAAGTGTTAAATGAGATAAATTGGCCAAAAGGTGCCAAGCGTGTATCTTATCAAGTGGCGCCTTATAGTGCAATGACAGGTTATTCATTAGCGACAATTACATTTACGTATTAAGGAATGAAAAAGAGCATCTGTAAAAGATGCTCTTTTATTATGCATTACTTCAAAAAACAGAATTATGTGATAAAATAAAAGTGGAAGGATGTGGAATCTAAATGAATTTGTTCGAGAATAATATATTTACATTGATATATACTTGTTTAGTAATTGGAATTATCGTTTTGTTTTTCCTATCATTTACTTTGTTTATAAAAAGATTATTGCAAAACAACGCCGCAAAGAAACAGCATGTGATGAATATGAACCAGAAGCTAGATCGAATTATTGAATTGCTTGAAAAAGATAAGAAGTAGCGATAAAAGATGTATGAAATGGGGAAGAGGATGGCTAATTATATAAAAGAATTACGTGAAAAAGTAGGGCATGATTATGTTTTTTTAAACTTTGCGGGTGGTTGTGTATTTAATAAAGAGGGAGAAGTATTACTGCAAAAAAGAGGTGACTTTAACGCTTGGGGGTTTCCTGGTGGTGCAATGGAAATCGGAGAATCTGCCGCAGAAACGGCGATTCGAGAAATAAAAGAAGAAACAGGTTATGATGTAGAAATAAATGAGCTTGTTGGAGTATATACAAAATATTTTCAAACATATCCAAATGGAGACAAAGCCCAGTCAATTGTGATAGTCTTTACATGCTCAATTGCCGGAGGAGAGAAAAAAATAGACGGTGATGAAACGTTGGATTTGAAGTTTTTCCCGTTGGACGAAATGCCCCCATTGTTCAATAAACAACATGAAGATTGCTTACAAGATTTACTGGAGAAAAGAATCGGGGTATATCGTTAAAACATAAAAAGAAGCTAAATGAGATTAGCTTCTTTTTTATGTTTTATTTCCACCAATCATCAAACATTGACGCTGGTACTTGTCTTTTATGTTCGCTCACTGTGTAACGTTTTTCGATTTTTTCAGCAACGTCAGCTGGAACTACTTTACCTTCTAGATAGTCATCTAATTGATCATATGTAATACCTAACTCTGTTTCATCAGCTTGACCTGGTTTTTCATCTAATAAATCAGCTGTTGGCATTTTTAAATAAAGTCGCTCGTCTGCACCTAATTCTTGTAGTAAAGCACGTCCTTGGCGCTTCGTTAATCCTGTTAATGGTAATAAATCTGCACCACCATCCCCGAATTTTGTAAAGAATCCTGTTACAGCTTCTGCAGCATGATCTGTTCCGATAACAAGAAGGCCGTTTTGTCCACCGATTGCATACTGTGTAACCATGCGAATACGCGCTTTCACATTACCTTTATTGAAATCAGTTAACGATTCACCTAATAAGTTTTCGTATTGATTTGAAAAGGCATCAACTGTTGAAGCAATATCAAAGGCAGTTGATTGATCAGCTTGAATAAATTGTAATGCTAATTGCGCATCATCTTCATCTTTTTGCACTTTGTAAGGAAGACGTACAGCGATAAATGTTGCGTTACCACCTTCGTTACGAATTTCTTCAACTGCAAGCTGTGCTAAGCGTCCTGCTAATGTAGAGTCTTGTCCGCCACTAATTCCAAGTACAAATCCTTTTGCACCTGTTTTTTTTACATAATCTTTTAAGAAATCGACGCGTTTACGAATTTCTACTTTCGCATCAATTACAGGCTGAACATGTAATGCTTTCATAATCTGTTCTTGTAATGTCATTATATTTTCCTCCTATTCATATTAAAGCTGTTAAAATTTTTATGTATATATTGGTACATACTTCTATCCTTTATTATTTCGCAAAACTAATGAATATACAATAGGATGCGTGTATGAATATGAATGTAGTCATTATAATGAAAGTGCAACGTATAAGCAATTTTTTAAACCTTTCAAAACTGTAAGGTTTTTGTCATTTGAATCGATGGAAGGTATTTCCGTACTTTACTAATATAAGAACATAGTTAGTAGAAGGGCGGAGAAGTAATATGAACATTAGAGAACTAGCATACCGGAATGTAACGCGAAATAGACGGACATATTCAGCCTATTTTTTGAGTAGCGCATTTGCTATTATGGCCTTTTTTGTGTATTCATTTTTTGCGTTTCATCCCGCATTAAGTGCAGGAGAATTGGGTCAGTACGTCTTCGTAAGTATGTCTTTTGCACAGTCTATTATTTACTTATTTACATTCTTCTTTATTTTATATTCAATGGGAATGTTTTTAAAAACGAGAAAGCGTGAACTAGGAATATTAATGATGTTAGGTATGACGAAATATCAATTAAAGCGTCTTATCTTTTTTGAAAATATTATGATTGGGATAGGGGCAATTATTTTTGGGATTTTTGCAGGAATGTTATTTTCCGGAATATTAATATTTGTAGCCCCGATGATATTAAAGCTAGATATTTCCTTAGCCTATTACATACCAATGAAAGCCATTGTTGTAACGAGTATTATGTTTTTCGTATTATTTATGATCATTTCATTGTTTAGTGCAGGAATGATTCGGAAGAATAAAATTATGAAATTGTTTAGAGGGTCAGCAGAAGCGAAGCCGGAACCGAAAGCATCCATTATTTCTTCTATATTAGCAGTCATACTGCTTAGTGCGGGATATACAGGAGCGCTTATGTCACACGGTGCGATGGTATTTTTTATGATGATTCCAGTTACAACGGTAGTCATCATTGGCACATATTTACTGTACAAGCAGTTGAGCGTATTTATTATTCGACTATGTAAAAAAAGTAAACGTTTCTACTGGACACAGACAAATATTATTACTTTATCAGATTTAGCGTACCGGATGAGAGATAATGCAAGAATGTTCTTTATTGTGACGATTATTTCAACTGTAGCATTTTCAGCAATAGGTACATTAGTTGGCTTTGCTTCAATGACGAAAGAAATTATGGAGAGACCGATTGCGTTTCACTATCATTCTAAGCAAGGAAATAGTAATGAATCACAGCATATACAAATGATTGACGAAGGATTAAAGAAATATAATATAGCAGCTTCAAAAACGAATATTTCAACGAAAAAAACGGAGGAGCAGTCGTTAAGAAGCGCCACCTTTATAAAGGAATCAGACTATAAGGAATATGCAAAGTTAACAGGAGAAACCATTAATACGGTATCAAATAAAGAAGCTTTATTTTTGTCAGTCGATATACCAGGACCTCCGATGAAAGAAAGAAATGAAATTACATTACCAAATATGAATGAATCTTTAAAAGTGAAAAAAGTTAATACTTCTTCATTAAGTAAAATACTGAGAGGAAACGTTTATGTAATCTCTAACAAACAGTATGATGCATTACAAGATGAATTTAAAGAGGCAAGAGATTATGTATACAAAACAGAAGGAACGAAAGATGAAATTGAGGTTGGTAAAGAACTCACTAATCAGATGAAGCCTTATGAAGAACATATAATGTTTAGTGCAGAAGAGTACGAACAAAACCAAAGTTTACAAATTGCAGGACCTATTTTATTTGTAGGTTTCTTTATCGGAATTGTATTTTTCATTTGTGCAGGAAGCTTTCTTTATTTTCGTTTATTCTCCGATTTAGAGGACGATACTCGCTTGTTCGAAATGATTCGAAAAGTGGGGTTAACGGGCGGGGAATTATCGAAAGTAGTCACAATCCGTTTAGCACTTTTATTCTTCGTACCAATCGGCGTTGCAACATTACATGGAGCAGTGGCGTTAACTGCGCTAGGGCATATGTTTGAGTACTCACTGTTTAAAGAAAATGCGATTGTATTAAGTATTTTCATAGGGATCCAAGTTGCATACTTCTTACTTATAAGATCTCGTTATTTAAAACAATTGAAAGAGAGATTACGTATGCGATAACTGTGTTTTTTTGACTTGAGTACAAAAATTTATAAAAAGAGACAAGCATTACCAAATGGTGATAAAATGGAAATAGCGAGGTGGGAAAATTAATAGAGAGTAAGGGGGGAGTAATATGAAAGCAACAGGAGTTATTCGAAAAGTAGACGAACTAGGAAGAATTGTTATTCCTAAAGAATTACGAGATGTATTAGGGATACAAATCAAATCACCACTTGAAATTTTCGTAGAAGAAGACAAAGTCATTTTACAAAAATATCAACCTTACAATGCTTGTCAAATAACAGGTGATGTTTCAGACCAGAACATTTCATTAGCAAATGGAAACATTACTGTTAGTATAGATGGAGCGAAACATGTAATAAAAGAGATAGAGAAATTTTTAAACAAGAGTGAGGTTTAGTCTTCAATTATATTATTTTAAAAGATCAAATTGTATTCTTTTAAAAGACTATGAAAGGACCATAAATTGGTCCTTTTATTTTTGCTAGTAGTTGAATCACAAGAGAAATAAAAAGTAGTAAAAAGTTAGTAAGTAATATTGAGAAATATTTGAAATAAAGGAGAAGAGAACGGATAAAACGAATGTTACGTTTAAACGTATTCAAAAGTGGTCTGAAATGAAAATAATACATTTTCAGGAGGGATTACGATGAACAATAGTACAGCGAATAAACAAAAAGGTATACAGTTGATTCCTTTTACCGTAAACAAGGTGGTTGAACAAGTAAATGAAATTCCACCAGGTGTACAACTAATTCACGCTCCACAAGTATGGGAGAAGAGTGCGAAAGGAAAAGATATTGTCGTTGCCGTTTTAGATACAGGGTGTGATATCAACCATATAGATTTAAAAGATCGTATTATTGGTGGAAAGAATTTCACGAAAGATTATGAAGGTAATCCAAATATTTATCTTGATAATAACGGACACGGTACTCATGTAGCTGGAACGATTGCAGCGACTGAAAATGGTGTCGGTGTGTTAGGTGTGGCACCACATGCTAAAATGTTAGTATTAAAAGTTTTAGCGGGAGATGGTTCTGGAAGTTATGAGCAAATTATTGAGGCTATTCAGTATGCTGTAAATTGGAGAGGGCCGAATAAAGAGAGAGTGAGAATCATTTCAATGTCACTTGGTGGTCCGCAAGACGTTCCGGAATTACATGAAGCAATTCAAAATGCGGTAAGGCAAGATGTTCTCGTTGTATGTGCTGCTGGAAATAATGGGGATTGTGATGATGACACAGAGGAACTTGACTTCCCAGGTGCTTACTCTGAGGTAATTGAAGTTGGTGCAGTCAATTTAGAGCGGAAAATTGCTTGTTTTAGTAATTCAAATCAAGAAATTGATTTAGTAGCGCCAGGTGATGAAATATTATCTACGTATCCAGAGGGGAAATATGCTGTATTAAGTGGAACTTCAATGGCGACACCACATATTGCTGGAGCATTAGCACTTCTTATTAAGCAGTGCGAGAGAGAATATGGTAGAAAGTTATCAGAGCCAGAAATATATGCACAACTAATAAAAAGAACTGTACCTTTAGGGTATGAGCGTACATCTGAAGGGAACGGATTAATAGATTTATTAAAAGAATAGCCATACTAAAAAACTTCTCATATGAATATGGGAAGTTTTTTAGTATGGCTCTGTCGCATGTAATACAACTTGTAACAAACCAGGGAATCTAGTATTTAAATCTTCTTCGCGAATTGAAATAAAACGTTGTGTTCCTTCAAGACGTGTATACATAACACCTGACTCACGTAAAACTTTAAAATGGTGAGATAAAGTTGATTTCGCAATTGGAATGTTTAACGAACCACAAGATTGTTCATTTTTCTCTAATAACATATTTACAATTTGTAAACGAATTTGATCACTAAGTGCATATAAGACAGAAGAGAATTGAATTTCTTCTCGATTTGGATGATAGAGTGTACGCATTTTTTCACCTGCTTGTATAAGTTAAGTTATTTGCACTATAACATATAAAATGGTATATTTCTATTGTTCGATTATATTCGAACAATAGAAATATAGGGGGAGAATAAATGAAGTATACAAAATTGCAAAAGGCAGGACTAAATATTTCTAAGTTGGGGTTAGGAACGAATGCTGTAGGGGGACATAATTTATATGCTGATGTGAATGAGGAAGAAGGAAAACGATTAATAAAAGAAGCTATTCAGCAAGGAATAACATTTTTTGATACAGCGGATTCATACGGTTTTGGTAGATCAGAAGAATTAGTAGGTGAGGTATTGAAGGGAAAACGCCACGATTTTGTACTTGCTACAAAAGGTGGAATTCAGCCGTTATTAAATGGAGAAACGTATATTAATAATGAACCAAGCTATTTAAGAAATGCTGTGGAAAATAGTTTAAGAAGATTACAGACTGACTATATTGATTTATATTATTTACACTTTACAAATTCTGAAACAAGTTACATAGATTCAATCGGTGAGCTTACTCGTCTAAAAGAAGAAGGTAAAATTCGTTCAATTGGAATATCAAACGTAAACATAGAACAATTAAAAGAAGCGAATCAACATGGTTATATAGATGTAGTACAATCGCCTTACAACATGTTAGATCGTACTGCTGGGGAAGAACTATTGCCGTATTGTATAGAAGCTGGTATTTCATTTATTCCGTATGGACCTCTTGCCTTTGGAATACTAGGTGGTAAATATACAGAAGATTTTAAATTAAATGAAGGTGATTGGCGCAAAAGTGTAAATCTATTTGAAGAAAATACATATAAGAATAACTTTAAGAAAGTGGAAGAGTTAAAAGGGTTAGCTGAAGAAAAGAATATCGAAGTATCGCATTTAGCTTTAGCGTGGGTATTAAACAAACAAGGAATTGATACTGTTATTCCTGGAGGAAAGCGGGCAGAGCAAATAAGAGAAAGTGTAAGAGCGATGGATGTTTCATTGAATGAACAGGACATGAAACAGATTGAATCGATATTAGAAGTATAGTCAGAAAGAGGGGGAGATGCTAAACTCCCTTTTTTATACTCTATAAATAGCATATAGTATAAAAAATATTAATTGACGTATTTTACGAGCGTAGCGATTAGAAAAAATGGTCCGTTCACTTGGAGGAGAGTTAAAACGGGAATTTCGAACAAATAAAAAATCCCTATAGAGATAGGGATTTATATATCGGCATATCGTTCCTTGGAAAAGGATGTACTTAGTTTACCATATTGAAATATAAGTATTTGTGAAATAGATGTGAAACTAATGTGAAAAATGATTATGGTGAAAATTCTGGTAAATAAAAAGCACTGTTTTAGTTACATTAACTAAAACAGTGCTTTTCTCTTTGATTGTACAGTTGCTGCATTTTCATCATGTATGCCTGCTTCTTTAATAATTCGTTGTTTTGCTTTATTTAATAGGTGGTTTACTGATTCGCCGAAATAGTTCGCTTCGCTTTTTGTGCGGGCTTCTCGTAAACATTTATAGTTTTCTAGCAGTTCCTCTTTTTCGGAGTTTGTTAAGAAATCTTCTATTTTCTTTTTTGTCATACGAAACACCCTTTCTTCTGACAAACGACGCAATAGAAAATATTTATTTTTCATTATAACAATAATTTAAAAAGAAAGTATATACTAACGTCGCAATAATTTGTCAATTTCTTGAATCTTCTCATCAGCTTTTCCAATTTGCGTATTTTTAGCCTGCTCACCACCAAGAGCCTGGTGAAGTAAGAACGTTTGGCCAGAAATAGCAGTCACAATGGACACCTTGATTATTTCTTTTATTAAGGTGGCATCGAATAAAACGAGTCCGAGAAGTGCAGCTAGGCAGCCGGTAAAAATATCAGTTAAAAAACCAAAATGAAAAAAAGTTTTCAAACGGCGTGGAAGCAATAACTTACCTTGGTTATTGATTAGATGGGAAACGAAGCCGGTAATGCCACCAACGAGAACAGCAGTTAGCCATTGATACATTTCCATCGAATCCACTCCTTTTAGTGAATAAGATTCGATTTTTACATATTGATTCCTTTTCATATTTCATATAACCATATTGAGAAAGTTTGTTTGGGTATATTACGCATTCAATTTAATTATAACGGAAGATTCCGATACATTTTAGTTATATTATATGAAGCGCTTTTACTATTAACCAACACTATATTTGGTTTTATGTACTAGAAGATGAGATTAGTCATCGTGGACAAATTAGAATGTTGGTAAATTGTTTGAAAATTACATTAAATAAAGTAGCTTTTTAATGAGATATTCCATATAATGAGAGTAATTAAAATAAGATCGGGGTGATGTATTATGGTGAATTTGACTTATATGAATCATAAACAAAATACAGAGGTGGATGGAAAGGGAGATACGATATAAATGAGCGCACTATCCTTCCACTCTGCTTAAACTAGGGAGGATGTCAATTTGAATCAAAATATTTTAGAATCGTTCGGCTGGGATTCTTTTTTTGAAGAACAAGCTGTAGAGAACTTTGAAGTAGGTCGTATTTTACTTGAACACAAGCATATATATCGCATGATTTGTAACGATGGTGAATATATGGCAGAACTGTCTGGAAAGTTTCGTCATGAAGCGTTAACGAAGGGAGATTATCCAGCAGTTGGTGATTGGGTATATATAAAGAAAATAGAGAATGAAAAGAAAGCGATTATTCATCGTATTTTTCCGCGAAGAAGCTCTTTCTCAAGACAAGAAGCTGGTAACCGAACGGAAGAACAGATTATAGCAGCAAATGTAGACTATCTATTTTTAGTAAATGCACTTAACCATGATTTTAACGTAAGAAGGATGGAACGTTATTTATTATTAGCATATGAAAGTGGTGCAATGCCTGTTATTGTTTTAACGAAGAGTGGTTTATGTAATGATGTGGAACAGAAAATTGTAGAAACGGAAGCTGTTGCAATTGGTGTTCCGATCTTCGTTGTTGATAGTTTAGAACATATAGGTATTCAGTCGTTGCGACAATTTGTTGCTTCAGGAAAAACAATTGCTTTAGTCGGATCATCTGGGGTTGGAAAGTCCACTTTGTTAAATGCACTTATAGGACTTGAAGTAGCAAAAACGGGAGATATTCGTGAAGAAGATAGTAAAGGAAGACATACGACAACTCATAGAGAGTTATTTCAATTGCCAAGTGGTGCTCTCGTAATTGATACTCCTGGTATGAGGGAGTTACAGCTTTGGGAAGGAAGCGATGCAATTCAAACAACATTTTCTGATATTGAAGAACTAGCAACAACATGCCGTTTCCGGGATTGTAAACATGAGAATGAACCAGGATGTGCGGTACATCATGCAATAAATAACGGACTTATTACGATAGAGCGTTTGCAAAGTTATAAAAAGTTGCAAAGAGAATTGGCGTATTTTATAAGAAAACAAGATGCGATTCTTGCAAGGGCAGAGCGTGATAAGTGGAAAAAACTTTCTAAACAGTATAAAAAAATGTGAAAAACCAAAGGATTGTTCCTTTGGTTTTTTTTGTATTTGTAAATTTTATAATAATATTATTCGTATATATGGACAAAGAGAAATTAATTGTTTAAACTTTACAAAGTGTTCATCGTAATAGGATATAAAAATAGTAACTAGAGATTGGGATGAATTAACAATTTAATCAATTGAATTTTACAAGTAGGAGGTACGGAATGGGGAAACTATTAAATTGGTTTCGTAATATGAAAGTAGCCAAAAAGCTATTGATTTCATTTTTTGTTATTTTAATTGCGGCTGTTTCTATTATTGGAGGCATGTCTTATCAAACGGCTAAAAAGAATTTTGAAACACAAATAATGAGCAGTGCTCAAGATAATATAAAGATATTAGATAATTTGATTAATCAAATGATTGAAGCGAAATTTAATGATGTGAATAGTTTTGCACGGATAATTCAAGGTAATATGTATCAAGGAGATAATCAAGATGAGCTAAGGGAAACGTTATCACAATATACCAATTTAAATAAAGATGTTGAACAAGTATATGTTGCTGGGAATGATAAAAAGTTTGTACAAGAACCAAATATACAAATGGCAGCAGATTATGACCCAACAGAGCGTTCTTGGTATAAAGATGCAGTTGCAAAACAAGGTGGTATTGTAATTACTGAACCGTATAAGGCGCAAGGAAATGGACATTTTGTCGTAACGATTGCAAAACAAACAGAAGATAAAAGTGGCGTTGTTGGGGTAGATTTAAGCTTAGATAATTTATTGAAAACAACAAAGTTAATCAATATTGGTAAAAAAGGATATGCGTTCATTTTAGACGGAAAACAAAAAATAATTGCACATCCCCAAGAAAAATCGGGGGAGAGAGCAGCTGATTCTTGGGCGAAGAAAATTTATGAAGATAATCACGGTACTTTTTCATACACATATGACAATAGTGAAAAGAAAATGGTATTTGCTACAAACGTAAAAACGGGTTGGAAAATTGCTGGAACGATGTACTCTAATGAAGTAATTGAAGCTGCTCAACCTGTATTTTATAATATGTTAATTGTTATGAGTATTTCACTAGTTGTCGGAGGAGCACTTATTTATTTCGTGACACTTTCTATTACAAAACCTTTAAAGAGATTAGTTGTCACGTCTAAAGAGATAAGTGAGGGAGATTTAACGCAAACAATTGAGATTCACTCTAATGATGAAATTGGTCAACTTGCAAAAGGTTTTAATGAGATGACAAATTCGTTACGAACGTTAATTGGAAGAATTAATGATTCAGCTGGGCATGTTGCAGCGGCATCAGAAGAGTTAACTGCAAGCGTAAGACAAGCGAGTGAGGCAACGGAGCAAATTACAATGGCAATGGATGAAATCTCAAGTGGGGCAACAACGCAAACATCAAGCGTGGAGAATGGTGCTATGTTATTGTTTAGTGTAACAGAAGGTATTCAGCATATAGCAAATAGTTCCTCATCTATTAATACGGCTTCTACTCATACTCGTGAAAAAGCAGAAGATGGTGGAAAGTTAGTAGGGAAAACAGTAAATCAAATGCAGTCTATTGTAGAATCTGTTTCGCAATCAGATGCAGTTATACAGTTGTTAAATAATAAATCAAAGCAAATTGGTGATATATTAGAAGTGATCCAAAATATTGCAGATCAAACAAATTTACTAGCTTTAAATGCTGCAATTGAAGCTGCGAGAGCTGGTGAACACGGAAGAGGATTTGCAATTGTTGCAGATGAAGTACGTAAATTGGCAGAGCAATCTAGCGTATCTTCCAGTGAAATTGGTAAATTAATAGGTGAAATACAAGATGATATGAGTAAGACAGTAAAATCTATGAATCATGTAAATGAAGAAGTTCATTCCGGACTAGTTATCGCAAATGAAACGAAGAAAAATTTTGCAGAAATTTTAAAATCTACAAATGAAATAGCCGATCAAATTAAGACGATGGTTGAAACGGCAAATGGAATGTCAAAAGGTGCGAATGAAGTATCTATTTCTGTAAGCCAAATTGCAATGACAGCACAGAATAATGCAACAAGTACACAAAACGTTGCAGCGTCAGCAGAAGAGCAACTAGCTTCAATGGAGGAAATTGGTTCTGCGGCTGGTACGCTTTCTCAAATGGCTGAAGAGTTGCAAGTATTAATTGAAAGATTTAAAGTTTAACAGAGAACAGACTGTCTCCCGAAATAGCAGTATGCTATTTCGGGAGACAGTCTGTTTTATTATGTAAAATCAAATGGAGATGGAGAGTATCTCTATGATATTTAAAGGTATATTTTGTGTAATGTTTGTCGAAAAATAGAGGTATTTGTTAACTTTGTGTATAATTATAATCATATAGAATACAAATAAAGGAGATTGTTATGGGAGTGTATTGGGGGACAAAAAGACATTCTTGGCTTAGTTATGTCTCATTTTGGTTAAGTATTTCATTTTTTATTGTTTTTCTAATTGAAGTGTTTATTTTACAAACACTTTCGAATAGCTCGGTGCAAATTGTTAAATACTTTTATTTTATACTTGTACCAGTAAACATTCTTCTTAGTTTAAAGTTACTATTTAAGAGGAATGAAAAAAAAGCATTACCTATTTTTAGTTTCATTGTATCGTTATTATTTACAATCTTAATAATAGTATTAGCATTAGCTGCTACAGGGAAATTCTTTTAAGAAGAGTGATATAAATCACTCTTCTTTTTTTCTTTTTTATTTGTGGCGTTCTTACTATCAAGGAAAAGATGGATCTATAAGCTAATAAAAAATGGGGGAGCAGAATTTTTCACATACTAAAGGTTAACGATATTTGAAACCTTTAGGAGAATATGGGTAATATACATAATGATGAGGATAGAATTAGGTGTTTTGTGTTGGTTGACGAAGCAAATGAATACGGTAAGAACGTTGATATATGGTACAATACATATGGATAGTGATAGAGATAAAGGGTATATAAAATACTCATCGTTTTTTAGTAAGAGAGGGGTTATCTTATGCTATACGAGGATTTGATGACATTATTTCAAGCAGCTCCAAAGGAAGAAGCTAGAGGCGGCTGGAAATATATAATCCAGGAACAAAATGATAAATATGAAATTGTTGATGAAATGTTGAAAAATGAAATGAGCGTTGAATTGTATTTTAATGAATATGATGAGGTGAAAATCACTTTATATAAAGATGGAATTCCTATTTCTACTATGCAAAGAATTGCGATTTCAAAAGTTGAATTAGACGAAGATGAAGAAGGCATTCAATTCGTTTTAGAGCGTATGCCTAGCCGAATGATTCGCTTGCAATTAAAGCCACATTTAGCTTTGGAAATGGGGCCGTATTGGGAAGTGTGTGATGATTGTGAATGAACATAAAAAAGCATCCAATAACATGGCTGCTTTTTTATGTTTTTTGAAGTTGTTTAAAAGCAATGATCGGAAGTAAGATGATGCTTACCCATCCGATTATAGGATATAGAATATGGAGTAATTCACTGTAACCGATGTAACTAAAGCAATAACTAATTAGTAAAATGAAAATAATAATATTGTTATTTTTCCATCCAGTGATAGATTGCATTTGTTTTGTCATTCCGAACACATTGCCAACTAAAGTTGTGAACACTTCACCAAAAATGATAAGAACAAAGAAAAAGTGAAAAGTTGCATTGAATTTTCTTATGACTTCAGCCATCGGGATGTTATATTGATAAAATTGGTCGACTGATAAGATAGCTAAATGGCTGCATAATAAAATTAAAGAAAGTCCTGCACCACCTAAAATACCGCCCCATAAAATGGCCTTTCGATCTTTTACTTCACTGGCTAATGGGACGAGAACGCTTTGGGCGAGAGAAAGGTTTAAGGCGACATATGTAATAGGACTAGTAATCCACTTCATATTCCAGCTTTCTGCGGGAATAGTGTTACTAATAGGAGTTGTACTGTGAAAAAAGGTTGTAATAGCAAGTCCGATAATAAAAATCATCATAATAGGTACGACAAGTGTATTTACTTCAAAAACTCCTTGTAATCCGCGGCTACCTATGATGAGACAGGCGATCACTGTAATGAAAATACCAAGTTGTCTTGGTAAACGAAGCTGTTCTTCAAATACGGCTCCAGCTCCTGATAGCATAACACTCGTTACCCCAAATAATACAAGTAGTAATAATGTATTTACAACATTTCCGAATACATCCCCAAATAAATATTTGTTAAATTCTTGGGCTGAAAATGCACCGATTTGTGATGAGAGTAACATCATCTTCGTACCGAGCCAAATGAAAAAAAATCCACTTATACATATACCAATTGTTCCGTATAATCCGTTCACTGTAAAAAACTCAACAATCTCTCGTCCAGTAGCAAATCCAGCTCCAACGACAGTTCCGATATAAGTAGCAGCAACTTTCTTTGCTACTTGCCATTGTTGATTGTCCATATAACCCCTCTTTCTACTATGATGAGCTTGACTTACTATTATGCATATGTACGAGCTAGGTTAATTAGACATATGAAGTAGTTGAAAAAGTACATGAATGAAATGACATTAGGGAAGTATTATAGGTGTTAAAACTTTGTTACATATGAGCCGTTCGTTCGAAAGGATAGGAAAAGTATGGTAAAATGTAATAGGGTTATTAAAAGATAAGAGGAGTGGATTGTATGAGTACGAAAACAAATGTTGTTGAAGTATTAAACAAGCAGGTAGCGAACTGGAATGTGTTATATGTGAAACTACATAATTATCACTGGTATGTGACAGGACCACACTTCTTTACATTACATGAGAAATTTGAAGAGTTTTATAATGAAGCCGGAACGTATATTGATGAGTTAGCAGAACGTATTTTAGCGTTAGAAGGTAAACCTTTAGCGACAATGAAAGAATATCTTGCTATATCTAGTGTCAGCGAAGGGACAAGCAAAGAATCAGCAGAAGAAATGGTGCAAACATTAGTGAATGATTACTCTGCACTTATTCAAGAATTAAAAGAAGGTATGGAAGTTGCTGGTGAAGTAGGTGATGAAACATCAGCTGATATGCTATTAGCAATTCATACGACATTAGAACAACATGTGTGGATGTTAAGTGCGTTCTTAAAATAAAGATAAATATATAAAGAAAAAACCATTGGAAAATTCTTTTAATGGTTTTTTCTTTTGTAATTTTTCAGTTTTCTTTTATGCTATAATATAGTAAAAAGGAGGCGATGCAATGTTTCGTTTTTTTAGAACTGGAAAAGAAGAGCGGGAAATTACGAAAGATGAACTAGAACAAGCGATGGCTAAATTTCTAGAAACGAATGCTAATATCGTTTATACAGTATTAGTAAATGATGATTATACAGTAAACTATGATTTGTTAAAGCCGTATTTACCCGTATTTCCAACAAATGTTTTTCTTATTACGAAGGAAACGCTTGAGGTATTTGAACATACAGAAGAAAACTTAAACCTAGTTAAAGAAATTGATATCGTACAAAAGGCGGTAGATCAATACGTAACAGAAAAAGAAATGTTCCCAATTGTTGAAGATAGCGAAGATCGCCTCATATGCGGAGTTAAACTAGGACCTTATTTAAACCGTATATTAAAAAGAGACTTATATATTTCAGAAAAACATTATTTAGTTTCAAGTAAGCCAGATAAGAAAAAAAAGAATAGTGGGTAGACGTGATGAGAACAACAATACTATTATTGTTGTCTTTTTTTGTTAATTAAAATATTGATTTTTCAGTCTATTTAACTATATACTACAATTAGTGGATAGGAAGGAGTGGTGTATTATGCTTATGCATACATTAAATATTAAATATCATTCTGAAAATCAGGTATTATTAAGTTGAATTGTAGAATTTAATTACTTATACCGTGACCCTAGAATGATAGGAAGAGCAGGAAACAATTATTATAAAAGGTTACGGAGGAATTTTTATATGAAAAATAGTATTACTTATATTCAATTATTAAATGAAACGTTACGTTGTTATACAAATGAAGGAAGTTTTGAAGCATACACTTATATAATGGAACATGCTACAGATGTAGTAGGTAATGAGGCACAAATATATAATTTTAAGTATGCGCTCGCAAGTGCAGCAGGACTGGAAAAAGAAGCATTACATTTAATGAGAGAGGCCATTATAGACAATGGGTTTTGGTATGAAAATGAGTATTTACTTTCCGACGATGATTTAAAACCACTACATAAATTTGAAGAATTCCATACAATGGTTCAATTATGTAAAGAAAGAGAAGAATTAGCAAAGCAAACGGAACGAGCAGACGTGAAATATGTAGACAGCAAGAAAAAGGAGAATCTATTCATTGCAATGCACGGTGATCAAGAAAATATAGGAATAATAGAACCATATTGGAAATCTGTTTTGACACAAGATTATACGTTAGCTTTACCACAGTCTTCGCAAATTCAGTTTTCAGATGGGTTTGTTTGGGATGATATACATAGAGGGAAAGAAGAATTAGAAGGGCATTATGATAAGTTTATAGAAAATCATACAGTAGAAAATGTAATAATTGGTGGGTTTTCTGCTGGTGCAAGAGTAGCTTTATATACGATTTTACAAAAAGGTATAGCTGTGGATGGTTTTATTTTTATGGCGCCGTGGCTTCCAGAGATTGCAGAATGGAATGAGTTGTTGGGAGTATTGCAAGATAAACATATAAAGGGATATATAGTATGCGGTGATCAAGATGAAGATTGTTTCGAATGTACACAGCAATTTGTACAATTATTAAGGGATAACAACATAGAGCATAAGTATAAAGTTGTACCTAACTTAAATCATGATTATCCTAATCATTTTGATGAATTATTAAGAGAAGCTATTGAGTATATAGAAAGCGATAACAATAAGTAGTAAGAAAGGGAGATGCACCGTAGGTGATGTATCTCCCTTTTACTATTATAAATTAAAAGCATTTGCTAGTAAGCGATAAGATTGTAATTTATGTTCAAATTGATGAGTAATCGTGACAATCATAAATTCATCAGTATTGTACGCTTTACTTAAGTTTACGATTTGTTTTTTCACAGAAGATGGATCACCCACAATTATACGTTGGCGATTCTCTTTAATACGGAATAAATCATAAGCACTGTATGAATAATTTTGAGCAGTCTCGATAGAAGGTGTACCAGTCGTTCGTTTTCCTTGCTCTAGTAATAAGATTGATAAATCTAAACTAGAAGCAATTCTTTCCGCTTCCTCATTTGTTTCTCCGCATATAACAAAAATAGCGACAATTGATTTTGGTTTATCTCCTAAATAGGAAGGTTGGAATTGTTCTTGATAAGCCCTCATAACTTCCGGACCTCCGAAGCCATTAATAAATTGTGCAAATGCAAAAGAGGCTCCATTGTTTGCGGCAATTTTAGCACTTTCTCCGCTAGAACCGAGCATCCACATTTCAGGAGATGTTGGAATAACTGGAGTAGCCTTTAAATTTGCATAATGATGGTTTTCTGGTACTTGATCATGTAAGTACATGGCAACATCTGCAATTTGCTCTGGATATTGATCAAGTGAGACCATTTTTCCTTCTTGCAGTGCGCGAGTTGCTATGGGCATACCACCAGGTGCTCTACCAACACCGAGGTCGATACGATTTGGATAAAGAGCTTCTAAAACGCGGAAATTCTCCGCAACTTTATATGGGCTATAATGCGGTAACATAACACCACCCGAACCAACTCTAATCTGCTCCGTTTTCGCTGCGAGATGAGAAATAAGTATTTCTGGACTTGAACCAGCGAGGCTTATGGAATTATGGTGTTCGGATACCCAAAAACGTGTAAACCCGAGTTTTTCAACTTCTTGTGCAAGCGTAACTGTATGTGAAAAAGCTTCAATTGCTGTGCTACCATCTGAAATAGGTGATTGATCTAACACACTTAATTTGATCATAGAATATACCTCTCATTCTTAATGTACATCCTATTATATATTTACTTACGAAAAATGCGTAATGAAATGCTCAAAATGAAAAGTGGATACATTCTATATTCACTTTTAACGAGAGAACCCTCGCTCATAATGATTCATTTCGACTAGGTTTAAAATATATTCATAGTTGTCAATTTCACGTCTAATCTGTTCACGTTCTTTTGCAGATAGTTTCATATCGCTAAGTTTTTTACATAAGTTTTGTTTCTTTAATTCTAAATGCTTTTTTGTAGCATGGTAGTCGTAAGTATGTTTCATTTTTAACCACTCCTTCTTTGCAGTTGCTATATTATACGAAGTATGAAGAAAGGTGAGAGTTATTCCTTATGTACTTTTAGTGAATATTTCAATTGCTACGGTGTTATGTTTGTGGAGATTTATGAATAAAATGCACTAAACCACTAATGCCCATTTGGTGAAATGAGGGGTGGAATTGTGCAGAAAGATATAATGTATAACACTGCGATGGATGAAATGTTACAAGTTATAAATAAGGGATTGAAGAAGACGGCACGTCCAAAACAAATTATTGTAGTAGGGGCTGGTATGGCTGGATTAGTTTCAGCATCTTTATTAAAGGATGCAGGACATGAAGTGAAGATCTTTGAAGCAAATAATCGCGTAGGTGGGCGCATAGAGACAGTTAGAATGGAAGATACCGGATTATATTTAGATGTTGGAGCGATGAGAATTCCGTATGCGCACACTTTAACGATGGCGTATATAAAAAGGTTTGGGTTACAGGTAAGCCCTTTTATTAATAGGAATGAGACAGATATCATTTACGTAAATGGTCGGAAAACGACATTACAGCAATACGAAAAAGATCCAAGTATATTAAAGTATCCTGTGGAAATGAATGAAGTCGGGAAAACGTCTGAGGAACTATTATTGTTAGCAGTACAACCCATTATAAATTTTATAAAAAAGAATCCAGAGAAAAATTGGGATGTTGTAGTAAAGGACTTTGGGAGATATTCTACAGGTCAATTTTTAAAATATCACCCTTATCAATATAATACTTACTTTTCACCAGTAACGATTGAGATGATTGGTGTTCTATTAGATTTAGAAGGATTTTTGGAAAGGTCATTCGTTGAGACGTTACGCTTTTTATACATTATGCAAGAGGAGAGCGGATTTTGTGAAATAGTAGGCGGGAATGATAGATTACCAAAGTCTTTTTTGCCACAATTAAAAGAAAATATTATATATAATCAAAAACTTATGAAGCTACATCAACACGATAACGGAGTGACAGCTTTCTATCGGGACGAGGAAACTTTTGAATATAGTAGTATAACAGGAGATTTAGTTATTGTTACCATTCCGTTTTCGACGATGCGTTTTGTGGAAGTAGATCCATTTGATTCTATATCTCATGAAAAATGGAAAGCAATTCGTGAATTACATTATATGCCTGCGACGAAAATAGGAATTCAATTTAAAAGTCGATTTTGGGAGGAACAGGGGCAATTAGGTGGCAGAATTATAACAGATTTGCCAATTCGTTACGCCTATTATCCAAGCCATGGAATTGGAGAGAAAGGACCTGCTATGATGTTAGGAAGTTATACATGGTCTTATGATGCATTGTTATGGGATGGGTTATCAAAGGGTGATCGAATTTATTACACATTACACAACTTAGCAACGATATTAGGTGGTCAAGTATATGATGAGTTCTTGTCTGGAATATCAAAAAGTTGGACGTTAGATCCATATGCACTTGGAGGATTTGCTCTTTTTCAAGCTGGTCAAGAATCTGAATTACAGCCAGTCATTGTAAAACCAGAGGGAAGAATATACTTTGCCGGCGATCATACAACGTTATATCACGGATGGATACAAGGTGCGATTGAATCTGGAGTTCGTGTTGCAGTAGAGGTGAATGAACAAAATGTTTAAAATTCAGAAATTTCTTTACTGTATAATTTGAGATGGATAGTATTATATATACAAAAGAATTATAGGGAGTGTTGACAGTGAATCCGTTATTATTTGATTTTCCTTCTGAATTTTATACTGAAAGGCTATTTATTCGAATGCCGAAACCCGGTGACGGTAAAGTGGTATATGATGCAATTCAAGCTTCAATGCAAGAATTAAAACCTTGGATGGTTTTTGCACAAAAAGAGCAAACAGCGGAAGAAATAGAAGAGAGTATTAGAAAATCACATATTCAATTTTTGCAGCGTGAGGATTTGAGATTGTTAGTTTTTTCGAAAGAAACAGGTGAATTTATTGCATCTAGCGGATTACATCGTATTAACTGGGATATACCTCAATTTGAAATCGGGTATTGGATTGATTCAAGGTTTAGTGGAAAGGGCTATATGGTAGAGGCTGCGAAAGGTATAACAGATTACGCTTTTTCTGAACTAAAAGCAAACCGCGTAGAAATTCGTTGTGATTCTCTAAATAAGAAGAGTAGAGCGATACCAGAGAAATTAGGCTTTAAATTAGAGGGTATTTTAGAAAGTGCCAGTGTTGCGGTAGATAGCAACAGATTAAGGGATATGTGTGTGTTTGCAATGACGAGAAATACATATAAAAAAGAAGAGCTGTAAAAAAACAGCTCTTCTTTTTTATATTATGGTACGGGATGACCGTTAGAGCTTTCGAAAATTGTAAACCATTGTTGGCGATCTAAATTAACTTTTGTTGCCATCGCAGCCGTTTTTACTCGATCCAATTTGCCAGAGCCAACGATTGGCATCATATTAGCTGGATGAGCGAGTAACCATGCGTACATAACAGTATCGATGCTATTAACACCTAGCTCAGTTGCAACTTTTTGTAAAGTTTCACGTACACGTACGGTGCGTTCTGATTGACCAGTAAAGATTTCTCCACCAGCAAGAGGTGACCAAATCATTGGATTGATTCGTTTTTCTTGGCATAAATCAATTGTCCCTTTTTCAAAGTGCTCAAGCTGCATCGCAGATACTTCGATTTGATTTGTAATGAGCGGGAAATCCAAATAGGAACTTAACATATTAAACTGTGAAGGTAAAAAGTTAGATACACCGAAGTGACGGACTTTTCCTTCTTGCTTTAAGCGCGAGAACGCTTCTGCCACTTCATTTGGATCCATAAATGGATCAGGGCGATGGATCAGTAATACATCAATATAATCTGTATGTAAGTTTTGCAATGAATCCTCCGCGCTTTTTATAATATGTTCAGTACTTGTATTGTAGTGAGCAACATATCGCTCTGGAAATTTTGGTGATGGGGGAGCGATTCCACATTTTGTGACAATTTGCATATTTTCGCGTAAAGAAGGTTTGAGTTGTAATGCTTCTCCGAACAGTCCTTCACACGTATAACCGCCATAAATATCAGCGTGATCGAAAGTAGTAATCCCCATATCCATACAAGCTTCAATGAAAGAAAGTAACTCTTGCTTTGTCATATTCCATTCTGCTAAACGCCAAAAACCTTGAATAATACGAGAAAACTCTAGAGTTTCGGCCATTTGAACTCGTTCCATTATAAGTAACCCCCTGATGAATGATTATTATTTTGAAAAGGCTTTCTTACTACATATTATTATATAGTTTGAGGTACGTACAAACAATAAATATGTTTTGCTATAAAAACAATTTTTTCTATCATGCCTTTCGAGAGGGCTCCCACCTCTAAACGTAAGTGAAGGTGGTGAGGTGAATCGAAAGAAATATTTTATTTTCAAGAAAAACGGAAGCGTACGTTCTGTTTTTGCTATAATATCCTTAACAAGGAGGTGAATAAAATGACAAAGGAAAATCCATCAAACTATAAAACTCTTCAAATCTGGATTAAAAAAGGGCATCGTATGTATTCTTATTTTCAAGAATGTTGTCATAACGCTAAGAATATGTACAACACCACAAACTTTTATATACGCCAGGTGTACACTGGATTAACACAAGAAAAAGAGTTGCAGCCTTTGCAAAAAGAAGTTCTGGATAATATTCATAAAAATATTGGTAAGATGAATGACACACAACTTCTTGCCTATCAGAAGAAATTGGAAAAAGAGAAATTAAAGCCTAAAGAAGAACAGAAAGAGATTACATGTAATTTGTTTTCAGAACCTAATTTTGAAAAACCTTATGTAGATTACAACTTTCTAGATGCACTATTTAAGGCTATGATTCAAAATGATTATCGAGCTTTGCCTACGCAATGTAGCCAGTCAATCATGAAAGGTTTGTTCCAAAATTGGAAATCTTTTTTTGCTAGTTTAAAAGACTATAAAAAGAATCCAAACAAATATGCTGGAACGCCTAGGATTCCAAAGTATATTCGTTCTTCTGAAAAAGAGATTCTGTATACAAACCAAGATTGCATCATTAAAAACGGTAGATTTTTAAAGTTTCCAAAGACGAAATTGCAATTAAATATTGGGAAACTAGGTTTCACTGAAGGTAAACTGAAACAAGTTCGTGTGATTCCAAAATACAATGAATATATAGTGGAATTGGTAATTGATGTTCCTTCTGAACAACAAATTATTGAAGAGAATGCTAGTTATATGAGTATTGATTTAGGTATTGATAACCTTGCAACCATCGTAACAAACACAGGTATGAAACCTGTCCTTGTTAAGGGCAAACATGTCAAAAGCATAAATCAATATTACAACAAAATGAAGAGTCATTTTACAAGCATTCTTAGAAATGGAAAACAAACTAATGAAGGACCTTTTACTTCTAAAAGGATAGAAAAACTTCATCAAAAACGTTACTTGAAAATAAAAGACGTCTTCCATAAAGTTAGTCACCATATCGTAAAACTAGCTCAAGAAGAAGAAGTTTGTAAAATCGTTATTGGTCACAACAAAAGTTGGAAACAAGAAACGAATATGGGAAAAAGAAATAACCAATCGTTTTGTCATATTCCACATAGTTTACTGATTCAAATGATTACATACAAAGCAAATGCTGTAGGCATTCAAGTTGTTGTAACTGAAGAATCATATACATCGAAAGCAAGTTTTCTGGATAACGACTTCATTCCAACGTATAGAGAAAATGACCAAAATACAACTTTTTCAGGAAAACGAATAAAGCGCGGCATATATCGTTCAGCAAATAAAACTTTAATTAATGCAGATGTAAATGCTGCGGCTAACATTTTACGAAAAGTAATCCCAAATGCATGGACAAATGGGATAGAGGGGTTAGGCGTGAAACAGCTCGCTAATGTGTTAACTCCCCTGACGTTAATCGTCCGTTAGGTCGAAACGTTAGAAACCCCCACTTCAAGCTTTGCTAAGTGGGGGAGTGTTCATATGTTATAATGTGAAAACATATAGCTAGAAGGAGAGGACGAAATGATTCCAGTAACAATATTAACTGGTTTTCTTGGATCAGGGAAAACGACATTATTAAATCGTATTTTATCAGAGAATCACGGTCAGAAAATAGCAGTGATTGTAAATGAAATAGGACAAATCGGTATTGATAATCAGTTGATTATGAATGTTGAAGAAGAAATTATGGAAATGACAAACGGCTGTTTATGCTGTACTGTACGTGAAGATTTACTTGTTGCGTTAAAACAATTACTGGACGTAAAAGCAGAAGGGAAGATGGACTTTGATGGCTTAGTAATTGAAACGACAGGTCTTGCAAATCCAGGTCCGATTATTCAAACATTCTTTTTAGATCCTGTTATTCAATCTGCATACCAAATTAACGGTGTTGTAACAGTAGTAGATAGTTACCATATACATAAACACTTTGCAAAAGGATTAGAAGCAAAAGAACAAATTGCATTTGCTGATGTCGTTCTAGTAAATAAATTAGATTTAGTGGATGAAAGTGAAAAGGAAAATCTATTGCAGGAACTGCAAGGTATTAACCCAACTGCAAAGTTAATCGAGGCGACTAACTGTGAGGTGGATATTCCATCGTTACTACAAATTCAAACGTTTAAAACGAAAGATACGTTACAAATATACCCTCATAAAGAACATAACCATCTAGAAGGAGTAAAATCATTTGTATTACGTGAAGAGCGCCCATTAGATTTGCAAAAACTGAATGAGTGGATGTCAGCTGTTGTTCAAGAACTAGGGGAATATTTATATCGTTACAAAGGAATTTTATCGATTGATGGAGTAGATAAACGCATCGTTTTCCAAGGTGTACATACACTGTTTGCTGCTTCGTACGATAGAGAGTGGCAAGAAGGCGAAGAGCGAGTAAGTGAAGTCGTTTTCATCGGTAAAGATATCAATAAAGAATGGTTCCAAGAATATTTTAAGGAATGTGTGAAATAAGTCTGCGTATATTGCAGACTTATTTTTTTGACTTAACTAAGTACTTTGTAGAAAAATGCTAGATTGTAAAAAACGAAGGATTATAAAAAGCCTGTTTTCACAGGCTTGTATTTTCATCTAAAAGTAATTCCATGACTTCACCTACAACTGGACCCTCATCATCAATATCGCCGTTTAAACGAAAACCAAATGACTCATATAGTCCCATTGCAAGTTTGTTGTCTGGATGTAAACTTAAATAAATTATATTACATTCAAATTTTTCTTGTAAGAATTGAATGAGTAAGCGAAGGAAACGTTTTGCGTATCCTTTTCCTTGATATTGTTGATCAATCATAAAGCGATCTAGCCAAACACTTTTACGCTCTTTCCAATACCATCCATACATTGCATAGCCAACAAGTGTTTCTCCATCATATAAACCTATTGACGTTCCGTTTCCTTCATATAATGATTCTGCTAAAGAAAACGCATTACTTTCAATAAATTGCTGCTGGTCTTTTGCGACGTTTAAAGCAACTACTGAACGCCAATTTTTTGCTGTTACTTCACAAATGTGAAGATTCATAATTCCAACTCACCTTCTAAATTAATATAGCTTAAAAGCTAATATGGATAATTTTACTTGTTAATTCAGTCTAGTCAAGCAGAAGAACATAAAAAGTCGGCTAAATGACATATTTAGCCGACTAGAAAATATAATTGGTTAGTTTGTCGCTTCTTTTAATGTATTTACGTTTTCTTCCATTAAAGTGAAGTAATCTTTATTGTTTTTCGCATCGTCTTCAGAAATAGTAGCAAGATGATTTAAGCGTAAGACTGTTGTACCGGTCTCTTTTTGAATAACTGATGCTACTTTTGGAGTAGAGAATGTTTCAAATAAAATATATTTTAAATTATGTTCTTTTACTGTTTTTGTAATGTCAGCAAGCTGTTTTTGAGATGGTTCATCAGATGCTGAAATTCCAGCGATTGGGATTTGTTTTAAACCGTATCGTTGTTCCCAGTAGCCATAAGCTGCATGTGAAACTAATATTTCTTTCGTTTTTGCGTTTGCAACGACAGCTTTAAATTGATCATCTAAATCAGTAAATTTTGTTTGTAGTGCTGCAAAGTTTTTTTCGAACTCTTTTTTATGTTCCGGTTGTAATTCTACAAGTGCATTTTTAATTTTTTCTGCTTGTTTCATCGCAAGAGTAGGATCTATCCAAACGTGTGGATCTTTATCGTGATGATGTTCATCTTCTTTATGACCGTCTCCATGATCATGCTGCTCTTCTTCAGATGAGGCACGCAGTTCGATATCTTTAGATGCATTTACAATTTTTACGTTTTCTTTTTTTAATGATTTTTCCATTTTTTCGGCAAATGGTTCTAATTCTGCGCCGTTATAAACAAATAAATCGGCTTTTGCAACTTGTACTGTTTGTTTTTGACTTGGTTCAAATGTATGTGAATCTGCACCGGGTGGGTAAATTGCTTCAACTGTTACATAGTCGCCGCCAATTTTTTTTGCGAAATCAGCAAGAGGGAAGATGGTTGTATAAACAGTTAGCTTTCCATCTTTCTTGGCAGTACTTTCTTTTTTATTTGAGCAGCCAGTAAACATTAAAGTGAAAATAAGTAAGAATGAAAATATAGTCAATCTCTTAGGCATGAAGTTCTCCTCTTTTCTTTTATACGGATATATTTTCCCCAATTATAGAAGAAAAATATCATTTTAATACAAAACGGAATAATTACGTTTTAGTTTGCGAACTTAGTATAATACATCTTTCATAAAGTTGCAATAAATAATAATCATTCCGATTTGATTTTGTTATAAAGTTGTCAAATATAGATGTATTATTTTTGCTAATGCATGCATATGTGACAACGCTGCGTTCATATATTTGAAAGGAGGGCGTGGAGGGGGATGAGTGTTTGGGATATATAACGGAAGCTATATTATTGATATTAGCGGTAGTATTCCCATTAGCTTTAGTTTTAATTTTTTTAAGAAGATTAATAAGTAATTTAGGGAATGCATCAACAATAACGAAATTGCCAGAGAAAGATGAGAAAAATGAGTAAGTAAAGCACTATGCGTACGCATAGTGCTTTACTTATGGTAAAATGGAAGAACGGAAACTCCTGTTAGTGGCGATTAGCAATAGGAGAGAATAGTAAATAAAGAGGTATACACATATATGAATAAGCGAACAGCGTTAGTACTTGGTGCAAGTGGCTTAGTTGGACAAGAGATAACGCGTCTATTACTTGAATCAGATTACTACGATTCGGTTACTATTTTTGTAAGAGAAACAATGCAATGGCAGCATGAAAAGTTACAGCAAAAGCAAGTAGATTTTTCTGTACTAGAGGAATATAAAGAGTTTTTTGCTGTAGATGATGTTTTTAGTTGCCTAGGAACAACAATAAAAAAAGCAAAAACAAAGGCGAATTTCAAAAAAGTAGATTATGAATATACGTTACGAGCAGCTTGTCTAGCTGAAAAACAAGGGGTTCAAAATTTCCTTGTTGTGTCTTCTATGGGAGCAAATCCTAAATCATTTTTCTTTTATTCACAAGTGAAAGGCAAAATGGAAGAGGAACTGCAAAAATTAGTGATCGGTGGTATTCACATTTTTAGGCCATCTTTATTAGTAGGGAATCGACAAGAATTTCGTTTTGGTGAACGAATGGCTGAAAAATTATCTCGTATTATTCCTTTTATCTTTAAAGGGGCTTTCAAAAAGTATAAACCAATTTCGGCTAAAGATGTGGCGAAAGGGATGTATATAACCGCGCTGCGAGAAGAATCGGGTATTCATATGTATAATTCAAATGAAATTACATCGATAAAATAAATGAAACCGAGAAGAATGACTTCTCGGTTTTATTTATCCGTACTGATTTTCCCTGGAGCTCGCTCGTATTGATACGGTTCTTGTAATTCAAAACCAAGTTCATTGGCTGCTATTCTTGGGAAGTATGGATTGCGAAGTAACTCACGTCCGATAAAAATTAAATCTGCCTCGCTATTATTTAAAATTTGCTCCGCCTGTGCCCCGGTCGTAATCAATCCAACTGCACCTGTTGCAATGTTAGCATGCTCCTTAATATGTTTAGCATATTGTACTTGATATCCGGGATACACATCAATGCGTGCTGGTACAACAGCGCCAGAACTACAATCAATTAAATCTACCCCTTGTTCTTTCATCCATCTTGTATACTGAACGTAATCTTGAACTGTTAACCCGTCAGGATGATAATCATTTGCTGAAATACGAACAAATAACGGTCCGTTCCAAACTTCATTTACAGAGTCAATGATTTCACGTAAGAAACGATAGCGATTTTCAGATGAACCTCCATATTCATCAGTCCGCTTATTGGAAAGTGGAGAAAGAAACTCGTTAATAAGGTAACCGTGAGCGCCGTGTAATTCAATAACATCAAAACCTGCTTGTTTTGAACGCAGTGCAGCCTTTCGAAAAGCTAATACGGTGTCTTTAATTTGCTGTATACTCATTTCTACTGGTATTTTCATTGTTTCATTAAACGGAATTGCTGAAGGTGCTAACGCATCTGTTGCTAATTCAGCTTTTCTTCCAGCGTGAGCGAGTTGAATGGCGGCTTTTGCACCATTATCATGTATAAATGTTGTCGTTTTATGTAAGCCTTCAATTAGGCTATCATCCCATATACCTAAGTCTTTGTTAGAAATTCGTCCTTCTTGTAATACAGCTGTTGCTTCAATCATCACTAAACCGACTTGACCGGCAGCTCTTGTTCCATAATGAATGAGATGAAAATTAGTTACTTGGCCATCCTCATTTTCTGAAGAATACATGCACATAGGCGACATGACGATACGGTTTTTTAGTGTAACATTCTTAATTGTATAGGGTGAAAAAAGTTTGGAATGCATCAAATAGCCTCCTTGATTTAATTTTCTTACATTTTACCATTCTCTTTTTTGTTTCCCTAATAAAACGCTTATACGAAAAATTTTGTCTATTCGTGTTACAATAATTAATATGAATTGAATTGGAGGATGACATATGTACCAGGCTTATTATGAAAGTGAATTAGGCTTGCTAGAAATTACAGCGAACGATAAAGGAATTACGTCTGTTATATTTGTTGATGAGAGACAAGAAGAACATAAAAATGAAATGATAGATCAATGTATAAATGAGTTGGATGAATATTTTAAAGGGAAAAGAAAAGAGTTTACGGTCCCACTGTCTGCTAAGGGAACACCATTCCAAAAAAATGTATGGGATGCGCTCTATACTATTCCTTATGGCGTAAGTGCTTCATATTTAGATATTGCGGAGAAAGTTGGAAATACGAAAGCTGTACGAGCGATAGGAGGAGCAAATAGTCGTAATCCCATTTCAATTATCGTTCCGTGTCATCGTGTAATAGGGAAAAGCGGAAAGCTTGTTGGGTATGCGGGTGGTTTATGGAGGAAAGAGTGGTTGTTAAAACACGAAGGGATTTGGAAATGAAGTATGGATGGAAAGAGGGATTGTTTTGGAATGTATAAATTGTGGACAACCTTGCGCGGATGGCCAGTTAAATTGTGCAAGGTGTCAGAGTAACTTACATAATGAACAAGATGAAGGAAGCTCGCTAATAGATAAAGAATTAGAAGTATATGTAGGGGGGCAGTCCCCGTATTATAAAAGAAAATGGGAGCTTGAAAATAAGCGGATTGCTAGGTGGAGCTGGAATGGTTGGGCTGCTATTTTCAATGTGGGTTGGCTTGGATATCGTAAGCATTATGTTCCTGCTGCGTTGTTTTTACTATTATTAGTAGTATGTGATGCATTTTCATATTATATGGGGTTTAATGTAGCATTACCAATCATTAATATGGTACCTCTTACATTTTTATTACTCATATTTATTCTATTTGGGATGGGGATTTTTGCGAATGGACTATATTATCAATTTGCAGAAAGGCGTATATATAGAATAAAAGCACGGGGAATAAAAGATGAATCGGTTGAAAAATATCTCATTCGTGATAGTGGCGGCACAAGTAAAATGGGAGCGACAATCGTTACTATGTTAGCAGTTGCTACTATTTTCTTTAGCCATTTCTTTTTTCCAACTGATCGAGATATTATTCAAAAGGTTCGTACAAACTCGCTTTATGAATATCCATTCTTTTCAATTGGTGAATCATTTGAAAATTATTTTCAAAAACCAGAGTGGATATATTATCGCGGGACGGAAGGGCTAGAATTAGTAGAATTCCAAGGGTATAGCCCTGGGATGCCAAAACAGCAGGTGATAATTCAATTTGTTGTTGATTATAAATTAGGTGAAGTTGAGCCATACTCACTTTCAATTAATGGCGAATCTAAAAATGAAGAAGAGTTTTTGAAGATGATGGACGATATATTTAAGGTTCAAAACCCATTTGACATTGAGGATGGATTACAAGTGAATGTTATACAAAAAAAGCGGATGGAAAGTGATTTCTGTCTGCTTTTTGTATTTTTATTAAAATAAATATTTAAAATAATCAGAATCTTTTGTATAATGAAGTGTATTATACAGGCTTTAACTTATACATATAGATTGGGGGAAGGAAGAATGAAGAAAAAGACAACAACAATTGCTGCACTTGCGTTATCAACTAGTGTATTGGTTGCGGGGTGTGGAACTGGGGAGAAGGCTTCGACAACGAAGAAAGAATCAGATAAGGGAGTGGCAGATAAGCAAGTATTAAATTTACTAGAAACAGCTGAAATTCCTTCAATGGATACATCTAAATCAACAGATTCTGTATCTTTCCGTGTATTTGTAAATGCAATGGAAGGGTTATATCGTCTAGATAAAGATAATAAACCAACGCCAGGTATGGCAAAAGATGTGAAGATTAGTGAAGATAAAAAGACATATACATTTGAATTACGTGATGCAAAGTGGTCCAATGGTGATCCAGTTCGAGCACAAGATTTCGTATATGCTTGGCAACGTACATTAGATAAAGCGATAGCTGCTGAATATGCATTCATTTTATTTGATGTGAAAAATGCACAGAAAGTAAATACAGGGGAATTACCGTCAGATCAATTAGGTGTTAAAGCGAAGGATGATAAAACATTGGTAGTAGAATTAGAACAACCAGCACCTTATTTCCTTGAGCTTACGTCCTTCCCTACATTTTTCCCATTAAATGAAAAGTATGTAAAAGAACAAGGGGATAAATACGGATTAGAAGCAGATAAATTATTGTACAATGGACCATTTACAATGAGTGAATGGAAACATGAACAAAGTTACCAGTTAAAGAAAAACCCAAATTATTGGGATAAAGAGGCTGTAAAGTTACAAGAAATTAATGTAAGTATCGTGAAGGAAACGAGCACTGGAGTGAATTTATATGACAGTGATCAAGCAGACCGTGTTATTTTAAGTTCTGAGTTTGTTGATAAATATAAAAAGAATAAACCAGATGAATTTAAAACGAAGCTAGACCCACGTATGTATTTCTTACGTTTTAATCAAAAAAATGCAACATTTAAAAACCAAAAGGTTCGTGAAGCGATTGATTTAGCGTACGATAAAAAAGGAATTGCTGATGTTATTTTAAATGACGGTTCATTACCAGCATATTTCCTAGTACCTGAGAAATTTACGACAGGTCCGGATGGAAAAGACTTCCGCTCTGTAAATAAAAACTTCCGTGATAGTAAAGATAATGCAGCGAAAGCAAAAAAACTATGGGAAG
Organism: Bacillus sp. NPDC094064; assembly: GCF_050279585.1. NCBI lineage: Bacteria > Bacillati > Bacillota > Bacilli > Caryophanales > Bacillaceae > Bacillus > Bacillus sp. NPDC094064. The sequence goes on from NZ_JBNNUI010000006.1 coordinate 154,237, forward strand.
AAGCGAAGAAAGAGCTTGGTCAAGATACAATTACAGTAGAGTTACTAAATGATGATAACGGTAGTCGTAAAAAAGTGGGCGACTTTATTAAAGCAGAACTTGAGAAAAACTTACCTGGTATTAAAGTGAATTTGAAACAACAACCATATAAGCAGAAATTAGATTTAGAAAAGAAATTTGAATATGAATTCTCATTATCTGCATGGAGTCCAGATTATCCAGATCCAATGACTTATATTGATATGTTCGTGACAGGAAGTTCGTTTAATGAAATGGATTATTCAAATCCAAAGTATGATGATTTAGTAGCGAAATCTAAAGGAGAACTATTAAAAGATGACGCAGCACGCTGGAAAGCACTTGCGGAAGCTGAAAAAATCTTAATTGGTCAAGATGCTGCTATTTCTCCTGCGTACCAACAAAGTACAGCTTATTTAGAGAAACCTTACGTAAAAGGTATTGCAAATCATACGTTTGGTGGGGACTTTAGTTATAAATGGGCATATATTACAAAAAAATAGTATAATAAAAGATGAGTGAATTTTCGCTCATCTTTTATTTGTATAGGGAGGAAGTACAGTTGTTAAAGGGAATTAATCATCTTTGTTTTTCGGTATCTAATTTAGAGAAATCTATTACATTTTACGAAAAAGTACTAGAAGGAGAATTATTAGTTAAAGGGAGAAAACTAGCTTATTTTAACATATGTGGAGTATGGATAGCACTTAATGAAGAGACACATATTCCGAGAAATGAAATCCATCAATCTTATACGCACATTGCATTTTCTGTTGAACAAGAAGACTTAGCAAGTTTACTGCGGCGGTTAGAAGAAAATAATATTCCTGTTTTACAAGGAAGAGAACGAGATGTAAGAGATTGTGAATCTCTATATTTTGTTGATCCTGATGGTCATAAGTTTGAGTTTCATTCAGGGACGTTACAGGACCGCCTAAATTATTATAGGGATGAGAAATCTCATATGACATTTTACTAAGGAGGGAGAGAACATTTGCATGCGCTAGTAATTGGTGGAACAGGAATGCTAAAGAGAGTTTCTGTGTGGTTTTGTGAGCAAGGGTTTCATGTTTCTATTATTGGAAGAGATAAAGTGAAATTAGAAAATGTTAAGCGGGAGAGTGCTACACCAGAAAGTATCACATGCTTATCGTTAGATTATCATAATGATGACGATGTAAAGCTAGCTATTAAAAGCACAATGGAGAGGAATGGCCCAATAACGTTAGTTGTTGCATGGATACACTCAAGTGCGAAGGATGCGTTATCACTCATTTGTGGGGAATTAGACTTATGGTCTAAAACATACAGTGTTTTTCATATTTTAGGTAGTAAAGCGTCGCGCATGACCAAACAAAAAATAGGAGGTACGCGATGTAACTATCATAGAATAATATTAGGTTTTATATTAGAAGATACATACGGAAGATGGCTTACTCATGAAGAAATAGCTGAAGGGGTTATAAAAGGTATTGAAAGTAAGTGTACGGAATGGATTGTAGGAAGAGTGGAACCGTGGGAATTGCGGCCAAACTAGTAGGGGGGAATTGGGAATGAAAACAACGGTATATGTAACAAGGCATGGTGAAACAGAATGGAATGTAGCGAAGCGCATGCAAGGACGACAAAATTCAGCGTTAACTGAAAATGGTATGTTACAAGCGAAACAATTGGGGGATCGAATGAAAGATTTATCAATCCATGCGATCTATAGTAGTCCGAGTGAAAGAACCCTTCATACTGCAGAGTTAATAAAGGGTGAACGTGATATACCGATAATCGCGGATGAGCATTTCTATGAAATTAACATGGGTATATGGGAAGGACAGACAATCGCGGATATAGAAAAACAATACCCAGAAGAAGTAAATTTATTTTGGAATGAGCCACATCTTTTTCAGTCAACATCAGGAGAAAATTTTGGGTCTGTTTATAAAAGAGTTATTGAAGGGATACAGCTTCTATTAGAAAAGCATAAAGGAGAAAGTATATTAATTGTTTCTCATGCGGCAGCGGCAAAACTACTTGTAGGACATTTTGCGGGTATTGAAATTGCAAATGTATGGGATGATCCATTCATGCACAGCGCTAGTCTTAGTGTAATTGAGTTTGATGACGATTGTGGTGAAGTAAAACAATTTGCAGATATAAGTCATTTTCAAGAAAAGTAAAAAAGGCCGCAAAACGGCCTTTTTTTTGTGGGTATAAAAAACTAGCAATTACGTTTTTTATACCAGAAGTGATCGAATTTCTTGTTTTTGCAAGATGGGAACTTATGTCCATCGTCTTTGCAATCATGCCATTTCTTTCCATCATCGCACGAATCATCACAAGAGCCACCGTGTCCATGAGGGAAGAATTCGCACTTTTTACAGTAACATCGTTTTGTCCAATAAAATTTCTTTTCAAAGCGCACACATTTTGTAACGAATGTACAATGTTTTCTGCGCGTAACTTTTGTAACTAACACGCATTCTTTTCTACGTGTCACTTTCGTAACGAATGTCCATTTTTGAACGCGTACTCGAGTACATTTCGTAACGAATGTCCATTTTTTAACATGAGTACATTTTGTAACAAATGTACAATGTTTCACGCGAGTACATCTTGTTCTTGGGCATTTACAATCTTCGCTACATTCTATTTTTGAAGAGCAATCATCATCGCACTCAAAAGTACTTGGATCTTGATGTAAGAAATCCTCCATCCCTGCACTTTTGATTTCTTCAACAGCTTTTCTAATATCACGTTTCATAGAAATCCTCCTTATCATGTATTTAATTGAAAAGGTATTCTTTTTCCTTAACAGGATATGTATGTGGGCATCTTTCTGAACAGGACAAGAGTGCAATTTTATATAAATAGATAATAGCGGATGTATGGACAAGACGAGGTGCATACATTGAATGAAGAGAACTGAGAAGGGATGAGAGAATATGTTACCTTCCTATGATTTGTTTATTCATCCAATGTACTTAGTGGAATTGAAAAAAGACATTTGGTCAGATAGTCCAGTGCCGGCAAAATTAACTTATAGAAAAAAGAAGTATGATATTGATATCGTATATCGGGGTGCTCATATTCGTGAATTTGAGAAAAAGTCTTATCATGTTATGTTTTATAAGCCGAAAAAATTTCAAGGTGCGAAGGAGTTTCATTTAAATTCTGAGTTTATGGATCCGTCTCTCATACGAAATAAATTATCTTTAGATTTTTTTCATGATATTGGTGTACTTTCACCAAAGTCACAACATGTATTTATAAAAATTAATGGTCAAATTCAAGGCGTATATTTACAGTTAGAATCAGTTGATGAAAACTTTTTAAAAAATAGAGGATTACCGAGTGGTTCTATTTATTATGCGATAGATGATGATGCGAATTTTTCTTTAATGAGTGAGAGGGATAAAGATGTTAAGACAGAGCTTTTTGCAGGTTATGAATTTAAATATTCAAATGAAAATAGTGAAGAACAATTGAGTGAATTTGTATTTCAAGCGAATACATTGACGAGGGAAGCTTATGAAAAAGAAATTGGGAAGTTTCTACATGTAGACAAATATTTACGGTGGTTAGCTGGAGTTATTTTTACACAAAACTTTGATGGTTTTGTTCATAACTATGCACTATATCATAACGATGAAACAAATTTATTTGAAGTCATACCGTGGGATTATGATGCGACTTGGGGACGCGATGTACAAGGGAGACCGCTTAATCATGAGTATATTAGAATTCAAGGATACAACACGTTAAGTGCAAGATTGTTAGATATACCTGTAATTCGAAAACAATATCGAAATATTTTAAAAGAAATATTAGAAGAGCAATTTACAATTTCTTTTATGAGGCCGAAAGTAGAAGAAATGTGTGAATCGATTCGTCCATATTTACTACAAGATCCATATATGAAGGGAAAAATCGAAACATTTGACCAAGAGGCTAATATGATTTATGAATATATAAATAAAAGAAGAAAGTATATACAAGACCACTTACATGAATTGGATTAATTTTGAAGAGATTGAAACATTATCAATCTCTTTTTTTGTATAATAAAGAGGTATCAATAAAAAGTGAAATCGTTGATAAAGAATGGAGTTGTGTAGAGATGACGATTAAATGGATTGATTGGGTAAAGCAAATACAATCTATAGCACAGGCTGGGTTAACGTATTCTAAGGATGTGTATGATATAGAGCGTTTCCAACAATTAAGAGATATTTCAACTTCTATAATGTCACATTACACAAAAACAGATTGGGAAGTTGTTGAGAAATTATTTGCAAGTGAGACAGGCTATCAAACACCTAAAGTTGATATAAGAGCGGTTATTTTCCAAAATGAAAAACTACTATTTGTGAAAGAAAAAAGTGATGGAAAATGGGCATTACCAGGTGGATGGGCCGATGTCGGTTATACGCCAACAGAAGTTGCAGCGAAAGAGGTTTTCGAAGAGACAGGTTATAAAGTAGATTATTTTAAGCTGTTAGCTATATTTGATAAAGAAAAACATCATCCATCCCCATCAGCAACGCATGTATATAAGATTTTCATTGGATGTGAGATTGTAGGAGGAGAAAAGAAGACTAGCATTGAAACAGAAGAAATAGAGTTTTTTGGTGAGGATGAAATACCGAATTTATCAATTGCTAGAAATACTGAAGAGCAAATTAAAGAAATGTTTGCCTACATGAAAGACCCACAGAAAGAAAAACTAATAGATTAGTGTTGCGATACATATCATATTGTTGTAATGAAGATATTGGCAGATTGCAACCTTTATGTGATAATGGGATGATATGTGAAGAAAAAGGAGATAGAAAAGAACATGTTAGCAAACATAATAGATCAGTTATTGCAATTTTTTGCAAGTTTAGGTTACTTTGGAGTAGCTCTAGCTTTAATGGTTGAGGTTATCCCAAGTGAAATTGTACTTTCTTATGCTGGTTTTTTAGTAGCAAATGGTAAAATTAGCTTTGTTGGTGCAGTAATTGCTGGAACCATCGGCGGTACTTTAGCTCAAATCTTTTTATATTGGCTCGGGTACTACGGAGGACGTCCGGTTGTAGAGAAATATGGGAAATATTTGCTTATTAATAAACGTCATTTAGACATAGCAGAAAATTGGTTTAAACGTTACGGAGCGGGAGTAATATTTTCTGCACGTTTCATTCCGGTTGTACGCCATGCGATTTCTATTCCAGCTGGATTAGCTAAGATGCCGTTAAAACTCTTTACACTGTATACAGTAGTAGCGATTATTCCATGGTCAATTCTTTTTATATACTTAGGAGAAAAGCTTGGTGGAAATTGGAGACATATTAAAGAGTATGCATCTGATTACACACATTACATAATTATAGGTGCGGTTTTCTTTATTGCTCTTTACTTCGGTTTAAAGCTTTTGAAAAAGAAAAAAACAACTCATTAAAGTCAATGATCTTTCATTGGCTTTTTTTATTGTTTCGGTTCTAAAAAAAGAGAGTTGTCCATAATGTGTAATAATAAGACGTAGCGGGGGAATGTGATGAAAGGATCGCCGTTTATACGTGGAACGATATTTTTAACGATGGCAACGATGATATCTAAAATGTTAGGGTTTATATATGTTATACCATTTACAGCTATGGTCGGTACGAGTGGGTATGTGTTATACACATATGCATATCGTCCTTATACTATTATGCTTAGTATTGCAACGATGGGATTACCACTCGCTGTTTCAAAGATGGTATCAAAATACGATCAACTGAATGACTATCATACGGTTAAAAGAGTGTTAAAGAGTGGTATTGTTTTTATGCTTTTAATGGGAGTTATCTCATGTTTTACACTTTATTTGTTAGCTCCACATTTAGCTGAACTTGTGATTGATGGAAATGATCAAACAGGGAATAGTGTAACGGCTGTAACTCATAACATTCAAATTGTAAGTTTTGCATTAATACTTGTACCAGTAATGAGCTTATTAAGGGGATTCTTTCAAGGATTTCAATCGATGGGACCTTCTGCGCTCAGTGTAGTTGTAGAGCAATTTTTTCGAGTTTTAACCATTTTGATAGGAAGCTTTGTCGTTTTATATGTGTTAAAAGCTTCTGTTTCATTAGCAGTTGGTATTTCCACGTTTGGTGCATTTATGGGGGCTATAGGCGGGTTAAGTGTATTAAGTGCGTATTATATAAAAAGAAGAAGGCACTTAAAGAAAAAAGAGATGGCAAGTATACCGCAAACAACGAAATCTTTTTTCTCGTTGTATAAGGAGCTCTTTACATATTCAATACCGTTTGTTGTAGTTGGTTTAGCGATTCCGCTGTATCAGACGATTGATACATTTACAATTAATAAACTACTCATACAAATCGGATATATGCAAGGAGAAGCAGAAAAAATTAATGCGATTATCGGCTTAGTTCAAATGGTTGTGCTCATTCCAGTTTCTGTTGCGACTGCTTTTAGTATGTCTCTCGTACCAGAGATGACGAAAGCTTATACAGTGGGGAATGCCAAGTTGTTGTACAAACATTTCACGAGGACGAATGTATTAGTAGTAGGGATTACGGTACCAGCGGCAATTGGGATGATGGTGTTAGCAAAGCCAGTATATACTCTTTTATTTGGTGCAGGAAATGATCCGGAGATGGGGAGAATTATTCTGCAGTATTATGCTCCTGCTTGTATACTATTTTCTCTCTTTACAGTAACGGCTGCTATGTTACAAGGAATCAATCAACAACAGAAAACAGTGCTAGGATTAGGTATTGGACTTATTGTGAAGATAGTTTTAAATATTGTGCTGCTTCCATATTTTGATTATGTAAGTTTTATCATTTCAACATACGCTGGCTATACGATTTCAGTTGGCTTTAACTTGTGGATGCTTTCTAAATATGTTATAAAGGCAACATAAGCTTTTTAAGGCAGAGAACACTCTGTCTTTTTCTATGTTTATAAATTTTTTTTTATAAAAACGTTTTCAAAATAATTTTTCTATTGAAATTTAAACGTATGTTTCATATGCTGAACATGGTGGTTCAAAAACTGTTGTTTAAGTGAGGTAGATTCCCACATGTAAAAAGAATCGGGGTGATAGTATGTTAAATATGTATTTAACAGACCGAAACGGAAAACTACAAGAGATTGAGGAAATGCAAAAGGGTTGCTGGATTAATGTACTTCATCCAACGGAAGAAGAAATTCAATATCTAGTACAAACTTTAAATGTAGACTTAGATTTCATTAAAGACCCTTTGGATGATGAAGAACGCTCTCGTATTGAAAAGGAAGACAGTAATACTTTAATTATCGTGGATATTCCGACAGTTAGACATGATGAAGAAGGAAATTCGATTTATGACACGATTCCAATAGGTATGATTGTAATGCCAGATTGTTTTGTTACAATTTGCTTAGAAGAAAATCCAATTTTTGAACGTTTTATTAACCAACGTATTAAAGAATTTTATACGTTTAAAAAGACACGCTTTGCACTTCAGCTCTTATATACAATTTCTACTTATTATTTAAGATACTTAAAGCAAATTAATCGAAAAACAATTGATTTAGAGCACCAATTAAATAAATCGATGAAAAATAAAGAGATTTTCACATTGTTAGGCCTTGAAAAAAGTTTAGTTTACTTTACAACGTCATTAAAAGCAAATAAAATTGTAATTCAAAAATTAATGCGTAACAGTACATTTTTAAAAATGTATGAAGACGATCAAGATTTATTAGAAGATGTATTAATTGAAAATAAGCAGGCCATTGAAATGGCGGAAATATATAGTCACATTTTAAGTGGAATGATGAATACTTTTAGCTCCGTTATATCAAATAATTTAAATAGTGTTATGAAACTGTTAACGTCTATTACAATCATTTTATCATTACCAACGATGGTTTCTAGTTTCTTCGGAATGAATGTAAAGGTTCCATTTGAAGGTGAAGCCCATGGTTTTGTCATTGTACTCATAATATGTGTAACACTATCTCTCACATTAGCATTTGTTTTTTGGAAGAAACGTTACTTTTAAAGATAAGAAAGCTGCTCTAGCAAAGTCATAAAACTATGCTAGAGCAGCTTTCTTTGTTATAAAATCTCAGTTTTGAAATAGAATATAAATTGTAAAATGTAATGTGTATTATGGTTATGAATTCCATATAAGTCTTGTTCAAATAATAAAATAAGGTTAAAATTACATATTGTTAACGAAAAGTTGGGGGAAATACATCATGGAGTTGTTTCAATTACCGAAAGCATTCCTGCAAATGAATACAATCTTTATCTCAATATTAATCGAGGCACTTCCATTTGTGCTAATTGGTGTATTTATTTCAGGATTCATTCAAATGTTTGTGACAGAAGATATGGTGGCAAAATGGATGCCGAAGAACCGATTTCTGTCTGTTTTATTAGCTACTTTTTTAGGCATGATGTTTCCAGGCTGTGAATGTGGAATTGTTCCGATTGTAAGGCGATTAATTGGAAAAGGCGTTCCACCCTACGCCGGGATTGCATTTATGTTAACTGGACCGATTATTAATCCAGTTGTATTATTTGCAACATATGTTGCCTTTGGAAGTAGTATGCACATGGTATGGTATCGTTCTATTGTAGCGATTATTGTAGCAATTGTCGTAGGTATTATATTGTCATTCATGTTTAAAGAACATCAATTAAGAGATGATTACTTCCCAGAAGTGAACCATAAGCGTCCATTACGTAAAAAAATGTGGGATGTATGTACACACGCTGTTGAGGAGTTCTTCTCAATGGGAAAATATTTAGTGTTAGGTGCGTTAATTGCTGCTGCAGTTCAAACGTTCGTACAAACTTCAACACTTCTTGCTATTGGACAAGGACCGTTTTCTTCATCAGCTGTTATGATGGGACTTGCTTTCATTTTATCACTTTGTTCAGAAGCGGATGCATTTATTGCTTCGTCATTCCAAAGTACATTTTCAACGGCATCACTTGTCGCGTTCCTCGTTTATGGGCCGATGGTGGATATTAAAAATATGTTTATGATGCTTGCGACATTTAAAACGAAATTTGTAATTGTCGTTACTGTTACAGTTACACTTGTTGTTTATGCAAGCTCACTACTCATTTATGCGATGGGGTGGTAGGTTATGTTTCGAGCATATATATTATTAGGTTTTACAATATTAATTGCACAGCTTCATATTTCTGGTAATATTACGAAGTATATTAATATGAAGTATGCTTATTTATCAAAAACAGCGGCTATTATTTTAGGATTTTTAACGATTGTACAAATTATTATCGTTTTTCAGAAAGAGCATCAAAAGGAGAAAGAACAGCACAATTGTGGATGTGATCATAGCCATTGTGGGCATGATCATTCAAAAGATGAAAATACATGGTGGAAACGAACGTTTTCTTACACTTTGTTCTGTTTCCCAATTATTTCAGGATTATTTTTCCCGATTGCGACATTAGATTCGGATATTGTTAAAGCGAAGGGCTTTCATTTTCCAGTAGCACAGGCAGAAAGTAAAGATCCATTTATGACAAGGCAATTTTTAAGACCTGATACAAGTATTTATTACGGAAAAGAAGGCTATCGTGGTGTAATGGAAAAAGGGAAGAAAGAGTTTGTTACGAAAGATAATATTGCATTAAATGATGAAGATTTCTTAAAAGGTATGGAGACAATTTATAATTATCCTGGCGAGTTTACAGGGAAAAAATTATCTTTTAAAGGGTTTGTTTTCCGCGATGATTCTTCTAAGAAAGAACAATACTTTATATTCCGTTTCGGTATTATACACTGTGTAGCGGATTCTGGTGTATATGGTATGTTAGTGAAAAAGCCAGAAGGGGTAGAATGGAAAAATGATGATTGGATTCAAGTTGAAGGAGAAATATCAACTGAATTTTATCAACCATTCCATGCGAATATTCCTGTTTTAGAAGTAACGAAATGGAATAAAGTTGAGCAGCCGAAAGAACAATACGTATTTAGAGGAGCCGATTAATAAAATCGGTTCTTTTTTATGGACTAAAAGTTCTAAAGATTGCTAATATTAAACGTGTAGTTCACATGACGCAGTATTTATGGATAAATAATTAAAGGGGTGAAAACAGTGACAGGAGTTAAGGGAAAAACAGCTAATGAATCAAGAGTGTTTAAAACGAGCCGAGTATTTCCAACAGATTTAAATGATCATAATACGCTATTTGGTGGAAAGATATTAGCGGAGATGGATATGGTTGCTTCCATTTCAGCAACGAGACATGCAAGAAAAGAATGCGTCACAGCATCTATGGATTGGGTCGATTTCTTACATCCTGTTCGTTCTTCAGATTGTGTAAGTTATGAATCTTTCGTTATTTGGACGGGAAGAACTTCAATGGAAGTATTCGTGAAGGTAGTAGCTGAAAATTTAATTTCAGGCGAGAAGCGTATTGCCGCAACTTCATTTGTTACTTTTGTTGCACTTAGTAAAGATAATAATCCAGTACCTGTACCAGGTGTGATCCCTGAGACGGAAGAAGAGAAGGAATTGCATCGCATTGCTGTATTACGTGCAGAACAACGTCATATACGAAAAGCAGAAAGTAAGAAAGTAGCCACACTTCTAACTTTTTGACGAGAAAATTTTAAAATGAAAAGAGGACACCTAAAAATAGGTGTCCTCTTTTATAGTTTTTTCATCCACATATCATATGACAATAACTACTTAGCAGAAGCAAGCAGCACCGACGATGATTAAGAGGATAAATAATACGACTAATAGCGCGAATCCATTACCATGTGCGAAGCCCATTGTTATTTCCTCCTTTTATTTTAAGATACAACATACAGTATGCAAATGAGCTGTTGTTTGATATGGACATATATCATGCAATGACATATTTTCTTGAATGATAATGTATTAAAAAAGGGAAGATATAGGAATAACAGTAAGTGGAGAAAGGAAATTATCCATGAAGTACTTTTTCGTTGTAGTCCTTTTTTTAATAGGTGTATTCATTTGGATGAACATCGATGTGGAAATGGGGAAAGAAATGGCTAGTGAATATGAATTAGGACAAGCTCGATTAGGTGAATTTCAACTATATACGAACGGTGAAGCGTTATATAAGAACTTATTTAAGGATATAAACGATGCAGAAAAGTATGTATACATCCATTTTTATATTGTAAGTAAGGATGAAATAAGCCAAGAGTTTTTGCAGTTACTCGAGAGAAAAGCATCTAGTGGAGTAGAGGTGAAATTGTCAGTCGATCGAATAGGTGGATATAAGCTGAAGAAAAAGATAATTAGTCAATTAAAAAGTAGTGGTGTCCAGTTTACATTTAGTAAAAAGCCTAAACTGAAAAATATATTCTATTCGTTGCACCAACGAAATCATAGACGTATTGTTACGATAGATGGAAAAGTATCCTACGTTGGTGGTTTTAATATCGGAAAGGAGTACCTTGGACAAAATCCGAAATTTGGTCCGTGGCGTGACTATCATGTGCGTATCGAAGGAAATGGTGCTACTGATATGGAACGGAAATTTGCAGCAGATTGGCAGGAAGATACGGGAGACAAGTTCCCTATACATCAAGAGTTACCTGCGTCAGGGGAAGTGAAATATCAATATATATTTTCAAATGGAAAAGGATTGTGGCAAGAGTATGGTGCACTATTAAAAAAAGCGAAACGGTCCTTAATTATCGCCACGCCATATTTTGTACCAAGTAAAGAAATGATGAAAGAGTTAAAAGATGCATTACATCGTGGTGTTAATGTAAAAATTCTCGTTCCGTTTAAAAGTGATGCCGTATTGTTAAAACAAGCTGCCTATCCATATTTGAAAGACATGTTACATGCTGGAGCTGAGATTTATCAATATCGGAATGGTTTTTTTCACGGGAAAGTAACAATCATTGATGGAGAAATAGTCGATATTGGGACTGCGAATTTTGATAATAGAAGTTTTTATTTAAATTGTGAATCTAACTGTGTCATATATGATAAAACAGTTGTTGCTGACGTATGGAGTCGATTAAAGGAAGACTTTCATAAATCAAAACGATTCTCTGAAGAAGATTTTGAAAAAATAAGTAGCTGGGATTGGTTTCTAGCAAGAATAGCGAATGTAATCGCATCATATTTATAGCATATGAATAAAAGGGAAGGGAGGAGTTTAAATGGACTGTATGAAAGAATTAATGAGATATAGTTATATGCTAATTTATAAGGTAGGGGAGTATACTGGAAGGGTCCGTGATGAAGAATTAAAGGATTTATTGCAACACCATTTACCGTATATGTTACAAGCATATAATGAACAAGTGAATTTTCAAGAAGGGGAGAATGTACAGCGGATAACTTGTGAACCAATGTCGTTTCATTTACCCGAAATAGAAAAGGAAATAGACAATAAATATACGGGAGATATTCATATTGCAATTTGTTATATTTCTCATTTGAAACGATTAGCATTAAAGGTAGCACAAGTAGCAGTTGAAGTTGCAAATCCAGAATTCCGCTCATTTTTGGAAAATTGTTTCCTGAAAATGAACCGCTATGCTTATAGTGTGTGGCAATATGTTATGAAGAAGGAATATAAAATTAACCATGTATATGAAAATGAAAAATTTGCATAAGAAACTAAGGTGACAGGGCCTTAGTTTTTTTATGGTATTAGAAAATTTACAAATATTTACCGTATATTTACTATTTGTCAATCTCTCCTTTAAAAATAGAGAGTAATATGGGATTGTACATATTCTATCAAAGGGAGGAAACGCAAATGAACAAATGGGTTAAATCATTAACTGCTATGGCACTTGCAAGTTCTTTATTAATGGTAGGTTGTAGTAAAGATGAGGACAAGAAGAAAGAAGACGATACAACAACACAACAAGAGGACAAAAAGGATAAAGAAAAGAAATAAAGGAATAATAGAGCTTCCTCTTATATATGAGGAAGCTTTTTTGTTGTATATTGAGTGAGAGTATTGAAAAATAGAGAGAGAATGAAAGGGAGGGGGAAACAAATGAAAGTATGTATATTGGGAGCAACAGGTCGAGTAGGTTCAAATGTAATAAAATTAGCGTTAAAGGATGCAGCAGAAGTAACTGCATTAGTTCGTGATGTGGATAAAGTGGAAATAAAGCATGAAAGATTACAAATTATAGAAGGAAACGTATTAAACGAAAATGATATAAAGAAAGTGATAAAAGGATGTGATATAGTAATTAGCGCTCTTGGAACTGATGGAAATGGGACATTAGCGAAGAGTATGCCAAATATTATAAAGCATATGGAAGAAGAAGGCGTCAAGAAAATCATTACAATAGGAACAGCTGGTATTTTACAAGCAAGAACAAATCCAAGTATATATCGTTTCCAATCAAATGAATCAAAGCGGAAAACGACTACAGCAGCAGAAGATCACCTAGCTGCATATAAGGAACTTAGTAATAGTATTTTATGTTGGACTGTCGTTTGTCCGACCCATTTAATAGATGGTGAGGTGACAGGAGTATATCGGACTGAAAAAGATATATTACCAGAAGGTGGCACGAAAATTACAGTTGGTGATACAGCGCATTTTACATGGGGTTTGTGTAATAAAAACATATACGAGAATAGTCGAGTAGGTATTTCTTATTAAAAAACCATCCCAAAAGTGGGATGGTTAGAAGATGATATAACATACGAAGATGATAATCATAATGATTTGTAGAATGGCTTTGGCTACGGTACTGCTTAAAAATCCAACGACAGTAGCAACTCCTACTAGAAAGGCGTCTTTTGGCGCCTTTTTATGCATTAGCTCTGTTATAAAAACCGATAAGAACGGTATTATAATTAAACCAAATGGTGGGAAGAAGAATGATCCGACAATGATCGAAACCATACCAACACGTTCGCCCCACTTTGAACTTCCATATTTTTTTAGAAAATATCCATTTGCAATAAAATCAGCAACGAAAATAAATAGTGTGAAAATCGCTTGAATAATCCAAAAAGAAATCGTTAGTTCTCCGCCATTTATACCAAAATGGTAAATCAAATATCCAGCCCATACAGCTAGAATGCCTGGGATAATAGGATAAATAAAGGCGAGAAATGAAACGATGAAACAGGCAATGATACAAATTGTTAATAATACAGTCACTTTATAACTCCTACTCCTTTTTCGTATCTAATTTATGTACAGCAATTTTTTTAACTTGATGCCCATCAAGTTCTAATGCTTTAAATTGAAAACCGTCATATTCAATGGAATAACCAGCTTCAATATTTAAATCTACCGCTTGAGAGAGGAGCCAGCCTCCAATCGTATCTAAATCGCTATCATCAATATGCAGTCCAAACATATCATTTACTTCAGAAATAAGTACTTTTCCATCTAAAACAGTAAGCTTAGGCGTACGCTTTTCAATCATAGGTGATTCATCCGCATCAAATTCATCTTGAATTTCCCCAATGATTTCTTCAAGAATATCTTCCATCGTTAAAAGTCCAGCAGTACCACCATATTCATCCATAACGATGGCCATCTGAACACGATTCTTTTGAAGATGGACTAATGTTTTGCGAATGGGAACCGTTTCAAATACAGTTAATACGGGATGTATATAAGATTCAAGTGGTTTATAAATACCTTTCGTTTGATCATGAAATACTTCTTTCGTATTAATCATCCCAATAATATCATCTTTATCTTTTTCAATAATAGGATAACGTGTATATTTTTCAGTTGCGACGATATCCATGTTTTCCTCTAACGTATTTTCAGTAGATAAACAAATCATTTCAGTACGAGGGACCATGATTTCTTTCGCAACGCGGTCATCAAATTCAAAAATATTATTTACATATTTATATTCGGTTTGGTTTATTTCACCGCTTTTAAAACTCTCACCTAAAATGAGTCGTAATTCCTCTTCAGAATGGGCAAGTTCATTTTCTTTAGCAGGTTCTAAACCGAATAACTTTGTGAAAAATATCGCTGTACTATTTAATAACCATATGAACGGATACATAATTTTATCAAACCAAATGAGTGGTTTAGCAAATTTTAAAGCAATGGTTTCTGCCTTTTGGATGGCAAAAGACTTTGGAACTAATTCTCCTAATACAACATGGAAAAATGTAATAACACTAAAAGCGATAATAAAGGATAAAGTGTTAGCCACTGTTCCAGTAATATTAATTTTTTCGAATAATGGTCGCAGTAGGTGCTCCACAGTCGGTTCACCAAGCCAACCAAGTCCTAAAGATGTAATTGTAATACCGAGCTGACAAGCAGATAAATACACGTCTAAATTAGATACAACGCTCCTTGCAGCCAATGCTTGCTTATTTCCTTCGTTTGCAAGCTGATCAATTCGACTTTTTCGCACTTTTACAACAGCGAATTCTGATGCAACGAAAAAGCCAGAAATAAGAATAAGTACAAAGATGAGAAAAATGTTTAATATGTCCAAGTGTGTTCTCCATTCCAAAGTTTGGAATAAAGATGTCACCTCCTGCAATTATGTTATACTTTTATAATAAAACTAAATGAAAAGAATAGTCAAAGAAAAAAGGGTAAATATTGGTATGTTTCTGTAGTAGTTTTTGAATTTGTTGTTATTTTGTCCGCTATACAAAAGGAATAACCCCCTACTTGGAGATTATAGAGGGTCATTTCAAATTACGGTTTTGAAATACTTCTCGTTAAAGCATAAGATTGTTGTTTGAAGTAGTTGGTCGTCCAAAGTGTTTGAAGGAAAGAAAGTATGCTATATGGGATATAGAGTAGTAATAAGCCAATTGTAACAATGATGGGTGCATTTCCGCCAAATTGAACGATAAATTGCAATAGTCCGCTTGCGTGAAAAACACATTCCATAAAAATGAATGAAAGAATAATGGAACCTAAAATAGATTTATGATTCGAAGTAAGCGCCAAAAACAATGTATCTACAAGAAAAGAAGAGGTTTTTATGTCATATTCATTTGTGTTATTTAAGAAAGGAATCCATTTTTTTATTGCTTGCATAACGATAATCATAGAAGTACTACATACGATGATAAAAGATGAGTAGTAAGGAAGGCTTATAAATTGTGCGACGTATAAAAGTAGTAATAAGACTGAACACTGTAATACTACAGTGCAAAAAGAGTAAGGTATCCAGTTCAATATAGTAGTAAACTTTTTAAACGCGTTAGGTACTTTAAAAAATAATTGGCCAATACCTAAACTTATGAAAAATCCGATTGCAAGAGTGAAGGTAAAACGAACAATTGATAAAAAATATAGTTCCCATATGTAAGGGAATAACGGTGTTGAATGATTCGAAGTATGTATCATTTGATTTGCTGAGAAAAAGATAGATTCATGCATCCAATCAATCTTTGGAATTGATATAGAAGAAAGGTGAGCGAAGTTTTGAAAAATGCTAATAAAGCCATTTTGATAAGAGTAATTGTGTGTAATAAAAAGAGCTGGAATAGGACTTATGACAAAAATAACAATAACACCAAATAAAAATTTGCATATATGTGAGCGTAATAATGACATATAACCACCTACTCTTAGAAAATTCAGAAAATTCTTATTCTTATTTTAGCGTTTTTTGAATGAAGTTACAATATATTTTTCATTGAGTTGTTCAGAGAGAAGGTTGATAGTGAAAAATATGCAAGTGAAGGATTCATGAATAAATTATGACAAGAAAAAGAATAATTTTCAGAAAAATAAAATAAATTATTTATTTTTTTCTGAAAATATAATATAGTTATGGCACAGAAAGTATTTTAACATAAGGAGGCTATTTATGAGGATTAAAGGGAATTATGTGCTGAAAAGGGAAGTTTTATTTTGCTCAAGTTCAATTACAATAGGGGAAGCGCTAGAGCATTTAAATAAAACTGGCTATCGTTGTGTACCAGTTTTAGATGAAAAAAAAGGAAAATTTTTAGGGAATATATATAAAGTAGATATTTTAGAATATAAAGGATCACTAGAAGAAAGTGTATTACAATTATTGAACGATAAAGATGGATATGTGAGAGAAGATTCTTCTTTCTTTAAAGTCTTTTTTACAATTAAAAAACTACCTTATTTATCAGTCATTGACGAAAAAGGAGTGTTCCTAGGAATTTTAACCCATAAGAAAGTTTTTGAGTTATTAGAGGATGCATGGGGCGTTCATTCTAGTAAATACTCTGTTATGATTGGAACGCAAGATTATAATGGAGCGATCCAAAAGTTATCGACAGTGTTAAAAAAATATACTGGCATCCAAAGTTTAATGACTTTTGATAATGATGCATTATTAGTTCGTAGAATTATGTTTACATTAGGAGAAGAGTTTAACGATGGTGAATTAGAACCGTTATTGAAAGATTTAGAAGATCACGGATTTAGGGTTGTGTATGTAGAAGAGATGAATAATCCACGTGAAGTTGAAACGATAGAGTAACTTACAAAAGCCATCTAATTATGTTGGATGGCTTTTGCTATGATTTCTATATAGAGTTATTTTAAAATAATAAATTTAAAATAGTGTAGTGACTGAATCAAATTTGTGTGAAAGAGTGAAAAAGTAGACAATTTTGATTTTCAAAAAAATCAATTTGAAAATATGTTTTTATTTTTCAACTAAATATGTTACTATATTTGTGATAAAAACAAAGAGGTCTGACAACTAAACTCCACGCAATAATACTCTAATGACTTAAATATTCAAAAAAATCAAAAATCAACAATTGTATTAATAATTAGAGTAATAATAAGGGGAATGGAGAAATTATGGAGAAAGACACTGCTTTGTAAGGGGCATCTATTATCATCTTGAGCAGAGAGGAGGATGCATAGCATATTGTAAAAATAGAGATAAACAATGAAAAAGTGCTATGCAAATGAAAAGTATGAAGGGACGTTTAAGGCCAGGTGATACGGTAGCAATTGGTTTAATGTTGTTTGCATTATTTTTAGGAGCAGGAAATTTAATTTTCCCGCCAGTTTTAGGGCAACAAGCAGGAGAGAATGTTTGGATTGCTACAATAGGATTCCTTGTAACGGGAGTCGGATTACCCCTATTAGCTGTAACAGCTGTCGCGTTTGTAGAGGGGGACTTGAAAGCGCTATCTTCTAGAGTTCACCCTATATTCGCGTTTATTTTCCCATTGGTTAGTTATTTAGCAATTGGACCATTCTTCGCGATTCCGCGAACTGGAGCCGTTTCGTTTGAAATGGGTATGAAGCCGTTTTTATCAGAGGCAATGGTTTCAGAGTGGTACATGCTGTTTCTTTACACTGTAGTTTTCTTTGGAATTACGTGGTATTTATCATTAAATCCATCTAAATTAGTGGATTGGTTTGGAAAGTTTCTTACACCATTATTAGTATTCATTGTTGCTGTTATTGTTGGAAAGGCGATAATTGATCCGATTGGAGAACCAGCTGCGCCGCTAGCTGCATACAATGAAAATGCCTTCTTTGGTGGATTTATTCAAGGGTATTTAACGATGGATGCAATTAGTGCTCTCGTATTTGGAATTGTCGTTGTGCAAGTTATCCGTTCGAAAGGGATAAAAGAGAGTAGTCAAATTGCGAAAATAACTGTCGTATCAGGTATTATTGCTGTACTCGGTTTAACGTTAATCTATTTATCACTAGCTTATCTTGGTTCAACAAGTACATCACTTGGTGTCTCAGAAAACGGTGGGCTTATTTTAACGAATGTTGTAAATGAGTTATATGGAACGAGCGGTAAGATTTTATTAGCACTTGTAATTACACTTGCATGTTTAACAACTTCTGTTGGATTAACATCTGCGTGTGCAGGGTTCTTTTCAAACTTATTCCCGAAATTTTCACATAAAACGATTGTAACGTTAGTATGTGGATTTAGTTTAATTGTATCGAATCTAGGATTAACACAATTAATCACAGTAACTTTACCAGTGTTAATGATCATTTATCCAGTTGCAATTGTATTAATCGTTCTTTCGTATTTCCATAAGTGGATAGGAAAGCGTAATACAATTTATATTGGGGCAATACTAGGTGCCTTGTCCGTTAGCATATTTAATGGTTTAGAAAGTGCAAATATCAAAATGGATGCAATTTCAAATGTATTACAAATGTTACCTTTATATAAAGAAGGCATAGGGTGGTTAATCCCAGCGTGTATTGGCGGGGTGCTCGGTTTCTTCTTCTATAAATCGAATGAATCAAGTGAAATGCAAAAGAAAGGTGCTTAGGCGCCTTTCTTTTTTTGAAGGGGATTTTTGTATTTTGTCTAAGTAATAATTGGGAGGGATGTTACAATGGCTAATTTTGAAGATTTTTTAAATTTAGATTTACGAATTGGAACTGTGATACATGCAGAGGAATTTAACGAAGCAAGAGTCCCAGCAATTAAACTAGAGATTGACTTTGGAGGACTTGGAATAAAGCAGTCAAGTGCTCAAATTACGAAGAGATACAATCCGGAAGATTTAGTTGGTCAACAAATCGTTGCAATTGTAAATTTTCCGCCGAAGCGTGTAGCGGGATTTAAATCAGAAGTGCTTGTATTGGGCGGAGTTCCTGAAGCAGGTGATGTTGTATTACTTCAGCCTAGTATGGAATTACCAAATGGAACAAAAATTAGTTAGTGTAAAGGCGGGAAAATATGGATATCGGACAAGAATATTTACAATGTGCCATTTCGAATTTTAAAGCAACAAAGAAGCAAGGGGAACGGGTACTTTCTCAATTAACCTATGAACAAATTCATTGGTCTTCACATGTAGAATCAAATAGCATTGCGATTATTATTAAACATTTACATGGTAATATGCGTTCGAGATGGACGGATTTTTTAATATCTGATGGTGAAAAAACAGATCGTAATCGAGATGCTGAATTTGAGGGCGGCTATCATTCAAAAGAAGAAGCCCTTGCAGCGTGGCAAGAAGGATGGGAATATGTTTTTAAAACGATGAATGTTATAACGCCGGAACACCTATTAAAGACGGTATATATTCGTGGTGAAGCACATACTGTCATGCAAGCAATTGAAAGGCAAGTTTCTCATTATGCTTTACATATTGGACAAATGATTTACATCGGTAAAATGTTAAAAGAAAATGAGTGGGAGTGTTTAAGTATTCCTAAAGGCGAGTCTACAAGTTATGTAGAGAAAAAACGTTCAACATAATAATATGAAAGAAACCGATATGAGATAGGGAGTAAAACAATAAGCCAAATGATAGATGGCGTTGTAATCATAAGAATGCTCCCAACAATAAGTCCGTATATGATAAGAAAGAAATTAAAAAGTGTATTTATAGGGATAAAATATGAAGCATACAGTTGTTGCTGTTTAAAACAACTGTTGTGAAATAAATAAAATTGGAAGTACCGTGTAGTAGTAATAATATCTTTCTTTCGCACAATTCTTTTTTTGCATGTATGACAGATAAACGGTGGTCGCATTTCATTACGCTCCATTTTTAATATTTGTAATAATGTAAGACAAGAGTAGGTATAAAGTGTATATACCTATATACGCTCCTGATATAAGAAAAAATGGATTTAGTAAAATTGCATGAATACTTGTCATGAAAACAAGGTTTTGTATTAGAACGTCATATATATTAATAGAAAGAATTGTACCGAGTACATACAGTGCCAAGTACGCACAAATATGTAGTGCAATACGGATTGTAGGGTGTTTAGCAAGTAAATAAAAAATATACGATAGAACGATTGGTAATATTCCGATTAAGAGCTTCAATTCATTTCACCTCATTAACAATATAGCCGAAATTTATACGGTCTATTCTCTAGAGCTTGTACATAACTTGAAATAGAGAGGGTGATAGTATGAATCGAGGCTTTTTTTATGTGAAATTCACAAGTGTACGTAAACTAGTTTTATTTATTATTGCGACAGTACTAGCGACTTTTTTTCTTATTAGTATGATGGTAACCTCTATGAAAGAGACAAAGTCAACGTATTTATATAATTGGTTAAATGAGTTATCGATGAATGGTTACATGTATGTTCTTGGGAAAGAGAATCATTATTTTACACAGGAGTATCGAAATTTGAATCAAGATTTTTCAATTTCTTCGTTTCTTTTTTCTATGGCTACGAATATTCGTTTTAACGATGTACGCAGTTTTGTTGGGAAAGAGCTACCAGGGTTTGGTAAGTATGATACAGAAATTGTTATTGCCGGTGAAGGGACAAATTATTCTAACTTACCGATAGAGTCGAGCGTTCCCCTTGAAGAAGTAGTAAAAGAACGGACTGGGGAAGGTGGACAAGCTCCAAAGCCTGATGCGAACAAAGAGAAAAAACAACCGTCTCAAACGACAGGGAAACGACAAGTTGCATTTATATATCATTCGCATAGCTGGGAATCTTATTTGCCGTTATTAAATTTAGCAAATGATCCAAATCCAAATAAAGCGACAAGTTCCGTAACCAATATTTCAATAGTTGGCGATCGATTTCGTGAACAGTTAGAAAGCGAAGGGATCGGATCTATAAACGACAAGACTGATGTCGGTCAAAAGTTGATTAGTAAAGGGTTAAATAGTAATAGTTCTTACAAATTGTCACGGGAAATTGTGCAAGAAGCAATGACCGGCAATAAAGAATTGCAATACTTCTTCGATTTACACCGTGATAGTGCTCGGAAAAATGTAACAACAAAAACAATTGGAGATAAATCATACGCTAAACTCGCATTCGTGATTGGAAAAGGTAATAAAAATTATGAAAAGAACTTGCAATTAGCAACAGCTCTTCATGAAGAAATTAATAAGAAATATCCAGGAGTGAGTCGTGGTGTTATTCAAAAAGGATTCCAAACAGGAAATGGTGTCTATAATCAAGATTTATCAGGGCAAGCGATATTAATAGAAGTTGGCGGAGTAGACAATACAGAGGAAGAATTAAATCGATCAATTGATGCACTTGCTAAAGCATTTGGAGAGTATTTTTGGCAGGCGGAAAAAGTGAATGGATAAAGTAAAACTTAAATTAGTGGGAAAGTCTGAAAAACGTGAGTGTAATACTTGCGTTTTTTTGTATGGATGAGACGTCACAGAATAGACATAATTTGTCGTCGTTATAGTAATATCGAAATTTGTCAAATTATACTGGGAGATTTGCAGAGGGATTTTCAGGAAAGTAGAGAAAATCTTTTTACAAGGAAAACTTTTTATTATGAGATTGGTAGGGTGATTGAAGTGATTAGGGAAATCAAGGTAGAAGATGCAGCATCATTTTTGCAATTGAGTAAGCAATTAGATGAAGAAACGAAATTTATGCTATACGAACCAGGAGAAAGAACAGCTACAACTGAGCAACAAGAACAAATGATACATCGATTTGTAGAAAATGAATATGCAACAATATTTGTAGCCATTGAAGACGAGAGAATAGTAGGGTTTATTTTAGTGGATGGAAATAATATTCAAAGAAAGAGACATGTTGCAGCCATTGTAATTGGTATATTGCAAGAGTATAGCGGGCGAGGTATTGGGACTAGATTGTTTAAAGAGGTCGAGAAGTGGGCAAGATTACATGATGTATGGCGTTTAGAATTAACGGTAATGGCCCACAATACAAGAGCTCAGGCACTATATAAAAAAGCTGGATTTGAGAAAGAAGGTGTCAAAAGAGCTGCTCTTATTATCGATGGAAAGGACATCGATGAGTATGAAATGGCCAAATTATTAAAATAAGAGGTCGTTATATGAAAAAAAGATGGGTACTACTTGGTATCGTAGCGGCGATACTCATTGTTGGAGTAGCAGGAATCAATTATAAAATGTATAAGGATAAGCAGGCGCGTGAGGTAAATGTAAATAACATATTTCCGAAAGCGAAAGAAACGATTGCGAATATGGATGGTGATATTGCGGTAATTAGTAATCCGAATTCAATGCTTGTGCTTGTAAATAAAAGTAGGCGTTTACCAGATGGGTATAGACCGCCAGATTTAGTTATTCCGAAAGTACGCTACTCAAGTGAAGGTGATCAAGAAAAGAAAAAAATGAGGGAAGAGGCAGCCAGTGCGCTTGAGGAAATGTTTCAGCAAGCGGATAAGGAGCATATTTTCCTTTTTGCAGTCTCTGGATTTAGATCTTTTGATCGACAAAAAGCGTTAAATACGATGTATAAAAAACAAGATGGGGAAGCAAAAACAGCAATGTCGAGTGCAGTTCCTGGAACGAGTGAACATCAAACAGGACTAGCTATGGATATTACATCTCAATCGGCTAAGTTTCAGTTAGAGACAATTTTTGGTGAAACGAAAGAAGGGCAGTGGCTTTCCGAAAATGCCCATAAATTTGGTTTTGTCATTCGATATACAAAAGAGAAAGAATCGCTTACTGGCTATCGATATGAACCATGGCATGTAAGGTATGTGGGGAACCCACAAGCTACATATTTATATGAAAATCAACTGACACTTGAAGAAGTAACGCAGTGAACAATTGAGGGGAGAGAAGGATTATGACGGTGTTATATAAGAAAAAAGTACACGCATATGTGACAAGAGAAAAAGAAGGAGTTATGCAACTGCTTATTTTTAAACATCGTGATATACCTGAAGCTGGTATACAAGTACCAGGGGGAACAGTTGATGAAGGAGAAACGTTAGAAGCAGCACTTTTACGTGAAGTACAAGAAGAATCTGGATTACGTCATTTATGCATAGAAAGGTTTCTAGCTGATTACATCATACATGTGAAAGAAAAAAAGGAATATCAAAAACGCCATTTCTTCCACGTAACATTACTAACAGATGTAAAAGATGGTTGGGAACATATTGTAAGTGCCGGTGAGGAAGATGAAGGTTTAGTATTTTGCTACGAATGGATTGATATTGCCAAATGCCCTGAATTAGCTGGGAAACAAGGTGAGTTTGTACATTTGTTAGATGAAGTATACGCACAGTAATAAAATAGTCTGAAACGTAGATTTATTCGTTTCGGACTATTTTTATTTTTCAGGAAATAAAAGGTTTGTACATTAGTGAGTTGAATTCTATTAAAGGGATTGAAGTTGTATATGCGAGGAGCGGAGAAAATGAAAAAGTAATGGGGACATGTTATCAATAAAAGGTTTTATAAAAGGAGAATGAAAATGGAGATGCAGTTCAATGCACTATTACGAAAAGAATTAACAATTCATGATATACAAGCAACGATGGAAGATGGAAAGTTAACTTCAAAAGAACTAGTCATGTATTATCTTCATAGAATCGCAAAGTATGATCAAGACGGACCGAAAATCAATTCAATTTTAGAAATTAATCCAGACGCTATCTTTATTGCGGAAGCGCTAGATCATGAAAGAAAGACAAAAGGTATAAGAGGTTCAATGCATGGTATACCTGTTTTACTTAAAGACAATATTGAAACGAGTGACTCCATGCATACAAGTGCAGGCACGATCGCTCTAGAACAACATATAAGTAGTGAAGATGCATTTCTCGTTACGAAACTGCGAGAAGCAGGAGCAGTGATAATTGGGAAAACAAATATGACAGAATTAGCGAATGCAATGTCATTTGAAATGTGGGCTGGATATAGTGCAAGAGGTGGACAAACAATAAACCCTTACGGTACAGGTGAGGATGATATGTTTGTTGGCGGCTCTAGTACAGGATCTGCCATAGCAGTTGCTGCTAACTTTACAGTAGTATCGGTTGGAACAGAAACGGATGGTTCTATTTTGAGTCCAGCTGTTCAAAACTCTGTAGTCGGTATTAAACCGACTGTCGGTTTAATTAGTCGTAGAGGCATTATTCCGTTTACGTACTCGCAAGATACAGCCGGTCCATTTGCTAGAACAGTAACGGATGCTGCTATTTTACTAGGAGGGTTAACTGGGGTAGATGAGAAAGATGTAGCTACTCATAAAAGTGAAGGTATAGCAGAACATGATTATACAAAGTATCTGGATGTTAACGGTTTAAATGGAACAAAGATTGGTGTATATAACAACGCCCCAAAAGATTATTATGAATCTGGTGAGTATGATGAGAAATTGTTTAAGGAAACAATTGAAGTATTACGTAGTAAGGGTGCGACGGTAGTAGAGGATATTAATATTCCGTCTTTTCATAGAGAATGGAGCTGGGGTGTATCGCTCTATGAATTAAAGCATAGTTTAGATAACTATCTTTCGAAATTACCTTCAACTATACCAGTGCATTCTATTTCGGAGTTAATGGAGTTTAATGAAAATATAGCAGAAAGAGCTCTGAAATATGGACAGACTAAGTTAGAGAGAAGAAAAGATTTTTCTAATACGTTAAGAAATCCAGAATATTTAAATGCGAGATTAGAAGATATATATTTTTCACAAAACCAAGGTATTGACTTTGTACTGAAAAAATATAATCTCGATGCGATACTATTCCCTTCCTATATCGGCTCCACTATATGTGCGAAAGCGGGTTATCCGTCTATAGCAATACCAGCGGGATATATGGATAACGGGAGACCGTTTGGAATTACGCTTGCAAGCACTGCTTTTTCTGAGGGGACCTTGATTAAACTAGCATATGCTTTTGAACAAGCGACAGAACATAGAAAAATTCCGGGTTTGTCATAAATAGAATATACAAAAAGGACAGGAGTTCCTGTCCTTTTTACTTTATTGATTACATTGAAATATCTTTCTGATCTGTCTTATCATATTTTAATAAGCTAAAAGATAAACAAGCAGAACATAAAATAAGAAAAGAAGCGATGATATAAATAGTACGAACACCGAAAATATCGGTAATAATTCCAACGCTAAGCATAGAAAGGCCAGAAGCTGTCGAGAGAAGAGCACCGTGAGCTGTATACATTTTTGATAATAGAGAAGGAGCGACACTAGATTGTAAAACAGTCGTTTGAGAAATATCTCTAATTTGGTAACATGGTCCCATTAGAATACATAGGAATAGCGCAATAAACCCGCTGCTTGTCATACCATATAAAAATGTAAGAATACTAAACATAAGAGAACCTATCGCCATGGAGCGTATTAAATTATTTTGAATGTATGTACTCATTTTCCATGCTAATATCCCGCCAATTAACGTGCCGACATAATAACTTGTATTAATATACCCCCACCATTCTGCCCCT
Organism: Bacillus sp. NPDC094064; assembly: GCF_050279585.1. Classification (NCBI taxonomy): domain Bacteria; kingdom Bacillati; phylum Bacillota; class Bacilli; order Caryophanales; family Bacillaceae; genus Bacillus; species Bacillus sp. NPDC094064. Next base: position 180,383 of record NZ_JBNNUI010000006.1, read on the forward strand.
TTATGAAGAATCGTCGTTACATATGCCATCGTAATAGCACCAATCCATATTGTTCCTGCGAAAGTTTCAATTAAGTCCATTAGTGTAACTGTGCGCAAAGAGGGGTGTTGAAATAGTAGTTTCCAGCCTTCTAATAAAGCAGTACTATTTGAAGGGGAAGGCTCTGTTACTCGTTCAGTATGTATGGGACGTAATGAAAAATACAATGCAATACATCCGAAAATCATCAAAATATTATTAATCATGAGTGTAGAAGTCACGCCAATGAGAAGAACTACAATACTTGTAAATGAATAAGCGGCTGCTTGTGTAATTTGTGTTGAAAAGGAAAAGATACTATTTACTTTTACCAATTTTCCTTGTGGCGTCAGACGTGGAAGGATGCCGTATAATAATGGAGCACTCCAACCACTACATAATGAAATGAAAAAAATGAAAGTTAATAGGGCTAAAACATTTGTGGAAAGGACGGGAAATAAAACGGTTAATAACAGTAAAAGAGCTGTTTTCATCCATTGCAAAATATATAGCAACGAAAAAGAAGGAAAACGATTCATGATAAGTGGTGCAGATATGTTAGCAATTAGATTAGTGATAACTTGTAATAATGGGAAAAGAGCAGTAATAGTAGCTGATTTAGTTGATATATAAATATGAGTTGTAATAATCATTACGTATACGATGTCAGCGAGAGTAATGCATATTTTCGATCCTAGATAGTAAGCCAGTGAACGATTTTGCAATCAGAATCATCCCTTCTTAAAAAATAATACAACAGTTAAAATTATTATAATTTAGAGATTTGATTTTTGAAAGAATTTATTTTTTTGTCATTTTTTGAAAGGTATTTTCATGTATAATGAAGAATATATTAATATAGCATTTTATTGATACTTATTGTAACAGCGAATATGTACAATAGCTTGTAGCAAACGCCCATGTATGAGAAAGGGCGGATAAACCATTCGTTTCTTCATATACATATAAAAAATGAGCAAGAAAGTGAGGGTTGCATATGGCTGGTTGGGTAATTTGGTTTATAATAGCTGGTATTTTATTTATAGCAGAAATGTTATCGATTACGTTTTACATGTTGTGGCTTGGAATTGGAGCTGTTGTCGGAGGTCTTATTGCTTTGTTTGCTCCTGATGCGCTATTTTTACAAGTTGTTGCTGGTGCGATTGTAAGTTTAACATTGACGTTCTTTACGAAAAGAATTTCAAAAAACTTTCGAGAAGCAAAAGGTTTTACTGATACAGTAGATATGCTTGTCGGTAGAAAGGGAATCGTTATGCAAGCGATTACAAGTGAAGTGAATGGTATTGTGAAAGTGGATGGAGATACTTGGACAGCTATTGCAGATGCTCCAATTGAGGCTGGAGAAAAAGTTGTTGTTATAAAGAGGCATAGTACTATATTACAAGTGAAAAAGGAGAGTGAATAAATATGGTAGCATTAACGTTAACGATTATATTCGCACTAATTGTAGTTACATTTATCGCATTAACAATTAAAATTATTCCTCAGCAAAAAGTTGGGGTTGTTGAAAGATTTGGTAAGTTTCAACGTATTATGCACCCAGGATTAAATATTTTAATCCCAGTTGTAGATCGCGTTCGTGTATATCATGACTTACGTATTCAACAAACGAATGTACCACCACAAAAGGTAATTACGAAAGATAATGTACAAGTAGAAATTGATACAATTATTTTCTATCAAATTGTTGAACCAGAACTTGCAACATATGGTATTTCTAACTATGAATATGGTGTTCGTAATATTACTTCTGCAACGATGCGTCAAATTATTGGTAAAATGGAACTTGATGAAACGTTATCTGGTCGTGAAAAAATTTCAACAGAAATTCGTTTAGCGCTTGATGAAGCAACAGAAAAATGGGGCGTACGCATTGAGCGTGTTGAAGTTGTCGATATCAATCCGCCAAAAGACGTGCAAGCATCAATGGAAAAACAAATGAAAGCAGAACGTAATAAACGTGCGATTATTTTAGAAGCTGAGGCAGCGAAACAAGATAAAGTCCTTCGTGCTGAAGGGGAAAAGCAAAGTAAAATTTTAATGGCTGAAGGGGATAAAGAAGCACGTATTCGAGAAGCTGAAGGTTTAAAAGAAGCAAAAGAGTTAGAAGCGCAAGGGGAAGCAAGAGCGATTGAGGAAATTGCAAAAGCAGAACAGAACCGAATTGAATTACTTCGAGAAGCAAATTTAGATGAACGTATACTTGCATACAAATCATTTGAATCATTAGCTGAAGTTGCAAAAGGGCCAGCTAATAAAGTATTTATTCCGTCTAATGCAATTGAAACACTTGGTACTCTTGGGGCGATTGGAGAAATCTTTAAAGAAAAACAAGCGAAGAATTTCCCTTTGAATAATACAGACAAAGAACAATAAGAGTGTGGAAGAGAAATGGGATGCCATTTCTCTTTTTATTTTTGAGTAGGATAACAAATAGAAATCTCTTTAAGTTAGCAGATTCTTGTTCCAGGTATTTCTTAATGAATAGAGATGCAATTAGGAGCGAATTGTTTCTATCGCACTTTAATTAAGTTGCACGGTTTTAATGAAAAACAAAATTATATATTTTTTTGTAATGTATTTCATATGATTTTTAAGAGGGGAAAACAGGGGGGATTTTATGTTAGTAATATTAGCAACAATTGTAGCGTGTATTTGGTATTTTTTTGACCTTCCAAGTGCTACAACTGTAGTATTGGTTTGTGGTTTAATTATTGTGCTTTCTACAATTGTAAATAGAAATGTAAAAAGTGTGTTGTTCTTTTTAGGTACTGTTATCTTATTCTTTGTTGCTCTATCTAATTCGATTTTTTATGCTGCTTTTGCTTTCTTTGTTGTATTAATAGCAGCAGGAATATTGTTTGATTCAGCGAGCTCTGAAGAATTAGATGGTGAAAGAAATAATGGTAGAGGTTTTAACAATGGCCGACGAATTAGGGAACCTAAAACAAGAGTTGCTAATGCAAGACATGAGGGGTTTTATGGATATGATGATGAAGTGCAATACGACCGAAATAATTCTAGATTTTCTCATGCAAGTTCAAAAAAACAGAGCGGGATGTCAGAAGAGGAATATCGAAAGAAACAAGCAGAGGATGATGCATACTTTTACAGAAGGCATAGCGGTTATAGACATAAGGTCGATGAAGCTGATGATATTCTAGGACGTAGTCAACGAGACAGAGACTATGAAGATGATAAGTATGAAGTTCGCTGTAACGGTTGTAATGAGCCTGAAAGCCATTGTAAATGCTGCGGAACTTGTGACCAGTATCCATGTCGTTGTTGTCGTCGATGTGATAGTTATCCGTGCGAATGCTGTAATGAATGTGGAGAGGCGAATTGTCGCTGTTGCCGTCGATGTGACAGTTATCCATGTGAATGTTGTAATGAATGTGGAGAGGCGAATTGTCGCTGTTGCCGTCGATGTGACAGTTATCCATGTGAATGCTGTAATGAATGTGGAGAGGCAAATTGCCGCTGTTGTCGAAGGTGTGATTCATATCCATGTGAATGTTGTAATAGCTGCGGTCAACCGGATCGATATTGTAGATGCGATAGATAAGGCAAAACACCATCTTGTGATGGTGTTTTATTTATATAGATACATAATATAGCAATGAATTTCTTAGTTTTGTCATGCGTTATTTATGTCAGTGACGATGCAGACGAAAGTGCTATAAAAACTTGTCATTTCTCTTTTAGTGCGTATATTACGAAAGGCTTGTACATATTCATGTATAAAGAAGGTGATATAGTGAAAAAGTATGCAACTCGTATACATGGAAAAAAACTAATTTCGTTACTTTTTTTATATGCACTAGCAGTAATTATTATAGCGTCGATTTTAACGTCTCTTTTACATACAATGAAATCAAATTATGCGAATCAATGGTTTGGAAAAGTATCTATGCAAGGTTTTGTTCAAATGATAGAAAGTGAGAATCGCTATTATGGATTTGATTATTTTAAGCAGAATAAACGGGAGTCAGTTGGGAATTTAATGTTCTCTATTGCGACAGATTTGAAAATTAAAGATTTAAGAACATTTGTCGGTAAAGAAGTACCTGGTATGTCAAAATATTATTCTAACATTATCGTAGCTGGGGAAGGGACAAACTTTACGAATATCCCCAATGAATCTAGTGTACCAATAGAAGAAGTAACGAAAGATCGAGAAGTAGCAAAAGACAAAGTTACAGAAGCGGAAAAGAATAATCCGGTACAGAAAAAGAACGGAGCGAAAAAAGGGGAAAGTGCAGTATATATTTACCATACACATAGCTGGGAATCCTTTTATCCGTTATTACCAGGGGCTACCGATCCATCGAGTCCAGATGTAAACGTGTCCTTACTAGGGAAACGGATGAAGGAACAACTGGAAGGACAAGGTATTCCAGTAACTCATGATACAACGAATATGGGGAATTTATTAGCGAGTAAAAAATGGAAATGGCCGCAATCATATAAAGCATCTCATGAATATGTAAAAGAGGCATTAGCACAAAATAATAAAATTGCGTTTCCGATTGATATACACCGTGACGATCAGCGCAAGAAAGTAACTACAAAAGTAATTAACGGGAAATCGTATGCAAGATTATATTTTATCATTGGAATGGAAAATGAAGGACGTGCTGAAAATGAAAAAATTGCAAGAGCAATCAATAGTTATTTAGATGAAAACTATTACGGATTAAGTAGAGGGATTTTTCCGAAGTATAAAAAAGATGGAAATGGCGTTTATAACCAGGATTTATCTAAAAAGGCAATGTTAATTGAGGTTGGTGGTGTGGATAATACGTTAGATGAATTATATAACACGATTGATGTGTTAACGGAAGCGTTTAGTAAGTATTATTGGAATGATGCGGAGAAGGTAAATGGATGAGGAACGGGAGACCGTTTCTTTTTTTGTTATAGAAAGTTAAAATTATGATATAATGTAATTTTGCGAATATTGAATCAGGGAGTGGGAACAAATGCAAATACTACTAATACGCCACGGAGAATCAGAAGCTGACATTTTACATGTGCATGAAGGACGAGCTGACTTTGAGTTAACAGACAAGGGAAGGCAGCAAGTGAAAAGACTTGTACAGAAAGTGAAAAAGGATTTTCCGCCAGATTTCATTTGGGCTAGTACATTAAAGCGTGCTCGCGAAACTGCTGAAACATTAGCTGCGGCAATCGAATGTCCAATTCAATTAGAAGAGGAATTAATGGAGTTTAATAATGGAGTACAAGCTGGGTTGTCTTTTGAAGAAGCAAAGAAATATCCTGAACCAAAGTTTCTACATGACCGTTTTGAAAATGGAGAATCATTTATCGAATTTCGAATGAGAATAGAAGGAATCTTTTCTAAAATCGTGACAGAGAATACATATGATCGGATAGCAATCGTTGCACACGGTGGCGTAATAAATAGTCTATTACGTGCATTTTTCCAAATGCCAATTTCAATGGACTATTATTTTAAAATGGGAGATACGGGGATAAGTTTAATTGAAATTGAGGATGAACAAAAAACGGTACATTTCATTAATGATACGAATCATTTAGACGGGATGTAGAGACTTATGTACAAAGTTGTATTTTTCGATGTTGACGGTACGCTTTTAAGTGAGATTGATAGAAGTATGCACGAAAGTACAAAAGAAGCGATAAGAAGGTTAATAGATAAAGGGATTCATGTAGTTGTTACAACAGGGAGACCATATAGCTTATGCTCACAATTTAAAGAGCTGGGCATAAATACGTTTATTTCTGCAAATGGTGCACATATAAAGTGTGAGGATGAAGTAATACATAAATCGGTACTTTCAAGTGAAATTGTTCATGATATTTCAAATTTCGCTGAATTACATGGTCATAGTGTTTCTTACTTTACAGAAGAATTTGCAATGAACGGAATAGCCTCGGATAATGAACGTGTAATTCAAGCGCTTAACGAGACGTTAAATTTAGCAAAGTATCCTGAAAAAAGCAGGGATTTGTCAGAAGAGGTCTATTGTTTATGTCTGTATGGGGATGAAATTGAAGCTCAAAAATTTCTTGAAAGATATCCAATGCTTACGTTTGAACGTTTTCATGGTTACGTTATGAATGTATTGGAAGATAATAAAGTATCAAAACTAACTGCTATTCAAAAGGTATTGGATCATTTAAACATTTGTAAATCAGAAGCAATTGCTTTTGGTGACGGTGGAAATGATATCGAGATGTTGCAGTATGTAGGATTAGGGATCGCGATGAAGAATGGCAATGAAGAGTTAAAGAAAAAAGCGGATTACGTTACGAAGAAATCAAGTGAAGGTGGCATTTTATTTGCCTTAGAGAAGTTTCATGTCGTCTAACATACCTTTATTGAAATAAAGGTATGTTAAGATCTTTCACGTGCTCGCATAATAAAATATGAATCTGTCCACGATGATGATAAAAGTGTGCAACAATTTCAAGCAACCATTCGAATCGAGAATAAGAAATACCCCAATAAGCAGTCTTAACTTCCGCTAATTCTTCATCCGAATAGGATAAAAAAGTTTTAGAAAGTAACTCATATCCTTGGAGCATTGTTTGCTGTATATGAGCAATTGTTTTAGGGGTATGTTCTATATAAAAGGTATGTAACTCTTTTTCTGTAATACCATTTAAAATGAGTAAATCTGCATGGCAAATAAGTGCGAGATGTGTGCACATTTCAAATAATGACCGCTTTGATTCAATCGGCTTTATTTTCAAATCACTTTCAGTATATTGATTCAGCATTTGAATAGAAGTATCAACAGCAACCTTAAGTTGATGTAATGTAGATTGAACAAACATTGTAATTCTCCTCATCTCCGTATATAATAGTTTCTTAAGGGTATTATATCATACTAAAAATTCCGAAAATTCTAGTAGTTTGACTAGCATATTGAAAAGTATTATATTGTAAAAGGTCATGTGAAACGTGAAATAGAATGGAATGCAATTATTGAGTTAGGAGTTAGACCAATGAGTTTGAACTATGGAAGAGATACAATTGTTGAAGTTGACTTAAATGCAGTAAAACATAATGTAAAAGAATTTAAAAAACGAGTGAATGATGAAAATATTGCAATGATGGCTGCTGTAAAAGCGAATGGGTATGGCCACGGGGCGATTGAAGTTGCGAAAGCTGCTATTGAAGCAGGAATAAACCAGCTTGCAGTTGCATTTGTAGATGAAGCGATAGAGTTAAGAGAAGCTGGAATTAACGTGCCGATTTTAATTTTAGGCTATACATCAGTAGCAGCTACGGAAGAGGCAATTCAATATGACGTTATGATGACTGTCTATAGAATAGAAGATTTACAAGGTATAAATGAAATCGCAAACCGTCTTCAAAAGAAAGCACGCATTCAAGTGAAAATTGATACAGGAATGAGTCGTATCGGTTTACAAGAAGAAGAGGTTAAACCATTTTTAGAAGAATTAAACCGTATGGAGTATGTAGAGGTAGTAGGTATGTTTACACATTACTCTACGGCAGATGAAATTGATAAATCATATACGAATATGCAAACAAGTTTATTTGAAAAAGCTGTTAATATAGCAAAAGAATTAGGAATTCATATCCCATATATTCATAGTTCAAATAGTGCAGGATCAATGGAACTTAGCAATACATTTCAAAATATGGTTCGTGTAGGTATTGGAATTTATGGAATGTATCCTTCAAAAGAGGTGGATCATTCAGTAGTTTCTTTACAGCCTGCGTTGTCGTTAAAATCAAAAGTAGCTCATATTAAACATGCAAAGAAGGATCGCGGTGTAAGTTATGGGAATACGTATGTAACAACTGGTGAAGAATGGATTGCAACTGTACCGATTGGTTATGCTGATGGCTATAATCGCCAGTTGTCTAATAAAGGACAGGCATTAATCAATGGAGTTCGAGTACCTGTTATTGGCCGTGTTTGTATGGACCAGCTTATGCTTGATGTTACGAAAGCAATGCCAGTACAAGTAGGAGACGAAGTTGTATTTTACGGTAAACAAGGTGAAGAAGAGGTTGCAGTAGAAGAAATAGCAGATATGTTAGGTACAATTAACTATGAAGTTACGTGTATGTTAGATAGAAGAATTCCACGTGTTTATAAAGAAAATGAAGAAACGACTGCGGTTGTAAATATATTAAGAAAAAACTGAATCATATCGATTCAGTTTTTTTATTTGTCGTAAATGAAAAGTGGGCTATGTAACAAGTTATAGTAATTATGCTTCATTATAATTTCAAAGCCACAATGTGTATAAAGCTTCAAAGCATTATTATTTTTTGTTTCAACATCTAGTATAATCGTTGCAACACCTTCAGAAATGAGGCGATGAACTATATTAGTGAGGATATCTTTCCCGTAACCGCGTCCTTGATGAAAAGGGTGCACAGCGAATCCTGATAATGTAGTAAAATGCTCTTGGTGAGTAACTGTAATTGTTCCTATTACGTTGTCATTGATAAGAGCACTGTATACTTGATGAGAAGAGGAATGCAACATTTTTTGTAACCATATAGCTGTATTTTCTACAGAGTCGCCGAAAGCTTTACTAGAGACATCGATAAGATCAGGAAGTGATGCTGTAGGTGCAAGGGTAAGTTGTATAGTATTCTCCAGTTTGTTTTGTGTTTTTTTTGATTTGAACTTCATACTATACTCGCTATATAGATAAGGTAATTTTAAGTAATCTGCAAATGATTTTCCTGAAGTGGAGTCGCCATTAATAATAAGAAGGGCTTCATCTACCTCTCTGTTCTGTATTTCTTTCATTGCGGTTTGTAAAAGAGTAGTGCCTATTTGTTGTTTTCTATAGTTCGGATGAACGAATCCTATTAGCTCTAGTTTTGTCGGTCTTTCAAAGTCATACATACTTAGTGCACCGATTAATTGAGTATCATCATAAAATAAAAAATCATTTATTTCTTCTTTATTACGAGTAGTTAAAAAGTTTTCATGTAAATCTGACGAATAATCAATTTGGTCGTGTTGCCCACAAATATAAGCTAAATCTTTCATTTGTTGCATTTCGTTTGTTGTTATAGATTTCTTTTTTTTAATACTCATTTCATAATCCCTCGCAATCGTTATTAAAAATAGGATAAATGACATAACTACTTTTCTAATTTTACATTACCTTGAACGGATAATAACCGATACAAATATCGATAAGGCTGTCTACATTCTGCAAGATGAGGAATGGGCATAATAGTCTCATAGCTTTGTTTAAAAGCATGAGTTCATTTTTCTGTAAATTCTATAAATTGATTATATAACACAATGTAATTAAGAAGTGAAAATTAGGATAGTTAATATTTCTGTATATATTGTATTAGAGTTTGAGATTCTACATAATAATTACCAAAAAGGTGAAAAATATGTGTATATAAAGCAATTTCTTTGTATTTGCGAAAAAAATTAGTTATGATAATACTAAGAAAATATATAAGTTTTGGGGGTAATGAATGAGAAAAGTATTTGAATACGTATTATTAACAATTGGCTCCATTATTGTAGCGGGTTCATTAGAACTTATTTTAGCACCTAATGGATTAGTAGATGGCGGAGTAACAGCTATTGCGATTATGGCGAATAAAGTTGCTGGATTGCCGCTTTATGGTGTGTTCTTAGGAATTAATATTCCAATTTTATTATTTACTGCAAAGGTAATGGGAAAGAAGTTCTTTATTCGTACATCTTATGCAAATGTTGTTACAACACTCGGATTGATTTATTTAAAACCATTTCCAGCAATTACGACTTCGGAATTATTAATTGTACTTTATGGAGGAGTTCTATTTGGAGTTGGAGTTGGGATCGTTGTAAAAATGGGCGGAGCAATTGACGGATCAGAAATGTTAGCAGTTTGGATGAACAAGCATTTTAAAGTACCGATTAGTACATTTTTACTTGCTGTAAATGCGGTTATTTTCATATTTGTAGCGATTTTATTTTCAATCGAACAAGCGATGTTTTCATTAGCAATTTTCTATATTGTTACGAAGATGATTGATTTCATATTAGATGGTATTAATCAAGGTAAGAGCGTCATGATTATTTCTGGTAAGAATAAAGAAATAGGCGATCTATTAATGAAAGAATTACAATTATCCGTTACGTATCTACATGGAGAAGGTGGTTTTTTAGGAGAGCATAAGAGAATTATTTATTGTATTACAAACCGTTTCATTTATCCAAAAATGAAAGATCTCGTTCTCTCTGTAGATCCAACTGCTATAATTGAAGCTTCCTATTCAACAGAAACAACGGGTGTTAAGCGTCCGGGAAGGGCTTCACGGTCAGGTGAATAACTAGAAGAAGGTTGTCCAAAAAGCTATTTTGGAACAGCCTTCTTTTTATTTTGTTGAATTGTTAATGTATTCCTAGTTTAACTAGGGAACCAAGCGCTCTTCAATAACGTAACTATCGTTTCAATTTTATTTTCCGGAATACTACCAAAACCGATTAAAATATATGATTCCTTGCGTAAATCAGTTACAAAATCATATGGAGAAAGTGGATATAATTTAACACTTTGTTTCTTAGCAGATTCAATAAGTTCTTCTTCATTCATACTGTTATGGACGTGTAGAATAATATGAAGCCCTGATTGTTCGCCGAGAATTTGAACGTTAGTTTCCATTTCTTTTTTTATGGATTTTACTAACGTGTGATGTTTTCTTTTGTATAACGTACGACTTCGATTAATATGACGCTGCCAACCGCCACTTTGTATAAAGTTAGCAAAAGCAAGTTGTTGCATAGTAGAGACTGTTTGTTTGAAAATACCGTGCAAATTCTGATATGTTTTTAAAAGATGTGGTGGTAAAACAACATATCCCATTCGTAAAGAAGGTAAAAAAGATTTTGAGAAAGTCCCCATATAAATAACACGTTCATTTGAATCAAGACTTTGTAAAGAAGGAATCGGTTTACCTGCGTAGCGAAACTCCCCGTCATAATCATCTTCAATAATGTATCCGTTGCAATCATTGGCCCATTTTAACAATTCCAATCTTCTGGATAAAGGCATAATCATCCCAAGTGGAAATTGGTGTGATGGCGTAACGTATGCGACATTAGATTTTGTATTGTATAAGCTAGAAATATGAATTCCTTTTTCATCTAATGGAATGGGATGAATTTTACGATTGCAACTTTTAACAATTGCATGTACACGGTGAAATCCAGGGTTTTCAATCCCGTATTCTTTTGTGGGACCAAGTAGTTGGAGTAGTAGCCAAAGAAGTGGCTGAGTCCCAGCGCCAATCACAATTTGATCAGGTGAGGCATGTACGCCGCGCGCATGATATAAATATGTTGAAATATGATCTCGAAGAACAAACTCGCCTTGTGGGTCTTCTTTAGCAAATAAAGCATTTTCGTACTTTAGTATCGCTTCTTGTAATGCTCTTTTCCAGTGTGTAATTGGAAAAGCGGTTTGATCAATAAGTCCTTGGCTACAATCATATTCAAATTGTTCGTCTATGAAATTGCTCGTTTCCTTTGTCACGTCTAATTTTTTGTTTGGAATAACGTCAATATCGACGTTCGCTACAAAAATACCACGCTTCAGTTTACTTTCTACATAACCCTCAGCTAGTAATTGTTGATAAGCGGATTCAACAGTAATACGACTGACGTTAAGTTGTACTGCTAAATTTCTGTGAGAAGGAAGACGTGTACCGGCAGGTAGTGATCCTTGAGCGATTTCTCGTTTCATATATTCGTAAATTTGTAAGTAAATTGGTATTTTGCTTTTTAATTTCAATGGGATAGTAATGTCCATTATTCCCCCCTCCTTTATAAACTGGCCTTATAAAAAAGAATTAATCTGTCACTTAAGATGAAGGCAGTTATTTTCTATACTAATGATATAACATTTAGAAAATTATATAAATAGTTAGGGGAGAGTTATAATGAACGTTAAAGAAGTAGTAACAGAAGAACAATTAGATGAAGTATTACCTGTTTTACAGCAATTACGAACGAAGCTTTCAAAAGAGGAAGCAAGCTTTTTATTTCGAAAAATGAAGGAAGAGAATTATAAATTATTCTCTTTATACGATGAAATTGGAGAAGTTGTTAGCCTTGCTGGTGTAACGATTTGTACGAATTTTTATAACAAAAAACATGTATTTGTATATGATTTAGTAACGGCGGAAGCACATCGTTCAAAAGGATATGGGAATGTATTGCTTTCGTATATAGAGAACTGGGGAAAGGAATACGGATGTGAGTCTATCGCTCTTACATCAGCGTTTCCTAGATTGGACGCCCACCGTTTTTATGAAAGGGAAGGATATGATAAAGTGAGTTATTCTTTCTATAAAAATTTATAAAGGAGGATAGGTTCTAATTGATGGAAGCTGTTCAGGATATGATTTAGTTAAAAGAGGTGGAGTAGAAGGCTGGATAGAGAAAGGGATTTTAGTTGAGATAGAAAAAGAAAACATTAAGCTGAAATAGGAGGGATGTAACCTCCTATTTTTTTAATTACTTTTTTAAAAGAGTAGATTGCTTGCTGTCTTTAATAAGTAAATAAATTGTACTCGGTAAAATGATAATCGTCATTCCTAAAATAATCGCTAGTATGCCATAACCTCTATACGGAGCAGAAACGATAAACGGAAGTATCGCTAAAAAAACACCTGCAATCATCATTGAAATACTACAAATATTTGAAGCTCTTTTTTTTAGGTGCTTATCATTCCATTCTAATGAAACTGTTGACTTAGTCGTTTCAATTTTGGAACTGAAATAGCCTATTAATATAAATAATAAACCTAATGCTAAAAATATTAAATGATCAAGAGGAAGTGAGAAGCCAAGTGCAATAAGTGCAATGACAATATCAACAAAAAATAAGAATAGTAACATTGTATTACGAGTCCAAAGGAGAAATTTCTGGTTACTTGCAGCTTTAGATAAAGCTAAAAATAGAAAGAATACGAAGGAACATATAATTATATTTACGATCACAAAAGTGCTTTTATCCATTGTTGATGTAGGCGTTCCATTGAAGTCCTATTTTGTAACAATACTTGATGGTAAGAAGAAATAGAGAACAATATTTGTCGTAATAATAGTGAGAAATAAAGCAATATTAAATCGATTATTCACTGAATCACCAGCTTTCTAAATGAATAATTGGTATCTTATAACAAAATTATACAATATAATCAATGATATTTGTTTTGATTTTTCTGAAAAAATATTATAATTGTATATGAAATGAAGAGGGATGTAGGAGGTAATTATGCAAAACGTTAAATTAAATGGGAAGAAAGTTACTATTCGTACAATAGAAGAATCAGATATAAAAACATTATGGAATATCGTATTTAAAGAAGAAAATCCAGAATGGAAAAAATGGGATGCCCCGTATTTTCCGTTTTCAATGCAAGAATATCCGTCTTATAAAGAGAAGATGCAGGTTCGTTTACAAGAAGAACCGCTTTCAAATTTAATTATAGAACATAACGGCCAAATTATTGGAACAGTCGGATTTTATTGGGAGCATAAATCGACGCGTTGGTTAGAGATGGGAATTGTTATTTATAATCCAGCATACTGGAATGGTGGTTATGGTACAGAAGCATTAATATTATATCGAGATTTACTATTTGAAAAGATGGAGATTGGTAGAGTAGGGCTTACGACTTGGTCTGGTAATGAACGAATGATGAAAGTAGCAGAGAAAATAGGAATGAGATTAGAAGGTAGAATGCGAAACTGCCGATATTATAATGGAACGTACTATGATTCTATTCGAATGGGAATGATTCGTGAAGAATGGGAAGCGCTGTGTGTAAAGAAGGGGTGAGGAAGTATGTACGCTACGATTGCTACATTTGATGATGTATTTACTAATAAAATTAGAGCATTGCAAAATGAATTAACAAATATAATTGGAACAAATCAACTAGCTGGAGTAGAACCACATATTACACTTGCCGATTATAATGAGTTAGATGTTACTGTATATATTGAAAAATTAAAGGAGTTTGTAGCTACTCAAGAAAATTTGGCTACAGTAGACTTTCCTTCTATCGGAACTTTTCCTACTAATGGAACAATTTTTCTAGCGCCGACTACTACCGATGAAATGTTAAGATTTCATCATTCTTATCATGATTATTTCAAGACGTTTCATGATAATCTAAATTCGTATTACGTACCAGGAAAATGGATTCCGCATTGCACGATTGCAAATAGGTTAAATGCAAATCAGTTTTTAAGTGTAATGGAATATGTATATGAAAAATTTGATTTTGCAACAGCTTCAATTGAGAAATTAAAATTAATTAAGGTAAATTATGAAAATGGTTCTGCCATTTCTTCTAGTATATTAGCAGAATATAATTTAAAGAGAATGGAGACATCGAGATGACATATGTAATTAGAGAAATGAAGCAAGAAGATATTCATGCTGTACAATCAGTAGCGAAAATAGCTTGGCATGATACGTACGAAGGTATTATTCCGAGAGATATTCAAGATCGTTTTTTAGACGAGGCATATTCTGATGAAAAAATGAAATACCGTCTTAAAAATACACATTTATTTGTTGCAGAAGAAGAGGGGAAAGTGATTGGCTTTGCAAATTTCTCACCTGTTAGACTACAAAACGAAGCGGAATTAGGGGCGATTTATTTATTGCCAGATCAGCAGGGAAAAGGAATAGGTAGTAATTTATTACAAAAAGGGCTGACGGTATTAAAAGGGATTCGGAAACTATACATACATGTAGAAGCAGCAAATGAAAAAGGAAAGCGTTTTTATGAAGCGAAAGGTTTTGCGGAATTGGAGCAATTTGAAGAAGACTTCGAGGGGCATTTAATGCAGACGGTAAGGATGGTCTTATACATATAAGGAGGACTAGAAATGAAGATATTTAATTTTAGTGAAAAAGTAGGAAAACACTTAACGGTATTTCAGTCTAATTTCATAATGTCGAAAATAGTAAACTATCAAGGGAATATGCATATCGGTGCTATGCATTTACAAGCAAATGGAATTATCGGGTATCATGAAGCGGTTGTATCACAACTGCTTCTTATTGTGGATGGAGAAGGGTATGTATGCGGGACAAGCTGTGTTTTGGGAGCGGGGAGAGCTTCATGAGACAAGTACAGAACATGGATTAACGGCAATTGTTATGGAAGCGGAGAATCTTGAACAAATGATACTTATGCCTATTATTCAAGGGGAGTTGTGAAAAGTGATAGTTAAGGCAAATCAAGAAGGTACCAATGAAATATTAAAATATGCAGCTCAGTCAATTTTTGAAGGGACGAGAGGGAATTGTCAGCTAAGTATAGAGAAAGCCCTTGAAATTACAAAGCCGATTTTAGAAAAAGGAGCATATTATTTAGTCATTAAAGAAGAAAATAAAGTACTAGGTTGGATATTAATAGGGGAAAATGTAGACTATTTTTCTCGTGAAAAACTTGGGTTTATATATGAACTGTACGTTTTTCCAGAATATCGCGGGAGAGGATTATCACGAGAGTTGATGGAAGCTGGTATTAAGGAATTGAAGGAGAAGTATTCAGAAATTCGTTTGAATGTATATGCTGAAAATTTTGCAAAAGAAATGTATAAAGATTTTGGATTTGTTGAAAGGCAAGTGATTATGAGTTTGAAGTGAAAAAATATTGCGAGTGGGAGAAGAGAAAAATAAAAAAATATTTTAAACAACTTTAATAACCTTTTATCATATTGTTTGATGGAAGGTTTTATTGCTTTTCAGAAAATAAATGTATAGCGTGTGATTAAAAAATACACAAATTAATATTATATAATATATTGTTATTATAGTAAAAGAGAAATTTTGGAAAAATATCATTTTTTTGTTTAGAATTTTTTAATTTATTGATATAATCAATTTGTAGAATTGATTTTGGGTTAATTTTACTATTTTTAAATTTTAAGGGGGATTTAATAATGGCAGGACAAATTCGTATGTCACCAGAGGAGCTTAAATCGAAAGCGACTCGATATGGACAAGGGGCAAATCAAATTGAGGACATTTTACGTCAGTTACAAAACTTACAAAATGAATTAAGAGGAGAATGGGAAGGTCGTGCTTTCGAAGGTTTTGATCAACAATTCAATCAATTAAAACCAAAAGTACAAAACTTCGCACAGCTATTACAAGAAATTAATATGCAGCTTAATAAAACTGCAGAAGCTGTTGCTAGACATGACGAAGATCTTTCTCGTAATTTCGGTCTACAATAAGACAGATAAAAAGAACTATATAATTTAGCCATGCAACCATACGTTGTATGGCTAAATTACTTTAAAACTAGAGTAAGATACGAAGTCTTTAACTTAATAGACTTGCAGTCGCAGGAGTGATAGGTAGTGAAAAAGTTCAAGTGGAGCATCTTGTTGTTTATTATTTTAGCTCTTGTACTCTCAACAGGAGTCTCCTATTTAGCGTTAAATCAAAATGTTAAGAAAGCAAATGAGAATACTACACCAAAAATGACAGTTGCGTTGGTGAATGAAGATCAAGGTACTGTATTTGAAGGTAATAAAATAGCGTTTGGAGATCAATTTGTTAAAAATGTAAATAAAAATACGAAACAAGAATGGTACGTAGTTAGTCGCGGGGTAGCAGAAAGTGGTTTAAAAAATAATAATTACAATATGATGATTGTAATACCTAACGATTTTTCTAGAAAGGCCGTTGCGATTGATTCAGAACTTCCAGAGAAATTAACGTTAAATTACAAAGTAAATGCAACTGGGAATAAAGATTTGAAAGCCGAGGCGGAAAATACAGCTTCTGCTATTTTAGAAGATTTTAATAAGCAAATCATCGACGTTTATTTTGCAAGTATTATCGGTAAATTGCAAGGTGCACAAGATAATATAGGTAAAATTATTGAAAAAGGGACCACTCAAACGACTATGTATAAAAAAGATGTACATAGCCCGTTGGCAAATTACACAAACCAATTTAAAACGGTACAAGATTACACTAGTATTTCTGTTAATAGCTTTAAAGGATTCCAGGATGTTTTAAAAGGGTTTGGTCAAGCTTTAGATGAAGGGAATAAATCTAATAATACGTATTTAGAAGGATTTAATAACTTTCAAAAAATGCAAACTGACAATAATCTGTTAGCGAATAGTTTTACAAATCAATTTAATCAATATATGAGCGATATGAATACAGGCGATGTTTTAAAGCAGCTAAGCGCACTGGAATCTGCCAATAAAATTATCGCAAATCAATTTACGCTTTCAGAGAAAGATCCTAATATTTTAGCTGATGCTTCAGCGATTCAAAAATATTTAACAGATGTAAAAAAACAAGTGTCAGAATATGATACAGAACTGGCAGGGAAGTTAGAGAGCGACATTCAAGCGACAATCCTTAAACGATTACAAAAATCTATTTCAAACGATGGACAACACGAAGTAGTTATAAATTCATTAATGAAACAACCGGATATTCGAATCAAGCAACAAATTGAAAATTTAATTACAAAGTTGCCTAGTTTAAACATGGAAGAAATCGTTCAAAGTGATTTACCTGATGTAACGAAATTACAACTGAACAACGTAATTCAATTTACAAGTAAATATAATAAAGAAAATAATTTTTATTATGACCCTGTAAATAAAATATCTTTAGGAAATTCAATTAAAGAAGTAAAAGAAAGTTTGTTTAAAGATGGAATTACATTCAGTGATACAGCGAAAGTAAGTAAAATGGATTCTTCGCAAACTATGAATATAAGTATTCCTAGCGGCTTTGAGCTATATGGAAGTACAGATGCACTATTAATTGATGATGTGGACCGTACAAGTGAATTTCTGCAAAACGGAGCAGTTGCAATACCTGCGCGTAATGAAGGAGATTTAAAAATTAGCCTTCATGTGAAGTTAATAGATCCAAGCGTCAAAATAGATGTTTTCTCTCCAGTAACGTGGGAATGGAAACTGGATGGGGAAAATGAAAAAGAAACTGGTTCTGGAACAGAAGAACCTAAAAAAGAAGAACCTAAAAAAGAAGAACCAAATAAAGAGAATGAAGGAACAAAAAAAGAAAATAGCAAGGTGGAAAATGTAGTTAATAAAACGCAGTATGGAACAATGCCGCTAGTACACACTGCTAAAAAACCTATCATTCAAAAAACAGAACAGAGTAATAATGACACTGGTGGAAACCCAGAAGGCGGAACGGGGACAGATAACGGAAACGGAGGAAACCCAGAAGGCGGAACGGGGACAGATAACGGAAACGGAGGAAACCCAGAAGGCGGAACGGGGACAGATAACGGAAACGGAGGAAACCCAGGAGGCGGAACGGGGACAGATAACGGAAACGGAGGAAACCCAGGAGGCGGAACGGGAACAGATAATGGAAACGGTGGAAACCAAAACCAAGATGGTGGCTCAACAGTAATTGAACGTACAAATAATCATATTGTACATCAGAAAACTGAGAAGCTAACAGATAATACATCTAATGTATTAATTAAAGAAGCAGTGGAGACCGTCCAAAGTTATCAAGGTTTAATGAGTCTGTACCAAATGTATTATGGAATTGATTTAAGAACGAATGATGTAAGTCCTAAGCTTGAAGAGGGAAGTTTAGATGCGATTGCAACAGAGCAGTCTCTGTACTATATGTTAAACAAACAAAATGTAAATGATTTAATTTCAAGCCTTGTTTCAGCTAGTATTACTAGTGAAGTAAAGCAAGATATGATGGGTTTAAAGCAAAAAATAGACTCTTACCAACAACTCATTACTAGTGCAGATCAAAATTCAATGCTGCTAGCGGAGAAATTAAATGAAACGACGCAGCAAGCAGCTAGTATGAATCAAAATTTAGGAGAATATTTAAAAGGTTTAGCAACATGGCGTGAGAGTAGTTTAAAGCTAGTAGAAGAGCAACAAGTATTAACGACTAATAATGCTGGTGAACAAACAGCTGTACTATCGTTAGATTCTGGTATTAAATCTTTAACGATGCAAACGCAGTCATTAGTGGAAAGTTCGAAGCATAGTTTAGCGACGTCAGATGAAGTGTATAAAACATTTGACCAAATTAATGGACAAGCAAAAGACATTCAAGACAGTGGAACGACAATTGTTTCGAAAGCAGATTCTTTATTAAATGATTTTACGAAGAAAATGGAAGATGATAAAGAATTCTCAAAAAACTTTACGAAGATTTTGGCGAATAGTCGTATTGGAGATCGTCAAAATGAGATGCTATATGAGTTTTTATCTAGTCCAGTTCAGAAACAAAATGATGGGGTAATTGTAGCTGGTAATGCTTTTACACCATACTTAATCGTGTTAACTTGTTTTATTGTTGCGTTATTTACAGCATACGCAATTGCGAATCAAGAAAAGAAACGAACGCAATCAGATCATTTTGAAGAGAAATTTTCTTTAATTGATATGAATGTACCAACTACAGTAGTAGCATTCGGAATTTCGATTGTAGAAGGGATAATCATAGGAAGCATTTCAGGGCGTCTTTTAAAATTCGGTCAGGATCAAAGTTTACTGTGGATTGCGTTTATCACAATCATTATGATGGCGTTTGTATTAGTTTCAACATACTTACTGCGACAAATGAAAATGGTAGGGATGTTTATCTTATTAGTATTTTTAAGTATGTATCTATTTTTAACTGAAGCAGTTGGAAGTAAAGTAGATCAACTTTCCGGTGTTGGAAAAATACGTCAATTTTCACCGCTTCAATATATAGAAGGTTTTCTAAATGATTTTATTAGCGGTAAAGATACTGGAAAAGTTATTTTTATCGTATTGTTTGTAATTGCCATTATAGGATTAGTTAGTAATCTATTTGTATGGCATAAGAAATGGGAGGAAAAAGAAGTAAATGATCAAACAATGGAGCATAGTGGTTAAGTTGTCATTTATCTGTTTCCTTTTACTGTTTGTCGCGCTACCGATAAGGGGCGCGGCTGACAGTTATCTTGGTGATGATGGAAAAATTGAGTTTAAAGTGGACCGCTTTGAAGATAAAGACCAAGAAAAAAATAAACAGGAACATAAGGAAACAGAATTAGATAAAGCATCGATTGAGTTATTTAACGAAGAAATAGAAGAAGAAATTCAGCAAAAGAAAAAGAAAGAACAAAAAGAGATGGAATCTTTGCGAGATTCTCTTTTTACAAAACAAAAAGAAATAAATCGTATGAAAGATACGAAAAATAGTTTGTTTAGTAGTGAATATGTTGTGAGAAAAAGCGCTGATGAAGTAGCGAGTAATCAAACAATGAATGAAAAGCCAATCAGTACAACAATAATATTGTTGTTAGGAGGCAGCGTTGTACTTATTTGCATCGGTATTTATACGGTTCTTCGAAAAAGTTGGAGGTAAAGTAATGGCGATACAAACGCATATTAACGTAACAGTAGATTTTAGTAAGTGGAATGGAAATACATATGACTTGCGTATTCCGAATCATCAATCTATAAAATATTTATTAAAAAATTTATTAGATACGCTAAAGATTGATAATCATGAAGGTTCACATTTTGTAATGAAAGTAAAAAATAAATCGATTGTTTTAACAGATAATGATCGTTTAATTGATCACCAAATAACAGATGGAGATATATTACAAGTTCTATAAAGAATATTTTTTACTTTTAGTTATTTGAAAAAAGTTAAGTTATTACGGGTTATAAAGAAAAGGGGAAGAGGATAAACATGACGGAAAAAACAATTCAAATTGATGCAATGAACTATCAATTTCAAATAGAAAAAGAAATTTGGAAATTGGAGATGACAAAATCTCAAACACGTATAAAAGATTTCCGTCAATTCGATATAATTACGGGCGCGTCATCTGAGTTTGTACCATTAACGATAGAAGAAACGGATGATATGTTTACGTTTCTATTTCAAGTAGATAAAAAATTAAATAAGTGGAACGATCTTAGCCGTTTTGGAAGAAATGAGAAATTAAGACTGCTTCGAAATGTTGCACAGTTTCGTAAATATTTAAATAAACGAATCACGTTTTTTTTACATCCAGACAATTTAGTTTTTAATGCGAATTTAATGCCAAGTATTATACATAGAGGAATTCGAGATATTGTTCCACCAACCCCGTTGTTAGAAGAGCAATTTTTAACGCAATATAAGTGTCTAATTATTGCTTTATTCTCCGAAAAGCACAATTTTGATGATTTATATGCTGGGTTACTAAAAGATGCAAAAGAAACAACATTTGAACAAACAGTTGCTCAAATGGAAAACTTAGATGCATTACTGCAGTTTCTTGATGACAGCTTTGAGAAGGAACAAACAAAAACAGAAAAAAATATGCAGTTAGTACCTAAAAAAAGCTATAAATCGTTTAAATACTTAGCTTTTTCCTTCATAGCGGCGACAGTTATTTTAGCTGCTCCTTTAATATATTTCACTTTTATAAAATTTCCTTATCAAAATAAATTATTAGAAGCAAATGCGAGTTTCATAGCAACTGATTATGACAAAGTAATTACACAATTAAATGAAGAGGAATTTGAATCATTACCGATTGCATCTAAATATGAGTTAGCATTTGCATACATTACAGTTGAAAAACTAGGTGAAGATCAAAAAAAAATGATTATGAAAAATATTAGTTTGAAAAGTGATGAAAAATATTTGCTGTATTGGATGTATAACGGAAAAGGTAATTTTGATAAATCATTAGATTTAGCTAAGACACTTGATGATCCGCAACTTATTATGTACGGCCTTGTTAAACAAATTGAATCGCTGAAAAATAATCCGGATCTATCAGGAGAAGAGCGTGATCAAAAGTTAAAAACATATGAACAACAATTAGATGAATATCAAAAGAAATATGGCAAATCATCAAACGATAAAGACTCGTCGAGCACGGAGACAAAAGAGTAAGCAAGCACTTGATGAGACAGTTGAAAAGGAGCAGTGAACACGCATGGAGCAACTATTAGTATTGACTTATGGAGACAAAATATATAAGTGCACATTACATCCAAATGAGCAATCAATAGTGTCGATTGGAAAAGAATGGACAAATGATATTACGAATCCTAGTTTAGAACAAGAAATAGAATTAAAGTGGAATAATGAAGTAAACGCTTGGATGGTACAAAATCAATTGATCGAATTCAATAAGGAATTTGAGATTGGAAAAACTAAAGATGTGAGCTTGAAAATCTTTATATCTATTATTGGCACAACGAAAGTGTTTGATATCGGAACGAAACATTCTCTTACAATGAGCCAAAACAGCTATGATGATATTTCTATTAGCGGGACTAGTGTAGATTTAATGCTATCTCGTGAAACGTTGTATGATTCTTTTAAAGTGAATGTATATGACGGGGATGTATTTCATAATTATACGAAGCTACAAGATAGCGTTATGTTAGAAGCGGGAGACCAATTATATTTTGATGGTGTTTTAGTGGAGATTTGTAGTGAAGATATTCAAGTACTCGCTTCAGAAGGTAACGTGAAATCTACATTACCTATTTTAGTAGAATCAGAAACGAATTATCAAAGTGGTTATCCGGATTATCATCGTTCACCACGTATTATTTACCGTGAACCAGAAGAGAAAATGACAATTGCAAAACCTTCAAGTATGCCGTCAAAACCGACGGAGCATTTGGCGAGAATCATTGCACCTTCTCTTGTCATGATTGTCGTAACAGTATTACTTGCTATTTTTATGAAATACGGAATGTTTATTATTGCTTCGATTGCGATGACATTAGTAACGATCATTGTTTCTGTCACATCTTATATAAAAAATTTAAAGCAATATAAAATCGACATTGTGGAACGTGATAAAAGTTATAGAGAGTATATAAAACAAAAAACGAAAGATTTACATGCAGAAAGTGAAAAGCAGCGTCATGCATTGCATTATCATAATCCGAATGTTGAAGTAATACGTAATATGGCTGTGCAAGTAAATCCACGTATATATGAAAAAACAATGCTACATCATGATTTCTTAACATTTAGCGTTGGGACAGGACAAGCTAATACGAGTTTTGAAATCCAATTTAATGAAGAAGAATTTAGTCAAACGAAAGATGAGTTAATTGATATAGCACGTGAACTAAGACAGCGTTATCTTACTTTGGAAGAAGTACCTGTTGTAACAGATTTGATAAATGGGCCAGTTGGCTATATTGGACAACGCTCTTTAGTGTTAGAACAATTACAATTATTAGTTGTACAAACCGCGTTATTCCATAGTTATTATGACTTGCAGTTTATTACTATTTTTCCGGAAGAAGAAAAGGAGAAGTGGGACTGGATGCGCTGGTTACCTCATGGAAGTGTTCGCGATATAAATGTACGTGGATTTGTATATCATGATCGTAGCCGTGATCAAGTGTTAAATAGTTTGTATCAAATATTGAAAGAACGAAAACTAAAACTAGATGAAAAAAGTTCAACTAATGAAAAAATGTACTTTGCACCGCACTATGTCGTTCTCATTACAGATGAAAAACTAATACTAGACCATGTTGTGATGGAATTCTTTAATGATGATCCGAGTCAATTAGGTGTATCACTTGTATTTGTACAAGATGTTATGCAAAGTTTACCGGAACACGTGAAAACGGTAATAGATATAAGAGATGCAAAACATGGGAATATCATCTTGGAACAAGGCGAGCTTGTTAATCGTCAATTTAAATTAAATCACGTACCGAAAGATTTCAATTTAGAAGATGTTTCACGAGCATTAGCGCCGTTAAATCATTTGCAAAACTTAAAAAATAGTATTCCAGAAAGCGTAACATTTTTAGAAATGTACGGTGTTGAAAAAGTAAAAGAACTGAATATCACAAGTCGCTGGCAGAAAAATGCGGCACATAAATCTTTAGCTGTACCACTTGGACTACGTGGGAAAGAGGATATCGTAAACTTAAACTTACACGAAAAAGCTCACGGACCTCACGGATTAATAGCAGGTACAACCGGTTCAGGTAAGTCAGAAATTATACAATCGTATATTTTATCTCTAGCAGTTAATTTCCATCCTTACGAAGTCGCATTTCTACTAATTGACTATAAAGGCGGCGGTATGGCGAATTTATTCAAAAACTTACCGCATTTATTAGGAACAATTACGAACTTAGATGGAGCACAAAGCATGAGAGCGCTCGCATCAATTAAAGCTGAATTACAAAAAAGACAACGATTATTTGGTGAAAATGATGTAAACCATATTAATCAGTATCAAAAACTGTATAAAGAAGGCTTAGTAAGTGAACCGATGCCACATTTATTTTTAATTAGTGATGAATTCGCGGAACTGAAGTCAGAACAACCAGAATTTATGAAAGAGCTAGTTTCAACAGCGCGTATCGGTCGTTCGCTCGGAATTCATTTAATATTAGCTACACAAAAACCGAGCGGTGTTGTAGATGATCAAATTTGGAGTAACTCGAAATTTAAACTAGCATTGAAAGTTCAAAATACGTCAGATAGTAATGAAATTTTAAAAACACCAGATGCTGCTGAAATTACATTACCAGGACGTGCTTACTTACAAGTTGGGAATAATGAAATTTATGAACTATTCCAATCAGCTTGGAGCGGGGCAGACTATGTAGAAAATAAAGAGGATAAAGAACATTTAGACGCAACAATCTATGCAATAAATGATCTAGGACAATATGAAATATTAAGTGAAGACTTAAGTGGACTTGGTAGTAGTAAAGAAGTAATAAGCGTACCATCTGAACTGGATGCTGTCATTGACTACATTCACGATTACGCAGAAGTAAATGAAATTGAAGCGCTAGCTAGACCATGGTTACCACCACTTCCAGAGAGCGTATATTTACAAGACTTACACGCTATTCAATTCAAAGAAGCATGGACGAAAGAAAAGAAACCATTACAAGCAACAGTTGGTCTACTAGATCAGCCTGAATTACAATCACAAACACCATTAACATTAGATATTAGTAAAGACGGACACGTAGCAGTATTCTCAAGTCCAGGTTACGGAAAATCAACATTCTTACAATCAGTCATTATGGATGTAGCTCGTCAGCATAGTCCGGAGCATTTACATGTGTATTTATTAGACTTCGGAACAAACGGTTTAATGCCATTAAAATCTTTACCGCATGTGGCAGACATCATTACACTAGACCAAGTTGAAAAATGCGAGAAATTTCTTCGCCGCATAGAAGATCTATTAAAAGATAGAAAGCAATTGCTAAGTAAATATGGCGTTGCGAGTCTTGAAATGTATGAGAGAGCTAGTAAAGAAGTATTACCAACAGTATTAATTACGTTAGATAACTATGATTCTGTTAGAGAAGCTGGATTTGTCGAAGACTTTGAACGCATTGTTGCACAAATCGTACGTGAAGGGGCAGCGGTAGGAATTCATTTAATGCTTACGGCTACACGTCAAAATGCGTTGAGAGTACAAGTAAATACAAATATTAAACTACAAATTGCTCTATATATGATAGATGAGGCAGAATCTAGAGCTATTGTAGGAAGAACGGACTTGAAAATTGAAGAATTAGCAGGACGTGGTTTAGTTAAAATTGACGAACCAACAATTTTCCAAACAGCTTTACCGACCAGTGGAGAAGACGTACTTACTCGAATTGAAAATATACAAGCTGAAGGAAAAGAGATGGATTCCTTCTGGGATGGAGAAAGACCGAAAGCAATTCCTATGGTGCCTGAAGTTCTGGAATACAAAGAATTTATTGCATGGCCAGAAACAAGAAAAATTATTGAAGCAGGCAAACTAACATTTGGTGTAGAAACAGAAAGCGTTACACCTCTTGAATTAGATTTAACGGAAGCGTCTAATATTGTTGTAGGGGGAATCAAGAAAGATGAAGTTGAAAATGTAGTTCATCAATTCCTTCAACAGTTAGCTGAAAGTGGACACTTTGACTTAGGCTTAATCGATACAAGAACACGTAATTTCTCGAACTATAGAGAGAGCGCTGCTTTATATGTAGCTGAAAAAACAGGGATTGAGAAAACGATCAAACAAGTTACAAATGCTTATAAATCAAGAGAAGCGGCGTTTAAAGAGGAGCAGGAAGCATCAAGTGAAACAGTGAACCCAGCCGAATTTATTAAGAAATTTAAGCCGATTGTAATCGTAATTGCAGATGTAAATGATATTTTAAGTAATTTAGAAGATAGCGATATATATAGTTTAGCGGAATTAATAACAAATGGTGCATTTATGGGTATCCACTTCGTAATTGGCTGTGATGTTGATTCAATTGACAGTCGATACGATTTAGTTTCAAAAACAATAAAAACGCAATCTCATGTTATTTTACTTAGAAAATCATCAGGCCAAATGGTCTTTGATGTATCTAATAAAGATTTAAGTAGTACAAAATTAAATCCATTTGAAGGGTATTTTGTTGAAAATCGTTTTGCTACTAGAATTAAAGTGCCAACTATTTAAGGGGTGATTTGCATGGGGATAGAGGAATTAAATAGTCAAAAATCTGGTTTGTTAAGTAGTATAGGTCATCAACAAGGGCAATTGGCTGAATTACAAATGAAACTAAGAAGGCTAATAACTGCTAAGGGGAAATTTATAAATAATCTTGAAGCAATTAAACAAAATCAAGAGCAGTTTAAGTCTTTAGAAATAAACGAGAGTAGTTGGAAAGGGCAAAGAGCAACTACTTTTAAAGAAACGTATGAACAACAAGTCGTTTCGAATTTAGGGAAGTTTATTGGAGAACTAGGGAGAGTTCAAGAAGACATCGATCAAGCCATACGGCGGCTTGAAAGAGAAATCGCTACATGTGAGTCTAGTATTCTTTCTTTAAGTAGAAGTGTTTCAATGGTTGACGCTAGTATTCAAGTAGAAGTACAGAAGGCGGGGAAATGATAAATGGGGGAAATTAAATTAAATAAAGGGGTATTTGATGCGAAAGTAAGTGAATTGAAAAGTGGTGCTAGTGATTTAGGTAAGACTAAATTTAATGGTATGCAGTTACATCGTACGAATTTAAGTAAACTGAAAAAATATTGTGAAGCGATTGAAAAGTTATCAAAAAAAGTGCAGCAATATGAACAAATACTACAAAAAGATATTAGTAGAATTCAGCAAACAGGACAAGAAATGGTTCAGCAAGATGAAAAGCTTGGAAAAGATTTGAAAGACAGTTCAGCGCACCGTGCTATGTAAAGGGAGAGGGGGGAGAAAATATGAGCAAAATCATAGAGTTACAAGAAGTAAAAGAGCTTCAAGATCGCTTTAATTCAAATGCTGAAGAGTTAAATCAACATTTGGAAACATTGCAGCAAAAAATAGAGGACTTTACACAAATTAACTCTTTCCAAGGGAAAGCTGCTGCGGATATTAAGGAGTATTTATCGACAGTTCATGGAACTATTATCACTGGATTTACAGCTACAGCCGAAGTATTAAAAAGTCAATTTCAAAAAGCAGTAGAGGAGTTTAACAGTGAGGTTGACAGCGATGCAGATGCAAAAATCCATGGAAGTTATTTGGATGGTGTAAAGAAAAAAGTTAATGGATATAGTGAGGGATTTAGCCACTCTAATGAAGCGGCGAAAAAAACAGTAGGTACGATTAGTGACATCGTCGCAATTCAATATCCATCATCATCAAGCATCACTGAAGGCGCTGTAAAAAGCCAAAAAGAAATCAGTGATACATTAGAAAAATTAGAGACTTATAACAGTAAGCAAAGTGACCTGCAAGAGTTTGATGAATTAATGCGTAAAATAGATGAGGGAATGAAACAAATAAAAGTGAATAATGGGAATTTGTCTATCGCTTCAATAGGGAAGCTATTAGCTGATACATCAATTGGAAATATCATTAAGGGATTGGCAGATGCCATGACTAAGTTTGATATTGGGAATAAGGGAGCTAAGGCTACTTTAAATGCCTACATACGCATGCATTACGTTACAAAAAAATTGGGTTTTGAAGTCCTTTTTGATCCTAAAGGCCGAAAAGGTAAAGGGGCATTTACATTATCGACTTCTAAGAAAGAAGATATGGTTTTAGTAGAAAGAATACTTAAAATGGATAATAAAGATGACGTGTTATTCAAATATTTACAGAATAAATTGGAATTTAAATTCGAGGGTTTGAAAACAACAAAGGAACAAATAAAAAAGGCAAAAAAAAATATTTATAAATTACCAGAGTTTCAAGCTTATCATGATTTCCACAATGATAGGACAAATAAAGGATTGCCTACCGCAATTGGGAAAAGAGGACTGAGTTCATTTAAAGCTGCTTGGGCAGACGGCTTAAAGGATATTAATCCTATGAAATGGAAAGAAGCGTTTAAAGGCCTGGGTAAAGCAGGCGGATTCTTGAAAGGAGCAGGTATTTTTGGAGCGGTTGTTACAGTTGGAGGTAATGTTGTTGATGCTAAAGAAGGTGGTTGGCAGTTAAAAGATGTAGTTGATGTAGCAACAGATTCAGCTGTAGATATTGGAGCAAATGCTGGAGCGATGGCAGCTGGTGCTGTAGCAGGATCGTTTTTCCTTCCGCCGCTTGGTACTGTGGTTGGAGCTGGTACTGCAGTATTTGCTACCTGGGCGATGAATTATAAATTTGAAAAGCTTGGGGGAGACAATCTAATTGATATTACTAAAAAAGGAGTTAAAAATGTAACTGAAAAGATAGATGGGAAATTTAAAATCGGGGAAAAAATAAAATCTATATTTTGGTGATTAGAAAGGTGTATATAAGTAATGTGGAATATAAAAGAAGAGGATTTAGAGAAATTTAGAATGACATGTAGAAGTCGTTTAAATCCTGAAGGTGTCACTGGATTTATGCTCGGAACAATATTTTATACTTCATTGTTCATGATTATTATTTTTTTGGGGGGAATAGATTATTATACCACTGTGTTTGATAAAGTAATTGTTAGGGTTGAATTAGTGTTATATGGTTTGCAAGTAATGTTTTTAATTCTATATTTATTCCCTAAAGCGCGTTTTAAATTTCAAAAATTACAAACGCTCGTTATATTATTATATGCATTTCAACTTGGAACTATCGGATGCACGTTATTTGTTCTTTCTGGAATGATTGAGCATTCAATTGATCTCCATACACGTATTTATGTAGGTCTATTAGTATTAGGTGGAATAATTGTTCATATTGTGACAACAGTTGATACATTTAAACAAGCAAGCGAAGGTGCATTTAGTAGTGGGGACAAATCAGCTTCGTTCTTTAGTAAAACAAAGGGACATGTTATACGAGGTGCTGTAATTTATGTGTTAAGTCTTCTTGTTTTGATTTATATAAATAATAATTACTCATTAAACACAATGTTTGGTTATGTTATATGTAATGTTGTTATGTATGCAGTGGCCATTGGTGCAGCAGAATTTCAATTATTGGCTTATTGTAGATTTAAGTTTCCTTCATTTAACATATCATGGGAACAACATAAAAGAGAGACTCCAAGATATCAAAAGAAAAATAAAAAAGGTAAATCAAAACGTAAGGCGTAAAGAAAATGAGTATAGTAGATTTAAATGTTCGTCATTTACTATAATGTGGAAGGAATATGAAGGAGAGCGTAAGTGACATTTGAAGAAACATAAAAAATATAGCCAAGAGAAAGTATAGTAAAAGGAGTAGGTATTATGAAAATTCAATATAAAGCATTATCACTTTTAAATTTAATTAGTATTACTCAAATTGTAAAAAAAGAAGATTGGTTATTACCTGCTATCGCACTGAGAAATCAAGTTGTTCATAGTGGAATATATGCTGTAGGTCCCGTTCTTTTTAAATATCAGCCATTGGAAAATGAACCAGAGTACGGCGAATATACATATTCTGTTCCAGTAAATGAACGTGTTAAATTAGGAGAGAATTCTGCATATGAGTATGTTGATGGATTAATTATTGAAGAGGCATTAAGTGTTCGATTTACTGATGAAGATGGTGATATTGAAGAGGCTTATAATTTAATACATGAGTTTGCAGAACAGCATCATATTAAATTAGAAAACGGTTTTTATCACGTATGTTTAGATGTATACGGTGACATGTGGCTAGATATTTATGCTCCTATTATAGAAGTAGGTGAAACAATAAAATGATAATAGAAGGACAAAGTATTGCGTATACAAATGTTGTTTCGAAAGAATACTATTTTCATTACAAAGATATGGAAGAAGCAATTGAACATTTTATGTCAGAAATTGCAACAGCGAATTTAACAGTAAAAGGTCCGATGTTTTATGCTTTGAAAAATATACCATCTGATGAAAATATGTATGTTGAATTATTCATGCCAGTAAATGAAGATAAAATTCTAACATCAGAAACACTTCAATTTAGGAGCTATTATTATGTTGATGAGATGCTCATGAAACGATATACGGGAGATTATGAAAAATTAACAGAGCAGGTATATGGTGAAATGCTTCAGTATATGGAGGATAATAATCTGAATTTAGCCTCGCCAATTTATCATGTGTTTAGCGGTGATGAGTCTTTACAGTATGTTGAAGTGAAGATTGCTGTATTTAATGAAGAATAATATTTTAAGCTTGTGATTTTTAAAATATGGAAATATCATAAAAGAAATAGTTTTGAATAGGATTTGGGGAAATAACATAAATAAAACCTTCTCTTCTCGTTAGAATGAGGAGGTTTTTCGTTCTCAAATCTACATATAATTAACTTAATATTTCGACATGTGATTTTCAGTTGAATCATTCTGTATTGGTAGTAGTTACGTTCTATAGTTCACTTTGTTGCTATTTTGAAGGGGTAAATTTATTCAAAAGTTAATTTGTAAAAAGAGGAGGTTGTTAATTTGAATAAGGATCGAAATGTTTTGGAAACAGAGAAAAGTTTTTTTGAAAGGACAATAGTATCTATCTATAAAGCGTTAGAATTTATAATGAAATATACAATGATTCTAATAATAATAATGTCCATATTTGTAATAATCGCTGCTGTTTATTTTAAAATATATGAGGGGATAGGAGCGGGTATATTTCTCTTAATCTCGTCATTATTTGCATATTTGGTGTTTTTTAAGAAAAGTAAAAATGCCTAGAGGAACCAACGAGGTATCAGTATGAAGTTAAAGAAAAAAGCTAAGATGATGATAGTTCTGTCAATAGTATCAAGTTTATTAAGTGGATGTGGTTAAGTACGGATACGGGACCAATATGAAAAATTGCCGCAGTCTTATAAATGAATATGATCCTTTGTATGGCGCCATTAAAGCCGCAGATTTTATAATACCTGGACAGGTTTATAAAATGGAAATTGGGGATATTTCGGTATTTTTATAGTTATGAAAAAGTTATTCTAAAAGGAGTATGTTGGGTGAATCATAGACGTAAGAAAAAGAAACCGAAACAAATAAGAAAAGAATCTGTTAAGAAAAAACCGATAGTAGAAGAAAAACCACTAAAGAAGAGTAGCAACAAGTTAGTTGATATTCTCCTAGGTATTCTTCTTTTCCCAATTTTTATATGGGCTGTCTTGGAAGGTTCTACAACACAAGTAAGCAAAGGGAAGACTTTCCTTATTATCGTTTTCTTTATCTTAATTACAATAGGGTTATCTATGATGGGAAACAAATAAGGGGGAGTTCAGATGTTTAAGAAGAAGGAGAAAAAAAGCATTTACGTTAGACTGGTAAACACACAAGGGGAAATCATTCGAGAGTTTAATTGTACAGAAAAAGACTTGCAAAAAGTAAAAGGAAATGGTGCTGAAATTCGTGTGGTTGGAGATAACTCATATGAGATGGTAGCAACCGATGAACAACTAGAAAAACTAGCAAGAGTCGAAGCAGAAATCGAAGCAGAAATCAAGGAATGGGAAGACGCTTTAAATGAGAGTTTGGATGAACGAGAGGAAAGAGAAGCAAGGCAGAAAGAATTGAAAGAAAAGAATAAATGGAGTACAAAGAAGAAAGTAATCGTATTTGGACTGATATTCTTTGTATTTATTGGATTACCTATTATTGAGGGGTATCAGAATAGTAAACTAGTTGAAGAAGGAACATCATTAAATGCAGAAATTGTAGGTAGGCATGTAGAGAAGGAATTCATGTTTACACACCCCACATTAGTAGTTGAGGTAGACGGTAAAAAGCATAATGTATGGGTAAGTGAAGAGACATATAACGGAGCAGAGTGGTTAGGTAGACTAAAAGTCATCAAA
Source organism: Bacillus sp. NPDC094064 (assembly GCF_050279585.1). Lineage (NCBI taxonomy): Bacteria > Bacillati > Bacillota > Bacilli > Caryophanales > Bacillaceae > Bacillus > Bacillus sp. NPDC094064. The sequence goes on from NZ_JBNNUI010000006.1 coordinate 212,658, forward strand.
ACAAAAGATGGTAAAGTTGAGAAGGACCCTAGATATGAGGGTGAAGACTTAATCACGAGTTATTAAGCAGTATGTTTTTAATATTCGCTTCTCGAATTAAACAACATTATTATTTGCAAAAATCGAATCCATTAAAATAAAAAACAAATTTCAAATAACTTTAATAACCTCCTAACATATTATTGATGGGAGGTTATCACCTTTCTGAAGATAAAATTAAAGAGCTTTATTATCTCGATACAATTGTGATGACAGTAACGTTTTTACTAAGTGAGTGCAGTTTCGGGGAAATGAAAATAGAGTATGAGGAATTAGAAAAGGTATTGTATGAAGGGGAGATGAATACGATTATGCCTGCAAGTGATGAGGGATATGCTTAAGTGAAAGAGAGAAGAATATTTAGAGCTTTTGAGGAGAAAGAAGGCTATTTGAACTATCAAAAGCATTCTGATTATGTACGGTAATTAATGTAGTGATGATATACAGAAAAGATTATCTAAATTTAGTTACACAAAGATGAATGTATTTAAAAAGTTAGGAATGTAATGGGATTTTAGTGAATGAAAATTATTTAAACTGTATAGAAGGTGAAAAACTGAATGTGGAACATAAAAGAAGAAGATTTAGAAGCATTTCGGATGACATGCAGAAGACGGTTAAGTCCTGAAGGTGCGACGGGATTTATGCTAGGAACAATATTTTATATTTCGATATTTATGTTTATTATTTTTGTAGGGGATTTGAATTACTACAACAATTTTTTTGATAGAACTATTGTTAAAACTGAAATTGTGTTATTTAGTATTCAAATTATATTTTTAATTATATATCTATTTCCGAAAGCATGTTTTAAATTTCAAAAGTTACAAACGCTAATCGTATTACTATATGCGTTTCAACTTGGAACGATATTATTTGTAGTTTCGATTGTTTCTGAAATGGTTGATAATTCAACTGGTAGGATGTATACCGGGCTATTATTTGTAGGAGCAGTTATTATCCATATTGTAGCAACGCTAGATACATTTAAACAAGCAAGTGAAGGTGCGTTTAGTAGTGATGAAAGATCCACTTCGTTTTTTAATAAAACAAAAAGAACTATGATAAAGGGTGCTTCAATATATACACTAATAATTCTTATATTAATGTATTTTCAAAATGATTATTCGATTGATTTTTTAGTTATGTATGGAGTAGGAACTGTTTTAATGTATGCGGTTGCAATTGGAGCGGCAGAATTCCAACTCTTAGTGTACTGTAGATTCAAATTCAAGTCATTTAATATGACGTGGGAAGAGAATGAGAGAAAGTGTGGAAGAATTCGAAAACAAAATAAGAAATTCAAAACGAAAAATAAATAATATATTAATAGAATTTTAGTGTTCGAAAAATAATTGAAACGTATAGAAGGTGAAGAGCGAGGGTGTGGGATATAAAAGAAGAAGATTTAGAAGCATTTCGGATGACATGTAGAAATCGTTTAGACCCTCAAGGTGCTACAGGGTTTATGTTTGGAGGAATACTATTTAGTTCAATAACAATATTTTCTATTGTTTTATCAGCTGGGTGGGATTACTGCTTGCTTCTCTTTAATATAGGAATTGTTAAGTTAGAAGTATTCTTATATATTATACAAATAATTCTTTTCGTTATTTATTCATTTCCGATAGCTCAATTTAAATTTCAAAAACTACAAACCCTTGTCGTATTATTATGTTCATTCCAATTGGCAACAATAGCTCCTATTGCTTTGACTGTTACTAAAATGGCTAATAATTCAATTGATTGGATTACAATACTATATGCGGGTTTATTGCTTTTAGGAGCAGTAATTTTTCATGTTTTGACAACAATTGATACGTTTAAACAAGCGAGTGAAGGTGCGTTTAGTATGGATGAGAGGTCTGCTTCTTTCTTTAGTAAAACAAAAGGAAAGATGATGAAGTGGGCTACACTATACGCAGTAACTATTCTTATTTTAATATATTTTCATAACGATTATGGGTTTGATGATTTATTTATGTATGTAGTAGGGACCTTTTTAATGTATACGATAGCAATCGGTGCAGCTGAATTTCAGCTATTAGCATATTGCAGGTTTAAATTTCCGTCATTTAACATTTCGTGGGAGCAACATAAAATGGAGACTCCAAGATATCGAAAGAAAAATAAAAAAGGTAAATCGAAACGTAAGGCATAAAGAAAGTGCATATTGTAAGTTTTGGTGGTGAAAAAGTAATAATTTATAGGAAAGTATTTGAATTACTAAAAGAAAATTCACTTATGTAAGGTGATTAAAGTGATTAGAAGATTATCTGATCGAAAATGTAGAGAGTGTAGTGTGATGATGAAATGAACACAAAAAAGGTTTCTAAAATGATTACTATCATAATAACAATCAGCCTACTACAAGCATGTAGTTTTTTTGAAGAAAAGGTAGAGTATGAGCCATTTATTAAGGCATTGGATGAAGGTGACATGAAAAAGGTTATGTCTTCGAGTGATGATGGGTATGCTTTTGTGGAACAAAGAGCTATATATAGTACATTTGAACAAAAGGAAGATGGAGAACACAGTAAAACAATTCGTCAAACTACGGAAGGTGCATATAATACAAAAGATAAAAGTTTATATGGAGAGACTATACAAACAGTTGCGACTGATATAGAAAAAGAAAAGGAGAAAAGGACAAATGAAAATTATAAAAAAGAGACTATTTATAGTACTCATGTTAAGTATGAAAATGGACAGGTGAAAAGTCCGGATTCAAATCTAGATGTTTCATACGTGAACTTAATTGTAGATCGTTTAAAAGGTATAGGGAAACTAAAGATGAAGCCCGGGGATGATATAAAAAAGTTTGATCAGCCTAATTCAGTGGGATATCGACTAACTGAATCCGAATTCCAAAGTATTATTAATCATAAGTTAAAAATTAACTATGATGAATATGATGGATCAACAATTTCATTTACTTTTGACTCTGCAAAAAATCCAAAACAGATATTACAATTAAGTATTGATATAGATTATAAGAAAAAGAATGAGGATGGAAAATTAGTAGAAAATATGTTCCAAATTATAACTTATTTTAATAGGAAACAGGATAATAACCAAGATGCGAGACAGGAATATATTGATTTTAAAGCACAGTATAATAAGAAGCAGTAATATTAAGAAGGGCATTTGCACGTAAAGATAATAGCGACATAAGTGTGAAAAATGTTTCGATTTGTAGTGGAAAGAATTTGAGTATAAATATGTAGCCCCAATTGCTGGAGTAAATGCAACAATTGGGGCCATTAATCTGTCTAAATTTAGCTTGAATACATAACATGTTTTAGTTAGAGTATTGCTCCGCAAGTAGTTTCTCCATCTTCATAATAACGGTGCGAAGTTTTTGTATAATCTGCTTGTATTGCTAAGTTACAATTATTTCCGCTTATAGTGTACCTCTTATTATCGATACATCGTCCACATCCCGATGTCTTGAAACCCTAGACGTTTATAAATTCGTCCAGCAGCTGGATTGTTATAAAATAAACAAAGTGTTCGGCTTTCTTTCGTAAAGTCTTGAATCATTTTTTGTAATAGGAGTGAAGCATATCCATTTCCGCGGTAGTTCGGTTGTGTACATACGCCCACAACCATAGCGGATAATGAATTTTCCGCGGAAGTAGAGGCGGATGCGATGATTGCACCGTCTTTTTCAATATAATATGTACGTCCTGTATTTGTTTCAATAGCTTGCCTTAAAATTTTTTCTGATTCATTAGCAGTCGGGAATTCATCGATGCTACTTCTTAATTGCATAATTCGCTCTACATCATCTAGTGACGCAAGTTTAATCGTTTCATGGATAGGCGTGTCAGGTAAGCTGTTGCCATTTAGACATTCACAAAAATACATTTCATTTTTCGTACCTAGCTGTATACTTGAAACGGTTTCAAATCGTTCAACAATAGTTGACTTGCCAGAGAGTTTCAGCGGCTTATATGCGGAAAGAAATGGCTCATAGTCAGTTACTACAAACTCTTCTTTGCTATACGGTATAAATGCATCATGGAAGCGAAGTAAAATCGATTTTAATGTTCCATTCTCTTTAAATACGCCCCATAATTCTTGAAAGTCTGTATCATAACCGAAAGCTTCAATATCCCCAATAATAAACAAGTTAAGGGCTGCTTCTTCTTTTAAGTAAGCGAATACTTGTTCATGATCTTTCTTTGTTAATTTTCTCATCATAAAGAATCGACCTCTTTTTTTATTTTTCTAAATATTACAACTTAAGTTTTTTGAAATCAATATAAAATTTTATGTTTAGTTCACAAACTTTCGGAAAAACTAGGAAAGATATGACAAAGGAGGTTATGAACGGTGGATCATCCAATTCAAGGGTTAATGAAAGCAGCAATGGAAAATTTGAAGGAAATGGTCGATGTTAATACGATTGTTGGAGAGCCTGTTCAAACGGCTGACGGTGGTGTAGTGTTAACGGTTTCTAAAGTAGCGTTCGGGTTTGGAGCAGGAGGTTCTGATTTCCAGACGAATGATGGGCAAAGAGCGAATGGTAACCCTGCATTTGGCGGCGGGAGCGCGGGTGGTGTTTCAATTACACCGGTAGCATTTCTTGTGGTGAATAAAGATGGAGTAAATATTCTTCATTTACAAAATGCGACACATTTAGCAGAAAAAATGATTGAATTAGCTCCACAAACAATTGATAAAATTCAATCGATGTTCCAAAAAGATGATAAGAAAGAGGGAAATCATCATCCTCAAAACCCAGATGATATCCTTTAAAAACACCTGCTTATGAGCAGGTGTTTTTTCTTGTAATCACTATGTAATAAAACACATGAAATTGTAAATAGTTTTTGAAGTTTTTTCTATGTTTCTAAAATTTTTCATGTTAAAATATGCTATAGAATTGAAACATACAAAACGAAGGTGGCTAGGTGCTTTGTCTGGAGGATCTGACCAAGTAAAGAATATGATATATATTAATGGTAATCGTCGGGGTCATTGTTTTATTACATCAGGAATTACGTTTAAAGAGTTTGCAAGTAACATCCCTTCACCGCTTCATCAAGTATTGCTTTTGAAGCATAACTTTGAATGGACAGATTTTCATTATCATACTTTATTTGAATATGTTGAGGAAGAAAATATACATAAGTTAATTCAAGCAGAGATTGATGAATTTGATGAATTTTGTTGGGTAGATTTTGATGATGCAAGCGATTTAGATGAATTAGAGCCAAAAGAAATTGCAGAGCTTTTATATTTGGCTCACAAAAAAGAACCACTTGCTAGAACATTCTTTCCGCTATTGAAAAATAGATTTGTTTATTTTTCACATGATGACGGGTGGTACAACAAAGTGTACTATCGTAGAATTGCTGATTTTGTAGGAATGTTAAGTAAAGTCATTCCTTATAAACTCGGTGCTTTCGGTAAGAAACGTTTTTCTTTCTTCCAAAAATCAAAAATTTTCCCAGCAATTTCGAAAGAAGTGATCATGGGGCTTCTTCCATTAATGGAAGATGGTCTTTATATTGATCTGGCAGGGAAAATTGAGTCAAGAAGAGGTCTTGAAATTCCGGTATATGTAGTTGGTTCGTATGAAAGTACGGATGAGGTGCTAGATAATATTGATGAATTGAAAGAAGAAGCAACAGAGACAGGTTGGCTCATTTTTGATAAGAAAGAACAAGAGTGGCAATGGGTTGTGGACTAAGAAAACTTGGCGCATGAAGTCAAGTTTTCTTGTCATTTGAAAGGAGATCAAATGCAGAAATATTATACAATTGTGGGTATTGTAAGTATTATTCTCGTGGCAATATTACTTATTACTTGTCCGAAAGAATCCGATTTCAAATTGTATCTAGAAGATAAGTATACATTGAAATGTGATGAGAGTAGCTTTGAATGCACGCAAAATGTAGATGGAAAAAAAGAGAAACTACAGTTTGAAGGTATTGATACACGAAATGGTGTTTTCTTTATGACTGTAAAGCAAACATTTAAAACAGAAGCTGGTGTTACGAAAGAATATAGCGGGGTAGGAATGTTTGGTACATTTCTTTTTGTTTCAGAGAAGACTTTCTAGTAATAGAAGGTCTTTTTTTTATGCTTATGTTCATATAGATGGAGTAAGACAAGCATAGGAGGGATATCGATGAAAAAAGAATGTATTGTTTGTGGTGGAGAAGAGTTTTTCTCTTCAACGTTATATGCACGTACGAAACAAGATTGGGCATATGCACCTAACATGTATCGATTTGAAAAAGTGTTTATTGAGCATCGGGATGAAGAAAATTATCCAGTCTTTCAAGAAATTACAGCGAAGCATTGTTGTGGATGCGGTCATATTATGTTGTATCATGAATGAACACACCAAGTATAACTTGGTGTGTTTTTTTAAAACGCTGATAAAGCAAGCGGATAAAGTAAAGTAAATAAAACAGAAAAACTACCAAAACCAATTGCTGTATACCCGAGTGTTCTCGCTCCGAAATTGACAGCTAATAAGCCAATTAAAATCGCAAGCGAACCGAGTGTAACAGGATAAAAAGCGATGGAGAATAACGAAAGAAATAAAGCGACATAGCCAACCATTGCACCGGTATTTGTACCTTCTATTTCATTTGCAATTTCTTTCCGCTTATGTCTAATTGGAATGCCAGCTGGTGATATTTCAGCTGCATACTCTTCGTGTTTTTCACCACTTTTAAAATGATGATTTCTCTTTCTTCGCATGTACATCCCTCTCTTTCAATTGGGTGTACCTATAGTATCTGTCATCAGGAGAAGAACATGAGTATGAGTTAAACCCAAGTAAAGCAAAAATTGGAGAATAAAGATTCTAACTTTAGCTTGTACAGCTCCCTATGAAGATAAACAGGAATTTTGGAAAATGATGTAGAATGAAATGAATGATAATACGTGAAGGTAGGGGAATGTATGACAAAATTTAATTGGCACGAATCAGCGGAGAAGAAATGGGATAGTAGCGCAGAGTTTTGGAATCAAAATAGTCAAGAAATGTGGGACAGTGGTAGCAGAAGTACAATTATTCCATTTTTTGAGCAGTACGTGGAAAAAGAAGCTCAAGTACTCGATGTTGGTTGTGGTGATGGATATGGTACATATAAATTAAGTGGCTCGGGTTATAAGGCAGTCGGAGTAGATTTATCGGAAGTAATGATTCAAAAAGGTAAAGAACGCGGAGAAGGCCCAAATTTATCTTTTGTGAAAGGGGATCTTTCTTCCTTACCTTTTGAAAATGAACAATTTGAAGCGATTATGGCGATTAACTCATTAGAATGGACCGAGAATCCATTACTAGCATTGAATGAAATAAAGCGTGTTTTAAAGAAAGAGGGTTATGCATGTATTGCGATTTTAGGACCGACAGCAAAGCCTCGAGAGAACAGTTATCCTCGTTTATACGGCAAAGACGTTGTTTGTAATACGATGATGCCTTGGGAATTTGAACAATTAGCGAAAGAACAAGGTTTTGAAGTTGTAGATGGCATCGGTGTGTATAAGCGCGGAGTAAATGAGAAGATGTTAGATCAACTACCTACAGAGTTACAACAATCATTAACATTCTTATGGGTATTTATGTTAAAAAACGTATAAAGAAAAGAAAGAATTTTTAGGAGGTAAATAAGTGCAGAAAATACAAAAAACTGATACAATATCATCAGAACCAATTAAAGGGGGACTAGGGTATATGACAACTACTACAACAGTTAAATCTGATATTGAAATCGCACAAGAAGCAAGTATGAAAAAAATTCAAGAAATTGCAGCTGATTTAAATATTTTAGAAGATGAATTAGAGCCATACGGGCATTATAAAGGTAAGTTATCTCTTGATATTTTTAAGCGCTTACAAGATGAGAAAGACGGTAAAGTTGTTTTAGTAACAGCAATTAACCCAACTCCAGCTGGAGAAGGTAAATCAACAGTAACAGTTGGTTTAGGTCAAGCTTTTAATAAAATTGGTAAGAAAACAGTAATTGCACTTCGCGAACCATCTCTTGGACCAACGATGGGACTAAAGGGCGGAGCAGCAGGTGGCGGTTTTTCACAAGTCGTACCAATGGAAGATATTAACCTTCACTTTACTGGAGATATTCATGCGATTACAACTGCCAATAACGCGTTAGCGGCGTTTATTGATAATCATATCCAACAAGGAAACACACTTGGAATTGATACGCGTAAAATCGTTTGGAAACGCTGTGTTGACTTAAATGATCGTGCCCTTCGTAACGTAGTAATTGGTCTTGGTGGACCAGTTCAAGGTGTACCACGTGAAGACGGTTTTGATATTACAGTAGCATCTGAAATTATGGCCGTATTCTGCCTTGCAACAGATATTCAAGATTTAAAAGCACGTCTATCTCGCATCGTAGTTGCTTATAACTTTGCAAATCAACCTGTAACGGTTAAAGATTTAGGTGTAGAAGGTGCGTTAACATTATTATTAAAAGACGCATTAAAACCGAACTTAGTACAAACGTTAGAAAATACACCAGCTATCATTCATGGCGGACCATTTGCGAATATCGCTCACGGTTGTAACAGTGTTATCGCTACTACAATGGCAGCAAAATTAGGTGATTATGTTATTACAGAAGCTGGATTCGGCGCAGATTTAGGTGCAGAGAAGTTTTTAGATATTAAAGCTCGTGCAGCTGGCATTAAACCAGAAGCAGTTGTTATTGTTGCGACTATTCGTGCGCTTAAAATGCATGGCGGCGTAGCAAAAGATCAATTAAAAGAAGAAAATGTAGATGCATTAGCAAAAGGTATGGAAAATTTACAGAAGCATGTTGAAACAATTCAAAGCTTCGGTGTGCCTTTCGTAATTGCCATTAATAAATTCATTACAGATACAGATGCAGAAGTTGCTTACTTACAAGAGTGGTGTAATGAGCGTGGCTATGCAGTATCCTTAACAGAAGTTTGGGAGAAAGGTGGCCAAGGCGGAGTTGACCTTGCTGAGAAAGTATTAAAAGAAATCGAAAAAGGTGAAAACAACTACGCACCACTTTATGAATTAGAATTGCCATTAGAAGAAAAAATTCGTACAATTGCTCAAAAAGTATACGGCGCAAAAGATATTGAATTTGCTCCGAAAGCACGTAAGCAATTGGCTCAATATGAAGGAGAAGGTTGGAGCAACCTACCAGTTTGTATGGCGAAAACACAATACTCTCTTTCTGACGATGCAGCGAAATTAGGGCGTCCATCTGACTTCATCGTAACAATTCGTGAACTAAAACCATCTATCGGTGCAGGGTTTATCGTTGCGTTAACAGGAACAATGTTAACAATGCCAGGTCTTCCAAAACAACCAGCAGCACTACAAATGGATGTAAATGAAGATGGAAAAGCAGTAGGTTTATTCTAAAAGGTTGTAATTCATCTCGTTTATCTGTAAACTATATATACATCAAGTGGCGCCTTTCCATCGAAAGGCGCCTGTTTTTTGGAGGAAATTATGTTTGATCCAACTGCTTTTGACAATTTAAAAGTAATCGTAGAAGGTGCTGTTTATGATTTTGATTTACACGGAGACATTCTTGTAACAGATCGAAAGGATATGATGGACCTTGCTTCATTAAGTCGTATATATCATATTTCATTTCAATTAACAGAACCATTCGAACCGTTAGTAGAAGCTACATTTTCACTATCTGTGGATGCAAAGAACTTGTCTGGTGAAATATTAGAAGTACCACAGTTTACACCAGGTTGTGAAATGAAGTTAGCATTTTCATTCCCGATAGAAAAGCCAGAGGTAGTGTGCGAAGAAATTGAAACTTTCATGCATTCTATATGGGGAAAAGAAAGAATGATTATGCAGAAACTTTCATACGAATATAATAAGCAAGCGATTTCATATCATAATAAGGTAGAGGTTCTATTTCAAAAAGCGATTACAGAAGACCATGTTGATGATTTAATAGCTGTTATTTCACACATGATAGAAACGGTGCGAACAATACAACATTTTCTTCAAAAATAGAGATAAAGGAGAAAAACAAATGATAAAAGATATGCAACCATTTTTACAACAAGCTTGGGAGAAGGCTGGTTTTAAAGAATTAACTGAAATTCAAAAACAAGCGATTCCAACTATTTTAGAAGGACAAGACGTTATAGCTGAATCTCCAACTGGAACAGGAAAAACATTGGCGTACTTATTACCCCTTTTACATAAAATTAATCCTGAAGTAAAACAGCCACAAGTTGTTGTTTTAGCGCCAACACGTGAACTTGTAATGCAAATTCATGAAGAGGTTCAAAAGTTTACAGCAGGAACTGAAATTTCAGGGGCATCTTTAATTGGTGGTGCAGATATTAAGCGCCAAGTTGAAAAATTAAAGAAACACCCAAGAGTAATTGTCGGTTCACCAGGACGTATTTTAGAATTAATTCGTATGAAAAAACTAAAAATGCATGAAGTGAAAACAATTGTATTTGATGAGTTCGATCAAATTGTAAAACAAAAAATGATGGGTGCTGTACAAGATGTAATTAAATCAACGATGCGCGACCGTCAATTAGTATTCTTCTCAGCGACAATGACAAAAGCAGCAGAAGATGCAGCACGTGATTTAGCAGTGGAACCACAATTAACACGTGTAACACGTGAAGAGTCAAAAAGCTTAGTTGAGCACACATATATCATTTGTGAGCGACGCGAAAAAAATGATTATGTAAGAAGAATTGTGCATATGGGTGATGTAAAAGCAGTTGCTTTCTTAAACGATCCATTCCGTTTAGATGAAATTACTCAGAAATTGAAATTCCGCAAAATGAAAGCAGCAGCCCTTCATGCAGAAGCAAGTAAACAAGAGCGTGAAGCAACGATGCGTGCATTCCGCGGAGGGAAATTAGAAATCCTACTTGCTACTGATATTGCAGCACGTGGAATCGATATTGACGATTTAACACATGTAATTCACTTAGAATTACCAGACACAGTAGACCAATACATTCACCGCTCAGGACGTACTGGACGTATGGGTAAAGAAGGAACTGTCGTATCTCTTGTAACACCACAAGAAGAGCGCAAATTACTGCAATTTGCGAAAAAACTAGGCATCGTATTTACGAAGCAAGAAATGTTCAAAGGATCATTTGTAGAAACGAAACCGAAAGCACCAAAGAAAAAGAAACCAGCATTTACTGGGAAGAAAAAGCCTAGATAAATGATGGAGAAGGCGTAACTATTTGTAGTTACGTCTTTTTTGTTTGTAAACAAGTGATAATGGGAATTGTATTAGTGTTTTTAATGTGCCTATCATATATATGCTTCTACTGGGAGTATCGAAAAAAGGGTAGTTTATTTATTTGGTTTATACGAGGAAATAATATAAAAAAGTCGAATATTAAACTGACACGAAATAATAAAAAGAAGGTACACATATGGATAGGAAATTAGGAATGTTTTTGAATACAAAATATATTGAAGTAAACGAAGGAATACAAAAAGCAAGGGAATGGGATTTAGAATATATTCAATTATATGCTATGAATCCGACTTTCAACTTAGCTAACATTTCAAAGGTACAATGGAACACTTTAAAAGAAAACTTATCTTTTAATGAGATTCAAGTCCCGTCATTAGCAATTAGCTTCGGAGAAAATGGAATAATAGGAACTGAAGCTGAATGTGTAATAGAGAGTTTTAAATATATTACTGATAAAGGGTTAGGGTTAGGAGCTAACGTAGTAACAGCCCATATTGGGAAAATCCCTGATGATGAAAATAGTGAGTACTATGATAAAATGCTACGTGTTTGTAATGAAATAGGGGACTTAGCGTTCAGATTTGGAGGATTCTTCGCCATTGAGACGGGATCTGAAAAAGCAATAGTATTAAAACGATTTTTAGAAACTGCAAACTCGAAAGGACTAGCTGTTAACTTTGACCCAGCAAATTTAATAAGTGATGTAAATGAAAATCCGGGAGAAGGTTTATTACTATTAAAAGATTATATAGTACAAACTCATATTAAAGATTGTAAAGAAGTGAAAAGTGATCGTTCAACTAAGTATATAGAAGTCGCAGCAGGGAATGGTGAAGTAGATTTCGATATATTCTTCAAAGTATTAGATAAAATTGGATTCGACGGATATAACATGATTGAAAGAAATGATTATTTTGATGAACTGGATGGGATGAGTCAGTCGATAAATTTTGCAAAGAAGTACATACCAACTCAAAAGGAATAACGATAGTATTTGTAGAAAGCTACATAGAATATAAAAACCATTAGGGGGAAATGTAATGATCCATAAAGTAGGACAAATTATGTTATATGTAAATAATCAAGATGAGGCAGTAAATTTTTGGACGGAGAAGGTAGGGTTTCATGTAGTTGCAGAGGAAGATAATAAGCAAGGAATGAGATGGATTGAAATCGCTCCGAAAAGCGGTGCGGAAACGAGCATTATATTACATAATAAAGAAGTTATTTCGAAAATGAGCCCAGAATTGAATCTTGGTACACCGTCTTTAATGTTCTTCTCAGAAAATCTTGATCAACTATATACAGATTTAACAAATAAAAATGTTACTGTTGGAGAAATGGTAACTATGCCTTCTGGTAAAGTGTTTAACTTTGCTGATAGCGAAGGGAATTATTTTGCGGTTATGGAGAAGAACCAATAATAATATTGCTATGTGAAAATCCCCCTCAAATATATTTGAGGGGGATTAAATTTTTGAAGTGGATTTTTCATTAGAGAGTTGTTTAATAAAAAATACTCCTTTTTCAATAGCTGTCTCAATATAGCCAACAATTTGGTCAAACGTAAATACTTGTAAGTCTTCATGCAAATGTTGCTTTGGATATAACATATCTTCAAAAAGATACTTTCGAAATTCTAAAACGTTTTCTTTAGAAACCTCCTCAATATCCACAATGTGAGCCTCTTGATTGAGAAGAGAGAAAAGCTGTTGTTCTTGATCGTAATGATGAAGCAACTTTGCATTTAACAATTTAAAATCGTTATAGTACAGGGGTGCGATAGTTTCGTCATTCTCTATTCTATTTTTTAGCCAAGGTAGAAAAAATCCACTTAGCCAATTATCATCGGCAATGAGGTGGGTATAGTAGCCTAAAATAAATGGGGAACCTATATGTGATTCATATTTATGAAAAAATGAATCATAATCTATTCTTCTCGTATAGTTCTTCGTTGTACCGTCATAAAAATGTGAGGTTCCTTTTTCTTTTTTTGAATGAACAGCATCAGGGGCTACAGCTCCAAGTAAGAAAGAAGTCTTATCGTGAATTGATAGTTTCTCAGCAATACCGTTAGCGATAATAACATGCATAATTCGTGATCCCATGAATGCCACCTCTGTTTCCAGTATTCATTTCAGGAAGAGGACTGAACAGTTAGTATTACTTTCCCTGTACTTTTTCTACTTTCGACCCATTCATGTGCTTTCCCTGCATTTTGAAGTGGAAAAGATTTCGTAGCCTTAATTTGTAAACGTCCGTCACGCAAATAACGGAAAACTTCATTTGCAGTTTCTTGGAGCAGTTCAGGACGCTTTTTTCGTGTGGTTCCAAAGCTAAAACCGAGTATAGAACGGCAACTTGCATGTAAATCTTTCGTTTGAAAGTTACCAATTTCACCGCTAGCATTACCGAAATGAACGAGGCGACCGTAATAAGCAAGGCAGTTTAAACTTCTTTCAGAAACCGTTCCAGAAATAGAGTCTAAAATTACATCAACCCCTTCACCATTTGTCAGTTCATTGACTTTCTCTACAAAATCTTCATCTTGATGACAAATAACATAATCAGCTCCAGCATCTAAAGCAATTTCTTTTTTTGCTTCACTTCCGACAGTGCCTATAACTGTTCCAGCCTCTAATAGTTTAGCAAGTTGAATAGCAGTAGTGCCAATTCCGCCAGCAGCCGCATGAATGAGTACAGATTCACCTTTTTGAATCCTTGCAACATTTGCGAGTAAACTATAGCTTGTAAAAGATACGATCGGACAAGCGGCTGCAGTTTGAAAGTCGACTTCATGGGGTAAAACGAAAGTAAGATTTTCATTTGCAACAACGTATTCTGCGTAAGATCCATTTTGAGGAAAAGCAATGACACGTTGTCCAGGGTGAATATTTTTCACATGAGAACCGACACGTTCTACAATACCAGTGGCATCTATACCTGGAATAAAAGGTAGTGCTTTATTTCCTTTTTTGCCATAACGTGATTTAATATCAGCGAAATTTACACTAGTAGCAACTACGCGAATTAAAACTTGATCTTCTGAAATAGCCGGTATATCAAAATCTGTATATTTCATCACTTCAGGACCACCGAACGACGTTACAACGATAGCTTTCATTATATGTCCTCCTAAATTTGACTATATAAATTATTTTAAATCTTTATCAGAAATTGGAAAATTATATAATAGTTATGTGTGGTTATAAGTGAAGCTTATGAACTCAGTGGATCATTATATTAATTTATATAAAAAACTTTTTCGGAAAAATCGAACGAAATATGAATTACCTGCCAATATATAGTGTAAGACAAAGGAGGGCTGGAATATGAAGGGTGAAATAGATTACGCACATTTAATTCAATTAACTTTATCAGGCAATAAAGAAGCGTATAGCGAATTGTATGATAAAACGATTCAAGAAGTATATAAAACAGCGCATTTCTTAATAGATGATAAAACGGATGTAGATGATGTCGTTCAAGAAATATACATACAGCTATACGAATCGCTTCGTAAGTATGATAGCGAGAAGCCATTTCGCCCTTGGTTAATTGGACTTGCGATTAAACAAATTCATTCTTATAGAAGAAAGAGGTGGATGCGACTACGAATTGTAAAAAAAGCAGAAGAGCAAAGAAAGCCAGTGCAAATTGATTTTTCTAACGATGTTGTAAGTAAAATATCAAACCAAAAACTAATCGAACTCATTCATAAATTACCGTATAAATTGAAACAAGTTATTATTTTAAGATACTTACACGATTATTCACAAGAAGAAGTAGCACAAATATTACATATTCCAATCGGTACAGTGAAGTCTAGAATTCATGCGGCATTAAAGAAACTACGTCAAAAAGAGCAAGTAGAAGAAATCTTTTTAGGAGAGGTAGGGAATGTGAAATGAGTTTAGATTGTAGAGTTAGAGAATCTATACAAGAAGAAGCGAAGGGGATTGTAGCCCCGCCGGAGTTAAAAGAAAAAGTAATCGTTCAAATAAAAATGAAGCGCGGGGGAAGTAAGGTGAAGAAACGTCTTATCGCAGGAGTGCTTGCAGCAGCATTTTTAATCCCTACGACCGGTTTTGCTTATCAATCTATTATGGCAGATGGTATATACGGATCTTTTGAAAACCTAAAAAAACATGCTGGAGCGATGACATTAGAAGCGTATATGCGTTTTAATGCGAAGTTATCAGAAGCGAAAGATGAAATGGGTGCAAAGGAATATGAAGAGTTTACCAAACATCTAAAAAAATTAACAAATGCTAAGCTTGAGTACGGAGATTCGAACGGTAATATTGATTACGATCAATTAACATCAGCTAAAAAAGAAGAAATGAAAAAAATAGAGATGGAGCTTCAGCCATATTTTGATAAATTAAATGGCCATAAATCTAGTAAAGAAGTATTAACTCCTGAAGAATATGAACAATATATGGAAGCATTAATGTCATATCAAACCGTATTAGTAAAAACGAAATCAAGTGGTGGGATAACAGTAGACGAAGTACCTGAGGAATACAAAGAAAGATTTATTAAAGCGGAGCAGTTTATGGAGTATGTAGACGAAAAAGTACGATAAGTAGGAAAGCTCATAGCTTTAGCTTTGAGCTTTCTCTATTGAAACAAGAATATTTAATCATATTTTTTCATAGTTGCAGAATCTTTTTGTATAAAACAATCTAAAAGTGAATAACCAGCTATTAAACTAATTATCGTAACAAAAGTTGTATTCACAAGAATAATATTAGTTAAATAAGGTAGGTATTTGCCAACTGGTGAAAAGAGTAGTGCTGGAGAAAAGGAAATTAAAATTGTAGGAACTGTAATCGCAATAAATTTATCCGGTTGAAAGCTCCAGCTTTGTTTACTCGTTTCGCGATTAATAGATTGAAGGAAACGTAATAAAATGCCGACTACAAGAGGAAAGAGTGTATAGTAGAATAGCCTTGGGTAAATGTTAAAGTTTACTTGCGCATCTGTATCTAAATAAAATTGAATTTTCACCCCGACAAATAATAGTAAGACGATAAATAATGTAAAGCAGAGGTATAGCATCACTTTTTGCATTGCATTCCACCATCCTTTACTAAAAATATATTCAAAAAAAGAAGAGATATACAATAACTACGGTTGTATGTCTCTTCTTTTACTGTTATTTAATAGTGGAGTTTGCGTTTTCTTGTTTCGTGAAATAATCAATAATGCCCATCGCGCTAATTTCTATATCTAGATGTAAAATGTTATAAACGGAATGATTGGATGGGACGTTTAATTTTGTAAGGTGAGAAGTGATGTTATCCATTAATACAGTTTGTAAAGCCTTAGTCGCTTCATCGAAGTCATTATACTGTTCAAAGACCTCTTTACCAGTATGAACGAAAATAGGTAACCAATGTTCCAGCTGGTTATATACTTCTGTAACATTGGATGAAGCGCCGTAATGGCCGAAATAAATAGTGTTTACATTCATACTTTGAATGTGATTTTTAGAAGCAATCATTGCATCTGGCTGAAATTGTGAAGGGGACGTTGACGGTAGATATAACTCTACACCAAGGTCTGCGAGCTCTCTATAGTAAATTCCAATTGTATCGCCAGTGAAAATACCGTTTGTTAATGAATCATGAATGCTAATATGGTGTTTCGCATGTCCTGGCGTATCATAAAACGTAAGGGTGCGGTCTTCTGCAATTTTTAACGTATCACCATTTTGTACAATATGAACACGTTCTTCTTCTATAGGAAGAATTGGATCGAAAAGTTTATCGAAATCTTCTTTGTACACAGCTTTTGCACCTAAAATGAGTTTTGTTGGATCAATCATATGACGAGCACCACGAGAATGCACATATAAAGTAGCATTTGGGCACTTTTCCATCATTAAACCAGCTGCCCCTGCGTGATCTAAATGAACATGTGTAACGATAATGTTTTTTACATCGTTTAAATCAATATGTAATTGTTGTAAGCCGTCTAAAATATACGGAAGAGAAGGGGCTGCACAAGTTTCAATTAAAGTAATATCATCAACTAATAAAACGTACGTACCAGTTCGTTCATTATGTTGTAAATCGAAATCATCAATAAGATATAGGTGAGAAGATAATTGCTCTACTTTTTTCATATTTACCACTCCTTATATACTGCATGTTTCTATTATACGCTAAAAAAGAAAAAAGGCAGAAAACGAACCTCGTCTTCTGCCTTTTTTCTAATGTTGTTATTTCGTTTGTTCTTTATTGATAGACATTACGAACAGTCCAACAAGCCCGCCAACTAATGGAAGCATAATCTCTCCTGCTAAATTAAAGTAGGAGCTTAAGAATAAACCATTCACATCGATTACCCAACCAGTAACATACAATAACATCATATATAGTACGAAATAAAACTCTCGATTTGAAATCGTTTCATGTTGTGCAGTTTTCATAACGAACACCATCCTTTTCTTTTATAATGGAATATCAACTGTCACATTTTGTTCACAATTTAATTGTAAAACTTTCCATCATAAAAGTCTAGTAGTTTGCTGGAATTTGCATCAATTCAAACTGATTAGTAATTGATAATAGATTTCCCAGAAATGTTAGGAAACTTACTATAGAAGGTTGAAGAAAAACGAGGAGTGGTAGCTAATCTCTCAATATCTTCAATTTACTTTAATGCCGTAATTAATTGGTTATCAGGAAAAGGATTAGAAGAAGTCGATAAAGCATTTAAAGGAGTAGAGGCAAGAGGGATATATTCACTCTGCCTTTATATATAGGTTGAAAAGTTATCTCCTCGACGCAAATAGTCAGACTGGAATAATTTGGACTTAACTTGCCGTTTGGTGTAAAATTATGTTAAAAGGTATTGAAGAGGATTTATCCATGATGGAACAAATAGAATTACAACAGGTTAAAAAATTATGGGAGTGAATAATTAGAATGGCAACTAAATTCAATTTTACTAATCTTCTAGGAGTATATTTGGAAGGACTATATTCAGATGATAAAATGACCGCTTTTGAGATTAATATTAATAAGGGCAGATTTGTTTTTATGATGTTTCTTTCTGAAGAGGATTCAGCCAGAAGAGATGAACTTTACATACATTTGAGACGCATTAACAAAATTATCAAACTTAAAACATATGGAAATCATTTAAAGGGGAATTTTGAAGTTTGGATAAAAGAGAAAGAAAAAGAGGATATCATTACTGAACTCGGTCTACAAAAGAATGGTACCACTTTTGATTTCAAATCATTTCTTGAGCAACTTAACGATAAAATCCCTAATACAATACCTAAGGAAGAGAAAATAACAACGATAAGGGCTAACAAAGGTGTAATTAGTGAATTAGGTATTGATGAGAATGATAAAATCATACTTATTGGAACAAAGCATTTATCAATCGGCACACCACAAGATAAAACTTTGCGAAAACTTTATCTTTATACGGACAGTGAGGTAGAGATAATTGAGGACTTTATAGAACGTTTAAAGGAAACAAACAGTACGGTTGCATGGACAACTGAAGATAAAAGGAAAGATGCTCCGGACATAAGAAATTTAATAAATGGTCTGTAGCTTTATCCTCGTATATTAATTTTTTAGAACATGTTATTTTATCAGTTTAGGAGTGTAATAGATGAAGATAAGTGAATACTTTAATCTGAATAGAAAACAAAATGAATTAGATTTTGTAGATATTGATTATGAAAATGATATGCCACTTTTTCTAGATCCATATTTTCTATCTATTAGAGAAGATAGGTGGTCTCAACAGGCAAATGCTACTCTCGAAAACTTCTTTCAATATACTTTAGCGCAATTCAAAAATGGAGATATAGAGGAGGCTCGAAGGAATTTTAGATTTACGGAGCCATATGAAACATGCCTAGGGTTATCGAAAATAGGTGTAAAAGGAAAAAGTATAGGGGACGATGATGCTTCAGAACTATTTCAGTACATTTTGGATAGTAACGCGCTTGAAGATGGTTTAATTTCCAGTGTTAAAGAAATTAAAATATTTGTGGATAATATTTCACATGATAAAATATCTGATTTATGTACAAATGTAATCCGAAAACATCTAATTGAATATACTAAAACCCAGTGTAAGCTATATGGTATAAAGTTAGAGAAAGGGATCGCAACAAGGGAGTACTGGGATCCAGAAAATTTGGAATGGACGGCAAGCTATGAAGAAATGCTAGTAATAAATGATACCCCCATACTTCTGGTACCTAAGTCTATTGTGTGCAGAAAAAGGGGTTACTATTATGAGTCGGAGCAGTATGCACGTCACTTTGTATTAAATTTTCTCGTAAGTGAAGAGTTACGAAGAAATACCAGTTTAGTTAAAAGAAGAAAATTAAAAAGTGGAAAAATCAAAACTTCTGTAGTTAAAGAGGAAGTTGCCAAAAAGTATAATGCTTATAGTAAAGATTATTTGAGAAAGTTTACTAAGCGGCATCCGGCTTTCTTTGAGTCATTTAAGGCATCTGCAAAAAGAAAATTGTCATCATTGTCTAACGAAGAAATACTTGAGAATTATAGTGATGAATTTTACTTAGATATTATTGATAGACTGATTGCGGATTTTTCTGAAATCAATCCAGGGACAGCTGAGGCAAACAAATTTCATGATCACATTATTGCTTGTATGAATTTTTTATTTTATCCAAGTCTAACAAATCCTGTAAAGGAAAAAGAAATAAACCAAGGAAGAAAGAGAATAGACCTATCTTATAACAATGCTGCAGAAGAAGGGTTCTTCTTTAATTTACAAACGGTTAAGAATATTCCTTCAGCATACATTTTTGTTGAATGTAAAAATTACACGAAAGATGTTGCTAATCCCGAATTGGATCAATTAAACGGAAGATTTTCTCCAAATCGAGGGAAAGTAGGTTTTATGGTATTCCGTACTTGTAGTAACGAGGAAGTACTTTTTCAGAGATGTGCTGACTATTACAGAGATAACAAGAACTTAATACTACCAATGCAGGACAAAGATTTTATTTCTATTTTGTCTAAAATGAAAGAAGAATTATTTGAAAGAACCAAAAGACCTCAAGAGAGTTTTTTAAATGATCTAGCTCAAAAAGTCATTTTAGCCTAATATTTAGCGGTCAAAAAAACGTCAAAACTATTTGTATTCAACTAGCATCTTGTTAATGGGGCAAATCGGTTCAAATCCTATCAATTTTCATAGAACAGTGGGTAGAAAACAACGGTGATATAGAGACATTTTTACGGAAATGATTTCTTTAAATTTCCTATGTATAATTCTCAAAAATAAAAATCCAGATGAATCTTCGAAGACAGACCCATAACCAGAACCGCCTAAACTAGAGGATGTAAGGGGGCGAAGTTAACAAGATGTATGTGTAGTTCTAAATTTTATAACATTAAAAAAGTTGTATAAATAATTATGTGAATGATTGTATCAAACATTTAAGAATATTAATAATCAAAACAAACTGTTTCCTATTGGAAGTTCTTGTATTAAGAAATTTGATCGAGAAGATTTAAATGAACTTACATTAGTTAATGAAAAATTGTTTAAATTATTTCATGCTATTAAAGCAAATGAATTTATCACATTAAATTCTGAATACTTCTCAAGAAAAATATTAAAATATATTTTTGATCAAGGAGCATTCACACCTAATAAGTACAATAAATTTAATGGAGATGATGATTATAATTTTATTTTAAAAATGTTTAATATGAGAGGAGAGCCATCTGAAAAGCAGTTAAAAAAAATAAGGGCCATCATTGTGACTTCTATAAAACCATACCTTATACAATTACTTAATGATAAGGTTGTGAAAAAAACTTTTAGATTCAAAATTAGTAACTAATTTTAATGATTATGATTATTTAACCTTTAAGAAGCTCCCTGAAAGTATAGAACTATTTGGTGAAAATGTTTTTTCATTATTTGTTATGTCAATATTTTTATCTGAGAATCTAAAAGAGTTTTCTGATTAATTGAAACTAGAAAACAAAGAGTAATTAAAGGGAAAAATGAATTTTATAAGATGACAAATATGAAGATAAAAATTGTTAAAATCCTAATTTTAATAGGGGATTTTACTTACTAATTCAAAAATTAATAGTAATTTACTAACACTAGTCTACTGTGATTAATGTGTTTATTAGTCGCTGTAGATCTTTTTTATTGCCTTTGAACAGGGATAAGAAGTGGATAATTCGATTTTACAGCTTTTCCTTACAGATATCTCAATAATATATTCACTAGATATATTATTTCATGCTCGATATACTAAATATAAAGAAAGTTTTTACATTGGAAAAATGTGTAGGAGGAGCCAGGATTATGTATATCAGCAAAGTGAAAATAAGAAATTTTAGAAATTTTAAAGAAACAGAAGTAGAATTAGAAAAACAAATGGTTATTGTTGGGGAAAATAAAGTTGGAAAGTCTAACTTCATGCATGCGCTAAGACTGGTTTTAGATCCAACTTTATCTGAATCAAGCCGTTTATTACAGCTTTCAGACTTTTGGGATGGTCTAACTCGACCATTAAATGACGAAGAAATAAGAATAGATATTGAACTCACTGCGTTTGAACAAGATGATAAATTAAAATCTGTCCTTTCTGATTTTTTAGTGAAAGCTTCACCATTAACTGTAGGCTTAACGTATAGATTTTTTCCTGTAGATGAAAACGGAAATAAAATTTATAATTTTAAAGTTTATGGAACAGAAACAGAAAATATTTTTAGTTATGAACAAAGGAAATGGTTACCGCTTGAGGTGTTATCGGGGTTAAGAGACACCGAGAGTGATTTATCAAATTGGAGGAAATCTCCTTTAAGGCCTTTAATTGAAAGAGCAATCGAAACGACAGATAAGCAAGAACTAGAGAACGTTGCTGAGGAAATTACTCGTTCAACAGATTCTTTGAAAGAATTAGACGAAATTGGATCATTAACTGAAAGAATAAATACTCAATTAGAAAATATTGTAGGAGATAGACATTCGATAGAAACCAGCCTAGGTTTTTCTCCTGCTGATGCTTCAAAACTTTACCGTGCAATAAAGATGTTTATTGATGATGGAAATAGAGGAATTAATGAGGCCAGCTTAGGATCTTCCAATTTGCTTTATTTAGTGCTGAAGCTTCTCTCTCTAGAGCAATATGTAGATGAAAATGAACGAGCTCATACTTTTTTAGCTATTGAAGAACCAGAGGCACATCTACATCCTCATTTACAAAGATTACTTTACAAATATTTGTTGAATCACGATAAGATAATAGTTGAGGGTTCTCAAGAGCAACATAAAATCCATAGTGTTTCTAATATTTTAACAACTCATTCACCGCATATTGTAAGTGTTGCTCCATTAAAATCTATCGTTTTATTAAAAGAAACGCATGGAGAAGATAAATCTACAAAAATAGTCTCTACCGCAAAAGTTTCTTTAGATGATAAAGATGTGAAAGATTTGGAGCGCTACATTAATGTCACAAGAGGGGAAATTCTTTTTTCTAAAGGGGTAATATTAGTTGAAGGAGACGCTGAAGAATTTCTGTTACCTTCACTGTCAGAATTGCACGGAATTGATCTTGATAAACATGGAATCACTGTATGCTCGGTATCTGGCACTAATTTTCTTCCATATATCAAGCTTCTGGGAAGTGGAGGATTAGATATTCCTTTTGCAATTCTTACCGACTATGATCCAGGAGATAAGTTACCTCAAATTCATAATCGCTTAATAAAATTATTGAATTTTATAGATGAAGGATATGAGTATGGCGAGGTAGGAACTGAAGGTCTAATTACCTATGGAAAAGAATTTGGTATTTTTACAAATAGCCATACTTTAGAGGTGGATCTATTTGATACAATGCCTGATGAAATTACAGAAACTTTAACTGAATTGACAACAAATAGTAAGGCAATCAGTAGAGCACAAGACTGGAAGTTAGCAAGTAGTATTAAAGGAGATGAAAAAAGATATCTTTCCGACATAGAAAGTATTGGTAAAGGAAGATTTGCTCAGAGATTATCGACTAATCTTACAAATTTATCAGTTGTTCCTGAGTATGTGAAGGGAGCCTTAGATTATGTCATCGCTAAAGTTTGACAAGCTACTTTATAGAGAAGCTTCTAAAGATTTATCAAATAATGAAGCACAACTAAAAGTTTATGATTCTACAGGGAATTGTGTCGTTCTTGCGGGTCCAGGTAGTGGAAAGTCTAAAATTCTTACATTAAAGTTAGCAAGAATCTTGAATGAAGATATAGAAGCACCTCAAGGAGTTGCTTGCTTAACTTACAATAAAGAATGTGCAAGAGAACTAAAAGAGAAGCTATACAATTTAGGAATCATTGAATCATCTACAATTTTTATTGATACTGTACATTCTTTTTGTTTAAATCATGTGATTAGACCATACAAACATTTAGTGAACGCTAATTTACCAAAAGAAATTAAAGTTGCTACTTCAAGGGAAGTAAGGGAAACAATGCTTCGAACATTCAACTTAACTATTGGACAGAATGAACGATATACTTCAAGCTGGTCAACAGCGTTTAATGTTTATAGAAGAACGTTTATAGATAGGAAATCATCCGAATGGAAAACTAACGACAGCGATATAGCAGAATGGATTCTTAATTACGAAAACTCATTAAGACATCAAGGGTTAATTGATTATGATGATATGGTTTTGCATGGGTTGTGGATGATTGAGGAGAATCAATGGATTCAAGGGTTACTTCAAGCTAAGTTTCCTGTTATTGCAGTTGATGAGTATCAAGATTTAGGTGCATCATTGGATAGAATAATAAGGGTTCTCTGTATAGAAAATGACACTCGTCTTCTAGCAGTTGGGGATCCTGATCAATCAATATATGGGTTTACAGGAGCTCAACCTAGTTTATTAAATGACCTTGCTCGACAATCAGGTGTATTAAAAATTAGACTAAAAAAGAATTACAGATCAAAGGGGAATATTGTTAAGGCATCAATTGCTTCGTTATTAGAAGAAAGAGATTTTGTTTCAAACAGAGATGAAGAAGGAAGTATTAAGTTTTATGGTATTAGGGATGGTATAGATGCGCAATGTGATTATATTTGCAAAGAAATAATCCCTAAAATTCTTACTTTAGATCCTTCCAGTACGCTTGGGGATATTGGAGTATTGTACATTGATAAAAATGATGGAGATCGAATTGCTGAGAAAGTAGCAAAAGAAGGTCTACAATATATTCGAGTGGATGGAAATGCTCCTTACAATAAAAATCAGCTAACTGTGTGGATAGAAAACTGTGCAATGTGGTGTTCTGGAGGATGGTTAAAGGGAAGTCCCCAATTTTCTGAAATTGAGCGTACTTTCAGTTCGTTTTTTAAAAATTCAAATATGTCAGAAGCAAAACTAGAAAGTAAGAAATTAAATCTATTTAATTTTTTATTTCGAAGCAGAGATGTTGAACTTAAACTAAGTGATTGGCTTGATGAATTTAATAAAAGTGTTGTTTCTGAATTATCAGATTGTTTTACTGGAGAGCCAGATATAGTAAAAGAATATGATAAATTAATTGAATCGGCAAAAGATGGACAACTAAAAGACTTTAAAGTATCCTCTTTATCTCGCCAAGTAGGATCTGAAAGTCATTTAAATTTATATACATTGCATAGTTCTAAGGGATTAGAGTTTAAGTATGTCATTATGTTTGGTTTGGAGCATGGAAGGATACCTTGGTTGAATGCTCGTGAAGATAAGATAAATGAGTCGAGGAGATTATTTTACGTAGGTCTAACTAGAGCAAAAGATGAAATTCATTTATTATGTTCAGGATGGTATCATGATTACTATGACAGGTATCAAAATTATGGGCCATCTAAATTTGTCTTAGAACTTAAAAAGTTTGTAGATAATAATTTGTAAATAGAATACCTTGCTTTTTGGCGTTGCGCTTAATATTACAATTCGTCATTAAAAAAATTAAAAGAGAATGGTTCAGCAACTAATGACTTATCGATACGATGCTGAAAGTTCCGTTCCTCACTTCTATGTCGGCTCTTCCATAAGTAATAGCAAAATGTATTCAACTAACATCTATTATTTTGGTTCAAGTTGGTTCAAATGATATCAATTTTTATCCTATTTCAGACCAATACATCCATTTTTAAATTTAAATAATGTGTATATAACAGGCTCTAGATGGATTGGCTATGCTTAAAAACTGTAATCGTATTTCTCAAAACGTTAGTATATCTATGTTTCAAGGCTCATTTCACTTCGGTGGAAAGGGTCTTTTTTATGTGAGAAAATAGCTTTTGACCACATTCTGATCATCAAACATATATAAGAGTATATTATCAAATTTTTATTAAACAGAAAAAGCCTGATAAATCAAGATGTCAGTAAAATACTTTATTCCCAGTTTCTTTATATTTAATGAAAAATGTAAACGCTATCGTTTTAGCGTGTAAATACGTAATAAGAGCCGTATATTCACGAATGTAGTATAGTATAAACATAGAATGATAGTGTAGAGAGGGGCAGGAACAATGACAATTTATGATTTTTCAGCTAAAACAATTACAGGTGAAGAAAAATCGTTAAAAGATTACGAAGGAAAAGCACTTCTTATTGTAAATGTAGCTAGCAAGTGTGGTTTTACACCGCAATATAAAGGATTACAAGAAGTATATGATAAATATAAAGACCAAGGATTAGAAATACTCGGTTTCCCTTGTAATCAATTCGGAGGACAAGAACCAGGTACAGAAGCAGATATTACTAGTTTTTGTGAGTTAAACTACGGTGTAAACTTCCCGATGTTTGCTAAGATTGATGTAAAAGGTGACAAGGCTCATCCTCTGTATACATACATGACAGAACAAGCACCAGGTTTACTCGGTATGAAAGCAGTAAAATGGAACTTTACGAAGTTTTTAATTGGAAAAGACGGGAAAGTAGTAGGGCGTTTTGCACCGCAGACGAAGCCAGTGGATTTAGAGGTTGAGATTGAAAAGGTACTTGGAGAATAACTAGGAGTTTCACTTTATTAAAAAACGCCTCAAAGAACAATGCAGTTCTTTGAGGCGTTTTCTTTCAACTCATATTAGCAAGGTTAAATCACTGAATGGGAGTCATTTGATTTAGGCGGAGAAGCTGCTTTTTTCATAAGCACTTCCCATAAGTGTACGGATTTCTTCCATTCGGCTGCGGCCTGGCCCTTTTGATACATAGCGTTCTCATAACTGAAAGTAAGTTGTTGCATATCGGCCGAGTTGTAAAGTATATCGATGTGGAGAGCGTATTCTCGGAATGTTTGACTTTCACCCCGTGGTATGCCGATTCTCGCAAACTGTTTTAAAAGAGCACCGTAAGCTTTTGGATAAACAGTATCATCTTTTCGGTATTTATAGAAATGAATAATAAAAAAAGTAATCCATTTCATTCTAGTAATGAAGAGAATGTATCCCATGAGACTAATCGGTATCGTAGAGAGGAAGACGTACCACCAAGAAAACCTATTTTTAGAATGTGTAATCTTTTTAGTAGAGGTTTCTTCAGTATCTTCTATTAAATTTTTGAGCTTTGCTTCATTGTTCCGCTCTTGCATTTGCGCGTTTTGAGAATTAGTTTCTTCGCTAGTTTGTAAAGTAGGCGCAGGAGTATTATTTGTGAAATTATAGGGATTGGTAAATCCTTTTGTTGGTTCGAATGGAATCCATCCGTATCCCGGGAAATATACTTCGACCCAAGAATGTGCGTTATTGTTCGCAATTTTATAAACATTCTCACCTTCAGCACTAGCACTTGTATTCTCGGGAGTTCCTTCTGTAAATCCTTTTACCCAGCGGGCGGGAATCCCGGCAGAACGAAGTAGTACAATCATAGACGTCGAAAAATTATTACAGTAGCCGCTTTTCGTATCGAAAAGAAATTGATCTACATAATCTTGGTTTTTGGCAGGAAATAAGACATTCGTTGTTTCATATACAAAAGAGTTGTCTGTAAAATACTTTTCAATAGCTAATACTTTATCATACCGGTTGTCTTTATCATTTGTAAGATTGGCAGCCAAGTCTTTTACTCGCTGTGGTAACGATTCGGGAAGTTGTGTGTACTTTGTCATGAAATAAGAACTTGTTTCATGACCTTCATTCGTTTTTACAGCTTTCAAGTTTTCTATGGGAAACTCCGGGATCTCATATGTTACTTTATACGAACTTAAAGTAGTAGAAGAGTCTCCGTGCATCGTATAGATTTTTTCTGAAAATGGGTCAACGTTGTATGATACATCAGAAGAAGCCTCAACTGATACTAATCCTGCTGGATAGGTAAGGTGAGGGGCACTTTTTTGCATGGTGATTGTTGCTTCGGTTGTCTCTGTTTTTGTATTTTGTTCGTACCAGCTCACGACGTCGTTTTTATTTTTAAAAGAAACCCTCTTCGGATTTTCAGAAATTTCCCAGCCTTTTCCTGTATAAAAATCTTTCGTTTCTACTCTCCAATATTGTTTATTTTGCGTTTGTGCTGTAAAAACAATTGTATTATCTGCCTTAAAGGGACCACCTAATTGCGAGTCATCTAAACCATACCCAACTGTAGAAACTTCTTTTTCTTTACTTGTTTCGGATGTGTTGAATTTTAAAAAATCCATTGGGTTTGGCCATTGAGGACCAAATTTTGGAGCAAAGTATGCGATGGTTGCTGACAATACAATAAATAGTGTAAGAGGTTTAAGTAATTTTGAGATTTCTCTAGCATAATTTTGTAAGTGTTCCATCTCTTTTATTCGTTCTATTTGAAGAAGACTAAGCATAAAAAAGCCGATGACAACAGTACGAATGATAGCGTAGTTTGCATTGTATAAATGTAAGTTATGAAAAGTTACGATATAAATAATAGTTAATACAAGAAATAACAACCCACGTTTTTTATGAATCATCCAAAAAGAGGTGAAAGAACTCAAAAACCAAAATGATAGAAAAAATAAAACTGTTGGAAAAACTGGTGAAATATCTAGTAAATTCCCCTGAAAAAACAGGGAGGAATTTCGAGACATATCAGAAAAAAATGTTGATAGCCAAGATGGATTTATAAAAGCTTTTTTATAATATAAGGAATGAATGATGAATAAAATCGTGATGATTTTTATTGGGATCTGCCACCTTGTTTGAAAAAAAGAGAGAGCGAAGCAAAGTCCTATAAATAGTACAAAAACATCTAATCTGCCTACGTTTGTAATACCTATAAGGGGTCTTAGCCATTCTAGTAAAAGAAGAAATACACATACATGCATGAAGAATCTGTTCATATCCCATTGGTATTTTGTTTGTAATGTTATCATTTGCTCACCTCAAAAAACACGTTTGTATACCGGTTTTCATAAACCGCTTTTACAAATATTTTTCGTTTTTGTAGAGTTTCTAGTATACTTAGTTCTCGATGTGAGAGTTGGTTCGCTTTTTCTTTCACGACAAACACCATTAATTTTCTATTTTTTGTAGCGGCACAATCAGCCGCCTTTTGAATATCGGGAGAAAGATCGCTTGTCACGAGTATAATCGTTACTGGTTCATAAATTTTTCTTAATTCTATTTCTACACTTTGAGAGAGCGGGAATACACTGTCTGCTTGTACTTTCGCTAAATGACAAAAGATTTGTTGCAACTGAGCATCTCCATTGTCTAAAGGGAAAATAGTTCGTTCTTTTCCGACAGACACGAATGACGCTGGTGAATTTTGCTTCAAAGCAGCCCTCACAATAGAGGCAGTAAACGTTACGACTGATTCGAATAGGGGGGACTCAGTTCTGTCCATGAATATCATGATATTATGGCTGCGCTGTTGTTCAAACTCTTTCGTCATAATATTGTTTGTTCGTGCAGTTGCTTTCCAATCAATCCATGAAAAGCGGTCACCAGGTTTATATTCTCTGACACCGACAGAGATTGTAGAGTCTTTTGCTAAATTTATATTTGCTGAAAGGGTTCCTTGTTCGAAATGATTTTCCAATTGTCGATACGTTATATCTATATACTGGGGATAGACTAAAAATATATCTGGAACTGAAAAAGTTACTTCTTTCTCTATCATACCGAATAGATCGCCAGTTTTGACACGTACGCTTGAAAAAGTGTGTTCTCCTCTAGGGATTGTATCAATAACATACTGAAACGAAATGTTTCGTTTCAATCCTGGAAAGAGTATTACCTTATTCGTCTTTGTTTGTCTACAACTTGTAAATTGTGAAGGCAGTTCATCTTCTATAACTAAATAAAGTATGGGAAAAGGAAATTTTCTTTTTATTGTAATCGTGCTTAAAAATGGTTCTCCTGCTACATACTCGTTTTTGTTTGTTATTCGTTTTACTTCAGCGTCCCGTAAAGCGTAGAAGGGGAGTAGCAGTGAGTAAAGACCAATAGGAATCGTACTGTAAAACAAAAACCAACTTACAAACCCTCCTTGAAGCATGGCGTACACAAATGTTAAGACTAGGAATAAAGGGATTAGTAATAACTTGGTAACGTGATAGAGTACTCGTAGTAGCCTTTTCATCAGGGGTTCATCGTCCTTTGATTCGGCACGGCAGTTCGTGCAACGATTTTTGCAATAACTTGTTCTCCTGTTATTCCTTCAAATTTTGCTTCCATTTTTAGAATGAGTCTGTGAGCTAAAACGTAAGGAGCTAAAAATTTAACATCGTCTGGAATAACATAATTTCTGCCATGGATGAATGCATAAGCCTGTGAAGCTTTCATTAAAGCAATTGAACCGCGTGGACTTGCACCTAGCTGTATAGAACTATAAGAACGAGTCTGATTAACAAGCTTTACAATGTAATGTTTGATCCCTTTGTCCATGCTTACTTCCCGTACGCTTTGTTGTAAATAAAGTAATTCTTCAATTGTAGTAATAGCTTGTAAATGGGAGAGTGGACTTGTTTTTTCCATCCGGTTTAAAATTTCAAATTCTTCTTCTGGTGTAGGGTATCCCATTTTTAGCTTCAACAAGAAACGATCAAGCTGAGCTTCTGGTAAAGGGTATGTTCCCTCATATTCGACCGGATTTTGTGTAGCCATTACAAAGAACGGTTTTGGTAGCGGTCTTGTAGTACCATCTATTGTGATATTGCCTTCTTCCATACTTTCAAGTAAGGCGGATTGTGTCTTTGGAGATGTACGATTAATTTCATCAGCAAGTACAAAATTCCCCATAATTGGTCCAGGCTTGAACTCAAATTGGAGCTCTTTTGGATTATAAATAGAAACACCTGTTACATCTGACGGTAGTAAATCAGGTGTGAATTGAATTCGCTTGTAATCAGCATCAATTGATTTAGAAAGAGCACGTACTAGCATCGTTTTCCCGACACCAGGAACATCTTCTAATAGTACATGACCTTCAGCTAAGAGCGCAGTCAAAGCTAAAATCGTTTCTTTTCTTTTTCCGACCATTAATTTTTCAATATTGTTGATTATTTTTTCTACAGTGGGATGTAATGAGTCAAACTGGGGCATCGTAATCCTCCTAATTTTATTATCATTTTCTAATCTATTTAGTGGAAAATAGAATGCATCCTTCTATTTACGAGTAGTCAAACTCCTATCTTAAATTCTGAGAATATTCAGATTATTTACTCCGATTACATCTAGTATAATTGTTTCCATAACTAAGGGCAATACAGTAAATAATGATTTCTAGTTTTATGTGAAATATGTTTTGATATAGACTAGTATTGTCGGTAAAACATAGAGGAGGGGAAGGAAGGAGTGACTTCGATGAGCAAAATAAATAGCGTAGGGAACCCTACGCGTAAAGTTGGAAACATATATCATACGCCTTGTGATTAAAATTTATATGAGTAATAAATAAAGTCGACTTCATTAAGAGACCAGCTATTTAAAATCCTTTATCTTTCTTATATTCTTTTCGTTTATCTAACCAAATATGAATTAATTCTACCAATTCCATTGTTTCAATCTCACAATATTCTCCTTTACCATCTTCGGCTAAATTGTCTAACACAGTAGTTGAATCGTTCCGAATTTCTAAACCGCAAATATTGCCATTTACTACTACATAATTTTTTTCTCCGTTTAAAACACTATGTATTTCTTCTAAAATCCAATCTCCAAAGGCTGAAACTTCAATTCCTAAAAAAGTTTCAACAAGTTTAATTTCTTGAGGAAGTCTCATAACTAAATCTCTACTGTTAAGTACTTCAAAACTATATGGATATTTCATGACTATTTTACTCCTTTATTTCTGGCTTTAGGGACTCTATTTACTTCTCCATTAATCTCATAAGCTCTATTAAGGTAAGAAGTTCTTATATTATCATCACTCTTGTCCTACTTGAATTATAGTAAAAGTAGATTATTATTAAACTTATCTATCCAATATTTATTTGATGTAGGTATGAATTCAGTGAAATCTTCATATGTACCAATCCAATCTTTTGGTACATAGTTTTCGTATGATGCCGGTTCTGGAAACATTGAATATAGTATTTTATTATCAAAGTTAATTAATAAGACTGGACTAAAATCTAATAGATCTTCTCCTGCATTTTTCCTTTTAATATTTTCAAGTAGTAAATAATTTAATTCCTCTTTAGTTGTTTTATATTGATTAATCCTTAGTAAAAATACTTCTACATTTTCATTATTTAATACTTGTATTCCATTTCTTTCTTCCGTTTCCTCATTATCTTCAATGCTTACACCTAAATTTTTATATGCATGATCTAATTTATCATAATCTAAAAACCATAGTTCTTTATCTGTTACATACCATCTAAACTCATTTGTATATATGATACCTACTATAATGTTTTCTGCATAAAGCGGTTCTAATATCATAATAGCCTCCTTTTAATATTATCTTATAATCTTGCCATTCTTGGCGTATTCTTCTCTTCATTCGATCCAAGGTGCTGGCAACTCATAAGAATTTACTGGCGTTTTTTGGTTCAACTATACTCAGGACAGTTCCCCTTGGTTTAGTGAGTTTGATTTAAAGTATTGCATTTTCATTTTTAAATACATTTAACGAATTAGGTATATCAAATACAACTAATTCTAAATTAATACCTCTATTATATAAGAAATATTTTGCGTGCTCATCGTTATCTGTATTTCATCTTAAACTTTGGTAGAAGAGAAGAAGGAATTTAACAGTCAGTGAAGGATGTGAACCCCCACAATGATTTGATTTTCACATTTTCATATTTTCTCAAGAATTTTTGACAATCTCTTGAACTGTGCGAAATGTCACATCTGTATTTTACAGCCTCTCTTATAGTAAGGGTATGAAAGAGAGACGTATTAAAGGAGTGAACATGATGAAGAAGAAACCTTCAGCACTAATGAGACGTTTAAAATATTTTTCACCAATAGATCGTTATAACGATAACCATACACAAGAAACGTATGAAGATCGTGAATGGGAGAATGTGTACAGAAAGCGTTGGCAGCATGATAAAGTAATTCGTTCTACACATGGTGTGAACTGTACTGGTTCATGTAGCTGGAATATATATGTGAAAGATGGAATTGTAACTTGGGAAGGGCAGGAGCTGAACTATCCGACTACAGGTCCGGATATGCCTGATTTTGAACCACGAGGATGTCCACGTGGAGCGAGTTTTTCATGGTACATTTATAGTCCGCTTCGTGTGAAATATCCGTATGTACGTGGTGTTCTTTGGAATATGTGGCAAGAGGAACTACAAAATAATGAGTCACCATTAGATGCTTGGAAAAGCATTGTGGAAAACCCTGAAAAAGCACGTAAGTATAAGCAGGCGCGTGGTAAAGGGGGATTCATTCGTGCGAATTGGGATGAAGTATTACAACTCGTTTCTGCTTCATTACTTTATACAGTAATGAAATACGGTCCAGACCGAAATGTTGGTTTTTCACCAATTCCAGCTATGTCGATGTTAAGTCATGCAGCTGGTAGTCGCTTTATGCAACTTATGGGTGGACCGATGCTTAGTTTTTATGATTGGTACGCAGATTTACCACCAGCTTCGCCGCAAATTTGGGGCGATCAAACAGATGTACCAGAAAGTAGTGATTGGTATAACTCTGGTTACATTATGACGTGGGGTTCAAATGTACCGATGACGAGAACGCCAGATGCTCACTTTTTAGCAGAGGTTCGATATAAAGGAACGAAAGTCGTTTCTGTCAGTCCTGACTTCGCTGAATCTACAAAGTTTGCGGATGAATGGATTAGTGTGAAACAAGGTACAGATGGTGCACTTGCGATGGCAATGGGGCACGTAATCTTACAAGAATTTTACGTAGATAATCAAGTGGAATATTTCACAAAGTATGCGAAGCAATATACTGATTTTCCTTTCTTCGTCACATTGAAACAAAAAGGAGATCAATTCGTTGCGGATCGATTTTTAAATGCTTCTGATATCGGACGCGAAACGAAGTTAGGAGAATGGAAGCCTGTTCTTTGGAACGAGAACACGAATGATTTTGCAACACCTCACGGCACAATGGGATCACGTTGGGATAACGAAAAGAAATGGAACTTACGTTTAGAAGATGAACAAACAGGTGAAAAGATTGATCCACGTCTTTCTTTACTTGGAATGGAAGATGCTGTTGGAACAGTACAAATTCCGTATTTCTCTGATGATGGAAATACAATATTAGAACGTACAATTCCAGTGAAAAAAGTTATGACAGAAGAAGGCGAAGTGTTCGTTACAACTGTATACGACTTAACATTAGCAAATTACGGCGTGAACCGAGGGCTCGGGGGACAAGAACCGAAAGATTTCAATGATGACGTACCGTTTACACCTGCCTGGCAAGAGAAAATGACGGGAGTGAAGCGAGAGCTTATTATTCAAATTGCTCGTGAGTTCGCACAAAATGCTGTTGATACAAATGGTCGTTCGATGATTATTGTCGGAGCCGGTATTAACCACTGGTTTAACTCTGATACGATTTATCGCGCAGTATTAAATCTTGTACTTCTCGTTGGAGCACAAGGTGTAAACGGCGGCGGTTGGGCACATTATGTTGGTCAAGAAAAATTACGACCAGCAGAAGGCTGGCAAACAATCGCGATGGCAAAAGATTGGCAAGGGCCACCAAAATTACAAAACGGTACATCTTTCTTCTATTTCGTAACAGATCAATGGCGCTATGAAGATACACCTGTCGGGCATTTAGCATCACCGATTGAGGGCAACTCTCGTTATCAACATCACGGTGATTACAATGTATTGGCGGCACGACTTGGCTGGTTGCCTTCATATCCAACATTCGAGAAAAATGGAATTGAATTATATAAAGAGGCTGTTGCTTCTGGTGCAACAACGCAAGAAGAAATCGGAAAATACGTTGCACAAAAATTAAAAGAAAAAGAACTGAAATTTGCGATTGAAGATCCTGATAATAAAAACAACTTCCCACGCAACTTATTCGTATGGCGTGCAAATTTAATTTCAAGTTCCGGTAAAGGTCACGAATATTTTTTAAAATATTTATTAGGTACAACAAACGGATTAATGAATGATGATAGTGATTCATTACGACCAGAAGAAATTAAGTGGCATGAAGAAGCACCAGAAGGGAAGTTAGATTTACTCATTAATTTAGATTTCCGTATGGCTGGAACAGCGCTTTATTCTGATATCGTCTTACCTGCTTCAACTTGGTATGAAAAGCACGATTTAAGTAGTACAGATATGCATCCATTTGTGCATCCATTTAATCCAGCAATCGGTTCACCGTGGGAAGCACGCTCTGACTGGGATATTTTCACCGCTCTTTCTAAGGCTGTGTCAGATTTAGCGAAGAAAATCGATCTTGAGCCAATGAAAGAAGTCGTTGCAACACCACTTCTTCACGATACACCGCAAGAATTAGCACAACCACTTGGCAAGATTAAAGATTGGAGCAAAGGCGAGTGTGAACCAATCCCAGGTAAAACGATGCCACAAATTCATGTTGTCGAAAGGGATTATAAAACGATTTATGACAAAATGACTGCGCTAGGACCAAATACCGGAAAGCAACCGATTGGTACGAAAGGGATTTCTTGGTCTGCAGAAAAAGAATATGAGCAATTAAAGAGTCGATTAGGAGTTGTACGAACGGATTCTATTGCGAAAGGGTGCCCAGATATAAAAGAAGCAATTAATGCTGCTGAGGCGGTATTAACACTTTCTTCTACAACTAACGGTCATATGGCTGTAAAAGCATGGGAAGCACTTGAAAAACAAACAGATTTAAAACTACGTGATTTAGCAGAAGAACGTGAAGAAGAATGCTTCACATTTGAACAAATTACCGCACAGCCGAAAACGGTAATTACTTCTCCTGCTTTTACGGGTTCTGAAAAAGGTGGACGCCGTTACTCACCATTTACAACAAATGTTGAACGTCTTATCCCTTGGAGAACGATAACTGGTCGACAATCTTTCTACTTAGATCATGACATGATGAAAGAATTTGGTGAAACGATGGCAACATTTAAACCAATTCTGCAACATAAACCGTTCCGTAAATCACGGCCCGAAGTAGAAGGGAAAGAGATTACACTAAACTATTTAACACCGCATAATAAGTGGTCGATTCATAGTATGTATTTCGATTCATTACCGATGTTAACGCTGTTTAGAGGTGGTCCAACTGTTTGGATGAATAAAGAGGACGCTGCAGAAGCTGGCGTTGCAGATAATGATTGGATCGAGTGCTTTAACCGTAACGGTGTTGTTGTAGCACGTGCTGTTGTAACGCACCGTATACCGAGAGGAATGGCATTTATGCACCATGCGCAAGATCGTCACATTAACGTACCTGGTACGAAATTAACAAGTAACCGCGGGGGAACGCATAATAGTCCAACTCGAATTCACGTGAAACCGACACATATGATTGGTGGGTATGGTCAATTAAGTTATGGATTTAACTATTATGGTCCAACTGGGAACCAGCGCGACTTAAACGTTGTAATTCGCAAACTGAAGGAGGTAGATTGGCTTGAAGATTAAAGCGCAAGTCGGAATGGTAATGAACCTAGATAAATGCATCGGCTGCCATACTTGTAGCGTAACATGCAAAAACACCTGGACAAATCGTCCAGGTGCTGAATATATGTACTTCAATAACGTAGAAACGAAACCTGGTATCGGTTATCCGAAGCAATGGGAAGATCAGGAGAAATATAAAGGCGGCTGGGAATTGAAAAATGGTGAAATTCAGCTGAAATCCGGTTCGAAAATGAAGCGTCTTATGAATATTTTCCACAATCCAGATCAACCAACAATTGATGATTACTTTGAACCTTGGAACTATGATTATGAAACGTTAACAAATAGTCCGCAGCGTAAGCATCAGCCAGTTGCTCGTCCGAAATCAGCAATTACAGGCGAATTTATCGACAAAATTGAATGGGGTCCAAACTGGGAAGATGATTTAGCTGGTGGACATATAACAGGATTACAAGATCCGAATGTAAAGAAAATGGAAGAAGAAATTAAAACGGATTTTGAAAATGTCTTTATGATGTATTTACCACGCATATGCGAACATTGTATGAATCCATCTTGTGTATCTTCTTGTCCATCTGGTGCGATGTATAAACGTGAAGAAGATGGGATTGTTCTTGTAGATCAAAATGCATGTCGTGCATGGAGATTCTGCGTATCTTCTTGTCCATATAAAAAAGTGTATTTTAACTGGCAAACGAATAAAGCTGAAAAATGCACAATGTGTTTCCCACGTATTGAAGCTGGTATGCCAACAATTTGTTCAGAAACATGTGTAGGACGTATCAGATATATTGGGGTAATGCTATATGACGCTGACAAAGTAAAAGAAGCAGCTTCTGCTGAAGATGAAAAAGATTTATATGAATCTCAGCTTACTGTTTTCCTAGATCCAAATGATCCAGAAGTAGCGGCTGAAGCGAAAAAACAAGGCATTCCTGAAGAATGGATTAAAGCGGCACAACAATCACCAATCTATAAAATGATTATCGATTGGAAAATTGCTCTGCCTCTTCATCCAGAGTATCGTACAATGCCAATGGTTTGGTATATCCCGCCGCTTAGCCCAATTATGAACATGGTGGAGGGGAAAGGTAGTAACTGGCAAGCGGAAGAGATTTTCCCTGCTATCGATAATATGCGTATTCCAATTCAATATTTAGCGAATTTACTCACTGCAGGAGATGAATCACACATTCGTCTTACATTGAAAAAAATGGCTGTCATGCGAACACATATGAGAGCACTGCAAATTAATAAAGAACCAAATGAAGCAGTATTAAAAGAAATTGGTTTAACGAAACAGGATGTAGAAGATATGTATCGTCTTCTTGCTATCGCAAAATATAAAGATCGCTTCGTTATCCCGACGTCTCACCGCGAACAAGTTGCAGATTTATATAACGAACAAGGAAGCTGTGGCCTTTCCTTCACAGGTGGTCCAGGCTCTTGTATGACGATTTCTTAAATAAAGGGGGCAGAAAATTATGAAAGAAAGTTTACAAACTGCTTTTTCTTGTTCTTCTTTTCTTCTCTCCTACCCTGAACTAGGGTGGAGAGAAGCTGTAACAGAATTACAAGAAGAGATTGAAGCGATTGAACAGGAAGAAGTTAAAACTTCACTTACAGCATTTATAAAACAAGCGCTAGATAAAACGAACGATCAACTTATTGATAGTTACGTATATACATTTGATTTTGGTAAAAAGACTAATATGTATTTAACGTATATGAACACCGGTGAACAAAGAGAAAGAGGTATTGAATTACTAGAGTTAAAACAGCATTATAAAACATCTGGTTTTGAAGTAACGGATAAAGAACTACCAGATTATTTACCACTATTACTCGAGTTTTTTGCAAATGCAAATGAGCAAGATAGTGAACCAATTATGAGTAAATACAAGGAAAATATACAAGCATTACACGTTCAATTAAAAGACGCAAATAGTATGTATGAACCAATTCTTGCAGCGGTTCTCCTCGCTATCGATACATGGGGTGTACAGACAAATTAGAAAGGAGAGTTGTCAAAATGATGGATCAATTTCTATGGGTGTTGTTTCCCTATATCATTTTTGCAATTTTTATCGGTGGACATATTTTCAGATACAACTATGATCAATTTGGATGGACATCAAAATCTAGTGAACTATTAGAGAAGAAAATGCTCCGAATCGGAAGTCTATTATTCCACTTTGGGATCATGTTCGTCATTGGTGGTCATGTTATGGGGATTTTAATTCCAGAGTCCGTGTACCGTTCAATAGGTATTACAGAGCATATGTATCATATTGTAGCAATTAGTTTCGGACTTCCGGCAGGTGTTGCTTCTATCGTTGGTTTAATTATATTAACATACCGCCGCGTAACAGTAAAACGTATTATTGCAACGAGTACAAAGGGAGATTATATTGCGCTTATTTTATTACTTATCGTTATGCTGGCAGGACTTTCCTCAACATTTTTAAACATCGACTCAAAAGGATTTGATTATCGTACAACGATTGGCCCTTGGTTCCGAAGTCTCTTTATTTTCCAACCAAAAGTTGAATATATGACGGAAGTACCAGTTTGGTTTAAAATTCATATTCTCGCAGGGTTGGGGCTTTTCGCAGTATGGCCATTTACAAGACTGGTACATGTATTTAGTGCCCCAATTAAATACTTAAGTCGTAGTTATGTAATTTACAGAAGACGTATTCCAAATGAATTGAAAAAATAGTTTTGCTATACATGTTTAGTAATTTATAAGAAAAGCCGAGATCTAATTGGACATCTCGGCTTTCCTTATAGGTATAAGTACTTAAATAAAATGCTAATCAATACTACAAACAGAAGCAGAGCAATCTTCACAAGCAATTTCACATTTTAAAAATTGTAAATCATGGATTGTGATTTTTCCTTTATGAATAGAAATTGTACCTTGCTTTTTTAATTCATTTAACATTCGATTTACACTTTCGCGTGAAGTTGCACAAAAATTAGCAAGTTCTTGATTCGTTAACGGTAAATCGATGAGAATCCCATTTTCCTTTAGTACACCATAACTATTTGTCATTCGAATGAGAGTAGAATACAGGGCACCTTTTTTGCCGTGTAATACTAAATCTCGGAACTTCGTTTGCATTCTTCTTAAATGTTCACTAATCCATTTCATAAATTCAAATACAAGCGCGGGCTTTTGGAGTAATGCTTTTTCTAAGGTTTCACGCTTTATTACTCCTACTTCAACATCTTCAAGGCATTTTGAGTTTAATAAATACTTCGCATTGTCCGTGAACAATGTTAGTTCGCCAATAATGTCGTATGCCGAACAAATACGGAGTGTTAATTCCTGCCCATCAGCACTTAGTTTACTAATTTGTACTTTCCCTGAGTGGATGATATAGAGTTCTTTTGCTTCCATACCTTCTTGAAAAATAAAACTTCCTTTTTTAATCTGCATTTTATATTCAACAGATGCAAGTAATTCCTTTAAGTCTTGAGATAATGTCATACTGTTTGCCACAGCAATCACCTTTCTTCTAATAAGCAATATATCTCCTATTTTGAATGTAAGTATGATGAAAATGCAAGAGATATTTTTGGAAAAAAGTGAAATTTCAATGACCGTACGGAGTAGGGCTGGAGATGTGAACAAAATTCGAACGGATTTGTGAAAAATTTTTGAATGGGGAAAGTAATGTGAGAAAAGTCACATTGAATATGTAGCTACTTTTTTATAATGAAGGCAAATAACAAAACTGAAAACTTACTAAGGATTTGAGTAGAAAAGAAGGGATATAGATGCACGAGAAGATGAGAGATTCGTTAGAACGGCCACTTCAAGATTTACGTATTTCAGTTATTGACCGTTGTAATTTTAGGTGCACATACTGTATGCCTGCTGAAGTGTTCGGAACTGATTACGCTTTTTTACAGGAAGAGTGTTTATTAACGTTCGATGAAATAGAAAGATTGGCGAGATTATTCATAAGTATGGGAGTGGGGAAAATTAGGCTTACTGGTGGTGAACCTTTGCTGCGTAAAAATTTACCGAAGTTAATTGCAAGGCTTGCGAAGCTAGACGGTTTAACGGATATTGGACTCACAACAAACGGTATTCATTTAGCAAAACAAGCTAAGCTATTAAAAGAAGCGGGATTAAAACGTGTAAATATTAGTTTAGATGCGATAGAGGATCATGTCT
Organism: Bacillus sp. NPDC094064; assembly: GCF_050279585.1. Taxonomy (NCBI): domain Bacteria; kingdom Bacillati; phylum Bacillota; class Bacilli; order Caryophanales; family Bacillaceae; genus Bacillus; species Bacillus sp. NPDC094064. The sequence continues at coordinate 253,157 of NZ_JBNNUI010000006.1, forward strand.
TCCAAAAAATTAATGGACGAAACGTAAGTACAAAACCTGTATTGAAAGGAATAGAAGCAGCAAAGGCTGCTGGATTAGAAGTAAAAGTAAATATGGTCGTAAAAAAAGGGATGAATGATAGTCAAATACTTCATATGGCTCGTTATTTTAAAGAACAAAAAATTCAGCTCCGTTTTATCGAGTTTATGGATGTGGGCAGTACGAATGGATGGAATTTTGAACAAGTTATTACGAAAGAACAATTAATAGAGAAAATTAATCGTGTATATCCGATTGAGCCTGTTAAGCCTCGTTACTTTGGAGAAGTTGCGAAAGTGTATCGATATGTAGGAAGTAATGCAGAAGTTGGATTTATTACTTCTGTTTCTGAGTCATTTTGTTCTTCATGTACGAGAGCTCGTATTTCGGCAGACGGTAAATTTTTTACGTGCTTATTTGGAACGAAAGGAGCGGATTTGCGTACGCTTCTTCGAGAAAATATTTCTGACGCATCACTATTAAAAATTTTACAACATACATGGCGATATAGAACAGATCGTTATTCAGATGAAAGAACGGCGGAAAGTACAAATAAGCGTCCAAAAGTTGAAATGTCATACATTGGAGGATAGTGAAAGGAGGACTCCCTATGCAAGATCGATATTCAAGGCAAATATTGTTTTCTGAAATTGGTGAAATGGGACAAAGAAAAATAAGAGAAAAGCATGTTCTACTAATCGGTGCGGGTGCACTAGGAGCTGCGAATGCAGAAGCGCTCGTTAGGATGGGAATTGGGAAATTGATAATTGCCGATCGTGACTACGTCGAATGGAGTAATTTACAGCGGCAACAGTTATATACAGAAGAAGATGCAAAGCAGTGCAGACCGAAAGCAATTGCAGCGGCAGAACATTTAAGAAAGATAAATTCTGAAGTAGAAATTGTACCTGTTGTAGAGGATGTTACAATGCAAGAAATGGAAGAGTTAACAAAAGAAGTGGATCTCATATTAGATGCGACTGACAACTTTGATACGCGCCTACTTATAAATGACATTTCACAAAAAGAAAATATACCTTGGATATACGGTGGTTGCATTGGAAGTTACGGTGTAACGTATACAATTATTCCGGGGAAAACACCGTGTTTTCGCTGCCTAATGGATCATCCTACGAACGGTGCAACATGCGATACAGCAGGAATTATTCAGCCAGCTGTACAGATGGTTGTTGCTCATCAAGTAACAGAGGCGATGAAAATATTGGTGGATGACTATCAGTCGCTAAGAGGGACAATGTTATCATTTGATATTTGGAACAATCAATATCTCTCATTAAAAGTAAATAGACAGAAAAAAAGTACATGTCCATCTTGTGGGAAATCACGAACATATCCAAGTCTAAAATTTGAAGCGCAGATGAAAACTGAAGTGTTATGCGGGCGGAATACTGTTCAAATCCGTCCAGGAATAAAGGGAGTTCTAAATTTAAACGAAATTCAAAAACGATTACAAAAAAGTGTACATGTTCAAAAAACGCCGTACTTACTATCATTTCTAATTGATGAATATCGTTTCGTTTTATTTACAGATGGTAGGGCATTTATTCATGGGACAAATGATGTGAAAATAGCAAAACGATTATACGCAAAATATATAGGATGAACAGAAAGAGAGTTGCTCCTTATTAAAACGAGGTGAAAAAGAATGATAGAAAAACGTATACCAATTCCAGTGGCAGAAGCAGTTGCACGTGTAATGGAATATGCTCATCAGGGTGAAACGGAAAAAGTTTCTCTTATAGACAGTTACGGAAGAATCCTTGGAGAAGATGTTGTTGCAGATCATGATGTCCCGCATTTTGATCGCTCTCCGTACGATGGATTTGCGATTCGAGCAGAAGATACAAAAGAAGCGAGTAGCCGTAACCCAATTCGGTTTGAAGTGATTGGTGAAATCGGAGCAGGTTTTGTTTTTACAGAAGAAGTGAAACCATTTCAAACTGTCCGTATTATGACAGGTGCGGCAATTCCAGCAGGGTGTAATGCAGTTGTTATGTTAGAACTAACGGAAGGATTTGAAGAAAACGAAAAGACTTTTATGAAATTAAAACGCTCTTTTGCTTCCGGGGATAACATTTCTTTTAAAGGAGAAGATGTAAAACGAAATACCACCCTTGTGAAAAAAGGGACTGTCATTAATCCTGGAGTTGCAGCACTTCTTGCTACGTTTGGTTATAGTTCCGTACATGTTGTAAAACAGCCGATTATTGGAATTGTGACGACAGGAAGTGAACTGCTTGAGGTACATGAACATTTAAAGCCAGGGAAAATTCGAAATAGTAACTCCTATATGATTGCTGCTCAAATTGAACGAGCCGGAGGAGTTGTACAATATTACGGACAATTCGCTGACGATTTTGAGACGTGTTATAACACTGTAAAAAAAGCGATAAAAGAAGTTGATATATTAATTACAACTGGTGGCGTTTCAGTAGGAGACTATGACTATTTACCTGCTATTTATGAGAGATTACAAGCTAATGTACTTTTCAATAAAATTGCGATGCGACCAGGAAGTGTGACAACTGTAGCTGAGTTAGAGGGAAAACTATTATTTGGTCTATCTGGTAATCCTTCTGCTTGTTATGTAGGTTGTGAATTATATGTTCGGCCAGTCATTCAAATATATTTGCATAGGAAAGATCCACATATTTATCGTGCAGAAGCAATTTTACAGCAAGACTTTCCGAAAGCAAATCCGTTTACTCGTTTTGTAAGAGGGAGAGTAGAAATTGTAGATGGACAATTACAAGTTATACCAGTTGGTCTAGATAAATCTAGCGCAATTTCTTCACTTGCAGAAGCAAATGCATTTATCGTCTTGCCAGGAGGAACGAGAGGGTTTGAAGCAGGAATCACTGTTTCGGTACTGTTATTAGAATCAAACGCCGGAAGTGAGTGGCCGTGGGATGAACCGCTTCGATCATATAAATAATAGAAAATAGATTGCTAACTTATACAAAGATAAGAGGTGCAAAATGACACAAACGTATTATGAAGTAATTGATACACCTATTTCAATTGAAGAAGTTACAAACAAAGTAATTCGTCGTGAGTGTGGTGCTGTTACTACTTTCATTGGCACTGTAAGAGAATTTACGAAAGGACGTCGTACACTATATTTAGAGTATGTAGCATATAAAACAATGGCAGAAAAACAGCTTGAGAAAATTGGCACCGAAGTAGAAGAGAAGTGGCCTGGGACATATGTCGCCATTACACATCGCATTGGTACATTACAAATTTCTGATTTTGCTGTTGTTGTCGCTGTTTCTACACCACACCGGAAAGCAGCTTATGAAGCGAATGAGTATATTATGGAACGCATAAAACAAGTTGTTCCGATTTGGAAGAAAGAATTTTGGGAAGATGGTGAGTCATGGATAGGTGATCAGTTAGAGAAAATAGCATATGCAAATGGTGAGCCTGGAAAGGGGATGAGAATATGATTGAAGTACTATTATTTGCACATTTACAAGAAGAAGCAAGTAAGCCAGCATTACATATAGATTGTGAAAATATTACAGTTGCTGAACTAAAGGAAATTCTTATTAAGAAATACAACGTAGCGATTTCAAGAGAGATAATGGTCGCTATAAATGAAGAGTATGCAAATGAGGATGAAATCATTCAAACTGGTGATATTGTAGCAATGATTCCGCCAGTAAGTGGTGGTTGATTCTTTTCATCCTAATCATGTAAGGACGTGATTAGGATGGAGGGAATGAATATAACTATGCATACATAGGAGGGAACAGGATGAAAAGTCCTAATTTTCAATTAAGTTTACAAACTTCTAATCTAGTTATCGGTTTTATGGTGTGGGTTATTTTATCATCATTAATGCCCTATATTAAAGTGGATATCCCATTAACTGCGGGACAAATTTCTATGGTAACAGCAGTACCGGTTATATTAGGTTCTGTTCTTCGCATTCCGATTGGTTATTGGACAAATCGTTTCGGAGCAAGAAAATTATTCTTTATTAGTTTTATTCTATTATTATTTCCTGTCTTTTATATTAGTGTTGCCGATTCAATGATGGATTTAATTATTGGTGGTTTATTCGTCGGAATCGGTGGGGCGGTATTCTCAGTAGGGGTAACTTCTTTACCGAAATACTTTCCGAAAGAGAGTCATGGTTTTGTAAATGGTATTTACGGTGTTGGTAATGCGGGGACAGCAATTACTTCATTTTTAGCACCTGTAATTGCGACATCAGTTGGCTGGAGAACGACAGTACAGTGTTATTTAGTTTTACTTGCAGCGTTTGCACTTATGAACTTTTTATTAGGCGATCGTAAGGAGAAAAAGGTGAACACACCATTAATGGAACAAATAAAAGGTGTATATAAAAATGAAAAGCTTTGGTTTTTATGTATCTTTTACTTTTTAACATTCGGATCATTTGTCGCATTTACAGTATACTTACCAAACTTTTTAGTATCTCACTTCGGATTAGAGAAAGTAGATGCAGGTATGCGGACAGCCGGGTTCATCGTACTCGCAACAATTATGCGTCCGATTGGTGGTTGGCTCGGTGATAAGTTTAATCCATTTAAAATATTAATCTTCGTATTTATCGGATTAACACTTTCAGGTATTATATTATCATTTATGCCTAGCATGAACGTGTATACATTTGGTTGTCTACTAGTCGCATTTTGTGCAGGAATTGGAAATGGTACAATCTTCAAACTCGTTCCAATGTATTTCTCAGAACAAGCTGGTATTGTAAATGGACTCGTTTCAGCTTTAGGCGGACTAGGAGGATTCTTCCCGCCGCTAATTTTAACATTACTATTCCAACTAACAGGTCATTATGCAATTGGATTTATGGCATTATCAGAAGTCGCACTTGCTTGTTTAATCATTACTGTGTGGATGTATAGCCAAGAGAAACTGTTAGTGATGTTAAAGAATCATTAATAAGGAAAAAGAACCATCCCAAAGTATTCTGGGATGGTTCTTTTAGTAATAGGCTTCAACACATTCTTTTATGACCAAATTCTTTAGTAAGGCTAATGGATATTGTGAAATAGTACACTTAAACGAAAGAATACAGTTTAGGTCGATAAGATAAAATTATGAATTTGTATAAATAATCTATAATTTTCTTTAAGAGTCATATTTGCTATGTTAAAGAAAAGGGAGGGATATGAGAATATTAGATGTACATTTTCGTATTATCGATTTTAATTTTCTAATTATTGATAACTAAGGAGTGTTTCCGCCTAACTTTGTTGTAGAAGATTATCAGATTGATGCAATAGAATTGTCCAAAGTTGCATCCATTTTAGTAAAGGGTTTAATGAAACTATAATATATTTGGAATGAGGTTTTACATGTTTGTTTTTATTATATTAGACGTAATATTACCAATATTACTATTGATGCTAATTGGTGCAATCTTACAAAGAAAGTTCCAATTTAACTTAAAGCAGCTATCTACACTTATTAATTATTGCTTGATGCCAGCGGCTGTATTTGTGAATATATATGATATTCGTATAGAAACGGGTTTGTTGCTCCAGATAATGTACTATTTAATGCTTTATAGTCTGAGTCTGATCATAGTAAGTCATTTCATTTCAAAAATATTAAAGTTAGAAAAAGGAGAAAGTGCAGCCCTAAAAAATAGCATTTCGTTAATGAATTCCGGTAATTATGGGTTACCAGTAAGTCAATTGATTTTCAGTCATAATCCAGTGGGGGTTTCCATTCAGATTTTTATTGTTATTTTCCAGAATCTTTTAACTTATTCATATGGGATATATAACTTACTATCAACAACAAAAACAATCGGAGGTATTATTCAATCATTTCTAAGACTGCCTGTATTTCATGCGCTCGTATTAGGGGTTCTCTTTCAATCTTTTACAATTCAATTACCTAATTCTATCTTGCTACCTCTTAATCAGCTTGCGAATGGTTTTGTTGCAATAGCACTCATATTGTTAGGGGCACAATTATCCAACATTAAGCTTAATTTTTTCCATCGAGTCATAACATGGGCTTTAATTGGAAGGTTACTGATGGGACCATTATTAGCACTTGCCATGATCTACCTACTAAACATCGATGGTATTGTTGCACAATCATTATTTATTGCAAGTTCTTTTCCTACTTCAAGAAATACATCGACCATTGCTATGGAATATCAAATAGAGCCTGAATTACATGCACAAATCGTTTTATTTTCAACACTTTTTAGCATTATTACAGTAACTGTCGTTATTTATTTTTCATATATTTTGTTTTGAATATACGAGCAAAAATGAATAGATTTGAGGCGGTAAATGATGGACGGAAATCCCATCGATATGAGAAGAAAGCGGTTTTTGATATATTGGGTGTCGTTTACAATTGTACAATGTCTGATAATCAAGCGGCTTAATTCAAAAAAAGGAAACTCATTAGGGGTTATTTCGTATGCAAATCTTTAAAGCATTTACATATATACTTGCGAAAAAAGACACAATCTCGCTTGTCATGTAAAGTTACATGAGCTTAGGATGATAGCAATGGGTGAAAGTGTCAAGTAAGAATTTTATCTTTATTGATTTTATGCGGTTTTTCCTCATAATTGTAATTAAGGGGGATGATTCTAATTTGAGTGAACAGAATATTAGCACAACAGTTTCGGGAGATTTGATTGTTACCCATCTAATTGGCCAGATTAAAACAGAGGATGTGTATGAATGGTTTAATGGTTTCGAGCAGGTTTGTCAGCAATTCATTTCCGAAGGGCGGAAATACAAATTGTTGGTGGATAGAAAAGGATACACGCCAAATCATTTTTCTGTTCAAAAAGTATGGAAAGAGAAGTTCTTCAATGAAACTATTTTGAATCATAGTAAGGCAATTGCATTTCTTCTTGAAAAAGGAGAGATACTGAATTATTTACAGCAATCTAATACGAAAGAATCTGTAAAATTTTTTGATGATTATGAACAAGCGTTAATTTGGTTGGATGAATATCAAATGTAAAAACTGAATTGAACCAGTTGCTCGTAATATTGTATTTGTCATACAATTCATTAGTTTACAAGTTGCCAGCACCATTCATTTTCTTCGTAATTTGCTTGTGAAACTTTAAAAAACAATATCAAAATAAAAAGGACAAACGTTTCTAAAAAACGTTTGTCCAAAGGTAATTACTATTTTAGCTAAGTGATAGATTACAATTTGTGAGTACGAGAAAGCTTTTTTATAAGTTTAGGAAGTATAGATGTTAATTCCTTTTTCATACGCTTCGTAAACGATGGATCCTTACCTGAAGTTGAAATCGTTACAACATATTCACCATTGCGTATGACACCAGGTGTGTGAAACGATGATTCTGTACCATCACTTACAACGTTAACCCATTGAAAATCATGGGAGGCCTGTTTGACCATCATATTTACATCATGTTGATTTGTAGCTGCATAAATAAGGTGAGCATCTTTAATATCATCATGAGAAAAAGTTTTTTGTTTCCAATTAATATAAGGAAGTTCCTTCATTTCCCCGCAAATTTCTGGGCTAATAACGGTGATAAAAGCACCTGTATCTTTTAATCCAGACGCTTTTCGATATGCGATTTTACCTCCACCAATGATAACGACCACTTTATTATGTAGATTAAACATAAGAGGGTACATGATATACATACACACATTCCTCCATTCGCTCTAATAATGTTAATTTCATATATGTATCAAACTGAAGGCAGTTACAAGTCGTAACGTGATCATATTTTTTTGTATGCGACTTAATTTTTTGAAGTAACAATCCGGTAAAGAGAAGGTACGGCATGACGTATACATGAGAAGCAGTCGATGTTATAGTCTTGAGTTCAGTAGTAAAAGAGGGCGTTCCTTTCGTTAAAAAGGAACAACTTACTGACATACCAAGTTTTCGTTCGACAGCTGCTCCGATTTGTTTTAATTCATGTATTGGCTGTGGATCACTACTGCCTCGTCCTACGAGTAAAATACTACTCTCTTGCATTGGCATAGCTTCACGTATTCTTTTCACTACAAGTTCCACCATATGTGGATGTGTACTAAAAGGTGGTACAATTGAAAATGTGATATGTGGATATTTCTTTTGCATTTTCTCTATCTCAAAAGGTATATCACGTTTATAGTGAGCTGCTGCAAATAATAAAACAGGTACAATCATTATTTCGGTTGCGCCCTCTAGTATTGTTTCTGTAACTGCATCTGAAATAGTAGGTGTTGTTAGTTCCAGAAAAGCTATTTTTTGAATTCTTTCGTTACGTTCCTTCATCATAGATTGAATAAAGTGAATGAATTGTTTGTTACCTTCTTGGATCCGGCTCCCGTGTCCAACATATATAATTCCTTTCATTGTCTCACCATGTCTTTCTTCATAATAATTTCTTGTAATGAATGATCTACGTTATGAAGTCCGACTTTATTTGCATATTGCAAAGTTGAAACGTCGGTATACGAGAATGGGAGAGTAAAAATATTGATAAAACCAAGTCGTTTTATTTCTGATAAAAATGCATCAATTGAGGCACGTCCTTCAAATACGATGCTATCCCATGAAAATTCAGAAAGCATACGAGAATGAATTTCATCGAAGCGATGATCAATTGTATACTCATGAGTCATCGTGTAGGATCCTGCACCAATTTTTTCTTGAATAAAAGCAATGCGGTTAATGTTTCGACCTAAATAAACAGTTGTATCGGAAGAGAATGTTGCTTGTTGACTTAATAGTCCATATTGCATCAGTTTTTCTTGAGTGTTACCGTTCATGTGCTGCAGTTCTGCCTGTAAAGTACGAATATCTTTATGATATTTACTGCATGATCGCATTAAGATTTCTACACTTTCAGCTGAACAAAATACAAGCCGATTAACGTTAAAAATTTCATTGATTTGTTCAGGTGTTAATGTGTATTCTTCCTTTTTAAAAGTTGGAATTTGATATATTTCTGCACCGGATTCTTGTAATTTTTGCTTCATTAAACTTGTTTTATTTGTTGCGGATGCAAATAAAACTTTTTTACCATGTAATGGTTTACGTTCTTTCCAAGCGATTTGATTACGTAAGGAAACGACATCACCAACAATTGTCATTGATGGATTAGAAATATTTTCGTTTTTCACGATAGGAACAATGGTTGCAAGTGTTCCAGTGGCAACGCGCTGTTTACCAGTTGTACCCCATTCAATGACTGCTACTGGCGTATCTTCTTTCTTTCCTGCTTGTAGTAAGTTTTCGCAAATTGTAGGTAAGTTTTTTATACCCATGTAGTAGGCGATTGTGTCGCTATTATGGGACGAATTATATTTTCCATGATCGGCTAAAGGACCTTTTGCATGCCCAGTTAGTAAAGTGACGCTATTACTGTAGTTACGGTGGGTGAGGGGGATACCTGCATAGCTACTAGCGGCGATGCTAGATGTAATACCTGGTACGATTTCATATGGAACATTCGCTGTTGCTAAAGTTTCTGCTTCTTCACCAACACGGCCAAAAATAGATGGATCTCCGCCCTTTAATCGAACAACGATTTTTCCTTCTTTCGCAAATTGAAGAAGGTGGGCGTTAATCATTTCTTGTCGCATAATATGATTCTTTGGCATTTTTCCGCAGTAAATAAGTTCACATGTTTCTTTTGTATAACTAAGAAAGAAAGGGTTTAATAAACGGTCATATAAAACGATATCTGCACGCTTTAAACAATCTATCGCTTTCTTTGTAATAAGCCCTTCATCACCTGGTCCTGCACCAACTAAATATACATATCCGTTCATAATCGCACCTCATCTATTTTTATTTAAAAGGAAGCCAGGGGGAGGCTTCCTTTTGTAAATTACATGTATATATAAATGTCACCATCAATAACTTCTATTTCATATGTTTGAATACAGCCGTCATCAGGTTTTTGAACTTCACCTGTTAGTAATGAAATTTTCCAATCATGTAGTGGACAAAAGACGAATTCACCAGATACAATTCCTTCGGCTAATGGTCCGTTTTTATGAGGACAACGATTTTCTACAGCTCGAATATCGCCATTTGAAAGGCGGAATAGGGCGATAGACATACCTTTCATTTGTACCTCTTTACCGATTTGAACAGGAAGATCTTCTGCACACATAACTTTTATTTTTTCTTTCGTTTGTATCATATAAATCACAGCTCCTTATTTCACAGTTTCTACTTCATACATCGCTTTTAATGACTTCGTTTCTAATGCTTGTCCCCATGCTTCGGTATAAGTGCTACGGGCTGTTTGGAAGCGTGCATTTAGCGTGGTAACCATACTTGCATCTTGTAGTATTTCTTTTATGTGATCGAAGCCTAAACGTTCTGTCCAGTAGGCAGTACGCTCTCCGTAAATACCAGTTTCACGATAATATTGCATGTAAGCTGTAGCGATGCGAAGGACATCATCTTCAGTAGGGACAATCATTACAAAATCAGCTTCACGTACCTCTGTACCACCATTTCCGCCAATATAAAGTTGGTATCCATTTTCGACACAAACAACGCCAAAATCTTTCGTCAGTACTTCCGCACAGTTACGCGGACAGCCCGTTACACCCATCTTCATTTTATGAGGTGTATCTACCATTTCTAATGATTGTTCAAGTAACATACCAAGTCCTAATGAATCTTTCGTACCGAAACGGCAGAAGCGAGAACCAACACATGATTTTACATTACGAAGCGATTTTGAATACGCATATCCCGAAGTCATATTTAAGTCAGCCCATACGTTAGGTAAATCTTGTTTCTTAACACCATATAAGCCGATTCGGCTCGCACCTGTAATTTTCACAAGAGGCACATCGTACTTTTTCGCAACTTCAGCAATTTTCATTAAATCATCTGCTGTTGTAACGCCTCCGTACATACGTGGAATAACAGAGAATGTACCATCGTGCTGGATGTTACCATTCATTCTTTCATTAACGAAACGGGATGCTTTATCATCTTCATATTCTTCTGGAATCGCCATACGTAAATAGTAGTTCAAAGCAGGACGACATTTCGAACAGCCATCTTCATGTACAAAACCAAGAACATTTCGTACTTCTTTTGGAGATTTTAAACCTTTCTCGTGAATGGCCGTTACGACTTCATCTCGTGATAAACTTGTACATCCGCACATACCAGCAGACTGCGCAGAAGCATCAAAGGCATCTCCGAGTGTATGAGATAAAACTTGTTCCACAAGCGGACGACATTTACCACAAGATCCTGCGGCTTTCGTGCATCCTTTTACCTCTTCAAAAGTAGTTAATTCTTGCTCTAAAATGGCATGAACGATTGTACCTTTCGTAACACCATTACATCCACAAATCGTGTCATCCGCACTCATTGTAGCAACGTCAAGTTCACTTTCTTCACCAGCTTTGTGAAGAAGGGAAGCGGTTGTATATTCTTGTATATCTTCTTCTTTCTTTAACATGCTAAAGAGTCGTGTACCATCAGCAGTATCCCCGTATAAAACGATACCAACGACTTTATTGTCACGAATTAATACTTTTTTATAGGAACGTTTACATTCATCAAAGATTGATATTGCTTTCGTTTGATCATCTTCATAAATTTGGCCAGCAGAGAATAAATCACAACCAGCGACTTTTAATTGCGTACCAACGATACTGCCCGTGTATCCATTCGTTTGTAAATTCGTTATATGTTTCGCTAATATTGTGCCTTGTTCATAGAGAGGGGCAACAAGTCCATATGCGATACCATCATGTTCTGCACATTCACCAACTGCATAAATGGATTCATCATTTGTTAGCATATAGTCATTGACTACAATGCCGCGATTGACAAGTAAACCAGCATCTCTTGCTATTTGAGTATTTGGGCGTATTCCGACAGCCATTACGATTAAATCACAATCTACAACTTCACCATCTTCAAATTGAATGCCCTCAACATGTTCTGTACCAAGAATTTTTACAGTTTTCTTTTCCATTAGAAACTTCATGCCTTGTGTTTCTAAATCTTCACGCAGAAGAGAAGCTGCTTTCGTATCTAGTTGTTGCTCCATTAAGCTAGGCATTAAATGAACAACATGTACGTCCATTCCTAAGTCAATAAGGCCTCTTGCGGCTTCTAAACCAAGTAACCCACCACCAATGACAACGGCCTTTTTCTTTTCTTTAGCGGTATCAATCATAAACTGTGTATCTTCAATAGTTCGAAATCCTGTTACACCAGAAAGAGTGGAACCTTCAACAGGTAAAATAAAAGCGCTAGAACCTGTTGCGACAATGAGTTTGTCATATGTAAGAGTACGATTCTTTTCTGTGATAATGATTTTTTCTTCTCGGTTAATATTCTGAACTCTTTCATCTGTATACAAGGTTATCTCATTTTCCTCATACCAACTGTATTCATTCATAATGATATCTTGCATATTTGTTTTTCCTTGTAAAACATGAGAGAGCATAATGCGATTGTAGTTTGGATGCGGTTCATCTCCAAAAATAGTAATCTCATATAAATTACTATCATGTTTTAATATTTCTTCTATACAACGTATGCCAGCCATACCATTTCCGATCATAACTAAACGTTTTTTCATTTTCGTTTCCCCTTTTTATGTGAAATATTGAACAAAGGATTATATTTTTATTATAGAAAATCAAAAAAGGGGGAGATGTGATATTTATCACATCTTTATAATAATTCACAAATTGTTAAAATTCGGATTTGTGTGAGGGGGATGTGGATATTTTTCGCAAAATGAAAAAGCAGGACATAAGTATGTAAACTCATGTCCTGCACTTAATTTATGCTCTCGTAATGGCACGTGGAAATAAAATATTATTTTCTAAATGAATATGCTCAAATAAATCAGACTCTAGCGCTTCAAGACGTTGGTAAACAAGGCGATAAGTGCCACAAGCTCCTTCTGGAGGAGTAAAGTCATTTGTCACTTTGCGAAGTTCTTTTATAATATTTCCAGCGTGATTATGTTCATTTTCTAATTCATCTACTACTTTACGTAACTTTGCATAGTTTTCATCAGTTGGATTTTGTTCGAATTCTAAAATTAATGGGAAATCTTCCGTTTCTTCTTTAATTAAATGTTGTTCTAGTTCCATCTTAAGTTCATGAAATAGCGTATGAATTTGAGCTAAATGAGGCTGACTTGCCCCGTGAACGCGTAATACTTTCGTCACATATGGACTTAGCTGTGGCAATTCTTCATTTAAATAGCGATGATGCTTATTAATTATATAATCAATCAATTCGCGATAAGAAGCATTTTTCCAATCAATTTCAGATTCGTTTAATAGTTTTGTCTTATGATAAAGCGTATTTAATTCTGAAATTACTTCAGAAGCTGATAAATTTCTTTCATTAATTGCATCAATAAGTGGTTTATTACCACCACAACAAAAATCTATTCTATATGATTTAAAAAGATCACTGGATTTCGGAAATTGTGTAACAATCTCACCGACAATAGAAGTTTCAGTAAATGTATGTTCCATATGAATGCCTCCATAAAGTTTATTGTGATAACTAAACTAAGAATAGCAATATACGAAAATGAGTGTGGTGATATAAATCACTTAATATGTGTCATTTTTGAGAATAATAATATGAAATTTATTTAAGGACGCATCTGAAAAAAGGGGAAGAGATATTAAATATAAGACGTTACAGTAAAAAAAGAAGCTTCTATTAAGCTTCTTTTTTTATTATTATTCGCATGCGACTCCATCGCCTTCTCTATCTAGTTTACGACTATATCCTGGTTGACCTTTATATAAAGGAGCTTTCCCGGCAGCTCTAACTGCGGCACAATTTGCGTAGGATACATTACTAGTATTTCCTGCATCTGGTTGCGCTTGGGCTTGCTGCGCTTTTTGCTGTTCTTCTTGTTGTTTACGAGCTAGTTCATCAGCTTGGCGTTTCTGTTCCTCTTGTTGTTTACGAGCCTGTTCATCAGCTTGGCGTTTTTGCTCTTCTTGCTGTTTACGAGCCTGTTCATCAGCCAGACGCTTTTGTTCTTCTTGTTGTTTACGAGCTAGTTCATCAGCCTGGCGTTTTTCATCTTCTTGCTTACGAGTTTTTTCGTCCGCTTCTTTCTTTTCTAGTTCTTTTTTCTTTTCGTTATCTTTTTGTTCTTCATTGTTTGAGGCAACTTTCTTGCTAGTTGCTGTTGTTTTTTCAGAAGAAGGAGTTGAAATACTTGTTAGCGCAACAAAAATGACAAACAATACTGCTGTAATGATAAATTGTTTTTTTGCTACACCGGTTTTCTTAATTACAGATAAAAGTGCTAGAACAAGGAAGAAAATAAATAAGACAAAACTTAATATAGTAAAGAATTCAACAATTGGGTGATTAGAAGTTTCTACCCCAGTAATTATTAATACAATTGAAATCATAAAAAGAATAACGGTAGGACGCCCATATTGTTTTGCTTTTCCATTTTTCTTAAAGAATGAAATGATACATAAGATTAAAAGAATGATAGCAATTAAAAATAAAGCTGCGCCAATATTACTCAAAATAGCCATTTTTATACCTCCATTTGTAAGATTTTCACTATTGATTATATAGGAACTTATTGGATATTACACGTTTTATATAAATTTAGAAAATTAATATTTTTAACAGAATAATTAACAATTAATTTTTATATTAAGAAAAATGGATATAATTACTATTACTTTTTGAAATAAGTTTCATAAATTATAGTATATCGATTGAAAGGAGGAGAGCTGAATGGAATTTCAATTGGTAGTAAATTGTGTATTACAAGAAGGTAATGCGTACTTTTTAGTAACGAAAGTGGACGATGTTATTACGTTAAAAGTACCGATTACAGCAGGAGTTGCAGGATTATTTTTAGCTTTTGGTGTACCAAGATGTTCTTAATTTAAATCCCTATAGTAGAAAGAGGAGGACAAGCCTCTTTCTACTTATACATAATTATATTATGTGAACTACGATACTATTTTTGTAATAGCACGTTTAAAAGGGACATGCATATACTATAATGTTTCATTTGCTGTAATTGATGAACACTAGTCTTAAGAAATGTATGGAGTGAATTTTTTAAAGTTATGAAAATAAAAGAGGTGCTATTATATATGAAAAGACGAACATTTGATATTCCAGTTGTATTGCGAAGAGAGTGGTTTTTAATAGAATTAGCCCATTTAACGAAAAAATATGGAATTGAAATTGCAACTAGCAAAATGGAATATGCACCGTTTTTAAGAGATCAGGTTACGGAATCCCAAATAGGGGCAGGGTTACAATACGATAAATATGATGATGAATATATCATTGATTTATAATAAAGAAGCTACGTATAAAGGGTTATGAATAAGAGACCTTTTATACGTAGCTTTTTATAGTAGAGAAATGTATTGAGAAAATTTTTATGCGTTTACTGAGTAAAGGAATGAGTAAATGATGAGAGAATAACATTTCATAAGAAAGGACAGTTACTATTTATTTTATCTACAAAAATAAACTAGAGTAAAATTAGTGCTTCCTTTCAAAAAAGGGGGAATGTTAATGAGGATTTTGCAAAGGTGTATGATACTATTTCTCGCATTTATTATTATGGCTCCATTGGTTGTTAGTACGAAAGTAGAGGCGGAGGGAGTAAAAGAGCTTAAAACTGGATTTCCTGATCAAGAAGTATTTACACCTGGAGAATGGTTTTTAGGTCAAAAGCCAACTAATTATGATGAGAGTAAGCCTCCAATCCTTTTTGTCCAAGGAAGGAATGGTAATGCGGATAGTTGGTATGGAAAGACAGTATATCACGATATAAATGATATGTATGATTATGCTTTGAAAGCAGGTTATCAAACCGTATTTATACAATTATATGATGCTGCGGGGAAAGGATCGGCTAGTCAGTGGGACAACGGAAAATTGTTAGCGCAAAAACTTGAAGAAATATATAATCATTTCGGTAAAAAAGTTAATATTGTAGCGCATAGTAAAGGTGGTATCGATACACAAGCTGCATTAGTTGGATATGGAGCGAATCGATTTGTTGGAAATGTTATTACACTCGCTACACCGCATCACGGATCGAATTTAGCAGATTTATCATATAGCTGGTGGGCAGGTTGGCTTGCTTCTATATTAGGTCAAAAAGATGATGGTACGTACTCATTACAAATAGGAGAAATGGCAAAATTTCGTTCTACAATAGATAATAATCCTGCAGTTAAATTAAACCGTTACTATACAGCTACTGGTACAAGCTGGGGTCCCGTCTTTTCTGCATTATCTATGGGTGGTTTGTATTTGTCATCGTACGGTTCAAATGATGGATTAGTGAATGAGTGGAGTGCTAAGTTACCATATGGAACGCATTTATTTACAGATTCAAAGTTTGATCATGACAATATACGAAAAGGGTCAGCTGTTTTCTCACGAATTGAACCATACTTACGTACAGCAAATGTAGGCGTGCCAGCTTTAGTAGCGCCGAATTATAGTTCTGATGAGAAGGTAGAACAGTTAAACACAACTGCTAATCAAAATATTATAGGAGGGGAATTGCCGCAAAATCAGTGGATAGAGCAAACTGTGGCGGTTGATAAAAAGGCAGAAGGGATAGTTTCTGTACTAACTGCTTCTTCTCATGTAGAAATACAACTGATGTCTCCAAAAGGAAAAGTATATACAAACAAAGATAGCGTTATAACTACTGGTGAAGGTGAATCTTTCTTTAATGGGGCGACAATTAGAACATTTAAATTTGATAAAATGGAAGCAGGAGAATGGAAAGTTAAAATGATGGCGAAGCAATCAAAAGATGCTTACCTAATTGTAAGCGATTACAAGAATGGGGCGCCATTTGTTCTTCAAATGCCATCAAAGGTTAAAGTAAACAAATCAGAGTATAAACTTAAAAAATCTCCTACAGCACCTGAAATGAAAGGTAATCTTTCAATAACGGTAAGAGTCGTAAATAAAGAAGGGAAGCTAGTATCTGAAAGCAATGAATTACAAAATGTTAATACAGATACATTTACAGGCGCTTTGAAAGACATAAAGGAACCAGGGGTATATAACGTAACGATGGATATAAAAGGGACGAATAAAGAAGGACAACCATATAGTCGTACGCTAGTTAAGTCGGTTTATGTGGAGAAGTAAGATAGAATAAAAATGTATTAATATAAAAGTGCAGAAACCTTGTGTTAAAAAGATTTCTGCATTTTTTTCGTGTGTATTATACGAATAGAAAAGTGAGCTTACGTTCTATAAAAGGAGCTAGATTTCTGTTATTTAAATATTTGTATAAAAAGGTTTTTTGGTTGTCGGTTTTTATTTATGCAGTCGGGCAGGAAGAAGACGAAAAGTATCGAATGAATGTACTTAAATAGCATTGTTTGCTTTTGGTGTGAATAGTAGTTAAAGATATGTTAAAAGATTTTAAGCTGTAACAAAAGAGGGATTAAATAATAGAGGGAGCAACTTACATGGAAAATATATTAAAGGTATCTTCAAAATCAAGTCCAAATTCAGTCGCAGGTGCAATAGCAGGTGTACTAAGAGCAAGTGGCAATGTGGAGATTCAAGTGATTGGGGCTGGTTCTTTAAATCAAGCAATTAAAGCAATTGCGATTGCAAGAGGATTTGTCGCTCCAAGTGGTGTTGATTTGACTTTTGTTCCAGCATTTCAAGAGATTTCTATTAATGATCAAGAAAGAACAGCAATTAAATTAATTGTAGGTCCTAGAAAGAAAAGGTCTTAATAAAGAATATTAATAAGATGTAGTTTGAAAGGGGCGATAGAAATTGGCCTTTTTCTTTTTGATTTATAATTCTATGCATAATGTTATAAAGTCGCATTCTTAGTAATAAACATGAATATAACAAATGAAAAGTGTCACAAATGCTTATATAACAGGCATCTGTGACACTTTTATAGTTTTATATAATATAAAATATTCGTGTGTTATAGGGGGCAGCTGGATTTCAAAATGAATGTTCGTTATTTTATCAATATCAAAAAAGAGAAGCGCTTAATCAGAGCGCTTCTCTTAATGCCAATATACAATAACTATTCCATTATAATGTATAAGCGTAAAATATTTAATAATTACTTTTGTGGTAAAAATTTCATTTTGTAGAGAAATGAGGTAATTTATGGTGGGCATTGAAAAGGGAATGTTTGTATTAAAAAAGAGCAGACTTTAGCCTATACATAAAAGTGCTGGAATTGTTCTAAAGGAGGGAATATCTGAAATATAAATATGATTGAGAGGAGTGAAGTAATAATAGTTTGACATATTAAGCACGCATCTCCTTTTTAGTACATGCTATGCGAAGAATAGGGGGAGGATTGGAAAGTAAATTGTGGATGTGTAGATAGGAGAAAGGAAGGTGAAAATAGAAAAACCGCCTATTTAAATGACGGTTTTTTTAATTTCTATGTAACTAGAATTTATTTTTAGATAATGCCTTTAATATAAGGTTTATGATTTTACTAAGTAAACGAAACGCGTTAAAAATAGACCTCATAACCTTCATAGTACTGTCTTCTAATATCAGATTTTCTATTTCAAAGTCTGATATTCCGGCTATCTTTGGAAAACTTTATGTTTTTTAGCTTAAATCAATTATATCTATAAAATCAAGAAAAATTCTGTTATAGGATGCGTCAGTGCAAGTTATTAAATTCTTTATCGGATTTATGTCAGTTACAGTCATATATCTAGTTAGCAAATGACCATCTCTATAATAAGTAATCGATATCTTCTCTTCAGAAAGGTATGCACATAATAACTTGTTTTCAATCATTTCTTGTTCGTCTTGGGTTAATGTAGGACGCTCCACTTTTGTTTGTTTTTTTATAATCTTACCAATACCGATGAATTTCTTCGGTATCGAAGCGGATGGAGTCTGCTTAACTATTTCTCTTCTTTTTGACATGTTTGTATATCCCCTTAATTGTTATAAATAACTGTATCATTATACAGGTTTTTGGAGATATGTGTATTATTTATGAAATAATAAAATGCATACGTAGGGATTTTTGGTTCCACATATAATCAATACGGATTTAACTAACCATGATTTTTATATAAGTGTTTACCTATCGTGAGTAGGCGGACGGTATATAGAGTGTTGGTAGCACTTTATATACATGCTGTGCTCTTTTGTTTTTTGATTAATAGATGCCCACAAAAGTACCCACAAAACGCCCACGAAATAATGAAACAATATTATTTGTTTTGAGTTTCAAATTTTTAAGATTCCCTATAAATAGGGGTTTCGTGATTACTTTGATATGTTATTAGGGTGTGAAGCTTGATCCGCATAAAAGTTCAACAATGAGAACGGTAATACCTATTTATCAAGATGATTGTAATTCAAGATTTATCGTAGAAATTTATCTTAAATGAATTGTTTTTAAAATGAAAATCGACCTAATACAGTTGAATTAAAAGGCTATTATTTGCTCACAAATAATATAAAAACACGCGGGAAAATATGAAATACCTTTTGGAATAGAATATAATATAACAAATAAAAAGTGCTGCAAATGCTTGTATAATAGGCATTTGCAGCACTTTTATAGTTTTATATAATATAAAATGAACAACCCTAAAACTGCTCATTCTTCTCCCAAGATTCTACAATATAATGCGCAATCGTAGGATTAAATCCTTTACCAACTAAAAACATAATCGCAGCAACTTCTGTTAAAGCATGTTTGTGTGATGTATGTTTCGCTTCATTTAAACCGTAATCTACCCAAGGTTTTACGAAATCTAATACAGGTTTCTTTAAAGGTAAAAACTGTGTACCGACAACTTGTTGAATTTGTTGTTGCGTTGGTTCTGTAATTGGTCCAGGAGGTAAGATTTGTGGTTGTGTAATATCAAGTGTCGGTCCTGGTGGTAAAATTTGTGGTTGTGTCGGATCAATTGTTGGTGGTTTAGGTGGTGAGACACGTGCGTCATAGTTTGGTTGATACATTTGTTGTTGGAATGGCGTTTGTTGTAGCTGAGTTGCGTATGGATTTTGTTGAAATTGTTGTTCTTGAGTTTGCGGTGCTGCATATGGATTTTGCTGATATTGTTGTTCTTGAGTTTGTGGTGCTATATATGGATTTTGTGGATATTCGTAACTTGGACGTGTGCCATATGGATTTTGCTGATATTGTTGTTCCTGAGTTTGCGGCGCTTCATATGGATTTTGTGGATAATCAGCTTCTTGATATTGCGGTGTTGCGTATGGATTTTGTTGAAATTGTTGCTCTTGTTCTTCATATTGTTCTGTATATCTTTGTTCTTGTTCCTGTTGCTGAGGGTAAAATGGTTGCCTTGGGTAAGGCGGTTGATTATTATAGAACATATTTATTCCTCCTTCATGATAATGCCTACCACCTAGTGTATGGGCGGACAAGAAAATATGTGATGAAAAAATGCGGGCGTGTTACAATAAGTAACTGGGTGAAGATAAAATGACAAAACAAGAAAAAATTCAAAAAACAATTACTTTTGTAAAACATATTTTAGAAAAAGATGCGAGTGGGCATGATTGGTATCATATTGAGCGTGTACATAAACTGGCGATTTCTTTATCTGAGCAAGAAGGTGGAAATCGTTTTATAATTGAAATGGCGGCATTACTTCACGATGTGGCAGATGAAAAGTTAAATGAAAGTGAAGAAGCAGGAATGAAAAAAGTTTCTGATTGGTTAGAAGAGTTACGTGTTGAAGAAGAGGTAAGTAAGCATGTTCTTCATATTATTGCAAATATGTCTTATAAAGGTGGCCATGGCGGCGCTGTTGAGTCACTTGAAGGGAAGATTGTTCAAGATGCGGACCGTTTAGACGCCCTTGGAGCAATTGGAATTGCACGTACATTTGCATACGGCGGAGCGAAAGGTAGATTAATGTATGATCCAACTATTCCGCCGCGTGAAGTGATGACGAAAGAAGAGTATAGAAAAAATAACGATCCATCTTTAAATCATTTTTATGAAAAATTATTGAAATTAAAAGATTTAATGAATACGAACGCAGCAAAACAAGAGGCTGAAGTTCGTCATCGTTATATGGAACAATTTATTGAACAATTTATGAAAGAGTGGAATGCACAAATATGAAAATGTTAACTGTGGAGAACTTATCGAAATCATATGGAGAAAAACCGTTATTTGATGGATTATCATTTAGTATTGCAGAAGGACAACGCGCAGGTATTATCGGTGTGAACGGTACTGGTAAATCGACCTTATTAAAAATTATTGCAGGGGCTGAAATTCCTGACACTGGCGATATGACACATACACGTGGATATACGATTAGTTATTTATCACAGCAACCGGATTTTGATGAGAATTTAACGGTACTAGAGCAAGTTTTTCATGGTGATACACCGTTAATTCGTTTGCTTCGTGAATATGAAGAAGCATTATTACATATTGAAAAAGATCCAAGCAATGAGAAAGTTCAAGAGCGATTATTCGCAGTTCAACAGCGTATGGATGCGATGAGTGCATGGGAAGCAAATGCGAATGCGAAATCGTTATTAACGAAGTTAGGTATTACTGATTTTACAGCAACTGTTGGAAATTTATCTGGTGGACAGAAAAAACGTATTGCGATGGCGCAATGCTTTATTGAAACGCCTGATTTATTAATTTTAGATGAGCCTACGAACCATCTTGACCATGAGACAGTTGAATGGTTAGAAGAATATTTAGCAAGATACACGGGTGCAGTATTGCTAGTAACCCACGATCGTTATTTCTTAGACCGTGTGACGAATCGTATTTTCGAATTAGACAACGGAAAGTTATATAGTTATGAAGGTAACTACAGTACGTTTCTAGAAGCGAAAGCACTTCGTGAAGAACAAGAAATTGCGCAAGAATCAAAACGCCAAAACTTATATCGCCGTGAACTAGCATGGATTCGCCGCGGGGCAAAAGCTCGTTCAACAAAACAAAAAGCACGTATTCAGCGTTTTGACGAATTAAAAGGACAAGAAGGACCAGCTTCAAAACAGTCAGTTGATATTGCACTTAGCGGGAGCCGTCTTGGGAAAAAAGTACTTGAGTTGAAAGATGTAACGAAAAAATTTGGCGATAAAACGGTACTACATAATTTTAATCATATTGTAAAACCAGGCGATCGTATAGGGATTATTGGAGCGAATGGAAGTGGAAAATCTTCTTTATTAAATATGCTTGCAGGTAAGATATCTCCTGATAGTGGTGAAATTGAAGTTGGACAAACAGTCAAAATTGCTTATTATACGCAAGAAAATGAAGAGATGAATTTAAATCAACGTATGATTGAATACATTAAAGAAATTGCAGAAGTCATTCATACGACAGATGGAAAAGTAATCGGTGCGTCTCAAATGTTAGAACGTTTCTTATTCCCGCCACATTCACATGGTACACCCCTTGGTAAACTATCTGGTGGTGAAAGAAGACGTTTATACTTATTACGTATATTAATGGGAGAACCGAACGTACTATTACTTGATGAACCTACGAATGATCTAGATACACAAACATTAACAGTACTAGAAGATTATTTAGAAGATTTCCCAGGTGTTGTTTTAACTGTATCGCATGATCGTTACTTTTTAGATAAAGTAGTTGATGAATTGTTCATCTTCACTGGCGAGGGCGAAGTGCGTGAATTTCTAGGTAGTTATACAGATTATTTAGAGATGGAAAAAACGAGAGAGCTTATTGAGAAAGCGGAAGTGCAAAAAGAGAAAAAAATAGTAGAAGAAGCACCGAAACAACAACGTAAACGTAAACTTTCATATAACGAGCAGCGTGAATGGGAAACAATTGAAGATACTATTGCAGAGCTTGAAGAAAAACTTGAATCGCTTGGAGAAGAACTTGCGAATGTTGGTTCTGATTTTACGAAAGCGCAAGAATTGTCTGAAGCACAGCAGAAAACAGAAGAAGAGCTAGAGAAAACGATGGAAAGATGGAGCGAATTATCAGACATCGTTGAAGGTTTAAAATAAAAACAAGCAGCATATATTGAAAAGTAAAGAGAAAAACTTTACACTATTGGTAGAACCTATTTTAGGAGGGAAAAAATGAGAACATCTAATCCAATGTTGAAAAAAGAGGCATTCCGTAAAGAGGGAGCAAATGCTTCTGCGATGACTATTGGCGGAACAGTAGGCAAAACGTTCATTATGCTTATCTTACTACTTGCAACGTCTGTCTATTCATACATACAGATGGTAGAGGGTACGATGAAAATGCCAGTATTAATTGGTGCATTAGTAATCGCAGCAATTATTGCATTTGCATCTATCTTCTTCCCGCGAATGGCACCAATTGGGGCGCCAATCTATGCAGCGGTAGAAGGGGTTGTACTAGGAAGTATTTCAGCGATTTATACAATGAAATTTGGCGATGCTATCGTTTTAAACGCTGTATTACTAACAATTTCAATTTTATTTGCAATGTTAGTTTTATATGCGACGCGCGTTGTAAAGGTAACAGATAAATTCCGTACGGGTGTAATGGCTGCAACAATGGGGATTCTGGTTATGTATTTGATCGTATTCTTATTAAATATGTTCGGTGTAACTGTACCATATATTCACCAAGGTGGAACTATTGGTATTATCATTAGTGCGGTTGTTATTGTAGTTGCTTCATTAAACTTATTACTAGATTTCGATTTAATCGAAAGTGGTGTGCGTAGCCAAGCTCCAAAATATATGGAGTGGTACAGTGCAATGGGTCTCATGATGACTCTAGTATGGTTATACTTAGAAATTCTTCGTTTCGTTTCTTACTTTACGAAAAATGACTAGTAAAAAATCCTGCATGAAAAATGCAGGATTTTTATATTTTCAAAGATAAATTAAAAAGGGGGATTGATAACTCGAACTGAAGGGGATGGAATATGCTGAAAGGGAAAAGGGCTTATGATAAAACTATTTTCTAAAAGTTTTTCATAGAACTAGATGAAGCTTGAACGTATCCATCATAGGAAGTCATTACTTCAGTGATTGAATTATGTGTAGCTGAATGCAATGAGTAACTAAAATTTGAGAGTAAAGTTAAACCAATTACTTTCTACTTAGAAAACGAAATATAGTATACTGCGATAAAGATAGCTAACGGAGGCTATTATATATCTTGTAGTGAAGTATAATATTTTTGAAACCTTACATGTTTAAAATGTGTAAGGTTTCTTTTTTGTATTTATAAAATAGAAAATCAACATTTTTATATACAAACATACCCTTTTGCACTTTTTACCCTTTGCACATTTTTCTTTACAATAAAGAAAAACATGTGAGGTGGTATAACTTATGATGAATCGAGTTGTATTAATCGGTAGATTGACAAAGGAGCCAGAATTATACTACACAAAACAAGGAGTCGCTTATGCACGAATATGTATTGCGGTGAATAGAGGTTTTCGAAATAGTTTGGGTGAACAACAAGTAGATTTTATTAATTGTGTCGTATGGCGAAGGTCGGCTGAGAATGTAACTGAATATTGTACGAAGGGGTCACTTGTTGGGATTACCGGACGTATTCATACGAGTAATTACGATGATGAGCAAGGAAAGAGAATATATAGAACGGAAGTCGTGATTGAGAGTATTACCTTTTTGGAGAGAAGGCGGGAGGGGCATCGCAATAAAATAAGGCTTTAAATAATAGGTTCGATAGAATTCTATGAAAGTATTTTGATAAAACTTAAAGGAATGGATAAAAAATATAGATTTATTTTTTATCCATTTTTATTAGGGGTTGTTTTGTAATGTTTCCAAGCTTGAAAGTTGCGGAAAACCTGCACGACTCCACAACCATAATGGTGTATGGACATCGATAGGGGAGATGTTACTATTAGTCAATACAGTCTCCCATATTTTAGATACAGTTTGTCGATCTGAAGTACTTCCATTTAATACGTCTGAAGAACATAGTCCTAACTTTACTGTAGCTTTCAATATATGTGTATCTGGGGCTATTGTAATAAGTTCACGAGAATTCCAGGCGACATTTGCATAACTCTCTAAGACATATAACCAGTAATTGAAGATTTTTGGTCCGGAAAGATAGGGGAAATCGGATTTACGTGTGCCTTGCATAATATTCTTTAAGGAAGAAATATCAAATCGCACCGATTCTAGAAGACCTTGTACATTTCCTTTTTTTGAAGATTGTACTATCCCATTAGCTACACGTCTCCAAATCTCTGGATGACGGTTAGGTTGTAATCCTACACGGTGAAAAAGTAATGAGCTACGGAGGGTATTTATGTCGCTATTTGCTACATCGTGTAGATTGAAAATCCACTTTGTTTCTTCATCTTGATACGCCTTTACAACTGCTTTCCACAAAGTATAGGAATTTCGTTGATAATTCAAGGCCATAGTTAGTGTTAAAACATCCATTAATTCATCTTCCGGAATAACACCAATCAAAACGTCTTCAGGCATTGTTTCTCCACCAATAAGCCCTTCAGAGTGCATTTTCATCAATGTTCTTATATTTTTAAAAAGTTCTTCTTTTTTCATGGAATATCCTCCAAAGCTTCTTCTACTTATAAAGTTTTCTATAAACTAAATTGCCAATTAAATAGTTGACTCTTTTTAAGTACGACAAAGAAAACAAATAACCTGCTTAAAAAGAAAAGATAGTCGTAAAATAAAGCATCCGAGTAGGAGTATAGAGTGATAACATGTTACAATACACCTAAGAACACGCAATAAAGGAGAGTTTTTTACGTGAAGATTAAAGCAATTGAACCGACGCCAAGTCCAAATACAATGAAAGTTATTTTGAATGAAGTATTACCATCAGGAGCGCGTAATAATTATACAAATGAAAATAAAGAACAAGCACCGATGCAAGTGCAAGAGATTTTGAAAATTGAAGGTATTAAAGGTGTATATCATGTTGCAGACTTTTTAGCAGTGGAGCGTAATGCGAAGTATGACTGGAAAGTTTTATTACAACAAGTTCGTGCCGTTTTCGGGGAAGAAATAGTAGGAGAAAGCGAAGAACAACAACTGTCTCATTTTGGAGAAGTGAAAGTGTTTATTCAAATGTTCTTTACTATCCCAATGCAAGTGAAGTTAACAGATGGAACATCGGAAGAACGTGTTGGTTTACCAGATCGATTTAAAGAAGCAATTATGAAAGTGCAAATGTCTGCACCGAACGTTGTGAAAGAGCGTAAATGGGTAGAGCAAAGTACACGTTACGGTAACTTTGAAGAAATCGGAAAAGAAGTTGTAGAAGAAATCGTTGCTGCTTATTCAGAAGAACGTGTAAATGAAACGGTTAAAGAATTATTAAATCAGGCAGGAGCAGTTGAAGTAACGATTCAAAAGCGTGAGCCATATAAAGTAACAGAAGAGATGATGAAAGACTCTGACTGGAAAAACCGTTTTGCAGCATTAGAGCAAATGGATCCTACTGAAGAAGATATTCCGGTATTGAAATTGGCGTTAGATGATGAGAAAGTATCTATTCGCCGCTTAGCGACAGCTTATTTAGGCATGGTAAAAGGTGATGAAGCATTGCCGTTATTATATAAAGCGTTACTAGACCGTTCAGTAAGTGTTCGTCGTACTGCGGGAGATTGTTTATCAGACGTAGGTGATCCAGCAGCAATGTTCGTTATGATTAAATCTCTGAAAGATTCAAGTAAATTAGTACGCTGGCGTGCAGCAATGTTCTTATTTGAACTAGGTGACGAAAGTGCAATTCCAGCACTAAAAGCAGCGCAAGATGACCCAGAGTTTGAAGTAGCAATGCAAGCCCGTCTTGCGTTAGAGCGTATTGAAGGCGGCGAAGAAGCGAAAGGTTCAGTATGGAAACAAATGACGGAGTCTCGTAAAGGGGAATAATGTATGATTGTTTTCTATGATAGTTGGTGTCTGATGTGTACGGCGGTTGCAGAACGTACGAAAAAATTAGATAAAAAGGGAAAGATGAAATTTGTTTCATTTCGAGATGAAGATGTAGTCTCGAAGTATGAGCTTTCTCAAGAACTACAAAGTAAGATGGAACAAAGATTGTATATTTTAAAAAATAATAAATGGTATGACGGAATCCATAGCATACATGTATTAGCAAAGGCTGTTCCGTCTTATTGGTTTGCCGTTCCTTTTATAAAGCTATCTATCGTACTTGGATTTGGAAGTAAAGTATACGATTATATCGCTAACAATAGAAAACTCGTCCCAGTTGGACATTGCCGTGAAGGGGTTTGTGAAATCCCTTCAAAAAAATGAAATCGTCACTATCTTTCTTTTGCACCTATTAATAGAGCGTGATATGATGAATTTGGAATGAAAGTTGAAGGAGAGATTACACGATGTCAAATGCTTATGAAGAATACATGCGTCAAATGGTAATTCCAATGCGCCAAGAATTAGTGCGTTCTGGATTTGAAGAATTAACTACAGAAGAAGCTGTTACAGAATTTATGGAGAATGCATCAGGTACAACTTTAGTAGTTGTAAACTCAGTTTGTGGTTGTGCAGCTGGTTTAGCACGTCCATCAGCAGGTCAAGCGGTTGTTCGTGCTGAAAAACAACCTGATCATCTTGTAACTGTATTTGCAGGTCAAGATAAAGATGCTACTGCAAAAATGCGTGAATACTTCGGAGAAATTCCTCCATCTTCACCATCTATGGCATTATTAAAAGGGAAAGAAGTTGTTCACTTCATTCACCGTCATGAAATTGAAGGTGCAACTATGGACGAAATTATTACGAACTTAGAACAAGCTTTCGAAAAGAATTGCTAAAGAAGGGGGAGAGTAAATCTCCCTCTTTTCTTTATATAGAGGTGAAATAATGATAGTAACAACAGCAGGAAGAACAAACAAAGAAATGACAGATTATGCAAACAAGGTAGCAGCAGAGTTAAATGTTTCATTCGTTAAACGTAATGACATACCAGTACATAAACTGCATGAACAGTATGAACAAGATGTGCTTGTTGTAGGGAAGAATCGATTAGCTATTTATCCGAAAGGAACGGAAGAGTCGTTTTTCTTTCATCCTAACTCAGCGATGTTTCGTGTGAAAAGATTAATGCGCGGAGAACACGATCCGTTTGTACAAGCTGCTAAATTAGAGAGTGGAATGACAGTGTTAGATTGTACGCTCGGTATGGCATCAGATAGTATTGTAGCTAGTTATGTTGTTGGTGAAAGTGGAACAGTAACAGGGCTTGAAGGTAATGAATATATGGCTTATATTATGAAAAATGGTTTGCAAACATGGTCTTCATCCGTTTCTGAAATTGATGAAGCAATGCAAAGAATCGATGTAAAGCAAACGGAGCATTACGCATTTTTAAAACAATGTGAAGATAATAGTTATGATGTTGTTTACCTGGATCCAATGTTTGAAGAAACTGTCATAGAATCAGATGGGATAAAAGGATTAAAACACTTCGCTTTGTATCATGATATAACTGACGAAACAATTGCGGAAGCGAAGCGTGTGGCGAGTAAACGTGTCGTTCTGAAAGATCATTTCCGTAGTTCTAGATTTGAAAAACACAATTTTCACGTATACAAAAGAAAAAGTGCAAAGTTTCACTTTGGTGTAATTGACCCTTGCTAATTGTTTGAAAAGATGTATAATAGGCAATAATTAATTAAATATATTGTCTGTGATGAAGAGAGTAGTCTTTTTTAGAAGGAAAGCGAGCTAGGGATGGTGTGAGCCTAGTGCGGAAGAAAAAGATGAAGCGCACTTCGGAGACGCTTCTTGAACGAATAGTAGAGTAAGCCGAGGCCCCCTGTCCTCGTTATAAACGGGAAAGTGGTTCGTATTGAACAACAAGGGTGGTACCACGGGTTAAAACTCGTCTCTTTATTAGAGACGAGTTTTTTGTGTTTAAAAAAATAAGGAGGTTGTAGTATGGATTATAAAACGAAGTTTGCGGAAAGTTTATCCAATATTTTTACGGATGAATTAGCGCAAAAGCAAATTTTAGATTTAATTGAAACACCGAAACAAGATGAATTTGGAGATGCAGCGTTCCCATGCTTTTCACTAGCGAAGCAATATAAAAAATCACCGGCTATTATCGCAAAGGAAATTGCAGAGAAATTAAATGATCCGTTCTTTATGAAAGTAGAGGCCGTTGGTCCGTATGTAAATGTATTTTTTAATCGTGAAACTGTAAGTGATGATGTATTAAAAAAGGTTTTAGCGGAGAAAGAAGAGTACGGTCAAAACCACTTTGGATGTGAAAAAACGGTAGTTATCGATTATTCTTCGCCTAATATCGCGAAACCTTTTTCAATGGGGCATTTACGTTCTACAATGATTGGTAATTCATTAAAGCATATCGCCGAAAAATGTGGATATGAAGTTGTAGGAATTAATTATATTGGTGATTGGGGAACACAGTTTGGAAAGTTAATTACCGCATATAAAAAATGGGGAAATGAAGAAGTAGTTAAAGAGGATCCAATACGTGAATTATTTAAACTATATGTTCAGTTTCATGTAGAGGTAAAAGAAGACGAAGAACTAGAAAAAGAGGGTCGTGCTTGGTTTAAGAAACTAGAAGAAGGTGATGAAGAAGCAGTCGAGCTTTGGAATTGGTTCCGTCACGAATCTTTAAAAGAGTTTTCTCGTATTTATGAACTTCTCGGTGTAGAATTTACTAATTTTCAAGGAGAAGCTTTTTATAATAACTTAATGGAAGATTTTATTGGGATTTTAGAGGAACATGAATTACTTGAAGAGTCAGAAGGCGCATTAGTCGTTAATTTAGAAGAAGAAGGTATGCCACCTTGCTTAATTAGAAAATCAGATGGTGCGACAATTTACGCAACACGCGATTTAACAGCAGCATTATATCGTCAAAGCACATATGGATTTGATAAAGCGTTATATGTAGTTGGCCCGGAACAAAGCTTGCATTTCAATCAATTTTTCACTGTATTAAAAAAGGTTGGCTACACTTGGGTTGATGGTATGGAACATGTACCGTTTGGATTCATATTAAAAGACGGTAAGAAAATGTCGACGCGTAAAGGAAGAGTTATTTTACTTGAAGAAGTACTTGAAGAAGCGATCGAACTGGCAAAACAAAATATTGAAGAGAAAAATCCAAACTTAAAACAAAAAGAAGAAGTAGCAAAGCAGGTCGGTGTTGGGGCAATCATATTCCATGATTTAAAAAATGAGCGTATGCATAATATCGAATTTTCATTAGAAAATATGCTGAAATTTGAAGGGGAAACAGGTCCGTATGTACAGTACACACATGCACGTGCTTGCTCTATTTTAAGAAAAGAAAGTGTGGAATTTGAAACATGTACGTTTGCATTAAAAGATGATTATAGCTGGAGCGTCGTAAAATTACTAAACAAATTCCCGCAAGTAATTGAAGCAGCATGTAACAAAAATGAGCCATCCATTATTTCAAAATACGTATTAGATGTAGCACAATCGTTCAATAAATATTATGGAAATGTGCGTATATTGGAAGAGAGTGAAGAAAAGGATAGTAGACTGGCATTAGTGTATGCTGTGACGGTTGTATTAAAAGAAGGATTACGATTACTTGGGGTGGGTGCTCCTGAGGAGATGTGAAATAGTAGTAAACTGACAAACCGGGTCTAGTATGAACCTGGTTTGTTTTTTTATTGATATATAATTTTTTTGCAAAATCAATTAAAATCTATTTAGAGAGGGTGATTCATATTGATTCGAACTTTTATCTTACAAATTCCTTGTCATAGAAAATCTAAAAGAAGTTTCCTTAAACTACAAAAGTACATACCTTTATGTACGCGTTGTACGGGCATGCTTATTGGTATTTTACTGTTTCCAATTTATTTTTACATAACACCTTCATTTCCTATGGCAATCATACTATCAATTTGCGCTCAAATTCCGTTACTTATTGATGGATTCACCCAAAAATGGAAATGGAGAAGCAGCACAAATTTGCTAAGAGTAACTACCGGTATATTAAGCGGTAATGGGATGGGATTACTCATTTCATCTAGCATTATATGGATTCTTTCTTAAAGCGTATATTAATGGAGGTAGCTACTTAGATGTTCTGGATCTATTTAATTCTAATTTGCATTTCAGGAGGAAGTGGAATTGGTTTTATCATGCACGAGAAATATACAGAAGCAATAATAGCTTTTGGTATGTGCACATTGTTTATTGGCGTGCTATATTATTATCTTAAAAGAAGCAAAAAAAGAAGAAATTTCGACTGCGGCGATTTAGATTGTACTGATTGTTTAGATTGTGATTGTAATGATTAAGCTTCTATTGATCTATCTTTCTTCAAAGTAAAAAGGGTTAGTGTATTTTTAACGATGCACTAGCCCTTTTTGCTTTAGAATTTTGCTATTTATGATTAACTGGCTTAAATATTCCACACAAGTGTAGGAATATGTCTTCTATAAATAGAATTTTATTTTTGTGTTGTATATAAAGGGGGAATAGACATTGGAAACGTACGATTGGAATAGTAAACTGATATATTTAAAAAACACGAGAGACTTATATTACAATGACGATTATTTAAGTTTTTTAGTAAATACAGTTTGGCAGATCTCTGGGCCAGTACATATTGTTGATTACGGTTGTGGATACGGCTATTTAGGCCTAGTATTGTTGCCTTTACTTCCAAAGGGCTCAAAGTATACAGGTATTGATAGCGGGGAAACATTAATAGCTAAAGCAAGAGAGTTATTTCGTTCACTTCCATATGAATCAGAATTTATTGAAGGAGATGCTACAGAAATTGAATTAAAAAATAAATACGATATAGCAATCTGTCATGCTTTCTTATTACATATGAACTCACCAAAAAAGATGCTAGAAAAAATGATACAGTCAATTAAGGATGGTGGTAAAATAATCTGTTTTGAACCACATTGGATTTCAAATATGTCTTCATACGTGTTAGATGGAGAGAGCCAATCGAAAATTATCCAGCTAGGCATTTTACAGAAATTATTTGAAAGTGACACGCAGAGAAGTGGTAAAGATGGCAATATCGGCATGAAAATACCGATGTATTTAAGTGAATTAGGTGTGAAAAATATTGAGTGTAGAGTGAGCGATAAAGTGAATTTTTTAGACTCTAATATACATCACAAAGATAAAAACGATTTGTATCATTCGTTAAAAGAAGAGGGAATAGCGGGCAATCTAGGAGATAAACAGCAATTTATAGAACGTTTAATGGCCAGGGAATTAACATATGATGATGCGCTAGCTCAATATGAAGCTGAACTACGATTTTTTAAAGCATTTCATCTACATTCTTCTTTAGTATATACTCCGAATATGAAAATTACATATGGTGAAATAGTATGTTAAAAGGTAGCGCTTTATTGAGGATTGCTACCTTTAATATATGGAACCATGAGAGTCTTTGGTTTGAAAGGTTAGAAGCTATTTGTGAGGAGATTCGAAGCATTTCTCCGCATATTCTTGCTCTACAGGAAGTTAGAAGTTCTGTTAATTTGAAATCAAAGGAAAATGTGGCCCAGTATATAGCGAATCAAACTGGATATCCGTTTTGTATATTTAAAGAGTACCCTGATTCTCCAGATGAAGGACTAGCTTTTTTTAGTAAAATTCCTATTATAGCTGAAGAAGCAATTTGGGAAACTGATATAGAGGAATCAAATTATTGTGCCATTCGAATCACATTTAAATATAAAGATTGGAAGTTCGGAGTTACGAATGTTCATTTAAATTGGAAATCTAGTAGGATAAGACAAGAACAAATGAACACTGTGAATAATTGGATTGAAAACAGAGCCAGTAATTATGAATTATTATGTGGCGATTTTAATGATGATCCATATTCAATGGTGCATCAATACTTAATTCGGAAGCATTGGATAGATGTAGCTCAGTTTAAAGAAATCGAAGAGAACATGATAGCTCAACCAACTTTAGATTATAGAGAGAATCTGAATTTAAAAGGCTATGTAAAGCAAGAAAAAAGATACGATTGGATCATGATACAAGAAAATGCCGCATTTGAATTTCCTACGATTGAAAACGTATCTATATTTGGGGATTCGGTACTAACTTCAACTGGTGTGTTTCCTAGTGATCATTACGGTGTTTTTGCAGATTTGGAATTTGATAAGTGAAAATAATGTCGTTTAATGTTGGTAAGTCGATATTCGACATATAATCGCTGATATATTTTGAAAATCGCCGATATAATTTTATATATAGAGTTCACCTTTTGAAAGATAAGAGCTACATGTTACGTTATTTCATAAAATCAAACAAAATACAGAGAAAAACAAACATTTTTACTATATTCTGTTATGGATTAGAATAATATTAAATAATACCACTCATTATAAGAGATTATAGTTGAATACCTACAATATGATGTGTAAAATCTAAGCAAGTAGCAGTATAAATATAAATTCGAGGTGAATGCATGCTAGATTTTAAGCAGTTAGAAGCTTGTTTGAAAGACAAGAGATTTGTAGATGGATTACAGGAAATAAATAAAGAAATTTCATATATAAAAGAAACGAATACTATATCTTATGTGAAAAAGTGGCTTGCTAATATTCCTTCACATGAGGAGTTTGATATATTAATTCGCCTTACTGATGAAGGGCTTATGCACCAATACAGTTCATTCCTCATTCGCTACGCTTATAAAAAATTCCCAAATATGAGAACGCTCTCTTTATATTGTGACGAGTTAATTGATGAGCGGAAAATTCTTGAAGCAGAACAGTTGTTAAAAGATTCTTTAGAAGAGAGTAATAAAGAAAAAATAGATGTCGATTTTTTAGCGAAAACATACTTTACGTTAGTACGATGTCTGTTAGAAATGAAACGAAATGAAGAAGCGCTAATCTATATGCAAAAAGCAGAGGAGTACAGTACACGTGCGGTTTTTGATAAATGGGGCTACGTCTATATGCATACAGGTGAGTGGGAGAAAGCAGAGGAACAATTTATAGCCGGCATGCAGCATAAAGATTGTGAAGAGTTATCTACCTATTTATTATCACAGTTATATGCGAATAAAGGGGAACAGAAACGTGCATTACAGCTAATTGATGATGCGATTGTAAAGTTCCCGCAAGTACCATATTTTCACTTTGAAAAGGTGAAGTATTTATTAGATTTAGGGCAATATGAAGAGATGTTAGCGGTAATAGATAATATTAATCGTCAGCTTCCTTATCATGCTTATGAGGCTTACTTTATTCATTTACGTGCAGAAGCGCTGTATAAAATGAATAAACTTGTAAACTTACAGGAGTTATTAAAAGAAGAAAAAAGTTTAAAAGAATCCTTGTATCATAATTTAGAAAAAAATCGAGATGGAAAAAAGGTTCACCTGCCGATAGTTCCTATTGTACAAAAGGATAATTATTGTGTTCCGACAAGCTTAGAAATGATGTTGCAAATTTGGGGAGAGAAACATACACAAGACGAAATTGCAGAGTTTATTTTTGATATGACAGGTTCAAAGTTTTCGGATACTGTTTCGTATTTAGAAGGATTAGGTTATGAATATCGTTATTTCAAAGGGAATGAGGAAAACTATAAGAGACTGCTTGACCGAGGAATTCCCGTTTTATTAAGTATAGATATTGAGCATGCTTCGCATGTGCAAGTACTATCTGGATATGATGATACGTTACAAGCTTTTTATGTTCAAGATCCAAACTTTATAGAACCAGTTCTTGTGGAATATAGTAAATTGCAAGAGAAATATCGTTATACAGGTTGTTTGGCAATCACGTTTGTTCCGAAAGAAAAGAAGGAACAACTATCGTTTTTAAGTGAAGAAGAAAATCAGTATTTTAAATCCATTTTTTCTCTTACAGATCATTTAGATGAACACGATAAAGAGGGGGTTAGTCATTTAGTACACTTTTTAAAAGAGACGAGTGATAATCCGAATACGTGGTTATATACGATTAAACATCTAGATGTTGAAGTAGATAAAGAGTTTATTCTTAATTGTATAGAAAAGTTAACGGAAAAGTTTCCGAACTCGGATTTTGTTAAATTACATGGTGCCCAGTGCTTTATCCGTCTTCAAGAAATGGAGAAAGCTGGGCAAATGCTGACAAGTGTTGAGAAGAAAAATAATCGTGCTTTGTATCATTTGATAAATGGAAGATATGCATTTGAACAAGAAAATTATATAGAAGCAATTTCAAGTTTTCGTTCGTCGTTACAATTGGACGCAGATCAGCCGATTGCTTGGAGTTTTCTCGCTTTATCCTATATGTATATCGATAAATGTGAAAATGCGCTGCAGTTTTCTCAAGTTGCTTTAGAGCGTAGTCCTGAAAGATTCACGTTAACGAATCACGGTTTAATATTAATCGATTTAGAAAGATATGAAGAAGCATATGACATCTTTAATGATTTGTTAAAAGAGTATAAAAGTGAGGCGCATGTATGGTATGAGCGAGCGAGATGTGCACATCAATTAGGGAAGTTACATTTAGCGATAAAAGGGCTTAAAGTAGCGATTCATTTGGATAGTAATGCACCTTACATTTATACGAAACTTTCGGAAATATACGAATCAGATTTGAAGGATGATAAAAGTACGAAAGAAATTTTATTAAAAGGTATTGAGAATTGTGATGATAAAGCATCTCTTTACGTAAGGTTAGGTGACTATCATTTTCAGAATGATAGTTTAGAAGAAGCAGAAGTATTGTATGAGCGTGCTTTAGAAGAAAATGATGAAGATGTTTATTCTCATTTCGGAATTACGCAAGTGTATATGGCAAAAGAGCAATATAAAGAAGCGAAACAATATATTCTCGGTATCGAAAAACAAATTGAAAAGAGTCAAGATTTCCTTATGAATGCTGGGATGGTTTTATGGGATGCAGAAATCGAACTGGGCGGGAATGAGGAAGAACTAAAATTAGCATTGGTTAAATTAGAGAGTGGTATAAAGCAGGGAGATTATAGTGTAGCAAGTGCATTAGATGAATATGTAAATCGAATTAAAGGAACTGTGTTTGTACAACGAGGTATAGCTTTTTTAAGAACGTTACAAAAAGAAAGAAATGAAGTAAGTGAATACGGTTGTTATATAGGTATTTTATATGAATCTATTGGACAGTACGGCCAAGCAATGAAAAGATATAATAAGGCAATAGAACAAAAGAAAACGGCATTACCTTATTACCGAATTGGCGAAACACTTATGGCATTAGGGCAATTGACAGAAGCAAAACAAGCGTATGAAACATGTTTAGAGCTTGATGGGAATTTCGTAGGTGTACATTTACAGCTTGCAGAAATATATGAAAAAGAAGAAAATCATTCAAAGGAACAAAGTCATATGGTTCAGGCGATGAAAGAGGAACCATTGCATATAAATATGGAATACTTGGCGCAGCTTTCAGTAAAAGTAGAATTACAGGAAGAGTTGCTAGCGGAATTAGAACGGTTAGCTGGAGAAGTACCTGAAATATGGCGATTAGATGCGATCGCATATGTGTATGGAGCAATGAATGAAATAGATAAGGAAAAAGAACAAATTGAGCAAGCGATACAATTAGATGGGGAACATACGGAAGTTCTATATCATTATGCGAATGTATTGGTGAAAAAAAGAGATGCAAAAGCAATGGAAGTTGCAATGAAAGTCATGCGACAAGATATAGGTAATGAACGTATTTTTGATGTTTATGTGAAAGCAGTAGAACAACATCAGAAATTGTCTAACATACGTGATTTTTTGCATACATTGAAAGTGAAAAAAGCAGAAAGAAGTGCGGCATTTATGTATGCAGCAGCTGCGGTTACTGAAATGTGGATTGAACGCCAGCAAAATGAACAACCGAAAAAGTCTATATTTACGAGAGCGTTTTATCGTATGAAAAACCGTGCGAAAGAAATTTCAATGATAACAATAATCATTGAATTATATGAAATTTCGTTAAAGTTAAATCCGAAAAATAGTATGGCAGCGCAGCGATTTGCACAATTTTACGAGAATGCAGCGATGAATAAAGAAGCGATAGAAGTTTTGGAAACATCGTTAGAAAATAAATGGGATTATGATGTAGCGAAGCAACTAGTAAATCTTTTTATCGAGTGTGAAGAACAAGATAGATTGCAAGATGCTTTGGAACTAACGAAGCAAATGGTTCGAGAGTTACCAGATGACTATGATACTCTTTTTTTACAAGCACATGTTTTCTTTGAAGCCGGAGAAGAAAGAAAAGCAGAAAAGATTTATTTACAATTAACGGAGAAAACACCGTTTGTAAATAGAGGATTCCTTGCTTTAGGGGAAATGTATGAAAGTCAAGAGAGATTTGAAGAGGCAATTCACTTATTAGAAGGCGCTTCTATACATCATCCAAACGATACGGCAATTCTTCTTTCTTTAGCATCTTCATATCATGGGGCTGGACAAACGATAAAGGCAGAAAAAATAACAAGTGAAGTATTAACTATGGATGCTACAGACTTGTTAGCAAGATATGATCACGCTTGTTACTTAGCTCAATTAAACAGACATGAAGAGGCTAAACAAGAGCTTGAAATTGTAATTCGGGAAGATGGAACTGGATTTTTTGCGGAGCTTATCGAGAAAGATGAGGATTTAGCAGGAATACGAGAACTTGAGAAGTAACTGTATAGGAATGGTTAAGCAAGGATATAATTAAATATATATTTCGAATTAGTTGACAATTGATTGCCAAATGGCATAGAATAGCTTTTAACAAAGTATACAAATCTGAAGACGAGAACGAGTAAAATAATGAACTGTTCCCCAGAGAACCGGTGTATAGCTGAAAGCCGGTGTTCAGACGTTATTTGAAAATCATCTCCGAGGAGCCGAGGCTGAACATAAGTAAGCTCGGACGGATGTCTACCGTTACAAAGAACACGTATGATAGTACGTTGCTAAGTGCTATTAGTGAATAGCTAATAGAATTAGGGTGGTATCGCGGGTAAACCCGTCCCTACTTTATAGGGACGGGTTTTTTGTGTGCTTTAAAACATTCAAAAGGAGTGATTGTAGATGAAGAAAGTAGATGTAAAAGAGTCAGCTGTAGGGAGAGAAACACGTATTCGTAAACAGTGGAACGAGCAAAGCATTTTCGAGCAATCAATTCAGAATCGAGAAGGCGCACAATCTTTTGTGTTTTATGAAGGGCCACCAACGGCGAATGGATTACCGCATGTAGGTCATGCACTTGGACGAACAATTAAAGATGTAGTAGCAAGATATAAAACGATGGCAGGCTATAAAGTATTAAGAAAAGCGGGCTGGGATACACATGGTTTACCTGTAGAATTAGGTGTTGAGAAACAACTCGGTATTTCGGGTAAACATGAAATTGAAGAGTACGGCATTGAACCGTTTATTCAAAAGTGTAAAGAGAGTGTATTTACTTATGAGAAGCAGTGGCGTGAATTCACTGAAAGTATCGGTTATTGGGTAGATATGGATGATCCATACGTTACGTTAGAAAATCCCTATATCGAAAGTGTATGGCATATTTTAGGGACGATTCATGAAAAAGGATTATTGTATAAAGGGCATAGAGTTTCACCATACTGCCCAAGCTGTCAAACATCTCTTAGTTCACATGAGGTTGCACAAGGGTATAAAACAGTAAAAGATTTAAGCGCAACAGTTAAGTTTAAAGTGAAAGATAGTGAAAATGAGTATTTCTTAGGTTGGACAACAACACCTTGGACGCTTCCAGCAAATGTGGCGCTCGCTGTACATCCGAATATGGAATATGTTAAAGCAAAACAAGAAGGTCATGTATACATTGTTGCGAAAGAACGTGTACAAGATGTATTAAAAGAAGACTATGAAGTATTATCTGTTCATAAAGGTGAAGAATTAGTAAACACATCGTATACAGCACCATTTCCGATGAAAGAAGTTACAAATGGCTACCGCGTTATCGGAGCAGATTTCGTAACGGCAGATAGTGGTACAGGACTTGTTCATATCGCTCCAGCATATGGCGAGGACGATTATAAAGTCGTTCAAAGTGAAGGATTGTCATTCTTACATGTTGTAGATGAAAAAGGTGAGTATACGGAAGCAGTACCGTTTTTGAAAGGTAAGTTTGTAAAAGATTGTGACGTTGATATCGTTCGTTATTTGGCAAAGGAAGGGTTACTATATCATAAAGAAAAGTATGAACATAGCTATCCACATTGCTGGCGCTGTGATTCACCGTTACTGTATTATGCAGGAGAGAGTTGGTTAATCCGAACAACTGCAATTAAAGATACATTTTTACAAAATAATGATTCTGTCACTTGGTATCCAGATCATATGAAACATGGAAGATTCGGTAAGTTTTTAGAAAATATGGTGGACTGGAATATTAGCCGAAATAGATATTGGGGAACACCATTAAACGTATGGGAATGTGAAAGCTGTGATCATCAATTTGCGCCAAAAAGTATTGCTGAATTAAGAAAACATAGCACGAAAGAAACGCCTGAAGATTTAGAATTGCACAAGCCATATGTAGATGAAGTGCAAGTTTGCTGCGAAAAATGCGGAAGTACAATGAATCGTACACCTGAAGTAATTGATGTTTGGTTTGATAGTGGTTCCATGCCGTTTGCACAATATCATTACCCATTTGAAAATAAAGAGTTATTTGAAGAACAGTTTCCAGCGGATGTTATTGCAGAAGGCATTGATCAAACGCGCGGCTGGTTTTATAGTTTATTAGCAGTGTCAGCACTATATACAGGAAAAGTGCCTTATAAGCGAGTGTTATCACTAGGGCATGTTCTAGACGAAGAAGGACAAAAGATGTCTAAAAGTAAAGGCAATGCACTAGATCCTGTTGATTTAGTAGAGAAGTTTGGTGCGGATGCGCTACGGTGGGCTTTACTCGTTGATAGTGCTCCATGGAATGCGAAACGTTTTTCTGAAAGAACAGTACTGGAAGCCAAATCTAAATTTGTAGATACGTTAGTCAATGTGTATAGCTTCTACGTTTTATATGCAAATTTAGATGGTTATAATCCGAACGAAATGTATGACGTAAAGCGGACGAAATTAGATGAATGGGTATTGTCAAGATTGCATAGCACAACGAAAAAGGTAAGAACGGCACTGGATGATTACCAGTTTACAAATGCAGCTCGTGAAATCGCGGCGCTTGTAGATGAAGTGAGTAATTGGTATGTAAGGCGTTCACGTACTCGTTTTTGGGAATCTGGTATGAATGCTGAGAAAGCAGCTGCGTATGACACACTTCATGAAGTGCTTGTAACAGTTAGTAAATTAATTGCACCATTTACACCATTTGTCGCTGAAGATATTCATTTGAATTTAGAAGGCAGAAGCGTTCATTTAGAAGATTATCCAGTTGTAAATGAATCACTTATTCAGCCGAAATTAGAAGCGGAAATGGATGCTGTTTTACAAGTTGTTGAACTTGGAAGAAGTAACCGTAATCAGCATTCTTTAAAAGTAAAACAGCCGTTAGCAGAACTTGTATTACTTGAGCATAAAGAGAATGATATCGATTGGGAATCTTATCGTGATATCGTAATGGATGAGCTAAATGTAAAAGTATTCCATGTGGAACTCGATGAAACGAAGTATACATCCTATCAATTAAAGCTGAATTTTAAAACAGCTGGGCCGAAGTTCGGTAAAAATGTGAATGCAGTAAATGGCTGGTTAAAACAATTGTCACAAGAAGAAGTACAGCGCTTTGTCTCAACTGAAAAAGCGGTATATCAAGCTACGTCAGGGGAAGAAGTAGTTGTAACAGCTGAAGATGTATTGGTTGAGAAAGTTGCAAAATCAGGCTTCTCTAATACGACTAACGGGCAATATACGGTTATGTTAGATACGAATGTAACGGAAGAATTGTTACAAGAAGGGGTAGCACGTGAATTTATTCGCGCCGTTCAAGAATATCGTAAGCAGTTGAATTTACCGGTTAATTTACGTGTGGATGTTATTCTTGATACAGAGCAAGAACTACAAAAAACGTTAACGAATCATAAAGGTTTGTTGGAAGAAAACTTACTCGTTAAGCAATTTACATTTGATCGCTTAACGAATGAAGACGATGAACTATCTTTAGGTGAGACGAAAGTTCGCATTAAATTAAACGCGGCAAATTAAAGAAAAAGGAAGTTGGAATCATTCCAACTTCCTTTTTGTATGGTTAGGAAAGAAATATATTTCTACAGTATTTTGCTCCTTTTACACATAAATATTGAGAAAATTCCACTCCCCCTAAATGTAAAGGTAATAGATTTGCTCGTATAGAATTACTCGTAGATTCACTTTATTTCGTTACTTATGGACAGTAATAGCCTTATAGGAATGGGGTAAAGGTTTCAATTTATTAGGGGGAGTGGTTTCATGTTTAATAAAAAAATGGTGGCAATGGCAATGACTGTACCATTAGTAATGGGGACAATTTCTACTGTTTCGGCATTGGAAAAACAACAAGTAAAGCTAGAAGCATATTCACCGCAAAAGAAAGCAATTGAATATTTGAAAGGACATGCTACGGAATATGGATTAAAGCCAGACCTTTCAGATTTACAATATATTTCTACAACGGATACGTCAGTAGCTTCATATGTTCGATTCCAACAAGTAGTTAACGGTGCTCCTGTATTTTCAAAACAAATAACAGTTACTATTAATGGACAGGGGCAAGGAGTACTTGCTGTGTCTGATTACCAGCCTGTTCAAAATGTGAAGGAAATAACGAAAAAGATTAGTGAAAAAGATGCAGAACAAAAATCAATGGCGTATGTTGGAGGGGAAA
The DNA here is from genome assembly GCF_050279585.1 of Bacillus sp. NPDC094064. Taxonomy (NCBI): domain Bacteria; kingdom Bacillati; phylum Bacillota; class Bacilli; order Caryophanales; family Bacillaceae; genus Bacillus; species Bacillus sp. NPDC094064. The sequence goes on from NZ_JBNNUI010000006.1 coordinate 294,985, forward strand.
GTGAGCAAAACTTATGGGCTCCTACAGAGAAAGAATTCGGATATATTGTTGAAGATGGAGTCGCTATTCCAGTATATAAAGTTGTAGTCCATTCTAATAATCCATTCGGTGCATGGGAAACATTTGTTGATGCGGAAAATGGAAAGTTAATTAAAAAAGTTGATATAAACCGAAAAGTAGAAGGAACTGGAAAAGTATTTTTACCTAATCCTGTCGTATCAAGTGGTAGTCTGGCAGGGTTAAAGGATAATAAAGATGCAGATTCAACGGCTTTAACGAATCAATTGAAAACAGTTACTTTAAAAGGTTTAGATGGTACAGGGTTTTTAATTGGAGAGTATGTAACAATTTCTTCAAAATCGAAGACAAAATCTACAAATTTACAATTTAACTATACACGCGCGAATGATAGCTTTGAAGATGTTATGTCATATTATCATATTGATACATTACAACGTTACATTCAAGGGCTAGGATTCAAAAATATTAACAATCGTTCCATTAAAGTGAATGTAAATGGTACAACAGATGATAATTCATTCTATTCTCCATCAACGAAAGCTTTAACTTTCGGTACTGGCGGAGTGGATGATGCAGAAGATGCGGGTATTATTGCACATGAATATGGACATTCAATTCAAGATAATCAAGTACCTGGATTCGGTAGTTCACCAGAAGGTGGAGCGATGGGAGAAGGGTTTGGTGACTTCTTAGGTGCTACTTATGAAGATGCAGTGTCGACTACAGGGTACGGAAAAGCATGTGTTGGAGAATGGGATGCGACTGCATATTCTAGTTCAGATCCAACGTGCTTACGCCGATTAGATAATAATAAAGTGTATCCGAAAGATATTACGAATGAAGTACATGATGATGGGGAAATTTGGGCACAAGGCCAATACGAAATGGCACAAGCTTTTGGCCGTGATGTAGCAACAAAAATTATTTTACAATCACATTGGTCATTAACACCAAATGCGAAATTCCGTGATGGTGCGAAGGCAATTAAGCAAGCGGATGCTCTTTTATATGGCGGACAACATGCCGCTGATATCGATCGTATTTGGGCAGCAAGAGGAATTAGTACGAATTAAAATAAAAAAGTCGTGGTATTTTATAAGCCACGACTTTTTTATTTTTCTAAGAACTGGTATGAGTAAATTAGGTGATATCAATGATAGTGTGAATATATCCACATTCCATTTACTTTTTTGTATCTTTAAAAACAAAATGCTCTTTAAATTTTCTAGACTCAACTTTTTGACCGTTTCTCATCGAGCGGAAAGGATGTTCTTGCCACGTAATGATCACGTCCACTTCATTTGATTTTGTAGCAACAGGGAAGTTAGCATGTCTGAATCCAGTTTTTCCGCTTGCTAGTCGACTTTCTTCTAGGGAAAAGAGTTCGTATTTTGTTTTCATATTTGGTTCATTACGGAAGACTTCAACTTGTACGTTATATACTTCGTTTTCTCCAACATTCGTTACTGAAAATTGATATGTTTGAAATTCATCTTTTTTAGCTTGAAGCATATTCTTGCTTATTTTTTTCGGTTCAGCAATATTCACTCGCCATTGATCAGAATTTTGAGAGATTGGTAAAGAGTTTGGTGAATAGGCGTATGTTTCATTCACTACAATTAAGCATAACAACAAGAGAAAGAAACTAATTGCTTTTTTCATATGTATACCTCCGTTACAATTTTGATATTAATATGTGTGGAAAATGTAGAGTTTATGTAATAAAATGGAAGGTGTTATTGAAAAGACTAATGCAAATCTAAATGGGTAAATAATAATAAAACGTAAAAAAAATTACTAAAAAACTATAGAGGAAGAGAATTTAATAAAAAGGCTTGCACTTTACAAAAATAAGAGTTAGAATACTCTGTAAATATAAAAAGTGATGATCAGGAAAAGTACATGATGCAAAGGTCTACAGAGAGCAGCCGATTGCTGGGAAGGTTGCGATACTGCATGATGGAAAGACACCTGTGAGTGTTGCTTTGAACGTGATAATTAGTAAAAGCAAACGGTACCTACCGTTATCAGGACTAAGATGGTCAGTATGACAATTTGGGTGGTACCGCGGAAAAATCCGTCCCTATTTATAGGGGCGGATTTTTGTATTCTTTGAAAGGAGGTGAGTGACCGTGGATGATGACGATGATAACAATAACGTAAATAAAAATAAAATTACTGGAGGGAAATGTAATGGGTCAAATAATGAAGCGTTCACTCACACGAGAATGTACGGGGCATACCGGAAAGACTGTATTACTACAAGGATGGGTAAAAAAAGTTCGGCATTTAGGTAATGTTAGTTTTTTATTATTGAGGGACAGGTCAGGAGTTATACAATGTGTATTAGAAAACGAGTTAGCGGGATATAAAATTGATGTTGAAAGTGTTGTTCAAGTAATTGGAAAGATTGTGGAGACATCGAAAACAGAATTAGGTGTTGAGGTGCTTGCGCATGAAGTGAAAATATTAAATAATGCGGAACCACTTCCATTTGAAATAAACAAAAAGAAGTTACAAGTTGGTTTAGATCAAATATTGAATGAGCGGGTAATATCATTAAGACATGAGCGAACCGCGGCGATTTTTAAAGTGAAAGCTACACTCGCTCAAAGCTTTAGTGAATATTTAACGGAGAACGATTTCACACGTATATTTACGCCGAAAATTGTTTCGCAAGGAGCAGAGGGCGGAGCGAATGTTTTTAAACTTCCATATTTCCAAAAAGAAGCGTATTTAGCCCAATCACCACAGTTCTATAAACAAATGATGGTAGCGGGAGGATTAGAACGTGTTTTTGAAATTGCTCCAGTGTACCGCGCTGAACATCATAACTCTTCACGGCATTTAAATGAATATATATCGTTAGACGTAGAATTAGGGTTTATTCGTGATTTTTATGAAGTGATGCAATTGGAAACAGATGTTTTACGATATATGTTTCAACAAGTAGGAGAAAAATGTGAAGCAGAATTGGAACTACTACAAGTAGCAGTACCCGTAATTACTGAAATTCCTAAAATCACATTGTTAGAAGCGCAAGACATTTTGAAGAATAAGTACCGGAAAGAATCGCCAATTGGGGATTTAGATACAGAAGGGGAAAAGTTGTTAGGGAAATATGTAAAGGAAACATATAGTAGTGAATTTGTTTTCATTACACATTATCCGAAAGAAGCTAGGCCGATGTATACGATGCCAAATAAGGAGAATTCAGCTATAACGGATTCTTTTGACTTACTATATAAAGGATTAGAAATAACGTCAGGCGCACAGCGAATTCATGAGTATAATATGTTACTCACTTCTTTTAAAGAAAAAGGATTACATCCAGAGAAATTCCGATCGTATGTAGATACATTCCGCTACGGATGTCCGCCGCATGGTGGTTTTGGAATTGGATTAGAACGAGTTGTGTATAAGTTTTTACAATTATCGAATGTGAGAGAAGCGAGTGCTTTTCCGAGAGATTGTACTCGCCTTATACCGTAAAAAGAATCTTCGCGATTATCGCGAAGATTCTTTTTTTAATGTTCTTTTATTTTTACATTCGGTTTAAAAAGGGAGAAATATAGACTCTTTTTTTCTCTCTTTTCTTTCGCTAATACACTTAATAAAAGTGAGTTATCAATTTGATCTATATCACTTTTTAGTGCATTTTGCATTCCAAATAACATCATGTATACAGCTAAAATAACGATAGTGAAAAATAAAACGGGGCCGAACGCTACCCAAGGTAAAACATTTAAAAACTGGTGATTATGACCAAGTAAAACAAGTGTACCCGCAATGTTAAATGAAATGGATTGAAACAGTGCTAAATGCAATAATAATACTAAAGTTTGCAGCATTTGTTGATTTATCCAAATGAAAATTTTTGGTGTAAGAAAGGGTTTAAGATGTAATTTACAAATGTGAAAAAAACCACCACCTAATGTTTTAGAACTTGTCACAAATTCATTTTGTAGTAATAAACGAATTTCATTGCTGAAAAGTTGTAATAAATTAGGTACACTAATAAAAATTAAAACCGAAATCGTATAAGTAAGCCAAAGGTGTTCATCTTCTGGAGATACGAACATTACAGGTGATAGTAAAAATATCGCTAATAAGGTGCTAGGGACGTATTGGAATGTTTCAAATAGAACATCTAAAAAGCGTACGTATCGATAAAAATATGCATGAAGAACACCAAATATAAGTGAAAAGGTTATACGGAAAAAGCTAATAATTATTGCATAAAAAATGGGTGTTTTTGCATTGTAAAGAGTCCGAATTAACACATCATTTCCGTGCATATCTACCCCAAAAGGATGAGCAAAAGATGGCGGTGCTGGGGCTGTACGAGTTATTTTACCTTCGATGTATTGATATTCAGGGATAGGTTTGATTTTTCCTGTGTCTACTTTCTCTTTTGTAATATAACTTGAAATAATAATGGATACTAAAATCAAGAGTCCGATTAAAAATCGTATGTTAAAAACTATCTTTTTAAGCATGTAAATCCCTACTTCCTGGTAAAATGCGTTTTAATAGTTCAAAGGAGAGATAGAATGGAATTGTTAAAATTAATATACTTACAGTAATAATTTCCGGTGTTTGGTGCGTAATTAAAAATTTAAATAAGCCGTAGGAATTAAATAAATACTCCAGTACGATCATATTGGAAATCATAAATAAAAAAATAGATTTTGCATTATAAAAGATGGAGAGTAATGCGTTAATGAGTACGTGTTTATATAAAATGTAAAATGGCTTTAATCCTTTTGCGACCGCAACGTTTATATAATCCTTTTGTAGCTCATCATTATAATTTAAAAGGGAAATTTTGTATAAATAAATAGTCGGTAAAATACTCAGTGTTAATATTGGTAATAAATATGTTTTTTCTTGCATAGTAGAAAAGGGAACCGTAACGAGTAAATTCGTATTTTTATAAATCCAAATGACAAATAGCTGTACGCAAACGACAAAAAACAAGTCTGGCAATGATTCTAGTACGTGTAAAGTTTTAAGAATAAGAAATTGAATGCGTTTAGAGAAGTAAAATGTAAGTATAGTAAAAGTAGTAGAAAGAAGTACGGCGATAAGGAAGGCGCAAATCATAATCGTTAATGTATGCGTATATGATTCTAGTAAGTATGGAAAAAGATCACGGTCCGGCGACTGAGTGCCAGCATTGTTAATTTTATAAGTAATACTTGTAGGGTGAAACAAAGAAGAAATTACATTTGATATCGAATCTAAATAGTTACTAAAATTAAATTGTAAAGTTGGTGTAGGCGGAATTGCTAGCGATTTTGCTGAATTTGGAGGTGCACCGAAAAACAATTGTGGTAAGGAACAAATCGCAATAATACCAAGAATGATGAAAAATGAGCGGATAACAAAAAAACAACCATTTTTTAATAGTGACATAACGTTTTAAGCTCCTTTTATTTTTATCCCGCTATTTGTGGACAATAAGACCCCCACCTCAAAATTCAGCAAAAGCGAAGAAGTTAGGTGGGGGTCGGGCTGCCCGTAAAAGCCCGATTGGTTAAACTAATAATCAGTGGGGGATGGCCCCCCCACTGCATAAAGTTTCACTTTATTGTAAATATTTTCTATAAATCTATATAAAAATCCTTTTCGACAAAAAAATTAATATATACCTTGACAGTTATACATATAACCGATATACTTCATATTAATTTCAAAAGAAAATATATTCTAAATATTAAAACGTGTTGAATAGGAGTAGTAAGGTCATGTATTTGTACAGAGAGCTATGGGTTGGTGTGACATAGTCAAATGACATCCTGAACTCGCCTAGGAGCAGTAAGGTGGAACGGAATTACATTCTTAGTAAATCTTAACGGTTAACCTTCGATATTAGGTTTGTAATCAAACGATTACTACTAAGGTGGATTCATAATGGAATCAATAAGGGTGGTACCGCGTTAAGTAAATGGCTTAGCGTCTCTTTAAAAGAGATGCTGGGCCATTTTTTATTTTATGGAAAAAGAAATGGAGGGTTTATTTGGATAATTTTATAAAATTTAATTATCTATATAAAAAGATTTATTAGGAGGAAAATAAGATGAAACAGACGGAGCAATGGACTTCGAAATTAGGTTTTATAATGGCTGCGGCAGGATCAGCAATTGGATTAGGTGCGATATGGAAGTTTCCTTATATCGCTGGGAAAAGCGGGGGAGGAGCATTCTTTTTAATCTTTATATTATTTACTGTATTAATTGGACTGCCATTACTAATAGCTGAATTTATGATTGGACGCAGTACACAGAAACAAGCAGTTGGAGCATTTAAAAGTATCGCGCCAAATACAGGATGGCATTGGATTGGACGGCTTGGGGTTGGAACATGTTTTATATTACTTTCGTTTTATAGTGTTGTAGGTGGATGGGTATTAATTTATTTGTTCAGGGGAGTAACAGGGCAGCTTATTACTCCAGGACAAAATTATAGTACATTATTTACAGAGACAATTGGAAATCCCACTTGGGCCATTATCGGTCATTTTGCATTTATGTTTATTACAATATGGGTTGTATCAAAAGGGGTACAAAATGGGATTGAAAAAGCAAGTAAATATATGTTGCCAGCATTGTTCGTTTTATTTGTCGCTCTTATCATTCGTTCGTTGACACTTGATGACGCAATAGAAGGTGTAAAATTTTTCTTACAACCGGATTTTTCAAAGATTACTTCAGAAAATATTTTGTTCGCAATGGGCCAATCATTCTTCGCGATTAGTATAGGGATTTCAATTATGGTTACGTATAGTTCCTATTTAAATAAAAAAGAAAGTTTACCAAAATCAGCAGTTACAATTATTGGATTGAATTTATTTGTTTCTTTATTTGCCGGTCTTGCTATTTTTCCAGCAGTATTCTCATTAGGCATGGAGCCGACAGAAGGACCTGGACTTCTATTTATTGTACTACCATCAGTATTTAGTCAAATTCCATTTGGCGGATTGTTCTTAACAGTATTTCTTGCACTATTTACATTTGCCACATTAACATCAGCTTTCTCTTTACTTGAAACAGTTGTTTCAGCAATGGCGAATGGGAAGCAAGAAAGAAGAAATAAACTATCTTGGGTTATCGGTTTTTGTATTTTTCTAGTCGGTATTCCATCAGCGCTTTCATTTGGTGTATGGAGTGATATTACGATTTTCGGAAAGAATATTTTTGATGCAGTAGACTTCTTATCTAGTAATATATTAATGCCACTCGGAGCACTATTTATTAGTATTTTCGTATCCTTCAAAATGGAAAAGAAAGTGTTAGAAGCAGAATTTTTTGTAGGTGGAAATTACGGAAAAAAAGTATTCACTTGTTGGGCGTTTTTACTTCGATTTGTAGCACCACTTGCAATCATCATCGTCTTTTTAAATGTAATAGGGATTATTTAAGTTTAAATGTTATAATATTCAGTGAAAAGAAGGTGATGATTATAAAGGCGAATTTGACTGAAGCGGGGAAATACATGAACATTAGAGGTGAAAAGCTATACGTTGAAACGTATGGAAACTCTAAAAATAAGTCAGTATTGTATTTGCATGGAGGTCCAGGTGAAAGTTGTTATGATTTTTCATTTCATCAAGCGGAGCGATTAAAAGATTCCTTACATGTAATTATGTTGGATCAACGAGGGGTTTGCCGTTCAGAAGTAATTACCGAAGCAGAATCTTTTGGATTAAGCGATTTAGTTGAAGATTGTGAGGAATTAAGGAAAGTATTACAGGTTGAAAAATGGTCTGTAATCGGGCACTCTTTCGGTGGATATTTAGCATTGTTATATGCAGAGACGTATCCAAATTCAATAGAGAAAATCATATTTGAAGGGCCAACTTTCGATTTTGCATTAACAAGTAGAGCTTTACTACAAAAGACAGGAACTTTATTAAAGAAATATGGAAAAGAATTAGCGGCAGAAGACTGTTTTGCTTATTCATCTAGTAATGCAAATGCTAGTTCAGGAGAGTTACTCGAAGCTTATATAAGTTTAAGCGCTGAATTAGAAGAAAAAAGAATGGAGATTTACAATTATAAAGAAGATGAAACAGATTATAGTTTATATAGTGATGAAGAGTGGGAAGTATTTTCAAATCGTTCCAAAATCCATTTCGATAGATTAAAGTCAGAAGGAGCATATTATACGTCATTATTATCTAAAATAAAAGATGTAGAGAGTCCGATGTTATTAATTGTAGGAAAACATGATGTAGTAACGTGTGAAAAACAAATTGACACATTTAATAAAGATGCTCGAAACGGTACGTATATTATGTTTGAAGAGAGTGGTCATACACCTCATTATGAGGAAGCAGATCGATTTGCTGAAACAGTCATTCATTTTTTGAAATGAAGAAAAGGGTGCTTCTACAAATGAGAAGCACCCTTTCTACATTTCTGGATAAGTGATAGTTATGTTAGGCCATTTGCTATGCCAATTCTTTTTCATAACTCTTTTATTGTACATATGTATTCGTTCTTTCGTTTCAAGGAAATGAGCTGTAGGCTTTACTTGTAATGAAAGTACATCTTCTGTTCCGCATGGAGACGTTAATATAATATTGTTTTGTTCATCAAGTGTCACGCCTAAAGCAGTTGCTGTTTCAGGGAATTTAGAAATAGCATCAACAGAAGAAGAATACGGTGGCATATTATTCACTACATGCATACGAGCTTGATTTTTTACTGACCAAGGTATAGAAGCATCCAAATTTATCAGCTTCTTTTCTAGTAATTGTTCGTATGCCTCATCTTTATGAAAAGAATCAAAATAAATGACATCCACGTCTGGTGTAGTTGTTCTTACTTCGTAGTTATGTAAAGTATCCCAAATTTTAGAACGGACAAACCCGGCGCAAATCCACCAATCAGGTAGCTCTAGTGATTTTGCCATTTGTAATACATTCATCATCCACTCTTCATTTTGTATCATTTGAATAATATCTTGCTCGGTTTTTATAGTCATTGATAAATTCCCCTCTGTTTATAGAGTTAGCGAATTAATGCATTAGTTCAATAATCCACAAAATCCAGTAAGCACCTGGTACAAATAATAGTTTTGCTAATAACGTGCCGAGAATTCTAGAAATCATTAGCCAACCATACATTTTACTCATTGCTTCAGCACCTTCTTCTGATTGAAGAGCCCGTTCTGTTAAAAGGGCGATGCGTGGATCAAGTAAAACTGTTAATAAAATAGTAGCAAAACCATTTACAAGGACAGAAGCTGTGCTTGACATGTATTTCACCAGTTTCTATTAAAATAATTGTAACTTTTTTACTTTATCATATCTTTTGTGTTTTGTAACTGAAAGTATGAGAGGGTGAAAAAGTAATTTTCTGAAAAGAATAAAAATGATATTATGGAAATGGTGTGATTTGTTTAATAGAGGGGGAGTTTTTTTATGTATACATATTATGGTAATCGAGCGAGTGAATATGAAGCGGTGTACAATCGGGAAGATCCAGTAAGGCAGGCGGAACAAAAGATGCTTGAACAGAAATTAAAAGAAATATGTAATAGAAGAAAAGTTCTTGAAGTGGCTTGCGGAACAGGATATTGGACGAAGTATGTAGCAGGTGTAGCTACACATATAACAGCGATCGATTATTCTGAGGAAGTACTAGCGATAGCGAAGGGAAAAGAGCTTTCTAAGGAAAAGGTTACCTTTCAGAAAGGTGATGCTTTTAAACTAGAACAAATGAAAGATATCTTTCAAGGGGGATATGCAAACTTTTGGTTTTCACATATAAAAAAAGAAGAGATTATTAGTTTTTTAAAACAGTTCCACCGAGTATTGCAACAGGGATCAACTGTATGTTTCGCAGATAATATGTTCAATGAAGGAATTGGTGGAGAGCTTATTCGTAAAGATGGAGATGTAAATACATATAAAATTCGCACACTCTCGAATGGCGAGAGACATGAGATTATTAAAAACTATTATACGAAAGAAGAGTTGCGCTCTATTTTTGAACCATTTGCATTAGATTTAACTTTTCATATAGGTGAGTGTTTTTGGTGGGTTACATATAAAGTAAAGTAACTGGAGGAATTCAATATGTATACAACATTTCTTTTTGATTTAGATGGAACATTAACAGATCCGAAAGAAGGGATTATAAATTCTGTTCTATATGCGTTAGAGAAAATGGGGATAGAAGAAGGAAATATAAGCGAGCTAGATGCATTTATCGGCCCGCCAATTCAACAATCGTTTGCAAATAGATATAATATGAGTGAAATAGAAGTTGAGAAAGCTGTCTATTATTTTCGTGAATATTTAAAACAAAGTGGCTTATTAGAAAATAAAGTATATGATGGTATTCCTAATCTTTTGCAAGAATTAAAAGATGGAGGCAATCATTTATTTGTAGCAACGTCAAAGCCTACTATATTTGCGAAACAAGTACTAGATCATTTCCAGTTGACGGGTTATTTTGAAGATATTGTTGGGAGTAATTTAGATGGTACGAGAATAAAAAAAGAAGAAATCATTGCTCATATTTTACAAACAAATGAAGGGCTTAAAAAAGAAGAAATGGTCATGATTGGTGATAGAAAGCACGATATAATTGGTGCGAATCATAATGGAATTGCTTCAATCGGTGTGTTATATGGGTATGGTAGTGAAACTGAATTGACTGAAGTTAAAGCGACTCATATAGTGAAGGATATTAAAGAACTGCATCATTTTTGTGTAGAAACAAGTTTGATAAAATAATAAATATAGATACTAGTAATCCCTTTAACATATGATGATGAAGTCGTTATTGTTTAAAGGGATTTTTCATATGTAATCGAATATGTATAATTAGACATTTTTAGCATGAAAAATTTGTAATAAATAGAGGAGGTTTGTCTGGATAGAATAGAGTTTGACATGATTGTAGAAGTTTGTTGTTAAAAGATTGAATTTTCAGTTTAAAGGAGGGGTATAATTGGAGCTAGTTATTATTTTATTAGCACTTAGTTTACTTATGTTTGTAGCATATAGAGGGTTTTCTGTTATTTTATTTGCACCGATTTTTGCATTGTTTGCGGTATTTTTGACAGAACCTAGTTTTGTATTACCTTTCTTTTCTAATATTTTTATGGAGAAAATGGTAGGGTTTATTAAGCTATATTTCCCTGTGTTTTTACTTGGAGCAATATTTGGGAAAGTAGTAGAAATGTCAGGAATTGCTGATTCAATCGCAAAGACAATTGTAGAGTTAGTTGGGGAAAAACGTACAATTTTAGCAATTGTATTAATGGGAGCGATTTTAACGTATAGCGGTGTTAGTGTGTATGTAGTGGTATTCGCTATATTCCCGTTTGCGGCTAAGTTGTTTCGACAAGCGGATATTCCAAAGCGTTTAATTCCTGGAACGATTGTTCTCGGAGCAGCGACGTTTACAATGGATGCACTTCCTGGATCACCACAAATTCAAAATGTAATACCTACAACTTTTTTTAAAACTGATATTTATGCAGCACCGATACTAGGTATTTTAGGAGCAATCTTTGTTTTAACGTTAGGTTTACTATATTTAGAGAGTAGACGTAAAAAGGCTAAGGTAGCAGGAGAAGGGTATTTCGGATTTAATGATGGGAATAATGAAATGGCTGCATCTTTGCAATTAGAGCAAAAAGCTATGCCATTAATGAGCAGTATTGAGATTACAAGAGTACAGCAAGTGATTGCATTTGTACCACTTATTTTAGTAGGTGTAATGAATAAAGTTTTCACAATCATGATACCGAAGTGGTATCCGGACGGTTTTGATTTTTCTGCTATTGGTATGAAAGCATTTGGAAAAGTAGAATTAAGTGCAGTAGTGGGAATTTGGTCAGTAGAGTTGGCACTTATTATTGGGATTGTTTCAACACTTTTATTATATTGGAAACGAGTAGTAACAGGTTTTCAAGCTGGATTAAATACAAGTATTGGGGGAGCACTACTTGCGACAATGAATACAGGGGCTGAATTTGGATTTGGCGGTGTGATTGCAGCACTTCCTGGTTTTGCGATAATGAGAGACAGTATTTCTGCAACGTTCACGAATCCTTTAGTGAATGGAGCGGTAACGACAAATATATTAGCAGGTATTACAGGCTCCGCATCAGGAGGAATGGGAATTGTTTTAAGTGCTATGGGGGATAAATTTATTGCAGCAGCCAATCAATTTGATATTCCATTAGAAGTTATGCACCGTATCGTATCAATGGCATCAGGAGGTATGGATACATTGCCGCATAACGGTGCAATTATTACTATTCTAACAGTAACAGGATTAACACATAAACAATCATATAAAGACATATTTGCTATTACAATTTTGAAAACGGTTGCTGTATTTGCAGTTATCGCGTTCTATACTTTAACAGGAATCTATTAAAAATTGAATAATAAAGATTCATCAAATCTATATTTTATTTCATAAAATATTAATTAGGGTAAGAAGGGGTGGAATACTTGCAAGAAGTTGCTGAGTTTCGTATGCCGAAGTCTGTATTATATGGAAGAAATTCGCTTGAAAAACTGGGAGAACAATCAAAAAAGTTAGGGAAAAGAGCTTTTATAGTTACTGATACAATTATGGAGAAATTAGGCTATGTGGAAAGGTGTATAAAACAACTAACGAAGAAAGGTATAACTGTTATTACATATAATAAAGTGGATGCTGAGCCTACAAATATACACGTGTTAGAAGCGTTAACTATTTGTAAAGAAGGAAAGTGTGATTTTATTATCGGTATTGGTGGTGGAAGTTGTATTGATGCTGCGAAAGCGGTAGCAGTGTTATTTACTAATGGTGGAGAAATTGAATATTACGTTCAAAAGGATATCGAAATAGAAAATGATCCACTACCACTTATTGCAATTCCAACAACTTCTGGTACTGGATCAGAAGTAACAAGTGTAGCAGTAATTACGAATAAAAAAACAGATGTAAAAATGATGATGAAGCATCCTAGTTTTATACCACAAGTAGCAATTATTGACCCTATTTTAACATGTTCGGTACCACCCCACATTACGGCAGCAACAGGGATAGATGCATTGTGCCATGCAATAGAAGCATATATTTCTAAAGTTTCACAGCCACTTACAGATGTACTTGCTCTTTCAGCTATTGAAAGTATCATGAAATATTTACGTATTGCATATGAAGATGGAGATAATATGGAAGCAAGAGAAGCAATGATGATTGCCTCATTACAAGCTGGAATCGCATTTTCCAATGCATCCGTTACATTAGTTCATGGAATGTCTCGGCCTGTGGGGGCATTATTTCATGTACCACATGGTATATCGAATGCCATACTATTACCTACAGTTTTAGAGTTTACAAAAACAAGTGCAGTGAAAAGGTTAGCAGAAATTGGACGCAGTTTAAACAAAGATTTGTACTCAAATTCTGATGAAGAAGTAGCGAATTACACGCTTGCTGAAATAAAGGAACTTTGTTTTAATCTTCGTATTCCAAATTTAAAAGAATACGGAATTAATGAAGTTGAATTTGAAAATGCTATTTCTAAAATGGCGAAAGATGCAATTGTAAGTGGTAGCCCAGGTAATAATCCGCGAGTTCCTACTTATGATGAAATTAAACAGTTGTATCGAGAATGCTTTAATTATCAATATGAAGATTCTATAAAAACATCGGAATGTTAATTTCTGAATATTCTATAAAAATTTCCTTGGAAATGAATATAGAATTAATTTTCATTATTGACATCTTAAATTAGTTAAAACAAGACTTTATATTATAAACTTAAAGTCTTGTTTTATTATGTATAATATACATAATAAAATGTTGGTATTAGTTTTCTAAAAATAGTTTAGGTAGGTGTTTTTATATGAAAACGATAGGGCTTATAGGTGGTATGAGTTGGGAATCAACTTCTGAATATTATCGAATTATTAATGAAGAAATAAAAGAGAGATTAGGAGGATTACATTCAGCAAAATGTATGATTAATAGCGTTGACTTTGAAGAGATTGAACGATTCCAGTCTAACGGAGATTGGGATGGCGCAGGAGAAGTATTAGGGAATGCGGCATATTCACTGCAAATAGGAGGAGCAGACTTTATAATCATTTGTACAAATACAATGCACAAGGTAGTTGACAAAATAAAGGAAAATATTAATATTCCAGTCTTGCATATTGCTGATGCAACTGCAAAAGAAATTAAAAGAAAAGGTATTCAAACGGTTGGGCTACTTGGAACGACATATACAATGGAGCAAGATTTCTATAAGTCAAGAATAGAAGAGAATGATATAAAAGTAATAGTTCCATCAGAAAAAAATAGAGAAAAAGTAAGCGAAGTAATATATACAGAATTATGTTTAGGAAAAATAGTATCTCAATCTAGAGAATGTTATAAAAAAGTCATAGAAGAGTTAGTGGAAAAAGGAGCACAGGGAATCATATTAGGTTGTACAGAAATAGGGTTATTAATAAAGCAAGAAGACGTACCAGTCCCAGTATTTGATACTACTCATATACATGCAATAGAAGCTGTAAATGTCTCCTTAGAAAGATAGATTATAATTATATTATGTAAACTTAGTGCATCTATCTGGAAAACATTCAGAAAATATTTTATAATGTAAGTGGTTACATTTGAGGGGGAATGCGTATGTTTTCAGTTCAACCAATCGCATTTGTACATAATGAAAGAAAGGAAATAAAAGATGATGAGTGGGGAGAAGTTAGGTCCTGCATTACTTTAACTGATATGTATACAGAAGAAAGTATACAAGGAATTGAAGAATTTTCTCATATTGAAATTGTTTTTTATTTTCATAAAGTAACTGCTGAACAAATTCAATATGTAGCTAGATATCCTAGAAATAATAATGATTATCCTAAAGTAGGTATTTTTGCACAGCGCGGGAAAAATCGTCCGAATCGTATAGGTGTGACAATTGTAAAAGTAATAAAAAGAGAAGGTAAATCAATTATTGTTGAGGGATTAGATGCTATTGATGGTACCCCTATATTGGATATAAAGCCAATAATGAAAGAGTTTATGCCGAAAGAGGACATACGACAGCCTACATGGGCAACAGATATAATGAGACAGTATTGGAAGGGGAATGGAGTAAAATGAGAATATATGAGGCAACAATTGCAGATTTAGATGGACTAGCATCAGTTTTTAATAACTATCGCATGTTTTATAAACAAGATTCAGATATAGAAGGCGCAAAAGTATTTTTACGAAATCGCATTGAGAAAAAAGAATCCGTTATTTTCGTAGCAGTTGAAGATGGTGAATATATTGGATTCACGCAATTATATCCATCATTTTCTTCCATTTCGATGAAAGAGTTATGGATATTAAATGATCTGTTTGTACAAAAGGCGAAGCGCGGAGCCGGAATAGGTAAAAAATTATTAGAAACTGCTAAAAAATTCGCATTAGAAAATGACGCAAAAGGTGTAAAATTACAAACAGAGATTGATAATTTATCAGCGCAGCGATTATACGCTGAAAATGGTTATTTAAGAGATAATCGTTATTTCCATTATGAATTAACGTTTTAAAATATGTAAAATTAAAGAGACGTTTTCAAGTAAAAGAATTTCTTTGTAATAAGAAATTCTTTTTATTTTTGTCAAAAAACATATCAATAACAGTA
Source organism: Bacillus sp. NPDC094064 (assembly GCF_050279585.1). Classification (NCBI taxonomy): domain Bacteria; kingdom Bacillati; phylum Bacillota; class Bacilli; order Caryophanales; family Bacillaceae; genus Bacillus; species Bacillus sp. NPDC094064. Next base: position 310,672 of record NZ_JBNNUI010000006.1, read on the forward strand.
ATGGGGATAATAAATAACGATATTAATTTATTGTTAAACAATAAATTTTGTGGTAAAATCATATTGTCATTAAATAAGTGAGGTATTGTAAATGAATGTGAAACGAGGTTCAACTACTTTTTTAAAAGTAATTATTTGTCTGGCTGGAATTGCAGTGCTTGCATTATGTATATTTTTAGTGCCCAAAATAGCGAATTTCGCGGCTGAGTTGTATCCAAATATTATCTTGATGAAATATTTGGTTTTCATTGTCATGTATGGAGCGGCTTTACCTTTTTACATTGCTCTCCACCAAGCTTTAAATCTTTTGCAATATATAGACAAGAACACAGCGTTCTCGAAATTATCTGTAAAGGCGTTAAAGAACATAAAGTGTTGCGCGATTGCAATCAGTGGTTTGTATATATTAGCTATGCCACTCTTTCGTTTTATAGCGAAGAAAGTTGATCCTCCAATTGGATTAATGGCGCTCATCATCATTTTTGCTTCGCTCGTTATTGCTGTTTTTGCTGCCATCCTCCAACGCCTTCTACAAGAAGCGATTAATATAAAATCAGAAAATGATTTGACAGTCTGAGATGGAGGGTATGACAAGTATTGTTAATATCGATGTTATTTGTTCAGAGAATTGTATTGATAGTAGTGATAAAAATATGATGTGATTTGTAATGTTTGTTTCTCAAAAAGCAACGTAAACAATGTTTTACATTGTGGCGTGTGAATCAAAACCTGCAATATAAATCCTCTCTTGTTTTTGTAAGAGAGGATTTATATTGCTATTTTTTTATTTTACAGAGTGAAACGTCTCTTTTAAATTGTTTTACAGTTGATTTAATATCCAGTTTGTTGCATCTTCAAAGTTTTCTGCAATGTAGTTCGGCTCAATATGTGCCCACTTGTCTCGGTACGTATGTAAAGCATCATATCCAGCGCCCGTTCGTACTAAAATCGTTGTCGCGTTTACTTCTGCTCCTGCAACAATATCTGTCCAGCGATCACCAATTACAGCACATTGTGTTAAGTCAAGACCGTGTTTTTTAGCTGCTTGTAGAAGCATACCTGTACTTGGTTTACGACATTCACAACCATCACCATGTTTATGAGGGCATACGTATATATCATCAAAACCGAAACCTTCTAATTCTTGTACAAAATCGGCTACAGTCGCTATTCCATCTGCAATACCTGGTTGATTTGTGAAAGAGAAAAGTTTAATATTTTTAGACTTTAGTTTTTGCAAGGCTATTTTTGTAAAGGGGAATAATGTAAAAGAGCCTGGGTAATGTATTGTAGTGTCGCCACCAATTGTACCGTCACGATCAATGAAAATAGCTTCGATGTTTGTCATAGTTATAGTCCTTTCAATTTATAAGTAGTTTAAAAATGTTTTACAAATCGATATCCATTTACTTCATATTCTAATTTTTTGTAAAAAGGATGAGCTTCTACCCTTTTTGTTCCACTAACTAGCCATGTGCCAATGCAATTATGCTTCTTTGCTAATTGCTCTGCATAATCCATTAACACTTGTCCAATGCCTTTACGCCTTATTGTTGAATCAACGCTAATAATTGAAATTTCTCCATACCGAGTTACATCTTCTAAATTTTCACGTATACGAAACCCAAGTAATCCAAATATAGTTTCTTCTTCCTCGTAAACATATAAAAAATCAAAAGGACTCATTTGTACGAATTGCAATCGGTTATTCATATCTTCATAGGAAATAGAGGAACCTTTTAATTCTTTCGTTAAAGAGCAAAGTGCATCAAGATCGTCTATCGTCGCTTCACGAATTTGAAAAGACATACTATCCACTCCAATAAAATGTAATCAAACATTTAATATTCTGTTAAAAAACGTTTTTTCCTGCTAGGAAAATAAATATTTTATAGTGATATATAGATGGTTGTATGTTATTCTTTTCCTTGATTGTATTGAAAATGGAAAGAAGGGGAATGTATGTTAAAAGTAAATATCCGCTCTGCTGGATATGAAGTAGGCGAAAAAACAATTCATGATATTGCTTTTTCCATCGAAAAGGGTGAGTTAGTTGCTCTTATTGGCGCAAATGGTGCCGGGAAAAGTACGACGATTAAAACGATGCTCGGATTACTTGTAAATATGAATGGTGAAATATCATTTGGCAAAAAGAAAAATTCTTATGCATACGTACCAGAACATCCAACATATTATGATTATTTGACGCTTTGGGAGCATATTGAATTATTAATGGCAGCTCGTAGAAGTGAAATTGGAAGCTGGGAAGAACGGGCGGAGCAATTATTACATACATTTCGAATGGATAAGCATAAGCATGAGTATTTATCAAAGTTTTCAAAAGGTATGAAACAAAAATCAATGCTCATATTGGCGTTTTTAACGGAACCAGATTTTTATATAATTGACGAACCTTTTATCGGCTTAGATCCAGTAGCTACAAAAGAATTTTTAAGTTATCTATATAAAGAGAAAGAACGCGGGGCAGGGATTTTACTCTGTACGCACGTATTAGATACCGCTGAAAGAATTTGTGAGAGATTTTTGCTTATTTCGCAAGGAACGTTAATAGCAGATGGAAATTTACATTCGATTCAAACATTAGCTGAAATGCCGGAGAGTCCATTATTAGACTGCTTTGATGCAATTGTAAGGCGTGAACAACATGATTAAACAACAGTTTTATAAAAGATTGTGCCATGAACTTGAGCGGAAATGGAAGTCTATACGTTCGGTAACAGATTGGACAGTTGCCTTATATATTATTATTCCAGCATTTATATTTATGGGAATCTATTATCGGTCACTATGGATACATGAATTATCGATGGAAGAGACGATATACTTCGGATTAGGGTTACTCATATTTTATCTTGTAACATATTCGAGAGGAGTTCGCTCATTTTTTGAACAAGCAGATAGTTTATTTTTAATTTCGTATCCAGCTCATATGCAAAAATTAGTTCAGTATGGCATGATTTACACATTTGTTCGAATAGCGATAACGAATGTAATAGTAGTCGTTATTATGTTACCAGTGTTGATAAAAGGCATCAAAGTAACAGAGATACAAATCGTATTATTTTGGGTATTCTTTACTGTATTTCGATTTTTGTTGTCGTTGTTGACGAGATTTATTCATGTACGTGTTGGGAAACGATGGGTTTTATGGATTGTAAAAAATGTAATATTTTCTATAAGCGTATCCTTTTTGGGAGTTAGTTTATTTTTTATTTATAAAAATCCATTTTATTCAATTCTATGTATCAGTCTAGCAATTTCTTTAATTATTGTATTAGTAAAAGAGAAGATGAATTATAAAAATCACTTTTATAAAGAAGTCGAAAAAGAAAAAGAAGAAAGTATGCGCTGGACGAGCGGGATTATGCAAGTTGGTGGTCATGCTGCTAAGCCGAGTAGTTCGAATAAAAAACCGTGGATGTTTCCACGTTCTAAAAGGTTTTTAGGAAAGAAAGCCGATTCTCGTATTGTTGAATCTTTTTTGAAAGAATTTTTCCGTACAAGTAGTACACGAATGTTTTATGTTCAAATTGTATGTATAAGCACGGTAAGTATTATTATGAGTCCGAGGTGGATTGCAGCTATTATTCTCGTATTCGCTTTATTTGCAATCTCTCGCTATGCACGTGATTATTGGAATGAGTTTACGCAAAAAATGTTTCTTCACTTATATTGTGAAGAAGGGAAGTTACTTTTGTTAAGATGGAAGGCGAATCGTTATTTATTACTTCCAGCAATACTTTTATATGGAATCGTTATATTTTCTTATTTTTATTTATTGCCAGCTGTAATCACCGGGATTCTTTTTATATTATTGATGGGTTGGATTGTATTTTTACCATAGAAAAAGAGCCTAAAAATGGCTCTTTTTCTAGTCTGTAACACATTGATAAATAAAATACACTAAAACGAGTATGCTTGCGGCGGAATACATGACATCTAAAGTCATCAGGTTGCCTCCTCATTGTTGTTATATATAGTGTATGAAATCTTACAATTTCATATTCAAGTGAAAAATGTGTGAACGTTAACAAAATTGTAAAGTGCAAAAATTACAATCATTTTGTATAATAGAAGAAACAACCGTTATATAAAATATAATGAGTGAAAGGGGAGGGAACATAAATGCCAAATTGGTTTAGAAAAACCTTAGTTGCATTAATTACCGTACTTACATTTGGTTTAGTGACGCCTCCTTCCATATTGCTTGATAATGCCAAAGCTGCGGACAAGCCTACGAGCACAGCTAGGCAACAAAATTTGGAGAGTACGTCCTATACATATGAAGAAACGAATGACAGGTTAACCACCGATACTTTTATTACTTATGCAATGCAAGAAGCAGAGAAGCAGTCGATGCAAAAGTTTGGTACTAAAATTGGTCCAGTAATTGAAGATGAGTTTAAAGATGTAATATTACCAAAAATTGAAGAGGCAATTGCTGAATTGGCAAATGATGTACCAGAAGAATCGTTACAATCGTTAGCGATTTCTCAAAGACCAGCTGGTGGGAATAATGAAAAGATTTTTCACGTTTATGATACGAAATCAGGAAATGACTTACTGCGATTTCATGTAAGAAGAGATCATCCACCGCAAGATGGTTATTATTTTAATTTCCATTATCATCGTTTTGATGATGGATACAATGGGCATCATGAGTTAGGAAATATTTATTGGAATACGAATGTACCGCCAAAATGGCTTTCTTAAAAAGAACAAGAGAAAATCTTGTTTTTTTTTATGCTTATAGAAGGGTAAGGCAACAATGTTGTTGAATAACAGAGGTTTAGGAAAAAAAGAAATAAAGGGAGTATGGGGATGCAAAAATATATTGTTTTTGATTTTGACGGCACATTAGTAGATTCACAAAATATATTTGTTCCGATTTATAATCAACTTGCTGAAAAGCATGGCTATAAGACCGTTAGTGAAGAAGAAATTGAGCCTTTACGAAAATTGACTATGTCTGAGAGATGTAAAAAGCTTGATGTACCACTGTATAAGCTTCCTATTTTAGCGTTAGAGTTTTATAAATTATATCAACCCGCTATAAAAGATCTCGTTTTGTTCCATGGGATGAAGGATGTATTAGATGAATTACATAAAAAGGGATACGGGATTGCAGTCATATCATCGAACTCAGAAGAGCATATTCGGGCATTTTTACACAACAATGGAATAGAAAATATTAAAGAAGTGTATTGTTCTAAAAATTTATTCGGTAAAGATAAAATGATAAAAAGATTTTTAAAATCAAAAAAAATAACAGAGCAAGATATGTTATACGTTGGTGATGAGCAGAGAGATGTAGCAGCGTGTAAAAAGGCTGGTGTGAATGTAATTTGGGTATCTTGGGGGTATGATGTCATTGAAACAGTAAAAAAAGATGCACCGGATTATATGGTTCATACACCGATGGAAATTGTGCAAGTAGTACAGGGGGCGCATTCTTAAAATGAATACATTTCGAGATGGTATTCATCATATTGAATTTTTGGTAAAGGATTTAGAGGAGTCCATTTCTTTTTATGATATGTTGTTTCCAATAATTGGATGGAGAAAGTGAAATTTATTTTAAAGAAGTAGAGGAGGAGATTGTAAATACTTTAGGACCAAGACATATTTGTTATCAAGCTATTCATAGAGGTGTAGTTGATGAAGTAGCAGAGTTTCTTTTTAGTACGAAAGTGAAAGTAATACGTGGTCCGATTGAAATGAATCATTATTCAGATGGGTACTATACAATCGACTTTTACGATCCAAATGGATTTATTGTAGAAGTAGCGTATACGCCCAATACAGAAATGTAAGGGGACAATATATGAAGACAATTACAGGGTGGAGAAACAGTATAGAAATAGTAAAAGATGCAGTAAATGTTGAAGAAATTGCGAAAGGTTTCTCTCCTGATAAAAAATACATTATTACGATTACTGATGATAAAAAATATTTGCTACGAACAGGTGATATAAAAGAGTATGAAAGAAAGAAAATAGAGTTTCAAATTTTATATGAAATGAAAAATCGTAGTGTGCAAGCACAAAAGCCAATTGAAATCGGTTTGTTGGAAGAGGAAGGTTTATGCTATAGTATTTTTTCCTATTTAGAAGGAGAGGATGCGAAGAAACTGTTGCCTACATATACGCCAAAAGAACAATTTGAGATTGGTATAGAAGCAGGAAAAGATTTAGCAAAAATGCATACATATGAAGCTCCTAAAAATATACTTCCATGGTATGAAAGAGCAATGAAAAAACATAGAAAATATTTAGAGTCATACAAAACATGCGGAATAAAAATTAAAAATGATGATAAAATCATTAAGTTTATCGATGAAAATGAAATGTATTTACAAAACCGCCCAAATCGTTTTCAACACGATGATTTTCATTTAGAGAATATAATTGTACGTGATGCGAAATATGTAGGTGTTGTTGATTTTAATGGCTATGATTGGGGCGACCCACTTCATGATTTCGTAAAAATTGCACTATTTGCAAGGGATATTAGTATCACGTATTCCATCGGGCAAATAGTAGGCTATTATAATGGGAAAATACCAGAAGAGTTTTGGCGGTTATATGCAATGTACGTTGGAATGACGGTTTTCTCTTCAGTTGTTTGGTGTTTACGAGCAGCACCACATATGTTAGAGGATATGTTAGAGCGTCTTACTATTGTGTTAGAAGATCATAAAAATTTTGAACTGTCGAAGCCAATTTGGTTTGATAGTGAAATAATAAATGAAAAATAAGAAAAGTAGGTGTGAGATAACACACCTACTTTTTTGATTCTAGTAAAATAATTATTTGATTTTCTTAAAGGTAAGTGGCTGTGTACTTAACATAGCAGGTACATGCAACTGAAGGGATGGGAATTCACCACTTACATTCATTTCATAAGCAAATAATAGGCTCATTTTCATTTGGAATAAGTCGATTGGTGCAGAGAAAATGTCGTAGTGATGATGCTGCAATGGAATCTCCATCTCCATAAATTGTACGTATAGCGATTCATCTCGTTTGTATACTTGTAATGTTCCATAAGCAGGATGTTCAAAAGTACCAGAGTAGTCCTCTAATTTGTGAGAAGGTGTAGTCCCATTTATTGCTTCAGGAAGTGATTCCAATGTCTCTTTCATCATTTCTCTCATTTTTTCACTATCTTCTACAGCACGTTCATGCCAGTTGATATATTCTAGTCCGAGAAGTTCGTCATATATATGTTTTGTAATGTAAGTAGGGAGTAAAGTTTGCCCGGAATTTGTTAGTACAATAATACCGATCTTTTCGTTTGGCATAAATGATGCGAGTGCAGAAAATCCATCAATATTACCACCATGATGAATAAGTTTATAACCGCGGTAAGCGCTAATAAACCAGCCTAATCCGTAGCTGTTTACTGGTGATTCACTTGTTGCTAGCATTGGCTGATCTGGGATTGGTGTATGCGGTGTATACATTTCTTGGAGTAGTTCAGTAGAAATTAAATCATGATTTTCTATTTTTCCTTCGTTCAAATGAAGAAGGACCCATTTTGCCATATCTTCAATGGTAGAGTTAATACATCCGGCAGCTCCAACTGTATCGATATTTCGGAATGGTATTTCTTTTATTTCACCATTTTCTTCAGCGTAAGGTAATGCGTAATCATCTGTATGTTGTGAATCTGTAATAGAGAAGTTTGTATGCCTCATATGTAACGGCTCTAAAATATGTTCTGTAGCGTATTGTTCCCATGTTTGATTCGTAATGTTTTCTACAACATAGCTAATTGTCGCATACATTAAGTTGTTATAAAGAAATGCTGTGCGGAACGGGGCATCAAGTGATAAATGTTTTATTTTTTCTACTAAATCTTTACGAGTTAAAGAAGAACTGTACCAGAGGGCATCGTGACGACTTACTCCAGTGCGGTGGGAAGCTAAATCACGCCCTGTAACTTGTGAACTAGCTAGTATGTCAGATAAAGAGAAGTTAGGTATATAAGACTGGACAGGAGTATCCCAATTAAACTTTTTTTGTTGTGATAATAAGCTTAATGAGAGTGTACCAAAAGCTTTCGTTGAGGAACCGATTGCGAATAAAGTATTTGGTGTAACAGGCTCTTTTGTTTTTATATTTCGATAGCCAAAACCTTCTGAAATAATAACTTTACCATCTTTTATAACAGCTACAGCAGTACCAGGAACTTTTAAGTCTTTCATCATTTTTTCGACTGTTGTTTGTAAAGAAGTCATAACAGGAGTTTCAATTTTAGACATACTTCTAACCTCCAAATATAAATTTTGTTCTACCGCACTATACTTTCGGTAATAGAAAATGAAAACCTTTTTAAATATGGAAAGTTAATAATTTTGTAAGAATTACTGCAATAAATTTTATTAATTAGGATTATTAAATTTATGGTTTTTCATGTTATGATAAATTGCATATAAGATTGAAAGAAGGTTTTTCTACATATGAAACATGCTGAATATGAATATTTAAATTTATGCCGTCATGTAATGGAGAACGGTACGAAGAAAGAAGATCGTACAGGGACAGGAACTGTATCTGTATTTGGATATCAAATGCGATTTGATCTTAGTAAAGGATTTCCTTTATTAACGACAAAGAGAGTACCATTCCGCCTTGTAGCAAGTGAACTACTTTGGTTTATGAAAGGTGATACAAATATTCGTTATTTATTGCAACATAATAATAATATTTGGAATGAATGGGCGTTTAAGAGCTGGGTAGAAAGTGATGAGTATACTGGCCCTGATATGACAGATTTCGGTCTTCGTTCACAACAAGATGAAGAGTTTAAATTGCAATATGATGAGCAAATGGAATTGTTTAAAAAGAACGTTTTAGAAGACGATGCATTCTCAAAGACATTTGGATATTTAGGAGACGTATACGGGAAACAATGGCGTGCTTGGAAAACGACAGCTGGTGAAACACTTGATCAACTAAAAGATGTAATTGATATGATTAAGAAAACGCCTGATTCACGTCGCTTAATTGTTTCTGCTTGGAATCCAGAAGATGTACCAAGTATGGCATTGCCACCTTGTCATACGCTATTCCAGTTTTATGTAGCCGATGGAAAGCTTTCTTGTCAGTTATATCAAAGAAGTGGTGACATATTCCTTGGAATTCCATTTAACATCGCAAGTTATTCACTATTAACGCATTTAATTGCACATGAATGTGGTCTTGAAGTAGGAGAATTTGTCCATACAATTGGAGATGCACATATTTATACGAATCATTTTGAACAAGTAGAAAAGCAATTGGCACGTGAACCACGTCCATTCCCGAAACTTACATTAAATCCAGATGTAAAATCTGTGTTTGATTTTGAAATGGAAGATTTAACGATTGAAGGATATGATCCGCATCCAGCAATTAAAGCACCGGTTGCAGTGTAATTGTAGAGGAGATGAAAAGATGATTGTTTCATTTATGGTCGCAATGGACGAAAATAGAGTAATTGGTAAAGATAATAACTTACCTTGGCGTTTACCGAGTGAACTACAATACGTGAAGAAAACGACGATGGGTCACCCGCTTATTATGGGAAGAAAGAACTATGAAGCGATTGGTAGACCGTTGCCTGGAAGACGTAATATTATTGTAACTCGTAATGAAGGGTATTATGTTGAAGGTTGTGAAGTTGCTCATTCTGTAGAAGAAGTATTCGAACTATGTAAAAATGAAGAAGAGATTTTTATTTTTGGTGGAGCGCAAATTTATGATCTCTTTTTACCTTATGTAGACAAGTTATATATAACAAAAATCCACTATGCATTTGAAGGAGATACATTCTTCCCAGAAATGGATATGGCAAATTGGAAAGAGGTTTTTGTAGAGAAAGGCTTAACGGATGAAAAAAATCCGTATACGTATTATTACCATGTATATGAGAAACAACAGTAATCAAAAAGATTGATGTGAAAATTCATATCAATCTTTTTATTTGTATTCATGAATATAAGTTTATAGATGAGATTCGATAGTGCTATAATAAAAGATAGCATGTAAAAAATGCTGAAATTTTCAAAGTACTAGTATAGAAAGAGGAGGAGAATCGATTGAAAAAGATATGGGGGATTCTTTTTCTTTGCTTAACATTCATGTTAGTCGGATGCGGTAAAGAAGAAAAACCACAAGAAGCGTTTGATACATATGCAAAAGCATGGAATAAACAAAAGTTTGCAGATATGTATGATCAATTATCAGAAAATGCAAAAAAAGATATTTCAAAGAAAGAGTTCACTGAGAAATATGAAAAAATTTATTCTGGTATTGAAGTGAAGAACTTAAAAGTAGAAACAGGAGAAGTAAAAGAAGATAAAAAAGATCAAGGTCCTGTTCCTTTTAAAGTAAGTATGGATACAGTTGGTGGCAAAATTACTTTTGGGCAAGAAGCGAAAATGGTGAAAGAAAAAGATGGAGATAAAGAATCTTGGAAAATAGATTGGACTCCTGATTTTATATTCCCAGGCATGACAAAAGATAGTAAAGTGCGTATGCAAACAACAGAGCCGAAACGTGGAGAAATTTACGATCGTAACGGAAAAGGTCTTGCGACGAATGGGAAAGCTTCTGAAATTGGAATAGTTCCAGAAAAATTAGGCGATACTGCTCCACAAACGAAAGAAACAGTAGCGAAGTTGTTAAATATGTCTGTAGAAGAAATTGATCAAAAACTAGCTGCTAAATGGGTAAAACCAAATTATCTCGTACCAATTGGAATATTACCTGAAGGGGCAACGCAAAATACATACATCGATTTACCAGGCGTTTCAACAAAACCTGTAAATGTTCGTACATATCCGTTAGGGGAAGCTGCAGCTCATTTAACTGGTTATATTGGAAAGGTAAATGCTGAAGATTTAAAAACGCTACAAAAGAAAGGCTATCAAGCTGATGAGCCAGTTGGTAAGGCTGGATTAGAGCAAGTGTTGGAAGCAAAGCTGCGTGGTAAAAAAGGTGGCCGTGTCTTCATGGAAGATGCGCAAGGAAAAGAAATAAAAAATTTAGCGAAAACAGATGCTGTTGATGGAGAAAATGTAACTTTAACCATTGATAGTGCTACTCAAGAAAAAATTTATAATGAGATGAAAGGAGAGGCTGGATCTAGTGCTGCAATTAATCCGAAAAGCGGAGAAACGATTGCACTTGTAAGTAGTCCAGCATATGATCCTAATATTATTGCACGAGGAACTTCGAAAGCACAACGCGAAGCTTGGAATAATGATCCGAAAAAACCGATGACGAATCGATTTACACAATTATCAGTTCCAGGTTCGGTGTTTAAACCTATTACAGGTGCAATTGGTCTTGAAACGAAAACAATTGATCCGAAAGAAGAATTGAAAATTGAAGGATTGAAATGGACAAAAGATTCTTCTTGGGGTAATTATTATGTAACACGTGTAAAAGATGCAAATCCGATTGATTTTGATAAGGCGATGAAATACTCGGACAATATTTATTTCGCACAAGAAGCTTTGAAAATCGGAACAGATAAATTTATGAGTGAAGCGAAAAAATTCGGATTCGATGAGAAATTACCAATTGAATATGGATTCCCAGCTTCTAAAATCGCAAATGATGGTATAAAAAATGATATTCAAATGGCAGATACAGGATATGGACAAGGAGAAGTATTAATGACGCCACTCCATCTAGCATTAACGTACGCACCAATTGTTAATGACGGAAACATACCTTCTCCATATATTATTAAAACAGATAAGCAACCAAAAGTTTGGAAAGAGAATGTAATTTCAAAAGGCAATCAAGATATATTAAAAACTGCTTTGACTAAAGTAATTAATGATCCAGATGGAACAGGGAAAATTGCTAAAATTGACGGTAAGACGCTTGCTGGAAAAACAGGTACAGCGGAATTGAAAGTATCAAAAGAGGCCGAGGGAAAAGAACTAGGCTGGTTCGCTGCATTTGATTTGAATGCGCCGGATATGGTCATTACAATGATGATCGAAGATGTAAAAGGTAGAGGCGGAAGTAATATTCCTGCAGAAAAAGTAAAACATGTTTTTCAAAAATAGAAATTGATAGAAACTACCTCCAATGGAATATGGGGGTAGTTTTTTATTTGGTTAAAATCTTAATGTTTATATACAAAAGTAAAATGAAACTCCATAAATTATTAACTTACGAAAAAAAAGTAGCTATTTTTTCATTGACATAGAGTATAACTTTTTGTATTATACTTACATAAGGTAAGTTATTTACTTATAAATTATAATTCTCGAATTAAAAATAAAATGAAAAAAGGGAGAGAATACAATGACAAAAGTACTATTTATTACAGCAAATCCAAATTCAGCAGAAGGTTCTTTCGGAATGGCAGTAGGAGAAGCTTTCATCGAAGCGTATAAAAATGAGCATCCACAAGACGAAGTAGTAACAATTGATTTATTCAACACTACAGTACCAGCAATCGATGCAGATGTATTCGCTGCTTGGGGTAAATTTGCAGCAGGTGAAGGCTTTGAAACTTTAACTGAAGCTCAACAACAAAAAGTTGCAGCAATGAACACAAACTTAGAAACATTTATGCATGCAGATCGTTATGTATTCGTAACTCCAATGTGGAACTTTAGCTACCCACCAGTAGTAAAAGCATACTTAGATAACGTAGCAATCGCAGGTAAAACATTCAAATATACTGAAAACGGTCCAGTTGGCTTATTAGAAGGTAAAAAAGCACTTCACATTCAAGCTACAGGCGGCGTTTATTCTGAAGGAGCATACGCAGCTGTAGATTTCGGTCGCAATCACTTAAAAACAGTATTAGGGTTCATCGGTGTAAATGATACTGAATATATTGCGGTTGAAGGTATGAATGCAAACCCTGAAAAAGCACAAGAAATTAAAGAAGTAGCAATTGCTAATGCGCGTGAATTAGCAAAACGTTTCTAATATAGAATACTTAAAAAATGTCCAAGCACTTGCTGTTTGGACATTTTTTCTTCTTTTTCCTTCGTTTGTCTAGTATAATGAAGGTCGGAATGATAATAGGTGGGGGTTCTGTATGATTCAAACGTTTTTTAAAATCTTTTATTTAATTTTAATCGTAATTGCGATTACACCGAGAATGTGGCGTCTTAAAAAACAAGTAAGTACGATGTCACCGCAAGAAAAAGATAGTGTTGTGTATAAAACAACAAACTGGTTTGGTAAGAAAATGGTACGTGTAGCTGGAGGGGCAGTAGAAGTAAAAGGACTTGAAAATGTCCCGAAAGACAAGCCAGTACTCGTTGTAAGTAATCATCAAAGTAATATGGATATTCCTGTTTTACTAGGTTACTTAAATAAGCCAATTGGATTTGTTTCAAAGGCAGAGATTAAGAAGTTTCCAGTTGTACCAACTTGGATGGAACTTATGAATTGTGTATTTATGGATCGTAATGATCGTCGTCAATCTCTTAAAGCAATTAAAGATGGAATCGAGTTATTAAAGAACGGACATTCTATCGTAATTTTTCCAGAAGGAACGAGAAGTAAGGGCGGCGAAATAGGAGAGTTTAAAGCTGGTAGTTTTCACCTTGCAGTAAAATCTGGTGTAGCAATCTTACCTGTAACGTTGGATGGGACATATAAAATGTTTGAAGCGAATGGAAATCGCATGAAACGAGCGCATGCAACCGTAACGATTTCTAAGCCAATTACGCCTGAAGAGTATGCGAATATGGATATTAAAGAGTTAACGAAGCATACACAGGATGTTATCGCATCACAATTACATAAGTAGTAAAAAAGGTTTCAGCTTACATAAAGCTGAAACCTTTTTTATTACGCTGTAGGTAAGACATAAAAGAGTACGCAGAAAAACATCATTGCACTACCACCTAAAACGAAAAGATGCCAAATGGCATGATTGAAAGGCAACTTTTCCCAAAGAAAGAATATAGCCCCTACAGAATATAAAATTCCGCCCGCTAACAGTAGTGAAAAACCATGTCCAGTTAGATTTTCATAAAGTGGTTTAATAGCAACGATTATGAGCCATCCCATTATGACATAACATAATGTTGATGCCTTAATAAAGCGACGTACAAAGAAAATTTTGAAGATGATACCTCCGATTGCTAGTGTCCATATAATAGCAAGTAACGTCCAGCCTAATGGTCCACGAAGCGTAATAAGTAAAAAAGGAGTATACGTGCCAGCGATTAATAAATAAATGGCTGAGTGATCTAAAATAGTAAACAATTTTTCTACCCTTGGATGGTGAATGCTATGTAACAATGTTGAAAACAAGTACAGTAAAAACATGCTTACACCATAAACCGTAAATGCAAATACAGCAGATGCGGTACCATGCTTTGAAGCATGAATAATCAATATAATTAAGGCAGGGATGCTTAAAATGGCACCGATACCATGTGTAATTGCATTTGCAATTTCTTCTTTCACAAATTGCGTCATTCGTGTCATTTTTTTAGTCATAATGCAAATCCTTTCTACTATTATAAAATAATATGTCGTTTCCCTTACCATATCATACACAAGGACAATAGAAAATGAAATTTGTATAATTGATTATATTTTTGAATTTTTTTGACAAAAGGCAATGGATTTGTTGACGTTTTCAAACTTTTTTGACAAAATAAAATTATGTAATAGTAGGACAAGGAATCTACTAATAAAGGGGATGGGGAAATGTTTTCAAATATTGGCTTTCCAGGGTTAATTTTAATTTTAGTAGCTGTACTCATTTTATTTGGACCTAAAAAATTGCCGGAAATCGGGAAGGCTTTAGGGGAAACGTTAAAAGAGTTTAAAAAATCAACGAGAGAATTGACAGATGATGCATTTCAAGAGAAGGAAAAGAAAGAAAAAATGTAATGAATTTTCCTTGTAATGGATAAATAAAGTGTGGTGAACGAGATGGAAGATCAAGAAATGAGCGTAGTAGAACATATTGTTGAGCTTCGTAAACGAGTAATATATACAGTCTTATCATTTGTATTATTTTTAATTATTGGATTTGCTTTTACGAAGGATATATATTTTTGGCTCGTAAAAGATTTGCCGATGAAGTTAACAGTTCTGGGACCGAGTGATGTATTGTGGATTTTTTTCTCGATTGCTACAGTATTTGCTATCGTTTGTACAATTCCTTTTGCTGCTATACAAATTTGGTTATTTGTAAAACCAGGTTTACATCCAAATGAACAAAAGATGACAGTGATGTATATACCGGTATTGTCTATATTGTTTATTTTAGGTTTATGTTTTGGATATTTCGTTGTAATGCCGTTTTTATTTCATTTTTTAACTACGATAGGTAATGAAATGTTTAATACGATGTTTACTACAGAAAAATATTTTCATTTTGTACTTAATTTAACAGTACCATTTGCTGTAATTTTTGAATTGCCTGTAGTGGTAATGTTTTTAACAAGTATCGGACTTTTAACAGCAGAATTTCTTGTGAAAATAAGAAGATATGCTTATGTAGCTTTGATAATAATCGCATCGTGTATATCGCCACCAGATTTTTTATCACATAGTTTAGTAGCGGTACCGCTTATTTGTATTTATGAAATTAGCATCGCGTTATCAAAGATTGTTAGTAAGCGAAAACAGAAAAGAGAAGAAATGCATTCGAAAAGTGCCTCGTTATAAAGGCACTTTTTTATTTAGTTGTTATACTATAGCTATAAACGTATACAATATAAAGAAGAAAAAAATTATAGAATCTCCAAAATTTAGACAAACTTTGCGCTTTTATACGTTTATACTGAATGTATTAAGCAATTTACGGATAATGAGATTCCCGTCTCAAAGTGTATTTAGGATAGGGGATGGATTAGGTGGAGATGAGTAGTGTATAAATCTTCTAACCATAAGGACTATAGGGATTGTCTAAGGATACTGTTGTATTCATGAGAGTCTCCACTTTAAACAACGTGTTACAGCGTAAAGTAGAGGAAGTTCAAAAATCCAGTGAAAAAGAGGATTGATATTGTGATTACGAAAAGTTTTTATTTCACTCATTCAACAGGGGATTGTATTAAAATATTCGAAATCCCCGTCCTACAGGCGCAGCATCCATTATCGTTTCTAATTCAGTCCCGTCTTCAATTATTTATCGCAAAAATTCAAAAACAAAAGCACCCAAGATTTTCATATTCTTTCCGTGAATATTTACAAAATTGTTTGAAGTGGAATGATTATTTAAATGTATATAAAACAAATACGCTTGAAAAAAATGCATGATACAGAGGAGGGACAGGGTTAAAAACTCTGTCTTTTTCATTTTAGATATAAAAATATAATTAATTTGATGAAATTTCGTTCCAAATTGTTGAAAGCAATGGGAATACTAGTATAATAACAAGGAGAGCGTATTGGAAAGGGAAGAATATAATATGCAAAAAATTAAAATTGTAACAGATTCAACAGCAGATTTATCACAAGAGGTAATTGAGAAGTATGACATTCATGTTCTACCATTATCAATCTCTGTAAATGGACAAACATATTTAGATCGCGTTGATCTACAACCAGATGAATTTATTGAAGAGATGGCAAAATCAGAAGAATTACCAAAAACATCACAACCAGCTATGGGTACATTTGTAGAAATGTACGAAAAGCTAGGGGAAGATGGGAGCGAAGTATTATCCATCCATATGACAGGTGGAATGAGTGGTACTGTTGCAACAGCAAATAGTGCTGCATCAATGACCGATACAAAAGTAACAGTTGTTGATTCTCAGTTCATTAGCCATGCATTAGCATATCAAGTTATTGAAGCAGCGAAAATGGCAAAAGAAGAGCGCTCACTAGAAGATATTTTAAACCGAATTGATGAAGTGAGAAAAAACACTCGCTTATATGTAGTCGTAGATACATTGGAGAACTTAGTAAAGGGCGGACGTATTGGTAAAGGAAAAGCATTTATTGGTTCTTTACTGAATATCAAACCAATTGCAAACCTCGATGGTGGAGCATACAATCCAGTGACAAAAGTTCGTAGTCAAGGGCAGATTGTAAAGACGTTAACAAAATTATTTGAGCAAGATACAGCTGGAAAAGTTGTGAAAGCTGTTGGGATTCCTCATGCAAAAGCAATTCCGTTAGCTGAAAGTATGAAAGCAGCGATTGAAAAAGCGAGTGGATTTGCACAATCTGAAATATTCTATACAACTCCAGTTATTAGTACTCATACAGGTCCAGGCGCAATTGGATTTATGTATTTAGCAGAGTAATAAAAAAGCTACTTGAATATTTCAAGTAGCTTTTTTATGTGAAGAGCACGTAAGAAATAAGAAGAGCTATACAGGCACTACCGCTAATGATATAGCGAATCTGCAAATATTCATTCATAGAAAACACCCTTTATGATTTTCTATAGTATATGATGGGTGCAAGAAATAAGTAGTTCCGTTATACATGTAACGTTTCAATTTTTTCATTTACGTGTGTATCATTTGTTACATTACTGTAAGTGAAAGTTTGGCCTAAAAAGAGAACATGCAGTTGTTCCCATGGTAACATACGTAAATTCCAGTTGTTTCGAAGTCTAGTTATTGCCTCACGAGGTGTTTCATCTGCGAGTGCGAAAGCTCCGTAGTGCATGGGAATAAAATGCGTAGCCTTTAAATCTAAATAAGCTTGCACTGCCTCTTCGGGTGAAACATGAGATACTTTCATAAACCATTCTGGCTCATAAGCGCCAATTGGCATAAGAGCAATATCAATTGAAAATCGCTTACCAATCTCTTTAAAGCCTTGGAAATAGCCACTGTCACCGCAATAATAAATGGTTTCTGTCGTGTTCGTATTATCAATAATCCATCCACCCCAGTGGGAAGTGTTCATATCAAATAAGGATCTTCTCGTCCAGTGTTGTGCAGGGACGAAGTGGAAAGCTACTTCATGAATGGTTATGCTTTCCCACCAGTTGTATTCTTCAACCTGTGTGAACTTTTTACGAGTAAATAATTTTTTTAGTCCGATAGGTACAAGGTATAGAACATCATCATTTAGCTGACGAAGTGTTGAAAAATCTAAATGATCATAATGACCGTGTGAAATAAGGACGATATCAATTTTAGGTAATTCTTTTATAGAAAGTCCAGGTTCTGTAAGTCTTGGAACTAGCTTTAATTTATTGGCCCATACTGGGTCTGTTAATATATTAAGTCCATTCGTTTGGATAAGAAAAGTGGAATGCCCAATCCATGTGACAGTCGTTTTTGTAATATTACTTTGCAAAAATGCATTTTGTTTAACGGGTGATTGTTCTACTAAGAAAGAAAAATCTTTTTTGTTCTGCTTTCGTTCTTTACGCCATCGTAAAAAAGAACGAATTGGTTTTTTTGTGCTAACATTATCCATATTTTCATAGCGCTTTGCCATGAACATCACCTCATTTAAAATCGTTGTATTTGTATTGTACCGAAATGTTGTTAAGGAATACAGCGAAAAACATGGATTAATGTTAAAGGAATTGTTAAAAAATAGGGGGATGTATTTACAAAATTAACAATAAAATTAGTTTTGCAAATACTATTTCGAGAGATAATAGTGAAAAAATATATTTTGTCTAGTAATTCGCTTGAAATAAAGAAGTAACATACGTAAATTCGTACGATTTCGTGAACAAATGAAGTAAACAATTTTCTCGTAGTGTTTTCTTTTGTTATGATAAACATAGCCTATTTAAATTTAGGATAGAGAAAAGAGGTTTATAAATGAAGCGTTATCAAAAAATAATTGGTCTTATGGTTGTATTTTGTCTCTTTGTACTTGCTGGATGTAGTGGATCGGGTTCAAAGCTTCGTAAACCATTAAATTGGGATTTAGAAACTTTCCAGTTCACAAATCAAGATGGAAAGCCATTTGGTACAAAAGATTTAAAAGGAAAAGTTTGGGTTGCAGATTTCATGTTCACAAACTGTCAAACAGTTTGTCCACCAATGACGGCTAATATGGCGAAATTACAAAAAATGGCGAAGGAAGAGAAATTAGACGTTCAGTTTGTATCATTTAGCGTAGACCCTGACCTTGATAAGCCAGAAAACTTGAAAGCTTTCATTCAAAAGTTTACAGAAGATACAAGTAACTGGAACTTGTTAACAGGTTATTCGTTAGAAGATATTACAAAGTTTTCAAAAGATAATTTCCAATCACTTGTAGATAAACCAGAGAATGGTCAAGTTATACATGGAACATCATTTTATTTAATTGATCAAAACGGTAAAGTGATGAAGAAGTATAATGGTATTAGTAACACGCCGTACGAAGACATTATACGTGATATGAAGCGATTAGCGGATTAAAAAGAAGGGTGCAAAGCACCCTTCTTTTTTTACATTAGTCTATGGATAAAATGTCATGCTGCTGTGGAAGTTTTGGTGCTCGAATTTCTAACACGCCGTTTTGATACGAAGCTTTCGCTGCTTTTTTATTAATTGAGTACGGTAATTTAATCAATCTTGATGCTTCTGAAATGGAACGTTCTCGGCGATAATAGTTATGAGATGTTTCTTCTTCGGCCTCTTCAAGTATCTCTTCTTTTACAGAGACTTTTAAGTATTCATTTTGTATTTCAATTTGAATTTGTTCTTTTTGTATACCTGGTAGTTCAGCTGTAACAACAAGTTCCTCACCAACTTCATATAAATCTACAGGGAATGTTAATAAACGGTTTCCTTTTTGGAAAAAATGATTTAAATCAGCGATTACGCTGCGAAGTGGTGTTTGCTCGAAGAAATCATCAATTTGCTTTAAATAATTGCGAACCGGTGGGCGAGAAGATTCTTTTTTTTCTTCACTCATGGTATTCCCTCCTAGAAATCAATTTGCAATATCATATGACAAAAGCGGAGAAAGGTGATTGCCTAGTTTTCATGTTTTCATAAAAAATTGTTAAAAATGTGAAATGGAGTGATTTTTTTATAGTTTTTGGTCGCCATATTCAGTTGATTATGCTAGTATAAATAGGGTTGATATAGTAGTATAGAGACAGAATGAAAACTGAAAGAGGGTAAGAAGTATGTGTGGTTTTGTAGGATGTTTATGTGAAAACCCTAGAGAGTTTTCAGAAACAGAAAAACATCAATTTGAAAATATGAACACGATGATTTTCCACCGCGGTCCAGATGACGAAGGATATTTTCGTGATGAACATGTACAATTTGGCTTCCGCCGTTTAAGTATCATTGACTTAGAGGCAGGACATCAGCCGCTAACTTATGAAAATGATCGATATGTAATTATTTTTAATGGTGAAATTTACAACTATGTAGAATTACGTGAAATGTTACTTGAAAAAGGGGCAACTTTTGCAACGCAATCTGATACAGAAGTTATCATTGCATTGTATGCACATATGAAAGAAAAATGTGTAGATTACCTTCGTGGTATGTTCGCGTTTATGATTTGGGATCGTGAAGAAAAGAAACTATTCGGTGCGCGTGACCACTTCGGTATTAAGCCATTATATATCGCGCAACAAGGTGATACTACATTCTTCGCATCTGAGAAGAAAAGTATTATGCATGTAATGGAAGACAAAGGAGTTAATCCAAAGTCATTACAACATTACTTTACGTACCAATATGGTCCAGAACCAGAAACATTAACAGTTGATGTTAATAAAATCGAGCCTGGCCATTACTTCGTGAAAGAAATTGGAAAAGAGATGGAAATCCATCGTTACTGGAAACCTTATTTCAACGCTTCAAGCGCAACGAAAGAGGAGCATATCCAAGCAATTCGTGATGTGCTATATGATTCAGTAAAAGTGCATATGCGCAGTGATGTACCAGTAGGTTCATTCCTTTCTGGTGGTATCGATTCATCTATTATTGCTTCTATTGCAAGAGAAATGAATCCGAATCTATTAACATTCTCTGTTGGTTTTGAGCAACGTGGTTTCAGCGAAGTTGATGTTGCAAAAGAAACTGCTGAAAAATTAGGCGTTAAAAACCATAACGTATTTATTTCGGCAAAAGAATTTATGGATGAGTTCCCAAAAATCATTTGGCATATGGACGATCCTTTAGCAGATCCAGCAGCTGTACCATTGTACTTCGTAGCGAAAGAAGCACGTAAATATGTAACAGTTGTTCTTTCAGGTGAAGGTGCAGACGAGCTATTTGGTGGCTATAACATTTACCGTGAGCCAAACTCACTAAAAATGTTCTCTTACATTCCTAGCCCAGGTAAGAGCGTTTTAAAAGCATTAAGTGGTGCTCTTAAAGAAGGCTTTAAAGGTAAGAGCTTCCTAGAGCGTGGATGTACGCCAATTGAAGAGCGTTACTATGGAAATGCGAAAATCTTCCGTGAAGAAGAGAAAGCTGAATTAATGAAGTATTACGATGAAAGTGTTAACTATATGGATATCACGAAACCATTGTATAACGAAATTAAAGATTATGATGATGTAAGCAAAATGCAATACATTGACATGTTCACATGGTTACGCGGTGACATTTTATTAAAAGCTGATAAAATGACAATGGCAAACTCATTAGAACTTCGTGTACCATTCTTAGATAAAGAAGTATTCGACGTTGCATCTAAAATTCCGACAGAATTTAAAATTGCTAACGGAACTACGAAAGCTATTTTACGTGAAGCAGCACGCGGAATCGTTCCAGATCACGTGTTAGATCGTAAAAAGCTTGGCTTCCCAGTACCAATTCGTCACTGGTTAAAAGACGAAATGCATGACTGGGCTATAAATATTATTAACGAAAGTAAAACAGAGCATTTAATCGACAAACAGTATGTATTAAACTTACTGGAAGCACATTGTGCAGATAAAGGCGATTATAGCCGTAAAATTTGGACTGTACTTGCATTTATGGTATGGCACCAAATTTATGTTGAGCATAAATACGATACGAATAAGTTCCACGAAGAAACAAAACGTGCGTATAGCTTAGTTTAATAAGAAAAACCTTAAGATCGTAGATGATCTTAAGGTTTTTTTCATAAATAGAACGTATTATTGATACAATAATAGTAAAAGGATGGACAACATATGATTACGTTTGAGAAAGTAACTGTAGAAAATGAAAGCGTTGTTAAAGAAATGTTCAGCTCGCATAGTTTAGATGAGAAAAAAGTACAGTATTGTGTAAAAGTTGATGATACATATATTGGTGTAATAGATTATAGTGTGCAGGAGGAAAGTGCGGTTTTATCTCAGCTCATTATTCATTTTGATTATCAAGGTTACGGTTATGGTACAAATACGTATTTCACATTTGAAGAAATGATGAAACAAAGGGGCATAAAAGAGATAAAAGTATTACAAGAGCAATTGACAGAACAAGCTACATCTTTCATAGAGAGCTTTGGTTTTATTGAGGTAGATGAAATGTATGTGAAGAAAATATAACGATGATTAGTTATGCGATAAAATAAATATAAGGCAGGTGGATGTATGACGATGACTTCTGGTCTTGTATTAATTGGAGGATGTTTTATAGTAGCAGAACTAAGCCATAAATACATTCGGAACAGAATGAATAAGAAAAGAAAACCATATGAAATACAATACGTCCCTGTATTTTTCCTTTTGTTTTGTATGCTTGTTACATTACAAAATATAACAAACTTCCCACCACTTTTGAACATTTTTTTAAAGTTCGGTTTATTGTATAGTGGTGCTGGAATAGCCCTTTTATTTATTTTATTTTGCATACGTTATATTCACTATCAATCATATATATTTATTTTAAATTGGTTAAAGCAAAATGATAGAAACCGCCTTACATAAGGTGGCATGAATGCTAGAGCGTCAAACTGTCTAGCGATAGACGAAAAGACCTAGTGTTCTAACTCAAGCCCCCACTGAAACGCCTCATCTCAGTGGGGGTAGTTGACCAGAAAAACTCATTCTCAGGAGTTGTTTTAAATGATATTGGATTTAAGCGCCCGCTACTTCAAGATAAAGATGAATTCGCGATAAAAGGAATTACAAAAGAGCAAATCCCAAATATGGATGGGGATTACATATTCTACTTCACATCTGATAAAGATGCAGATAAGAATGATGAAGGAAATACATTAGCGAAAGAATGGACAGAAGATCCACTCTTTAAGCAACTGCAAGCTTCTAAAAATAATAAAGTATTCCAAGTAGATGAAGTGATTTGGAATACAGCAGGCGGTATTGTAGCTGCAAACCTTATGTTAGATGATATTGAAAAATATTTTCTTAATTAAATAGATGAATGATGAAGTGCATCACTTACGAAGTGATGTACTTTTTTATCGGTGGGAAAATACAGAAAATTCCTTTAACTGAGTTGTCATAAGTTGTACAATTAAATCAATTATGAATAAAAGGGGTGGAAAGAATGAAGGTTACTCATAAAGATTGGATCTTGTTTAATGGAAGAATTATAAATACGAAGGAAGAACAGCCGATGGTTGCGTTAGAAGAGCGAGGCTTCCAATTTGGTGAGGGTATTTATGAGGTATTTAGACTATACGGTGGTAAGCCTCATTTATTAGATTTACATTTGGATCGTTTCTTTAATTCAATGGAAGAAATAAAACTAATTCCACCGTTTACGAAGGAAGAGTTAGTAGAAGAATTGCTTCAAATGATTGAAAAAAATCAATTTCAAGAAGATGGGAATGTGTATTTGCAAATATCAAGAGGAGCACAACCACGTAATCATGTATATGAAAAAGATTTACAACCGACATATTTTGCAAATATTGTTTCGTTCCCAAGGCCCATTTCGTCAATGGAAGCAGGAATCAAGGTAACAGTAGAAGAGGATATAAGATGGAAGTTCTGTCATATAAAATCTTTAAACTTGTTACCTAATATCATGATTAAAAATAAAATAAATGAACAAGGATATCAAGAAGCGATATTAGTACGAGATGGTATTGTTACGGAAGGGTGTCATTCGAACTTTTTTATCGTGAAAAATAATAAATTGATTACACATCCAGCTGATAATTTCATTCTACACGGCATTACTCGTCACTATGTTATTACATTAGCGAAAGCGTTACATATAGAGATAGAAGAGCGGGAATTTTCATTACAGGAAGTATACGAGGCTGACGAATGTTTCTTTACAGCGACGCCACTTGAAATATTCCCGGTTGTTCAAATTGGCGAGGAACAGTTTGGAAGTGGCGAAAGAGGGCCAATTACGAAAAAACTACAAGCTGCATATGAAGAAAGTATTAGTTTGTTTAAAGTGACAAATTAATAATGAAGAAAAAGCTGGTATTCCCCCAGCTTTTTTTCATGATATAATTCAACCATAGGACAAGTTTTGAAAACGCTGTAAAAAGGGGATTTAATGTATGAATTATGATGGTTTTAAAGAAATAATTCACGGTAGAAGAAGTGTTAGAAAATTCACGGAACAGGAAGTATCTATTAGCGATATAAAAGAGATAATTGATTGTGCTCGTTACGCACCGAGCGATACGAACTCACAAACGTGGGAGTTCTTGGTTATTATGAATCGAGAGAAAATTAAAGAAATTGAACAAATGACATGGGATGCATTACATAAACTTGCGGCAAAAGCAGCAGAAAATGGAGAAGAGAAAGCAGGGAAATTACTTACACGTTCTTTCGGACCATATGCGACAGCTTTCTCTGAAGCGCCAGTATTAATCGTATGTTTGGCAACACCATATGAATCAAAGTTTCGTGAAAAGATATTTGATCCAATTGCTTTCGTTCCTGATTCAGTTTGGGAAGAAGAAGGGATTAAGAGTAGCTGTTTAGCGGCACAAAACTTAATGTTAGCAGCACATGCGAAGGGGCTTGGCACTTGTCCAATGACAGGGCCGGTATTGTTAGCGCAAGATGAACTGCGAAAATATTTACAAATTGAATCTGAAAAACAAATAAATATGGTTATTTCCCTTGGTTTTCCGAAAGATAAGCCGAAGAAACTTCCAAGAAAAGAAGTAGATGAAATTACAACATTTGTTTATTAAATAATTGATAAAAGGACATTGGAAATAACAATGTCTTTTTTATTTTTGTGGATATTTTGTTGCAAAATTGGGCTAAAATGATGAATAAGAAAGAATTTCTATTTATTGCTTACAAAAAATTAATGTTCTATTAAGGAAAGTATGGTACAGTAATCGTGAGTAAACTTAAGTTTGTTCATGAAAGTTTTGAAAACTAGTTTTCAAATTGATAAATTATTTTTGTATAATAAATTATAATGAAATTACCGGGGGGATGAATTTTGAAGAAATTCATAATCGCTGGATTGTCTGTATTGTTATTAGTAGGCTGTGGTGCTCCAAAGGAAAAAGGGGACGCACAGTCAAATCAGGAAGAACAAGTTGTAAATGCAAGTGATGAGAATGTGGTCGTATTTCCTGAAGGAGTAATGCCAGTTGGAGAAGGAAAAGCAAAAGTTATTACACCAAATGGCACTTCTGAAAATGGTAATATACCGACTGTATTCATCAAAAAAGATACTTTAATTCAGCAAGTTGAATTAGAACTGTCTAATTTTCAAAACGATATAGAAACATTCGTTTTTGTAGACCAAGTGTATGCAGATAAACATCAAGTAACTAGTACAACACAGACAACAGTACAATTAAAAGAAAAGACTCTTGAGACAGGTAGTCATACGATTACTGCAGTTCAGTATGAAAACAATGACCCGAAAGGAAAGGTCGTTAGTTTTAATCAAGCGACGTTTGAAACGAAGCCTGCGTCTTAATATGAATAAAAGTACATTACTTAAAAAGTAGTGTGCTTTTTTGTTTGGGTTGAATGATGTAATAGTGAATAATTTGTTCTGCTTTCTAGTAGTAATAAGTAGTAAGAAATCACTTATTACTACTATGACAGAGAAAGAGGTTGAAGATGTGAATCGGTTTGTTCGTATCGTCTTGATTAGTATGATGATGTCAGTAATATGGTTTACTATACAAGAGATTATTCAAATGACGTTCAATTATCGAATCCATGACATGATAATAGGAACAGTATGTTTTGTCTTTGTTTATCTGTTTTACGATACACTCGGATTGAGGTAAGTTTTACAAGAAGGATGTAGGTATTTCGTTTGAAATGTCGAATAGTACATACGATGTCGTAATAACAAATTTTCTATTGTTTATTGTGAAACAGGAAAAGGAGAGATAGAAATAATGAAGCGAGCTCTTATAAATATTGATTATACATATGATTTTGTAGCGGAAAAAGGTGCCCTAACTTGTGGGAAACCAGGCCAAGAAATTGAGAAGGAACTTGTACATATAACGAAGCAATATATTGAAAATGGAGATTATGTTGTCTTTGCAATCGATAAGCATGAAGAAAATGATGTACATCATCCAGAAGCGAAGTTATTCCCGCCCCATAATATAGCAGGTACGAATGGAAGAGACTTATATGGTGAATTACAAAATGTATACGAAACATATAAAAATGCAGAGAATGTATATTATATGGACAAAACTAGATACAGCGCATTTGCTGGAACAGATTTAGAGATGAAGCTTAGAGAAAGAGGGATAGAAGAAGTTCATCTTGTAGGTGTTTGTACTGATATTTGCGTTCTTCACACAGCAGTAGACGCTTATAATAAAGGATTTAAAATTGTTGTTTTTGAAAAGGCAGTTGCATCTTTTAATGCACAAGGACATGAATTTGCACTTGGACATTTTAAAGCATGCTTACATGCAGAAGTGAAGTGAAAAAAGGGGCCTTCAAAAAGGCCTCTTTTTTACGTTTAAATTGAGACGATATTTTGCTCAATTAGTTTTTTTACGAACGGACTAATGTTTTCTGGTAGCCTATTTAAATCGAAAAATTGTACATGTAATGATTCAACTCCATCAGCTTTTAACATACCGCCTGTAATGTCTTTGCAAAGGTAAGCTATTGTAATAGGGTAAAACTCATCTCCATTTGGTAATTGTACAAAAAATTCTTTACCTGAAAATACACTTACTAACTGAAGTGTACCAATTTCAATACCTGTTTCTTCAAGTATTTCTCGTCTTCCTGCTTCTTCTGTTGATTCACCAAGCTCCACAAAACCTCCAGGAACACCCCAAATACCATTTCGTCTTTGTTGTAGTAGTATTTGTCCTTGTTTATTGAAAACAGCTACAGCAACGCCTGCTAGATTGAGTGGTCTTGATCCAACAACTTCTCTTAGTTCTTCAATATATCCCATTGGTTGTGCCCTCCACGAATAATAAGATTTTAAATTACCAAATGAAATATTCGATGTCATGTGAATTTATTCCTTTTAGCGATTAAAAAGGGTATATTTATAGTGAAAAGGAAAGGGCATCTAGATTGGTTAATGAACTATTTAATTAAAGGAGAATATTTTTGAAGATGGAATGAGGATGAAAAGTAAAATACATAAGTTAAGAAAGTGATATTTCGAATCAGAATGACAGGTGTTTCTAGAAAAAATTTGAGATGATTAAAAAGGATTAATAATAAATCAGCGCTGCATGAAATTTTCATTAGGTAAGGAAGTGGATGGATGAGTGTATTAACGTATACTGAAGAGTTTTTTAATTATGTAAGGGAGTTTTTACTTTTAAGATTTTTACTATTTGCTTTAGTTCTAATCATTATTTCTTTTATTATAAACCGCAGTATTGATTGGTTTTTTAAAAAATCAAGTTTTTTTGATGAAGAGGTAGAGCAGACGATACAAAGTGTAATTCGATCTATTTTTAGATATATCATTATCATCAGTCTTATCATATATTTAATTAGCCAATTTGTAGATATAAAAAGTATTATTGCAGGTGCAGGGATAGCTGGAGTTGTCATCGGTTTTGCTGCACAACAGATGCTGAAAGATGTTATATTGGGATTCGCAAGATTAGCGGATAAAGAGTTTCGTGTTGGCGATTTTGTTACTTTTAACGGAACAAATTCAGGAACGATTGAGGAAATTAGTATTCGTTTTATGCAAATTCGTGAATGGTCAGGAAAACTTCTCACGATACCACACGGAGAAATCAGAACGATACAAAATTTTAATAAAGGATGGATGCGAGTTATTGAGCGGATCACGGTAAGTTATCAGGAAGATCCTACAAGAATTAAGGAATTGTTAGAAGAAGTTTGTGTTAATTGCAATGAAAAATTAGATCAAAGTCTTTATAGAGTAGAGGATGAGGCTGTTGAACCATTTAAATATGTTGGTGTTACAGACTTAAATCCTAACCTTAAATATGTTGGGTACGAATTTTGTATTATAGGTTTGATAAAGCCAGAAGATTATTTTGAGGCTTCTAGACAAGTGAGATTTGAATTAATGTCTATGTTCCATAAAAATCAAGTGCAAATGCCAGCTGCGAACATGTTCGTTACTACTGAAGGTTTACAACCTATTCATGGGGGGCAATCTTTATCAGATAGTTAAAGAAAACAAGCTGAGTTCTCTCTTTTTTTTTAAAGATATTTTCAGTTCTTGATGTAGTTTAGCAGCAAGGGTTACGCTATCAAGACTGGAAGGAAAAACAATAATAAATTAGTCCATATAGAAAAAAGAGCTGAAGGAGAATTCAGTTCTTTTTTATTTGTAGAATTTAGAAATTTCTTAATGTTATAATGATAATTGGTGATGAGAATGAAATTTGATGAAAAAGAGATACATCGTTTAGAAGCATTAAAAGAAATTGCGGAATTATTAAATGAAGCAACAAATTTACAGGATATGTTAGAAAAAGTATTACATACATTGTTACAAGTTATGAATTTACAAACAGGATGGATATTCTTTATTGATGAAAGTGGAGAACACCGAATGCTTGTAGATCAAAACTTACCACCAGCTCTTACATGGCAAGAAAAGAAGCCAATGTGTGAAGGGGATTGTTGGTGTGTAGAGCGTTTTGTGAATGGAAGATTGGAAAAAGCGACTAATATTATTGAATGTAAGCGAATAGAAGATGCAATTGAATGTAATTGGGGCGAAACAGAAGATGTTACACATCATGCAACAATCCCGTTAAGATCTGGATCGGAGAAATTCGGTCTATTAAATGTGGCTGCGCCTCATAAAACACATTTTTCAGAGGAAGAGTTAGCATTACTAGAATCGATTGCATTTCAAATAGGAACGACAATACAACGTATTCAATTAGTCGAGAAAGAACGTAAGTACGTTGTTGTAGCGGAAAGAAATCGATTGGCTCGTGATTTGCATGATTCCGTTAAACAACTGCTCTTTTCCATTATGTTAACAGCGAAAGGTACTCTAAATATGACAGAAGATAGAGACTTACAAGAGATGTTAAGTTATATTGGAGATTTATCACAAGAAGCATTACAAGAGATGACGCTTTTAATTTGGCAATTAAGGCCGGAAGGATTAGAAAAAGGATTAGCAGAAGCGGTTCAAAATTACGGAAAGCTGTTAGGGATTCATGTGGAAGTTCGAATTGATGGAATGGTCTCAATTGGAGATGAAATAGAAGAAGTATTATGGCGTATTAGTCAAGAAGCGATACATAATTGTAAAAAACATGCTTCGTGTGAAAAGGTGTATGTTCATTTAAAGATAGAAAATAACCAGTTACATTTTTACATAGAAGATAACGGAATAGGATTTATTCAAGAGCAAGTAAGAGAGTCCGCACTTGGTTTGAAAAGTATGAAGGAACGAATTGAATTAATGAGGGGATCGTTTCAAATAACAACAGAGCCGAAAAAGGGTACAAAAATAGAAATTCAATTACCGGTTTGAAGGGGGAGAAGATAGGTGAAGATTAAATTGCTATTAGCGGAGGATCATCATATCGTTCGAAGAGGACTTGTATTCTTTTTGAAAACAAGAGATGAATTTGAAATTATTGGGGAAGCTGAAAATGGTGAAGAGGCACTTTGTTTTGTGCAAAAAGAAAAACCGGATGTCGTATTAATGGACGTATCTATGCCGAAGCTGGACGGAATTGAGGCGACAAAACGTATGAAAGAATACGATGAGACGATAAAGATACTTATGCTAAGTAGTTTTTCAGAGCAAGATTATGTTTTACCTGCACTCGAAGCTGGAGCAGATGGTTATCAATTAAAAGAAGTACAACCTGAGCAACTTGTCGCTTCTATCATTGCAGTACATGAAGGAAATGCGAATTTCCATCCGAAAGTAACACCTGCATTATTAGGACAATCAGCAGTAAAAAAAGAAAAAGAGAATCCTTTTGCTATGTTAACGAAAAGGGAGCAAGAGGTACTTCGTGAAATTGCGAAAGGAAGAAGTAATAAGGAAATTGCAGCAGCGCTTCATATTACAGAACAAACTGTGAAAACACATGTTTCAAATGTTTTAGCTAAATTGGAAGTAGATGATCGGACACAAGCTGCATTATATGCAGTGAAACATGGTGGAAACTAATAATAAGTATGAATAATTGTGTCACATGTTATGACAGAACATATAGGAGCAATTAATTTCGATGAAGCGAATATAAAAAAGCTCTTCTTATGAGGAGCTTTTTTATATTCGTTAATAATCTGTTGATATAATCACTAGATCTACTCTATTTAAAAAACTATTTGGTTAAAAATTCAAATATTGTTCAATATTTTACAATATGCTTGCGAAATTACATGTTATGATGAACATGTAATGATGATTGAACACTTAAATTTGGTACAATAATTGACCAAAACAGTGAAGGCAGAAGTTGTGAGATAAACTCATTGAAATTCTAAAACACTAAAGGGGAGATCACATATGAAAGCAGTAGTCGTTAATAAAAATAGTAAAGCAAACATTGAAATTGTTGAAAAAGAATTACGTCCGTTACGCTCAGGCGAAGCGTTAGTAGATGTAGAGTATTGTGGAGTTTGCCACACTGACTTGCACGTTGCGAATCATGATTTTGGTAACACGGATGGCCGCATCCTTGGTCACGAGGGTGTAGGTATTGTTACGAAAATTGCTGATGATGTAACTTCACTTAAGATTGGTGATCGTGTAAGTATTGCATGGATGTTCCAATCTTGTGGACGTTGTGAATATTGCGTAACTGGTAGAGAAACATTCTGTCGTGAAGTTAAAAATGCTGGTTATACAGTAGATGGCGGTATGGCTGAACAGTGTATCGTAACAGCTGATTACGCGGTGAAAGTACCAGAAGGATTAGATCCTGCTCAAGCATCATCAATTACATGTGCAGGTGTAACTACATATAAAGCTATTAAAGTATCAGATATTAAACCAGGTCAACCTATCGTAATCTATGGTTGTGGTGGATTAGGTAACCTAGCTATCCAATATGCTAAACATGTATTTGGTGCAAAGGTAATTGCAGTAGATATTAATGATGACAAACTAGCCTTAGCAAAAGAGGTTGGTGCTGATATGACTATCAATCCAATTACGCAAGGGCCTGCTGATAAGATTGTACAAGAGGAACTCGGTGGCGCTTATGCTGCTGTAGTAACAGCAGTTTCTAAAGTAGCCTTCAACTCAGCAGTTGATGCGGTACGTGCTTGCGGTAAAGTAGTTGCGGTAGGTTTACCAGTAGAAACTATGGACTTAAATATTCCACGACTTGTACTAGATGGAATTGAAGTAGTTGGTTCTTTAGTCGGTACACGTAAGGATTTAGAGGAAGCATTTATGTTTGGTGCAGAAGAAAAAGTAGTGCCGGTTGTCCAAACTTGTCCACTAGATGAAGTACAAGACGTATTCAAAGAAATGGAAGAAGGTAGAATTCAAGGACGTATGGTTATCGATTTTAAACAACACGGTTGTGGTTGTAAATAATTCACTTCGTTTAAATCATTGTCGTGCGAATCTTTTTAAATAATAGAACGGTAATTTCGAGGCATGAGTCCGGTATTTAACTGGATTCATGCCTTTTCATTTTTCCTTAATTTGTTTGTAGTAGTGAATATAGTTCTTTCATTTTTGTTTCATATCCCATAACCTTTCATGTTAATGAGAGAAATTATGATTGTATACAAGTGGAAAGAAAGGGCTTATATTTGTTTTTGCTAATAAAAAAGCTGTAAAGAAAGCATAAGTATACTGAGCAATAAAAGAGGAAAAATAAATTGTGAAGAACTCATACGAAAGTATGAGTTTTTTTTACGTCTATCATACTATTTTCTCAAGCTAGTTCCCTCTTTATGTTGTGTTTTGTATAGAAATTTCTGATAATATATAAATATAACTTAAAAACAAAGGGGAGAAATAAGTATGAAACTAGTCGTTATTAACGGTACACCAAGAAAATTCGGTAGAACTCGTGTAGTGGCAAAATATATTGCAGATCAATTTGAAGGGGAGTTATATGATTTAGCAGTAGAGGAATTGCCTTTATATAACGGTGAAGAATCGCAACGTGATTTAGAAGCAGTAAAAAAATTAAAAGCGTTAGTGAAAGCAGCGGACGGTGTAGTATTATGTACACCAGAATATCATAATGCGATGAGTGGAGCGCTGAAAAATTCGTTAGATTACTTAAGTAGCAGTGAATTTATTCATAAACCTGTCGCTTTGTTAGCAGTTGCAGGAGGCGGTAAAGGAGGAATTAACGCATTAAATAGTATGCGTACGGTTGCTAGAGGTGTTTACGCAAATGCAATTCCAAAACAAGTTGTGCTTGATGGACTTCATGTGCAAGACGGTGAACTTGGAGAAGATGCAAAACCATTAATTCACGATTTAGTTAAAGAATTAAAAGCGTATATGAGCGTATATAAAGAGGTGAAAAAACAACTAGGAGTTGAGTAATATGTCATCTATTTATAAAGATCCTCGCTTGTATTACATTCTAGGAGCCAATAGTTTATCCGCTATTGGTTCTGGGATTGTTATGATAACGATTCCGTGGTTGTTAATTAAAGAAAGTGGAGGAGATACAACATTCGGTTATGTTTCAATCATTTCAACTCTTATTATGTTTTTATTAACACCGTTTATCGGGCAAAGTATTGATCGTTTTTCAAGAAAATCTTTATTGTTATGTAACGAAGGGATTGGAATAGCCGTAATTGGGATAATGGTTATATGGGGATTTGCAGGGCAATCTTATCAATCTATTCATTATATTCTCATTTATATAGCGGGGTCATTCTACTATCTATTATTTTATCCTACGATATTTGCCTTTAACCAAGAAATATTTCAAGCAGAACATTATAAAAGTTTAAGTGGAACGATGGAAATACAAGGACAGTTAACACAAGTTATTGCAGGAGCGGCTGCTAGCTTTCTTATCGAGATCATTTCTTTAAAATGGATCTTATTAGTAGATATGTTAACTTTTATAGGAGCATTCTTTCTTTTCTTATGTATACCGTATGTAAAGAAAAAAGCAGTAAAAAGGAAAGTAACATTTAAGAAGCAATTGTTCGAAGGGATTCACTTTATGAAAAAACGTCCTAAGCTCTTTTGGTTTTTATTTGCGACTTACATGCCGTTTATAGGTGTCATGATGGCAAATTATTTAATCCCGGTTTATATTTCAGATATATTAAAAGCTAATGCCTCTGTATACGCGAAACAAAGTATGATGTATGGTGTTGGAGCTGTTATCGCAGGGATAAGTATTCCACTCATAATGAAATATGTCAAAACAGAAGTTTCGATCGTCATGACGATGGGTATTTATATAATTTCAATTACCGCAATGGTGATTGAACCTTCCATAATGTTATTATATGGACTAGCAATTTTTCATGCGATTGGAAATGCTGGGACAAGAGTAGCAAGAAATGTATTGATGATGGAGGAAATTCCAAATGAAGTAATGGGAAGAGTGGATAGCTTATTTCGATTAATTGGCACAGGAATTCGAATTGTATTGTTAATGTTGTTTACAGCTGGTGTTTCTAAAGTAGGTGTAATGGTACCGTTTTATTTGCTAAGTTTCATATTGATCCTTTCGTTAGGAATTGCTATAAATTATGTAATCTCAAAACGTAAATTCGAAGCGAGTGTTTCAAATAAATCGATCGTTTAAAAAACACTTCTGCCTTCCTTTCTTTTTCTATATAATAAAAAGAAAGGGAGTGCAAACGTATATATGAACAAATGGATATTACTTATAATCTTATTATTACCTCCACTATACATCCTTTATATGACGTTTCGAATGAAGAAAGTTGCTCGTGAAAAGTTGAGTCATCACTCTCCATACGTTCTTATATTAGGTGCAAAGTTATTCGGGGATAAACCGTCTTTATCTCTTCAAAATCGGTTAGATGTAGCGTTGGAATATTTACATTCGCATCCTAAGGTAAAAGTAATTGTTTCAGGTGGTCAAGGAGAAGATGAAGATATACCGGAAGCTCACAGTATGAGAAACTACTTAATGGTACACGGTATAGATGAGAGTCGTATATTAATGGAAGACCGTTCGACAAATACGTATGAAAATGTAAAGTTTAGTATGGATTTATATGATGTAGAGCATGCAGTAATTGTTAGTAATACGTATCATTTATATCGAACGAAAATAATTGCAAAACGCTTAGGAATGAAGATGGAGGCATTAGCTGCTGAAACACCAATGCGTTCTAAGAGAAAAATGTATGTACGTGAATATGCTGCTATTATGAAAACAATACTGTTCGATCGTTAGGGCTCAAATGGGAGCTCTTTTTTAATTTTAAAGCGTATCATTTGAAAAGAATTCCATATTCCATCAAAATAAAGGAAACAACAATAAAGGAGTTGTGTTTGTGATTCAGTTTAATCATGTGTCAAAATCGTATGATGGCGCAAAAGCAGTGGATTCATTGCATTTAGAAATTCAAAAGGGAGAATTCTTTGTTCTCATTGGACCGAGTGGTTGCGGGAAAACAACGACAATGAAGATGATTAATCGTTTAATTGAAACGACAGAAGGTTCAATATTAATCGATGGAAAAGATATTCAACAATATAATATAAACGAATTACGTTGGGATATAGGATATGTGTTGCAGCAAATCGCTTTGTTTCCCCATATGACAATTGCTGAAAATATTGCAGTTGTTCCTGAAATGAGAAAGTGGAGCAAGGAGGAAATAAAAGCTCGTGTCGACGAGTTGTTACAGATGGTCGGGCTAGATCCAGATATATATCGCGATCGTATGCCTGATGAATTATCAGGAGGGCAAAAACAACGTGTCGGTGTCGTACGGGCATTAGCCGCAAACCCGAAAATTGTTCTTATGGATGAACCGTTTAGCGCATTAGACCCATTAAGTAGGGAACAACTTCAGAAGGATATTGTACAGTTACAAAAAAAGATTCAAAAAACAATTGTGTTCGTAACGCATGATATGCAAGAGGCATTATCACTTGGGGATCGTATTTGTATTATGAAAGAAGGAAAAGTTGTCCAATTAGATACTCCTGAAGGTATTATACATAATCCGAAAAATGAGTTTGTTGAGGAGTTCATTGGAAATCGTGGCCGACCTTGGTATGAGGGAATGAGTATAGAAGGTGTATTGCCGCTAGACAATCGTACACGAGTTGAAGGGATTGCTTTATCTTTACATTCACCTTTACAAGAAGCACTAATTCGCTTACAAGCTGAAGAATCAGTGCCAGTTGAAGAAAATGGTCAATATGTTGGTATGTTAACAAGTCGTCATATTGTCAATTATATTGTTGAACAAATGAAGGAAAGAGGTTAAACAGTGACTGATTTGATTCAAACGTTCCAAGAACGAAAAATAGAATTGATAAGTGCATTAAGTGAGCATTTGCAAATATCACTTATTTCACTATTTTTTGCAGTAATTATTGCGGTGCCACTTGGCATTTTGTTAACAAGAAAAGAACGAATGGCTGAATTTATAATAGGAACTTCTGCAGTAATGCAAACTGTGCCATCACTTGCATTACTCGGACTATTAATTCCGTTAGTAGGAATCGGAAAACTTCCAGCCATTATCGCATTAGTTGTGTATGCACTATTACCTATTTTACGAAATACATATACAGGAATAAAGGAATTAGACGAATCTTTAATTGAAGCAGCAAGAGCTATGGGGATGAATAGTTGGAGAAGATTGTGGAAGGTAGAGCTTCCACTTGCATTACCGATTATTATGGCGGGTATTCGTACGGCGATGGTATTAATTGTTGGAACCGCTACATTAGCAGCTTTAATAGGTGCTGGTGGGCTCGGTAAGCTCATATTACTTGGTATCGATCGGAATGATCATGCGCTTATCATTTTAGGGGCCGTACCAGCCGCATTACTCGCTTTATTCTTTGATATAGTGCTACGTATGCTTGAGAGTCCAAAACGCTCATATAAGCGCGTTATATTGACGATATGTATTGTTGGCGTAATGATTGCTTCGCCATTTCTTTGGAATACACAAAAGAACGACATAGTTATTGCCGGAAAACTTGGATCTGAACCAGAAATTTTAATTCAAATGTACAAGCAACTTATTGAGCAGGATACAGATTTACAAGTAGAATTAAAGCCTGGCCTTGGAAAAACAGCATTTGTATTTGAAGCGTTAAAATCAGGTGAAGTAGATATATACCCAGAGTTTTCAGGAACAGCTTTATCTACTTTTGTGAAAGAAGAACCGAAAAGTACAAATCGTGATGAAGTATATGAACAAGCTCGTATTGGAATGGAAAAGAAATATAATATGGTTATGTTAAAGCCAATGGAGTATAACAATACATACGCACTAGCTATGCCGAAAAAAATAGCAGATCAAAATAATATAAATACAATTTCTGATTTAGGAAATATTGCACAAAATGCTAAAGTAGGATTTACATTAGAATTTGCGGATCGTGAAGATGGTTATAAGGGAATGCAAAAATTATATAACTATAAGTTTTCAAATGTTAAAACGATGGAACCGAAGCTGCGTTATAGTGCAATTCAATCAGGTGATGTGAACGTAATCGATGCATATTCAACAGATAGTGAATTGGAACAATATGGGCTGAAAGTGCTAAAAGATGATAAAGGGCTATTCCCGCCTTATCAAGGGGCACCATTACTAAGAAAAGAGACACTACAGAAATATCCTGAACTCGAAAAAGTATTAAATAAATTATCTGGAAAAATTACAGATGAAGAAATGCGAAAAATGAATTATGAAGTAAATGTGAATGGTAAAAGTAGCGAAGAAGTTGCAAAACAATTTTTACAAAAAGAAAAGTTACTTCGTTAATTTTACAATAAATATACAATTTTATCTGTTTGAAATGACCGTTTATTACAAAATGAACGGTTTTTTCATGCATACTTATACATTTTTTCAAAAAAGTATTCCATTTTTCTTCATTTTCTTTTAGAATAAGTAATGTTTTCCTGAAAAAATATAAGAGAGACGTCTATTAGAGAAAAAGGTGACTTTAATAGTTGAATGAACATAGCACCTAGAATGACAGATGGGGTGGTACAAATAGAAAAGAAGTTAGGATTCTTTCCGTTAATCGCATTAGTAGTTGGAACAATGGTTGGTGGCGGTGTTTTTAGCTTACCACATGATTTAGCAGTAGGAGCAAATAGTGGTGCAACAATAATTGGTTGGTGTATTACAGCGATGGGAATGATCCCGCTTGCGCTCGTATATCAAACATTAGCAAGACAAAAACCGGAGCTTGAGGGTGGAATTTATAGTTATGCACGAGCTGGTTTCGGGGAATATATTGGATTTAATAGTGCTTGGGGATATTGGCTAGCAGGAATATTAGGAAATGTCGCAACCATTATGTTGCTGTTTAGTACATTAGGTTATTTCTTCCCGATTTTTAAAGGAGGAAATAATGTTGCGTCAATTGTGGGTGCCTCACTTTTATTATGGACACTTCATTTTCTAATTTTATTTGGAATTCGTGAAGCTTCCATTATGAATGTGATCGCAACAATAGGAAAACTTGTTCCGATTGTATTATTTATTGTTGTAATGGTAACGGCGTTTCGCTGGGATACATTTACACATGACTTTTGGGGAGAAGGAACAATTTCAGTTTCCTCTGTACTTGGTCAAGTGAAAAATACAATGCTTGTAACTCTTTGGGTGTTCATTGGGGTTGAAGGAGCAGTTGTGTTATCGGGAAGAGCGAAAAATAGCCGAGACGTTGGAAAAGCGACAGTACTTGGATTAATTTTAGTAATGTCTATATATATTTTAATTTCAGTTTTATCAATGGGAGCGATGACAAGAGGAGAACTTTCCGTTTTAGAAACGCCGTCAATGGGACATGTATTAGAGCATGTTGTTGGACCGTGGGGGGCAGTTGCGATTAACATCGGTTTAGTTGCTTCACTAGTCGGTACGCTAATTGGTTGGTTTTTACTTGTTTCTGAAATTTCTCATGTAGCAGGAAAAGATGGTGTGTTTCCGAAAGTCTTTACGAAAACAAATAAAAAGCAAACACCTCACATGGCTTTATGGATCTCAAATGGTGTTGCCCAAATTATATTTATAATCGTTCTGTTTTCAGAATCAACATATCAAATTATGTATTTCATTGCATCAACATCAATTTTATTACCATATTTATTATCAGCATTATTCCAATTCAAATTAGTCATTACAAATGAATTAAAAGATGCAAAAGTAAAAAATGGCGCATTAGCTTTAATTGCCTCAATTTACTCTGTATGGCTTATTTATGCAGCTGGTTTAAAGAATTTATTGCTCGTTTCAATTGTATATGGAATCGGGATTGTTGTTTACGTGTTTGCAAGAAAAGAAAAAGGGAATCGTTGTTTTACAGGTATAGAGAGATATGTAATGTGGGCAATTGTTGTTGCAGCTTTCACATCACTTTATATGTTGTTAACTGGAAATATAAAAATGTAAAAGTCCTTTTCATTTAAAGGGCTTTTTTCTTTGTTTGGAGAATATTTAATACATAAGATATTCAGGAGGGATGAAAATGGAAGAAAAAGAACAGTTGTCTCGAATAATTGATTTAGCCAGCGAGTTAAGGAAAGTATTAGTACAAGAATCTTTTTTTAATCATCATCCTGAACTACGAGGAGTGATTGAAAATTTAGCGAGTTCTGTAGAGAATTTAGCGGGATTACAGCAAAATAAAGATGAAAATGCAGAAGATCGATTACGATACGTACTTGCTAAGATGAAAATTGCTCACAATGCTATTTTACAGGAAAAAAAAGCATTTCCTTCTCATTAAAATACGTTTTAATTATGAACCTGGCGGATAACGTCAGGTTTTTTATTTCTAGTTTTTCTTTTCTTTCATACACTAAGAATAGTATGAAAAAAAGAAGGTGACTAAGGTGAAATTACATAAAGCTCTTCAGCCAAGTTTTATAAAACGAATGTACTATATGAGGTTTATCGGAATATTTGCAAAAGCGGAGAGAGAGAAGAATGGAGAAAATTTCTTCGTACAATGTTTATCACCGGTACCATTTACTTTACAAGAACAATTTAAAAATGAACATTATGTATTTGAAGGTTTATGTAGCAATAAAAAAAATGAAAAAATCTTTTTGGAATTAAAGAAGAGAAAGTTAGAAAAGCAATTGGTCATGTTTCGTCTCTACTATGAAAGAGGAAATGTATACGTGGAGTTAATATGTACAGAGGAACCGAGAGAAATAGCAACTGGCTATAAAATGATTCCAGCGCCTAAAGTTTCCGATTACAAAAAAGGAGAGTCTTTAGAACGAAAACTTAGTAAAGGTTATTTATCATTTCTTATGCCAAAATTCCCGAAAGACTTTGAGCCTCCTGAATTATTGTGGCACAATGGAAGGTTATATGGAAATATATCATTAAAGTCATCAATTAGTTCCATTGCGTATTTTGAACAAAATCGGGAATGTAAATATATAGAATTTAATGATTGGATGAAGCATGTAGAAATAGCGGTAGAAGACCAATTGTATTTTGTAAGTGATCAAGTGTATGGGCAATTAAAAAAACGAATTATTGAAGAAGGTAAGCTGGTTGAAATAGAGGATATAAAAGTACAAAAAGATGAATGGGAATGGGATGAGCGTGAATTATCCTTTTTACAGTATGTACAAAATATGGTGCGCAATAAAGGACTATACTTGGATGAAACGGATATTTATAACTTCCATATCAGTGTAAAAACAAATATGTTAACGATCCTTGGTGGCATACCAGGCGTTGGAAAATCACGTTTTGTGCAAGCTTATGCAGAAGCACTTGGATTACACTATGGGGAAGAGTTGGTTTGGATTCCGATTTCTCCTTCGTACCAAGAACCACATGATTTGCTTGGATATCTTCATCCAAATGGTACTTTTATAGAAAGTGAAACAAAGTTAGTTAGAGCGTTAATGAAGGCGAAAGAAAATCAAAATCAATTGTATATCATCGTTTTTGATGAAATGAACATGTCACATATTGAGCATTGGTTTACACCATTTTTATCTGTTCTTCAACTTGAACAGAAAAATCGTATGTTGAATTTGTATGAGGGTGCGCAGGGGGTAGAAAACGAAATTCCATCAACAATTGAAATCGGAGAAAATATTATATTTGTAGGTACTGTAAATTTTGATGAAACAACGAAAGAGCTCTCCGATCGATTATTAGATCGAACAAATTTAATTACTTTACAAAAAATTCCGTTTTGTGAGATGGGCATAGCACAAGAGAAAGTTGTATTACAACCCCCTCTGAAAGTAACAGCGGGAGAATTTCGGATAAATTGGATTAGAAATAAAGCGATGATTGAGGTGTTTTCTGAGGAAGAGTTAGAGCTATTAGATAAGTTGCATGCTGTATTGTCATCACATGATACGTCAAAGGGAATTTCTTTTCGGTGTGCAAATGCAATTGCTACTTACTTGCAAAATATACCGTTCCAAAATAATCATTCTTATATGATCAGCAGGGAAGAGGGTTTTGATTTACAAATAAAGCAACGTGTACTGACGAAATTAAGAGGGACCGAAATGACGGTTGGTTCATTACTTTCTGAAGAAGTAAAAAGAGGAGCGACTTTAGTACCTCTTTTGCAATCTCCACTTGCAAACAGAGTCTCTACATTTGAACACTCTTTAGCATATATAAGAGAAAAACGTAGAGAACTGGAGTTGTATGGATATGCGAAATGAAGAGCAGTATAAAACAGAAATTGTTGATACGAAAGAAACACTTCCTTTTGTATTGAAATTAATTATTGGAACAGAAGGAAAAGGGGATCATATTTTATTAAACCGTCTTTGTACATCTACTACAGCATTAGTTCAATGTATTTATAAAATACAAGAATTAAAACCGATTAGATTGCATTACTATTATGAGAATCCAATGAATATAACGTTTATATGGAATAAAGTATATGAGGGACAGAAAAATATAAAAGAGTCACAGTACGAAATAAATGAAAAAAAACAAAAGGTATTAATATATGAACACGGGAAAACAGAGTTCTTTTATCCATGGCGATGTGGTTTGTATCATTTTGAAGTGCGTATAGAAGAGAAAACGTATTATGGTGCTTTTCAAGTCGTACCAAAAAATTTTTTTGATGATCAATTTGAAATGATTCAAAACTATGTAAAGTCCATTTTAAATGAGTTAATTTTAGATAGAGGATATTATAAAAAGACGTTCTCTGCACTAAGCGATATTGAGGACTCTTCTTATTTAGTGTTACTAAGAAAGTTGCCGCAAAAAATGAAAAAGATAAAGCGAATTTTTAAGAAGATAGAATCGAATTTTAAATTTACACATGAATATAAATGGGAAACAAAGGAACGAAAGGCAACGAGAAAAGGAACTATAATGGCAGAAAGAAAACCTTATGCAAAATATTATAACCGTAAGTTTATAGAACAAAAAAATAGTAAGGAAAATGCATTTCTTAAATTTAAAGCGTTGCAATTTTATCAGTATTTACTTGAAGCGGAAAGTTTTTTACGTCAAACAATTGAAATTTTAGAAAGAGCAAAAAAGAAAAAATCAGAAGAATTTCAAGCTGTTAAAACGATCATGCAAACAATTGAGCGAAATGGATCTGTGACCGATAGAGAGAAGCAAAAATATAAAAATATACATTTACTAAAAGAAGCGGATGTAAGGAAAAGCTCTGTGAAAATACAAGAGTATAAAATATTAGCGCATATTGTGCATGAAAGTGTACAATACTTTAAAACTTTAATGTATTCTCCATTTTGGAGAGAAGTTTCTGAAACAGGTCACATGAATGCAAATGAGTTACCTATACCACATCAGCAATTACTGCATTATTTAGATTTACTTCCACAACATACAGATCAATCACCATCTTTATTATTTGTATATAAACCAACGTTTTTAGTGTATGAATATTACGCTTTTTTTATCGTTATTTCAATGCTGGAGCAAATGGGTTTTGAAGCGAAGCATTCCATTCGTGAGCAAATACAAGAACATTTTTATGTAGATGGATTACAAGATGGAACGACAGTAATTTTACATCAAGATGATATAAAGGTGCATGTCGCATTTAATGACTTAATTGAAACACATCCTCTTATTGCATTAAGTAAGGGGAGTAATTTTTATAATGGTGAAGACACAAAAAAGCCAGATATTCGCTTAGACTGTTATGTAAGGGAGGAAGAGAAATACGTATATAAATCTTCTATTATTATTGAAGTGAAGTATAGCCCAATGTACAATATTTTTCAGCACGTTGGAAATACGAAAGCAACTGAGCAAATGTATAAGTACTGGTCTATAAAGTACGTAGAAGAACAGAATGGAAAGCGAGTATTTCATCGAAGGGCAATTTATGAAGTCATTTGTGTATATCCAGGAAGTCATATGCATAGTAAAAAAATTGAATCTGGATGTGGTGTTTTCTTGCAATTATATCCATATAAAACGAAACAAGGGGAAGAGAAATTAGCTGGAAAACATGGGATGGTTCAAATTTTTGATAAATGGTTAAAAAGTGTAAATAAGTAAAAGAAATCCTTTTTTATAAAGGATTTTTTTAGATTAAGAAGAATTATATGCTATATGGACAGATGCGCGATGTGTTTTGAATTTGTAATGGGATACACAGATGTTTTGAATAGAATTGTGCATGCGGGATAAAAGACGATTATGTTGGAATTTAATTCATTTTGCAGAATATAATAAGTCATAAATATTTTTAGTTGCATACGAAGGTTTGTTCTTATATGATAGATAGTGAAAGCGTTGTCAAAAAACAGAGCAACGATGGGAAAGGCGGTTAAATATGTTCCAGCGTGTTCAAACAAAGGAAGAACATTTTTGGTTCGAGCAACTATGGGGAGATTTTTGTGAAGAAAGAAACTTAATGTTTGTAGAACGTAATTTAAATCCATCACGATTTTTATTAATAGAAGATGATCATCATATTGGTACAGTAGAATGTATTAAGTATACGGTACCCGAACAATCAAATTCTGAGTTTTTCTATCCGTTTTCTAAAAATGAATTAGTGAAAGATTTGAAAAATGTGTATGAAATAGGTAAGTTAAGTATTGCGAAAACGTCACGCGGGAGAGGACATTTCAAAAGGTTAACAGCTATTTTATTTATGCATGCGTTAGAAACGAAAGCGGAATGGTATATTGCAGCAGTAACAAAAAGAATGTATATGTATTTACTCACACTCGGTTTCCCAATTGAACCGATAGATAGTCCATTTCAGTTTCATGATACTTTACAAGGTGTACCAGTTCGAATTCATGCACGAAAAGGAGTTACGCATTTGTATTCTTTAAAAGAATTTCGTGATGTGATTCAAGGGAATGCTCAGGCACAGGCATTAATTGCAGAATACAGTAAAAATATTATGTTAACAAAATAAAGAGAAGTGAATATGTATAAGTATAGATAATGATGTGTAAATAGAATATAATTCTTCATAAAAAAAGACCCTTATTATTTTAATAAGGGTCTAAAAATTATAATCCAAATATACTAAAAATCATTTTACGACGCTTTGGCTTCTTTTCTCTTTCATATGACGGTTTTGAATCGGGAGTAATATATATTGGTTCTTCTTTCTTAAGGGCAGCTTCTAGTTTTTGAATTCGTTCTAACATTTCCTCCATTTCGCGGCGATGCTGTAAGAGTTGATACGTAACGACATCGTTTGCTTTATCTTGCATTTGCTCTTCCATACGATCTAGCCTTCTCGTAATGGTGTTTAACTGAGAAGCGAGTTGCTCCAAATCATTCGATGATGAGTTTTGAGCAATTGTGTTTACTTGAGTTTTTAATTCTTCAACATCACTTGATGATGTTTTTTGAGTAGGCTGAGAGGTTTGAGTCTGTTCTATTTGAGAACGATGGTATTCTAACATTTGTTCTAAATCATTTTGTGTAAAAATAAAGTGACCATATTTATTTTTTTCTATTGTAAGATTTAATTGTTGTGCAATCCGGACAACAGCCTTTGGGCTAACACCTAATTTTTTTGCGATAAATGGTGTTTTATATTCCAAAATAATCCCTCCTATATATATCCTGTTGAATGATTTCGATCTATGAAGTAAGTTCCCTTCTGGTGTGACAAAAGAAGTGGGGAATCGGCAAAGAAAGTGTTTTTTCACGAAATTTAATTGTGAAGAATATATCGTTTATATAACAGTATTTTGTCTTAAGAGTTAAAATAATTTGATTTGACGAGGGTAAATGAATTAGATTATCATAATGATAAATATCTTTTTTATGTATGCATATAATATATAAAAAGGTGGTTGCTAATGTAGAATTTTGTTAGAGTATTAGAATGCTTACTTCACTTGAATAAAATTAAGTAGGAGGTGGCTTCCTTGCTTACACTGTAAGTAAGGAAAAGTATTTGGACATATATAGTATAAGTATAGTGATTGTTTTAATTGCCTTAACGGCATTTTTCGTTGCAGCAGAATTTGCAATTGTTAAAGTGAGA
This sequence comes from Bacillus sp. NPDC094064, assembly GCF_050279585.1. NCBI lineage: Bacteria > Bacillati > Bacillota > Bacilli > Caryophanales > Bacillaceae > Bacillus > Bacillus sp. NPDC094064. Next base: position 355,550 of record NZ_JBNNUI010000006.1, read on the forward strand.
AGTTCACGAATTGACTATTTAATTGCAGAGGGACATAATGGCGCAACATCGGTCAAAACAGTCATTACAAACTTAGACGAATATTTATCTGCTTGTCAGCTAGGAATAACAGTTACAGCTCTAGGGATTGGGTGGTTTGGTAAACCTGCGCTAAAGCAAATGTTTGACACGCTTTTTGCAAATTGGAATATTTCTACTCAACTTGCAGACATTTTTGCTGTAATTTTAGTGTTTTTGTTTATTACTTTTTTACACGTTGTAATTGGGGAATTGGCCCCAAAAACATTTGCGATTCAAAAAGCTGAACAAGTAAGTTTGTTTGTTGCTAAGCCGTTAATTTTCTTTTATCGTATCGCATTCCCATTTATTTGGCTCCTAAATGGATCAGCTCGATTTATTACGAAGTTGCTAGGGCTGAAACCACCGAAAGGACATGATGAGGTTCATTCAGAAGAAGAGTTACGGTTGTTAGTTTCAGAAAGTTATAAAAATGGCGAGATCAATCAGTCTGAATATAAATATGTGAATAAAATTTTTGAATTTGATGATCGTATTGCAAAAGAAATAATGGTACCTCGAACTGAGATGCATATTATTAGTAAAGAAATGCCTGCTGAAGAAGCTTTACAAAAAATGTCTCAGGAAAAATATACGAGATATCCAGTTGTTGATGGCGACAAAGACCACGTAATAGGTTTTGTAAACTTTAAAGATATTTTTACAGATTTTGTGCAGCATAAAGCAGTTAGTAAAAAGAAAGTAGAACAATATATTAGGCCAATTATTTTAGTTATCGATTCCATCCCTATTCATGATTTGTTTTTAAAAATGCAAAAAGAAAGAACACATATTGCTATATTGATAGATGAATATGGTGGTACATCTGGACTTGTTACTGTTGAAGATATTTTAGAAGAAATCGTTGGAGATATTCAAGATGAGTTTGATACGGATGAACAGCCAGAAATTCAACAAGTTAGTGAAACAAAAACGATACTAGAGGGTAAAGTGCTTGTTAGTGAAGTGAATACGTTATTAGGTTTAACGATTGATGATAATGATGTTGATACAATCGGTGGTTGGATTTTAACGAAGAATATAGAGATTGCTGAAGAAGATTCCATCGAAATTGAAAATTATAGATTTTGTGTGAAAGAATTAGATGGACATTATATTAAAAGGTTAGAAGTTACAAAAATAGTAGAATCGATTGTTATTTTAGAAGATGAAAAACAAATTTCGTTACAAGAGCAAATTAGTTCGTAAACTCTGCTATATGGCAGAGTTTTTTTGAGTATAATGTTCCTGGAGAGATAAGGGCTATGATACAATAACACAAGTCAGACCTTTCACTAGATGAATTATTATTGTGTATATTAAAATGATTTGATAAAGCAATAGAGGAAGGAAATCATTCACGTTACGGTCTACAAGCAGGAGTATTCATGAATAATTTGTTCAAAGCAATGCGTACGATTGATGAGTTAAAAATTGGTGGTGTGAAAGAAAGTGACACGGGGCGTGAAGGAATTCAATATACAATAGAAGAAATGACAGAAATGAAATTAGTGTGTATTAAAAAATAAAGTAGGATAGCACTTAAACAGTGCAATAAAAAACGAGTAGGAAATGTTTACGATTCCATACTCGTTTTTTTATTGTTTTTCTACGTTTCTCGGAACGATTTAATTTAATCAAGTGTACCGTTTACTTCATTTCTTGTTTGAAAATAGTATCTTCTACATAAATTTGTTCTTTATCTACAGCGGTGCTATGTGATAGTACTAAACCGATTGGTGTTTCTGTTCCTTTATTTTGAACAATTGTGAAAGGAACATTTTTTTCATTTGCTAATTTAATGTATTTTGATAAATGTGGGTAAGCAATGCCACCATTTAGGAATATTTGTAATGATTGAGAAGGACGCATACTACTCGTTACTTCTGTATATACATTACTTTGCATTACTTGACCGATAGTTAAAGCGATTTCTACACGCTCACGTAATGTAGTTAAATACATATTACGTTCTTCGGGTTTGTTTTGCTTTTGGCCATAAATGCCTTCTTGGAGATAATCTTCCACATTTTTATTTACCATATTTTTCACACCTTTCATTTTCTATTGTACGCAAGAATGAAGCAGGATGCAAAAAAAAGACGAATGAAATGTAATAAAGTTTGAATGAAGGGGAGGAAAGGAGAATGAATGAATGTAACAATTTATAAAGAAACGAAAAAAAATTTTATCAACAGATATTAACAAAATGTGACAATAATCTATTAACGAATTACGATTTTTATGTTAATATTCAAAATATAAAGGGTATTCGTCGTATGGAAATGGAGGAAATGGGGGTTTTTCCAATCGATAAGGATATTAAAGAAGTATTTTGTTCGCACTTGAAAAACAACAGGCACCAATTCGTAGAGAACTGGAAAAACAAAATGATAATTTCCGAAAAAGATCCATTTAAACAAGAGGTAGTTCAAAATGGAGAGGATTTATTAGAGTTAATTATTGAACTGACCATGGAAGATAAAGGTATTGATTATCTTCAACCATTATGCGAGAAAATTGCTATTGAGCGTGCGGGGGCAGATGCGAATATTGGAGATTTTGTCTATAATGCAAACGTGGGAAGAAATGAACTTTTTGAAGCGATGTGTGAATTAGACGTAAGCGCTCGTGAACTAAAACCAATCATGGCTCAAGTACATACTTGTTTTGACAAATTAATTTATTATACCGTTTTAAAATACTCCGAAATTATTACGAAAAATTTAGAAGAAAAACAGCAATATATTAATGAAACACATAAAGAAAGGCTGACGATTTTAGGGCAAATGTCGGCTAGTTTTGTACATGAATTTCGTAATCCGCTTACTTCAATAATGGGATTTGTCAAATTGTTAAAAACAGATCATCCTAATTTATCGTATTTAGATATCATTTCACATGAATTAGATCAATTGAATTTTCGAATCTCGCAATTTTTACTCGTATCGAAAAAGGAAATGTGGAATGAATCAGAACGGTTTTGGCTTAATGACTTGTTTCAAGATATTATACAGTTCTTATACCCGAGTTTGGTCAATGCAAATGTTTCAATTGAAAAGAATTTGCCATATCCAATTCCACTTGTTGGTTATCGGAGTGAAGTGAGACAAGTATTTTTAAATATTTTAATGAACTCAATCGATGCTCTGGAATCAATGAAAGAAGAGCGAAAAATTATCATTGATGTATTTGAAGAAGAACAAGCTATACGAATTGTAATAAAAAATAATGGACCAATGATTCCGGCAGAAAATGTTGAAACGATTTTTGAACCGTTTGTAACTACTAAAAAGTTAGGAACTGGTATTGGGTTATTTGTATGTAAACAAATTGTAGAAAAACATAATGGATCTATTATGTGTCGTTCAGATAACGATTGGACAGAATTTCAAATTGCATTTCAAAAATAAACAGTCTACACCAAATAAATGGTGTAGACTGTTTTAATTTGTAAGTATAACAGCTTCTAATTTAGGATCTTTCGTTGAATAACCTACTATTGAAATGGTATAAATTACATTCGGTTCAACATCGAATTTAGGTAAAGTTAACAGAACTTCTTTGTTATCTGCGAGTGAAACTTCAATATCTGCTGTACCAGGGCTTACTTGTATGAAATCTGTTGTTTGTTTAAATAGTACATTTTCAAATAAATGATCTCCACCTTTCAAATCTACATTTACAACAGGAGTATCGGGAGAAAAGTGTGCAAAGCGGATTTTCGCTTGACCAGATGGTAAATGTGTATTATCAAGTATAGGTTGTAACTGTAGATGATTGTCACTATTTATGGCAGCAAGCGTATAAGTATGATTTCCCATTATTGGTACTAAGGCTGAAAAGATTGGAGTTTCGTTCCCGACAGGGACAATATCTATGCGATATTTACCTTGTACTAATGATAAATAAGGACTAAATTGCTTAAAGGAAATGCTTTTAATGACCTTTTGTCCATTTACTAAAATATCTACCGCTGGCGTGTTTGGAGCAGCGTGAAAAATTCTTATATGGGAGGGTAAAGTAGATTCTTGTGCATCCCTTTTTTCATATGCCTGTACAAGTTTTGTAAGAGCATCGTAATATTTCATATATAGTTCTACATATTTTTTGGGATTACTATGTTGATAGTAACGAGCAAGCTGTTCGTAACGGGCAGCTTCTTGTCCATATTTTTCGATTTCATATTGAGACATGAACATTCCTCCTTTATCATCATTAAAACTATATGCGAAGTGAGAAAGAGGTTATGCGAAAAAAGCTGTTTTTTTAACACATTATCCGAAAGAAGTCTCCTTCCTGGGGCGTGTGAAAGACGATAGTCTAGCGGTAGGTGGGAGATGAATTTCGGTTTGGCGTAGCCAAACATTTGATTTTCCTATTTATTTCGCCTCTGATATACGCAGTCTTATAAGAGGTAAAGTTTGGTATAACAATGAAAGTAGATAATAATCATGTTATTGTTCAGGTTGTGTGATCACCGTCATAGCTTACGGGAAATGAAGCGAAAAGTGAGATGAATGGATATGACAAAGCATAATAAGGCGTACAAGTTTCGTCTGTATCCAACAGAAGAACAAGCACATCTCATTCGTAAAACTTTTGGGTGTGTACGCTTTGTGTATAATAAAATGCTGGCTGAGCGGAAAGAAATATACGAAACATACAAAGAGAACAAGGAAGAACGAAAGAAACAAAAATTCCCTCCTCCTGCGAAATACAAGGCGCAGTATGAATGGTTGAAAGAAGTCGATTCCTTAGCGTTGACTAACGCTCAATTAAACTTGCAAACTGCCTATAAGAATTTTTTTAGTGGACAAAGTGATTTTCCTACATTCAAAAGTAGAAAATCTTATACAACGAATCGAGTAAACGGAAATATTATGTTATTTCATGGTTATATCAAATTACCGAAATTGAAAATGGTGAAATT